>NZ_VFUA01000150.1 GCF_006440735.1 Mesorhizobium sp. B2-7-1 | reverse complement strand
CGAGACGATGCGCCCGGCGAGGAAAATGCCGGCCAGGGCCGCGAAGCAGGCGCAGATCACATAGGCAAGCACGATGTTGCGCCGGTCGGCGATGCCGAAATTATGCGCCGCATCCTCCACGCCGGACGACACGCCGCCGCCGATCGCGAAAAGATGCAGCCCGAAGCGCGAGCCGTAGAGCAGCTTCCAGGCGACCGCGAGCGTGAAGATGCCCCAGAACACCGGCATGGGCACCCCGAGGAAGGACCCGGCCACGGCGCTGATGACGATATCGGGCACCGTGCCGCCCGAAACCGGCCGCAATACCCGCGTGATCCCTAGCAGGATGTACTGCGTCGACAGCGTCGCGATGATCGGATGCACGTTGAAGCGGGTGATGATGAAGCCGTTGCAGAAGCCGACCAGCGCGGCCAGCACGAACACAGCCGGGATCAGCACCCAGGCGGGGCCGCCGAGGGCGAGCACCGCCGTCGTGAAGCTGATCATCGACCCGACCGAAAGGTCGAGCCCGCCGAGCAGGATGACGAACATCTGGCCGACCGCCGTGATGACGAGCGGCATCGCCTGCGGCACCAGATTGAGCAGATTCTCCCCGTTGAGGAACTGCGCGGTCTCGAGGCTGAGCCAGAGCGCGATGGCCAGCACGATCAGCAAGGGCAGTATCCACATGCCCTGCCGCGATCCTCTTGCGCCCGCGAGGCGTCTGCTGATGGCTGTCATCGGCGCTCTCCTTTCGCCTCATTGGCCTCCCCGTTGGCGCTGAGCGCGGCGTCGAGGATGTTGTGCTCCGTGGCTTCGGCCGCCGGCATCTCTCTCACGATCGTGTCGTTGTGGACGACGCAGATCCGATCGCAGAGCCCGATCAGCTCGACCGTCTCGCGCGACAGCGCCAGCACCGCGCCGCCTTTGCGGGCAAAGTCGCGCAGCAGCCGGTAGATCTCGGATTTCGCGCCGATGTCGACGCCGCGCGTCGGCTCTTCGACGAGCAGGATGTCGATGTCGGCGGCAAGGTAGCGGCCGAGCAGCACCTTCTGCTGGTTGCCGCCGGACAGCGTGCCGACGATGGCGCCCGGACCGCTGGCCTTCACGGCAAGGCTCGACATCGTGTCGGCGATCCGCCGCTGATAGCCCGCGGCCAGCGCCAGCTCCGACCGTTTCGAATGGAGCGCGGCGGCGATGTTGTGCGCCACCGAAAGGCCGAGGAAGAGCCCGTCCTCCTTGCGATCCTCCGGCACGAAGCCGACGCCCATCGCCTGCAGCCGGCGCACGCCGCCGCCGGGCGATACCGGCAAGGGCAGCGACTTGCCTTTGATCGTCACGCGGCCGGCAAAGGGGTGGTATTGACCGACCAGCGAGCGCAGGAAGCGTTGCTGGCCCTGCCCCTCCAGGCCGGCCAGCGCGACGATCTCGCCACGGCGCAGCTCCAGCGAAAACGGTCTGGAGCGCTCGGTGATGCGGAAATCCTCGACCGAAAGCATGACAGGGCCGGGCGCGTCGCCGCGCTGCGGAAAAAGGTCGGTCAGCTCGCGGCCGACCATCATCGCGATCAGCGCGGCCGGCGTCATCTCGGCGAGTGGCCGGGTGCCGACGAGCTCGCCGTCCTTGAGGACCGTGACGGTGTCGCAGATGGCGAAAATCTCGTCCATGCGGTGCGAAATGTAGACGACCGCCTTGCCCTCATCCTTCAGCCTGCGGATGTGGCGGTTCAACACCTCGACATCGGCGGCATTGAGCGCCGCCGTCGGCTCGTCGAGGATGAACACGCTGGCCTCGGTCATGATGCCGTGCGCGATCTCGACGAACTGCCGTTCGGCGATGCTGAGGCTCGAGACCAGCGTGCCCGGATTGAGCGTGAGGCCGAGCTCGGCAAGCGCCTTGCCGGCCTCGCGCCGCATGCGGCGTTGGTCGACCCCGCCGAAAGCGGTGGCTGGCTCTCGGCCGAGAAACATGTTTTCGGCGATCGTCAAATTGGGCAGCAGCGACAATTCCTGGAACACCGTCGAGATGCCGGCTTCCAGCGCATCCTTCGGCCTGTGGAAGGCGACCTGGCGCCCGTCGCGCAGGATGGCGCCGCTGTCCGGCTGGTGGACGCCGGCGAGGATCTTCATCAGCGTCGACTTGCCGGCGCCGTTCTCGCCCATCAGCGCATGGACCGAGCCTGATTGAAGCGCGATCGAGACGCCCTTCAGCGCCGCCGTGCCGGCGAACGCCTTGCGGATATCCGACATTTCGACAAGGGTTTTCACGAAACAAGCACCGCTGCGTTCAGGGAATGTGGTGGCGCAGGCCCGCGTCTCCGCCGCCCGCGCCACGATAGCGCCACCTTTTATTTCTTGGCGTAGAACTCCTTGAGCTTGTCTTCCGGCAGCTCCGACGGCCACCAGACATTGGCCGAGAGATCGTCGCGATAGTATTTCTTGACCTTCTCGATGTCCCAGCCGGGCGGGTTGTAGTCGTAGTGCTTCTTCAACTCCTTGCCTTCGAGCAGGGCCACGGCGGCGCGGATGCCGGCCGCGCCCTGGGCAGGGCTGTATTCCGCCGAGATCGACTTGAAGCCGTCGGCGATCCACTGGCCGAAGAAGCCGTTATTACCCTCGCCGGTAATCGGCGGGATCTTGGCGCCGAACTGCTTGAAGACGTCGACGCAGGCGCGTGTCATGTCCGCGCCGGAAGACCAGATGCCGTCGACCTCGGGATTGTTCAGATAGAGCGTCTCGCAGAGCTTCTTGGCCTTGTCGTACTGCCAGTCGCCATGTTCCTCGGCGATGATCTTGACGTCGGTTCCCTTCAGCGCCTGCAGCAGGCCGTTGTAGCGGTTGGTGTCCTCAGGATGGCCGGCGAGCCCGCGCAGCACCCAGATGTTGCCCTTGCCGCCGAGCTCCTTGACCAGGAAGTCGCCCATCACCTTGCCGAAATGCTCGGCGCCGCCCTGGATTTCGGTGGTGAAGGCGTCGCTCTCGATGCGGCCGGTGTGCACGATGACCGGGATGCCCGCCGCCACGGCCTTGGCGATGCTCGCGTCTGCAGACGTCGACGTGACCGGCTGGACGATGATGGCGTCGACCTTCTGGGCTATCAGGTCCTCGATGTCGGCGACCTGCTTCTTCTGGTCGAAGCCGGCGTCGAGCAGGATGAATTTGGCTATACGCTTGTCCTTGGCGGCGGCAGCCTCGGCCTCATGCGCGACCTGCACCGTCCAGGTGTTCGCATTGACGCCGAAATGGCTCATGCCGATGACCCAGGGCGGATCCTTCTTGAACTTGCCTGCCTCGACCGTCGGGTTGTCCCCGGCGCGGGCGGTAACCCCGTCGAGCAGCGATACGTCGTCGGCGAACGAGGGAGCGCACCACATGGTGGTCGCGATCACTGCCGCTGCGATTGATTGGATAATCCGTCTCACTGAGCCATCCTCCTTCTCAAGCTCCACGGACCCTGCTGACCAGGGCCACGACTTCCCCATCAGCGTCCGGCCATGGCCAAACGCCGCACCTGCCGGGGCGATCCCGGCACTGCTTCAGTTCATTGCTCAACCCGCGCGCATAGCCGCTCGAGACAAAGTCCAGCGTTGCCGCCATGGGTCATGGCAGCCGATCGGCGCAAAAGGTTCGGGGCATTCCTCCCAGGCTCACTTTCAATCATCGATCCGGCGGGCTGTCAATAATTATTCAGAGTGATGGATTATCTTTGCGGCTTGCGCTACCTTTCCGCCGAATGGCAGGGTCACTGGATGCGGACGGCCGAGTCTCGTCCGATAACTTCCGCAAATCAGAACCTTGGCTGGATCGGGGAGGAGCATGCGATCGGTCTTGTGCTACGGCGACTCCAACACGCATGGGCAAGTACCCGGCGGCACGCCGCTCGACCGCTACGGCCCGGCGGAGCGCTGGCCCGGTGTCATGGCAAGGGAGCTGGGCGTCGGCTGGCATATCATCGAGGAAGGCCTCAGCGGCCGCACGACGGTGCGCGACGATCCCATCGAGGGGGCTCACAAGAACGGGCGTACCTACCTCAGGCCTTGCCTGCAGAGCCATGCGGTTCTCGATCTCGTCATCATCATGCTGGGCACCAACGACCTCAAGGTGCGCTTCAACCAGCCGGCTTCGGAAGTCGCCATGGCCATGGGCTGCCTCGTCTACGACATCAAGGAGCTGAAGCCCGGCCCGGGCGGCAGCGTGCCCGAGATCATGATCGTCTCCCCGCCGCCGATGCTGGACGACATCAAGGAATGGCGGTCGATCTTCGCCGGCGCGCCGGAGAAGTCGCGGCGGCTGGCGCTCGAATTCGAGATCATCGCCGATTCGCTCGAAGTGCATTTCTTCGACGCGGGCTCGGTCGTCACCTGCGATCCGCTCGACGGATTCCACATCAACGGACAGGCGCATGCGTCGCTTGGCCGTGCGCTGGCCCGCGAAGTCGAAGCAATCGGGTGGCCGGATGAGAGATAAACGCGGCATACGGGTGTCCCGCACGACCGATTGCGAGAGGACGCACCATGCCTGATATGCGCTTTGCGCCGCCCAACCCGCTGCGGATTGCGGACCGCGCCAGCGGCCTCAACGCCGTTAGCGTGCGCGGTTACAACGAGCGCCTGGTGCTGTCGCTGCTGCTGCAGAGCAAGCACATCACCCGTCTCGAGATCGGCGAGCGGACCGGCCTGTCGGCGCAGACGGTATCCGTCATCGTCCGCTCGCTCGAGCAGGAGGGGCTGATCGCCAAGGGCGAAGCCCAGCGCGGTCGGGTCGGGCCGCCGACAGTGCCGCTTTCGCTCAACCCCGGGGGCGCCTATTCCGTCGGCATCAGCGTCGGCCACCGGCAGGTGGAGGTCGTGCTCGTCGATTTCATCGGCTCGATCCGCTCGCATGCGGTGCTGCCGTTCTCGGCTGCCGCGCAGGACACCAACCATCCGCAATTCATGAGCGCCATCGCCAAGGCCATCGCCGATCTGCCGCAGCATCTCCATTCGCGCATCGCCGGCATCGGCCTTGCCCTGCCGGGCGACGAAGTGGAGCTCGAGCTGACCCCCAGGGCGGCCCGAGAGCGGTTCGACGCCTTGCAGGAGGAGGTCGAACGGGAGATCGGTTATCCCGTCTACGTCCAGAACGACATCACCGCGGCGGCCGGCGGCGAAAGCATGTTCGGCGTCGCCAAGCACCTTTCGGACTATCTTTTCTTCTATCTCGGCGCGCGCTTGCACAGCCGCCTGGTCCTCAACCACCAGATCTACAACACCACTGGCGCGGTGAGCTTCGACGTCGGCATCCTGCGGCTCGAACAGGAAATCACCAAGCAAGGAAGGCAGACGTCCGAGCTATGGGAAAGAGGCGCGGACTGGCCGTCATTTGGCGAGGCTGAGATCGCATGGCAGCGCGAGCTGGCGGGGCAGATGAAGTCGTCGATCGCGGCTTTGAAGCAGTTCGTTCCGATCACCTCGGTCGTCCTGTCTTCCTACGCTCCCCAGGCTGTCTGCAAGGCGATCTGCCGGGAGCTGGAGCAGGCGATGCCCGGCATAAGCGCAATCGCCGGCAACATCGAGCGTTCGCCCAAGGCGGTGGGCGCGGCGGGCCTGCCTTTCAGCTCGCGGTTCATGGTGGAGTGACGTTCATGATCACCGGCGGCGCGCTGCGCATCGACGGCGGCTGCACCTGCCGGTGATATGGAGCGCATGACAAACACTGGACCGAGATCACCAGCGGCGGCGGAACAGTCAGGTGCATCGGCCGGTCTTGGCGTCGAGATGCGCCAAGCCGGGTCAGCCTGAGATAATTTCGTAGCGAAGGATCTGGGCGTCGCCGAGGGACGATCTGCGTCCAGGCGAGATGACGCCGGAGCCGAAGAGGAGAATATCTTCGCGGCGTACGAATACTCCATCACCGGGTCCCATCGACACAAATGTGCCCGACGAGCTTCGCTCGACAAGCCGGACCTTGCCATTCGAAATGGTGAAGGTCGCGTGGTGCCTTGAGACCCAGGGCCGCGGGACGACGATATTGCATTCCCGAGATCGGCCGATCGTCACCAATTCGTTGTTTCGGCAGGATCGCACCTGATCTTCATAGCGGATGACCAGATTGATCTGCGGCGCCGGGGCGAAGCGCCTGTCGACAAAGGTGCCTCGATTGGCGACGTGCGTGCTGAGGGCCCCATCGTCGCTCCTCAGCGTATAGACATCGAAGAGTTCCTGCTTTCCCTTGAAGGCCATTTTGTCGAGGAGCCGCAAGGTACTGCGGCTGCCCGCGGAAAGGGCTTCGAAGAAGCTCTGGCTGATCAGGACCTCCCCGGGGTTGGCCGTGGCGGACAACCTTGCGGTCACATTGACAACGTCGCCGAACACCGCGCCCCGCGCGCGAATGACCGCCCCGAAATGCAATCCGATCCGGGCGATCAAAGGCTCTTTCGCCAGTCGGCCGCCAATCTGGCAGACGGCGCTCAGCGCCGCCTCCGGTCTCTCGAACAGGCTGAGGACGTCATCGCCCTTCGAGTAAATGAAGTCGCCGCCGTGCTGGGCGACGATCTCGCGTATCGCATCGAGGCAACCCGAGACCTGCCGCAGGGCGGCATCGTCGCCGATGCGCTCATAGAGCGGCACGCTGCCCACGACATCGGCCAGGAGAACTGCGGCTAGAAGTCTTTCCTGATCCATCGACTCGTGTCCGCCCCGAGAACGCGGCGTGTATAACATACCAAAGTCGACCATGACTTATCACTTGTGCGCCAAGGGGCCGGCGCACCGGGCCGGTGCTTGGCGCTGTTATCTCGGGCGGACGGGCATCTGCCTTCCCGTCAAACGGTTATCGGCCTCAAAAATAGCGGCGACAAAGAAGTTTCCTTTCCCTAGCCCGGACTGCCGGCCGCCGGATTGGCGATGATCGCGGCCCGGAAGCGGGTGACGAAATCGTCGAGCGCGGGGCGTTCGGCGTCTGAGATCGCCCAGTAGGAAAAGGCGTCGTCGGTCCAGTGGACCAGAAGGAAGCCGCCCGCCGAGAGGTCGTCCGCCACCGGCATCGATTTGGCCTCGTTCTGCCGGGGTGCGGCCACCAGCGTGATCAGATGCTCGTGATGGCGGTAGACCAGCGCCGGCATCGGCTTGTCGCCGATCACCTCGACGCGCCCGCCAAGCAGCGCGTAGCCGTCCTTGGCCATGTCCGGCGCCGCCGGCGACACGCCGATGCGCCCGTCGAGCCATGGCTTCACCGTGTGGCGGTCGGACGAGACGATGTCGACCGGGGTCGCCGCGAGCAGGCTGCGGCGATGGCCATTGGCGACGGCGACCGCGAAACTGTCGGAGCCATTGTCCGCCGTCGCCAGCCATTGCGTCGCGCCGCTGGCCAGAACAGCCGTCAGCGCGATCGACGCCGCCATCTGGCGCCAGTCGAAGGAGTTGAACCAGCGTGCCGCGCGCGGCCGCATCTCGACGACGTTGCCTTGCTGCTGTTGCGGCTCCACCTTCGCGGCTGTGGGCTGAACAGCGTCCCCGGCGTCCTTCACCTCGGCGATGGCCGCGATGCGCGCCAGGAAATCGTCGCTGACGCTCGGCCGCGGCAGGCTGGCGACAGCGCCGCGCAGCGCCACGAGGCGCGCATGTTCGGTGGCAAGCTCCGGATCGGCGGCCATGCGCCGCTCGACCGCCAGGGCAGCCGCGGCATCGAGCTCGCCATCGACAAGGGCGTGGATCATCAGCTTCATATCCTGCGGGTCTTGCGGCAATCCATCCTCATGCGGGCGATTTTCATGCGGGCTCATGGTGGCGCCCTCCAAGTTCCGTCATCAACAGGCCGCGGGCCCTCGCCAGCCGCGACATCACCGTGCCTTGCGGCACGCCGAGCATGGTGGCGATCTCGCGGTAGCTGAGACCGTTTATGTCGCGCAGCACCACCGTTTCTCGGAAGGCCTGCGGCAGCCTGGCGATCGCCGCTTCAACCGCCGCCGAATTCGCCTTGGCAATCAGCGCCGCCTCCGGGCTGTCGGCATCATTGTCGGGCGGCGGCGAGACGTCGTCGAGATCGGCGAGGTCGCCGACGGCAACCACGCTGCGCGGACGGTTGCGGGCCATCCATGTGTAGGAGGCGTTGCGCACGATGGTGAGCAGCCAGGCGCGGGCATTGCCGCCGGCAAAGCCCGCTATGCCCGCATGCGCCTTGAGGCAGGCCTCCTGCACCACGTCCTCGGCATCGGCTTGATTGCCGGTCAGCCAGCGGGCGAGCGACAACGCATCGCCAAGATGCGGCAGCACCACTTCGGCAAAACGCGCGGCCAGCATCTTTTCGCTCAACACCGTTCCGCCGTCGGGCGCTCCCGCCATGGGTCTGCCGCCGTCCTCAGCAGGAGGCGACGATCTGTCCCTGCTCATGCGGGTGAAGATCGCGACCGCAGGCGATGGCGCCTGCTTCGAGGGAGGAGAAGGCATTGGTGTCACCGGAGTCAAGTGTCTCGGAAGCAAGGGGCGCCTCGGAAGGGAACGGCGCATCGCTGGCTGCAACGGGATGCTCGCCGTCATGGTCGTGGATCTCGATGGTTGCGATCGGCACGGATCAGGGCCGGCGGCGGGGCGGTATCGCCCAGAACAGGTGCGCCCAGCTCCAACGCTCCACGGGACGGCAGCGGCTGACGCCTTCGCCCTCTTCAGCCCGTGCGTATTTGCCTTCGTGCCGCTTCATGATGGTCTCCTGCTGTTGCGCACAAATGGCGCATGCCCTGGAGACCGGCGGACCGGGCCGTTTATTCCCGGCTGGTCGGCTTTTTCGTTCACGCTAACGTGATCGGATGGCGTGCGGGCCTACAGCGCCAGCAGCGCAAGCCCTGCCAGCGCCGATCCCGCCAGCGTCGGCAGCATGCCGAGCTTCAGCCTGAACATGGCGACCATCGCCGCCGCCGACAGCAGCCCGGCGCGCCAGTCGAGCGACGACAGCACCGGAACCTCCACGCCCCAGCCGACGCTTGCGACCTTGCCGAACACGACATGCAGCGCGAACCACAATGCAAGATTCATGATCACGCCGACGACCGCCGCGGTGATCGCGCCCAGCGCCGCCGCCAGCGCCTTGTTCTGCCTTAACTGCTCGATGTAGGGCGCGCCCAAAAATATCCAGAAGAAGCAGGGCACGAAGGTCACCCAGAGCGTCAGCAGCGATCCGAGCGATCCAGCCAGCAGCGGGCTGGCAAAGCCGGCATGGCGATAGGCGGCGGTGAAGCCGACGAATTGCAGCACCAGGATCAGCGGCCCGGGCGTCGTCTCGGCAAGCCCCAGCCCGTCGATCATTTCTCCCGGCGACAGCCAGCCGAACGAGGTGACCGCCGCCTGCGCGACATAGGCCAAAACCGCATAGGCGCCGCCGAAGGTGACGACGGCCATCAGGCCGAAGAAGCCGCCAAGCTGCGCCCACACGCTGGCGGGGCCGGCAAGCAGCGTGATTATCGCCACTGGGCCGAGCCAGACCGGCAGCCAGATGGCGATGGTGCGAAGCGCATGCCATCTGCTTGGCAAAGTGTGGCCGAGCTCGCCGCGTTCGAACATCTGGTCGACCACGCCGAGGCGGTCGGCATCGGCGCTGCCTTTGCCATGCGCCGAGCCGGAAAACAGCCCCGGCGCGAAACGGCTGCCGATCCAGCCGATGAGGCCGGCGGCAAGCACGATCAGCGGGAACGGCAGCCTGAGGACATAGATGGCGAGGAAGGCCGCGACGGCGATCGCCACCATCGCACGGTTCTTCAACGCCCGCTTGCCGATGCGGATCACCGCCTCGACGACGACGGCAAGCACCGCGGCCTTGACGCCGAAGAACAGCGCCTCGACCACCGGCGCGTCGTTGTAGAGCATGTAGAAGCCGCTCAAACCCAGCATGACCAGCGCGCCGGGCAATACGAACAACAGGCCCGCCACAAGGCCGCCCGCCGTCCGGTGCAGCAACCAGCCGATATAGACGGCAAGCTGCTGCGCCTCGGGGCCCGGCAGGAGCATGCAGTAGTTGAGCGCATGCAGGAAACGCTCCTCGCCGATCCAGCGGCGCTCCTCGACCAGTTCCTTGTGCATCAGCGCGATCTGTCCAGCCGGTCCGCCGAAGGACAGCAGGCCGATCTTTGCCCACAGCCGCGTCGCTTCACGGAAGCTCGGCACGGCCGGGGTCTCGACCGGCCGTGCGGCGCCATTCTTGGCAAGCGCTGTCATTGCGCCTTGCCTCCGACGGGCCAATTGTGCGTCTCTTCCGCCGCGTCGCGGCACCAGCGGAAGAAGGCGTCGTAGAAGAGCATGCCGGCTTCGAGCTGATCGAGGTCATCGCGGAACATGCGCGACAGGCCAAGCGAGGCGGCGAGGAAACCGGCCGCCTGCGGAACAAGGTCGAGGCGTGCCGTGTCGGCGGCGCGCACGATCAGCGCCAGGCGATCCAGCGCATCGGCGCGCAGGCCGAACTCCTCGATCACCGTATCGAAGCTGCAGCGCTCGCCGCGATGGCTCCAGAACACACCTTCGATGTCGAAGGGAACCGCCGCGAAGCGATCGGCTACCAGAGGCACCTCGGCCGCATCGACGAACAGGAACACCGCCTTGGGATCGACGAAGCGGCGGATCAGCCAGGGACAGGCGATGCGGTCGACCTTCGGTCGGGAACGCGTGACCCACACGGTGCGCCCCTTCCCGTCGCGCGGCGGGATCGCGCCGGCACTAACCAACGGCGCCTTGGCGGCGACCCAGGCCTCGAAGCCGTCTTCAAGCGACTCCGCCGGAATGCCTTCATGACGCAGCCATGCGGCAACGCCTTGCGACAGTTTCTGCCCCCTCTGGCAGATCACGACGACTTTGCGCCCGGAAAATTCTGCAGCCCAGGTCGAGACCGTCCTGAAATCGCGCCGGCATGACGCCGGCAGCAGGCGCGGGTCGGCTTCATAGTCCTCGTCGATGCGCACATCGATCAGGCAAGGCGCATCCGGCAAGCCAATGAGACGGGCAAGCTGCGGCACGGTGATTTGGGTTGTTGACGGCATGGCGTCCACCTCCAGAATACAGAGAGTTTGGACGCGATCGTTGGGCTGACGCCTCACGGGGTCGTCGCGGGGAACCCCTTGGCCAGGATGCTGGAACGCTCCCCCGCGATTGTCAAGAATTCAAATGCCAGGGAAGACGGGACCTCTGCCAGCTTCCCTGAAACGGCCGCTGCCCTTACTGCGCCGTCCAGCCGCCATCCATCGGCAGGGTCGTGCCGGTGATCTGCTTGGCCGCGTCCGTACAGAGGAACAGGGTCAGCGCGGCAAGCTCCTCGACGGTGACGAACTCCTTGGTCGGCTGCGCGGCCAGAAGCACGTCATGCTTGACCTGCTCTTCGGTCATGCCGCGCGCCTTCATCGTGTCGGGGATCTGCTTCTCGACCAGCGGCGTCCAGACATAGCCGGGCGCGATCGCGTTCACGGTGATGCCGTTCTGCGCCACTTCCAGCGCCACCGTCTTGGTCAGGCCGGCAATGCCGTGCTTGGCCGAGACATAGGCCGACTTGAACGGCGAGGCGACCAGCGCATGCGCCGAGGCCGTGTTGATGATGCGGCCCCATTTGCGGCTCTTCATGCCGGGCACCACCGCCTTGATCGCGTAGAAGGCGGCCAGAAGGTTGATGCGGATGATGGCTTCCCATTTGTCGTCGGGAAATTCCTCGATCGGCGCGACATGCTGGATGCCGGCATTGTTGACCAGGATGTCGAGGCTGCCGAACGCCTCCTCGGCCTCGTGGATCATGGCGGTGACGGCGGCGCCGTCCATCATGTTGGCGCCCGAGTAGCGGCACTTGACGCCGAAATCCTTCTCGATGCCGGCCCGCTCCTGCTCGATCGCCGCGGCGTCGCCCAGGCCGTTGATGGTGACGTTGGCGCCCTCGGCGGCGAAGGCACGGGCGATTGCGAGGCCGATGCCGCTGGTCGAGCCGGTGACGAGCGCATTCTTCGAAGACAGGGAACCCATGGGAGATCTCGCGACAGGAGGACAGGAGGACAGGAGGACAGAGTATGAAGACAGACAGCCGGGAAGGCACATGATTTGTGCGCCGCAGCATCACAATGCCACACCCATATGTCGGCGCTATTACAGCTTCGCGCGGGCTTTTGCCGGCTCCCGGAAGCGCCGTCTTGGCGTTGACACGGCACTGTCATGCTGCCGTGCAACATACTTGCCAGCGCATTCGCGCGGGGTCATTTCAAACCTGTTTGGGGCACCAGCCATGGAAATCGCCGATGTCGTGAAGCGCGCCTATGCGATGCCGCTCACCAACCCGTCCTTCCCGCCCGGCCCCTATCGTTTCTTCGACCGCGAATACATCATCATCACCTACCGCACGACGCGCGAAGCACTTGAGGCCGTCGTGCCTGCGCCGCTCGAGATCGACGAGCCGCTGGTCAAATACGAATTCATCCGCATGCCGGACTCCACCGGCTTCGGTGATTACACCGAGACCGGCCAGGTCATCCCTGTCCGCTACAAGGGCCAGCATGGCGGCTATGTCCACTCCATGTATCTCGACGACGACGCGCCGATCGCCGGCGGCCGCGAGCTCTGGGGTTTCCCGAAGAAGCTTGCCAACCCCAAGATCGTGCATGAAGGCGAAGTGGTGGTCGGCACGCTGCACTATGGCAGCGTGCTGTGCGCCACCGGCACCATGGGCTACAAGCACCGCGAAGCCGACCACGACCAGGTGCTGGCCTCGCTCGCCGCGCCCAATTTCCTGATCAAGATCATCCCGCATGTCGACGGCAGCCCGCGCATCTGCGAGCTGGTCCGCTATTACCTCACCGACATCACGCTGAAGGAAGCCTGGACGGCGCCCGCCGCGCTCGACCTTCGCCCGCACGTCATGGCCGACGTCGCGAAGCTGCCGGTGCTCGACATCGTCTCGGCGGTTCACTTCACCGCCGATCTGACGCTCGGCCTGGGCGAAGTGGTGCATGATTACCTCGCGAACCACGGCCGATCGGCTGCCGGCGCGAAGGAGTTGGAGAAAGCCGGTGCTTGAGCGCAACCGCAGCAAAGCAGCTGCCGCCACCATCCAGGAAATCACGGCGCAATATGACCGCATCGCCCTGGTCTTCCAGGGCGGCGGCGCGCTCGGCGCCTATCAGGCGGGAGTCTATCAGGCGCTTGCCGACGCCGGCTGCGAGCCGACCTGGCTCTCCGGCGTCTCGATCGGCGCCATCAACGCCTCGATCATCGCCGGCAACGAGCCGAGCCGCCGCCTGCAACGGCTGGAACAGTTCTGGCAGACGATCTCGGGCCGCAAGATCTGGGCCTATACGCCGGAAGGCGACATCTATCGCGATATCCGCAACCAGACCTCGTCATTCATGACGATGGCCATGGGCCAGCCCGGCTTCTTCAAGCCGCGCAGCCCCAACCCCTGGCTCCAGCTGGCCGGGGCGGAAGGCGCCACCAGCTTCTACGACACCGCCGAGCTCAAGGACACGCTTGAAAGCCTGATCGAC
>NZ_VFUA01000015.1 GCF_006440735.1 Mesorhizobium sp. B2-7-1 | reverse complement strand
GGTCATGCCGCCTTTGGCCGAGCGGCTATCGCTTCGCTACCGGCCCGGCGTCATCATCCCGGCGGGGCTTGCAACCATCGGCATCGGCTTCTTCCTGATGAAGTGGGGCAGTGCGGCGGCTCATGCCAGCTGGCTGACCATGCTGCCGGGATGCCTGATCGCGGGCGCCGGCCTCGGCATCACCAACACGCCGGTCACCAATACCACCACCGGCTCGGTTTCGCGCAACCGCGCCGGGATGGCGTCCGGCATCGACATGAGCGCGCGCATGGTCTCGCTTGCCGTGAACATCGCGGTGATGGGCTTCATCCTGGCGAGCGGTGTGCTCTCGCATCTGATAGTCGTGCTGCCCGATCGCGACAGCGCAAGGCTTTATCAATTCGCCCAGGCCATCGCGGCCGGCAATCCGGTACCGGGGCTGCCGGACAAGGTCGCGCAGAACGCGCTGGCAAACGGCTTTGGCTGGGTGATGCTCTATGGCGGCATCGGCGTATGGATCATGGCGGCGATCGGCTTTGCCATCTTCAAGGCACGACCGCTACGGCATGAGGCGGTTCAGCGCCCGGACTGAACCGGATGGTCAGCCGACCGGCTGCAGCGGGTCGCCGCCGATCCTCGACAGCTGGATGACCGCCTGGGTGCGGCTGTCGACGCCGAGCTTCTGCAGGACGGCAGAGACATGCGCCTTGATGGTCGCCTCGGAGACGCCGAGCTCATAGGCGATCTGCTTGTTGAGCAGGCCTTCGGCCAGCATGCCGAGCACGCGCGTCTGCTGCGGCGTCAGCGCCTGCAAGCGCTTGATCAGGTCGGAGATTTCCGGATCGCGCTCGACGCCGAGCTCGATGCCGGAAGGTGCTGCGATATCGCCGGCAAGCACCGCCTGCACGGCACCACGGATCTCTTCCATGCTCGCCGATTTGGAGATGAAGCCGGAGGCGCCGAGATCGAGCGCGCGGCGGATGGTGACGGGATCGTCATGCGCCGACACCACCACCAGCGGCACCGCCGGATGAATGCCGCGCAGCGAGATCAGGCCGGAGAGGCCGCTGGCGCCCGGCATCGACAGGTCGAGCAGCACCATGTCGATCTCTTCATTGGCCAGGACCAGCGCCTTGGCGCTTTCGAAATCGCCGGCCTCGTGGATGGCGGCAACGTCGCCGATGCCGGCCAGCGCCTCCTTCAGCGCGCCGCGAAAAAGCGGATGGTCGTCGGCAATGACGAAGGTGTGGCCCGACGGCAAATATTCCTCCCCCGATCCCATCATCATTGTGTGCTTCTTGCGGGGACCGGAATGATTATGCGGCGGCGTGGCGCGTTTTCAAGCGGCAAAGGCCGCGCGAAAGGTTTTCCCCAACGGTTCGGCTCTTGTTTTGCGCAATTCCAGACGGAAAACCCCCGCGCACTTTTTCTGAAATCGCGCGCCGGTTCAGGTCTTCTGGTTCAACTTGGCGCCGCCGTCGCCGTCTTCCTTGTCCATGTCCTTGACGATGTCCTTGAAGGTCCGGAAGAACTGCTCCATGTAGCCCATCGTCTTGTTGAAATCCTCTTGGCTGGGCAGTTGCGATTCCAGCCGGGCCGAGAGCGAATTCTCGAGCTTGGCGACGCGCGCGTCGAGCGCCTTGACCGAACTGTCCAGCCGGTCGATCTCGTCCTGGTAGGCGGCCCGCTCGTCGGCGGCCATCTTGCAGACGAGCTGGCCGGAGCGTTCCTCGCAGATCGACATGGCGCCGGTCTGGGTGTCCATGCGGACATAGCCGTCGGCCGACTTTTCCAGCCGGTAGCGGTCGGTCTCTTCGGAATAGGCGGAAGCGGCAACCAGCGAGCAAAGCGCCGCGGGGATCAGGATGTGCTGCAGACGCATATTGTCCTCCATGAGCCAGTGAAGGCGGGCTATCACAGGTTTGCGCCGGAAATGGGGAAGAGTCGAGCTTCACGCCTTCCCCGCACCTTCGGTTCGGACTATAGCGCGACAATGTCTCAGATTATCTACAAGATCGCCCCCGAGGCGCTTTGGCGCGAAGCCGAGACGAGCGGGCGCTTCACCGGCGCGCCGATCGACATCGCCGACGGTTTCATCCATTTCTCCACCGCCGCGCAAGCGCGCGAGACGGCGGCCAAGCATTTCGCCGGGCAGACGGACCTGCTGCTGATCGCGATCGACGGGGCGAAGCTAGGCGATGCGCTGAAATACGAGGTGTCGCGCGGCGGCGCCCTGTTCCCGCATCTCTACGCCCCGCTCGCTCTCGATGCGGTCCTGTGGGCGAAGCCGCTGCCGCTCGGCGCCAACGGTCACGAATTCCCGGCGTTGGAGGGCGAATGAGCGTGCTCGACCGGATCGGCCAAAAGCTGCTTTTCTCCTTCGATCCGGAAACCGCGCATGGCCTATCGATCGCGGCCTTGCGCTGCGGGCTGCCGGTCGGCGCGACGGCGCCGCGCGATGCGCGGCTGCCGACGCATGACGCGCGGCTGAAGCTCAACCTTTGCGGCCTCGAATTCCCCAATCCGCTCGGCATGGCCGCCGGCTACGACAAAAACGCGGAGGTGCCGGACGCGCTGCTCGGGCTTGGCTTCGGCTTTGCCGAGGTCGGCACCATCACGCCGCTGCCGCAATCCGGCAATTCGAAGCCGCGCATCTTCCGGCTGACGGCGGACGAAGCGGTGATCAACCGGCTGGGCTTCAACAATGAGGGCCACGCGGCCGCGGAAAAGCGGCTTGCCGCGCGCAAGGGGCGACCGGGCATCGTCGGCGTCAACATCGGCGCCAACAAGGACAGCGCCGACCGCATCGCCGACTATGAGCGCGGCGTCGCCCGCTTTGCGCCTTATGCGAGCTATCTGACCGTCAACATATCCTCGCCCAACACGCCGGGTCTGCGCAACATGCAGGCGCGCGAGCAGCTCGGCGAATTGCTGTCGCGGGTGATGGCCGCGCGCACGGCCGCTTCGGCGCAGCCGCCGGTCTTCCTCAAGATCGCGCCGGACCTCGTCGAGGCGGAGCTGGAAGATATCGCGGCCGAGGTCATCGAGAAAAAGATCGACGGCGTCATCGTCTCCAACACGACGCTTGCGCGGACCGGATTGCGAAGCACGACCGTGGCCAGCGAGGCTGGCGGCCTTTCGGGCAAGCCGCTGTTCGAGCGCTCGACGGCAGTGCTCGCCAGGATGCGCAAGCTGCTCGGCCCGAACATAGCCATCATTGGCGTCGGCGGCATCGACTCCACCGAGGCGGCGCTGGAGAAAATCCGCGCCGGCGCCGACCTCGTCCAGCTCTACACCGGCATGATCTATGCCGGACCGGCGCTGCCCGGGCGCATCGTTGCCGGCATGGCGCGCTTCGCGGAGAGAGAGCGCCTCAAATCCATCGGAGAGCTGCGCGACACCGGCTGCGCAAGCTGGTCCGAACGGCTCTGACGCGTTCCCACCGAATCAGGAGGACAGACGATGGCCGAGATTCTGAGCTCCGTCGTGGACTCGATCGGCGGAACGCCGTTGGTCCGGCTCGACAGGCTGACGGCGCAGGCAGGCGTCGACGGAGCAATCCTCGCCAAGCTGGAATATCTCAATCCGGGCTTTTCCAAGAAGGACCGTGCGGCGCTTGGAATAATCGAGGAAGCCGAACGATCCGGCGCCATCAAACCGGGGCAAACGGTGGTCGAACTTACCTCCGGAAACATGGGCACGGGGCTCGCGATCATCTGCGCCGTCAGGGGTTACCCTTTCGTCGCGGTGATGTCGAAAGGCAACTCCGAGGAGCGCGCCCGCATGATGACGGCGCTCGGCGCGGAAGTGATCCTCGTGGACCAGTTGCCTGGGTCGGTGCCGGGGCAGGTCTCGGGTGGCGATCTGGCGCTCGTCGAGCAGGCCGCCAAAGCGGTGGCGGCGGAACGAGGCGCCTACCGCGCCGACCAGTTCCATCGCGACGGGAACTGGCTCGCGCATTATCACGGGACCGGACCGGAAATCTGGGACGCCAGCCGTGGCGCGGTCGACGCATTCGTCGACTTCATCGGCTCGGGCGGCACATATGCCGGGGTGGCGAGGGCACTCAAGGAACGCAATCCCCTGGTCAAGTGCTTCATCGTCGAGCCTCAGGGCGCCGCGGCAGCAGCGGGAGAGACGGTTACCCGACCCGAACACCCCATTCAAGGCGGCGGCTACGCCGTGCCGGACCTGGCATTCCTGAACAATACGCCCGTCGATGGCTATCTTCAGGTTTCCGGCGACGAGGCACGCGAGGCGACGCGGTTGCTCGCGCGCAGCGAAGGTATCTTCGGCGGCTTCTCCTCCGGGGCGAATGTGGGCGCCGCGCTGCGTTTGCTAAAGGGCGATCAATCAGGCAAGACGATCGCTGTCGTGATTTGCGACTCCGGGCTGAAATACCTCTCGACCGACCTCTGGAGTTGAGAAACGCCTCAGACGCACGTATCCAGCGCTAAAATGCCGTGCGTAGCCTGAGCCTCAGCACCGCAAGTAAGCTCACTCCGCGCACCAGCAGGAAGACGTGCAGCGATGCCCACAGGCCGTTGTTGCCGAAGGCGGGCGCCAGGGTGATGAGCGCGGCGCTGAAGGCGAGGAACGACAACAGCATCATGTTGCGCATGTCGCGCGACCAGGTGGCGCCGATGAAGACGCCATCCATCTGGAAGGCGAGCACGCCGCTCAGCGCCGTGAAGGCCGCCCAGGGCAGGTAGGTGTCGGCGACCGCGCGAACATCCATCGAGGTCGTCACAAGCGCGACCAGTTTCGCACCGGCGGTTAGCAGGATGAGCGTGGCGATACCGGCTAGGCCAAAGCCCCAGATCAACGTCAGCCGCACGGCCTGCCGGAACGGGGCCGGCGCATGCGCGCCGATGGCGCGGCCGGCCAGCTGCTCGGCGGCGGTGGCGAAACCGTCGAGGAAATAGCCGGCGATGAGGAAGAAATTCATCAACACGGCGTTGGCGGCGAGCGTCACCGTGCCGAACTGCGCGCCCTGCCTTGTGAACAGCGCGAAGGCGGCAAGCAGCGAGAAGGAACGGATCATGATGTCGCGGTTGAGCGACAGCATGCGCCGGTAGGCCTGCAGGTCGAGGACGCGACGGCGCGACGGCCGTTCCAGCTTGCGGAAGCGGTTGAGCACTATTGCCAAGCCGAGCAGCATGGCGAGGAACTCGCCGGTGACGGTCGCCCAGGCGACGCCCGCAACGCCCCAGCCGAGCTCGAGGCCGAGCAGGAAGCAGAGCACGATGTTGATGCCGTTGAGCACGGCCTGCAGCATCAGCCCGATCCCACCCTCGCCGCGGCCCAGCACGTAGCCCAATATGGCGTAGTTGATCAGCGAGAAGGGCGCGGCGAGCAGTCTGATGCGGATATAGACCGACATCGCCGCACTGACGCGCGGCTCGGCGCCCATGAACCATTGGCCGGCGACGGCGAAGAGCGGCGAAAGGGCTGCAAGCATGACGCCCGCGACGACCGCGATCAGCACGGCGCGCCACAGCACCGACTGTTCCTCCAACGGATCGCCCCGACCGAACGCCTGGGCGACGAGGCCGGTGGTGCCGGAGCGCAGGAAGTTGAACGTGGTGAAGACGACGTCGAAGACCAGCGATCCCGCCGCCAGGCCGCCAAGCAAGGCCGCGTCGCCGAACTGGCCGACCACCGCCGTGTCGACGATGCCGAGCAGCGGCGTCGTCAGATAGGCAAGCGTCATCGGCACGGCAATCGCCAGCACCGAGCGGTTGGTGACGGCGAAGGACCTGGCGTTGGCTTGGGTTGCGTCCATTGCTGCCTGGCTGATTGCGGCTTGATCGAGGACACGATGTGCCCCAGTTTGCAGGCCTCACGCAACCACCATCCGCCGGACTGCCAACCGAATTTTCTGCTGGTCCTACGCAATTCCGGGCGGAAGCCGTTTCACACTTTTCCTGGAATTGCTCCAGGCTGGCGCAGGCCTTCCGATCCATGCCGCTGCAGATCGTCCATCATCCCGACTATGACGCCGGCTTCGCCGTCAACCATCGCTTTCCGATGAGCAAATATCCGCTGTTGATGGAGGCTTTGCATACGCGCGGGCTGGCCATGCCCGGAGCGCTCTCTATGCCCGAACCAGGACCTGCCGCACGGCTGAAGCTTGCGCATGCGGCCGACTATGTCGACCAGGTGATCGCCTGCCGGGTGCCGGAGAAGATAGAGCGCGAGATCGGCTTTCCGGTCGGTCCGCGCGTGTCGCTCAGGGCGCAACTCGCCACCGCCGGCACGGTGCTGGCCGCCAGGCTGGCGCTGAAGCATGGCATTGCCTGCAACGCGGCCGGCGGCAGCCATCATGCACGGCGCGCGCAAGGCGCCGGCTTCTGCACCTTCAACGATGTCGCCGTCGCCGCGCTGGCGCTGCTGGCCGAAGGCGCCGTCGAGAATGTTTTGGTCGTCGATCTCGACGTGCATCAGGGCGACGGCACCGCCGACATTCTGAAGGACGAGCCCCGCGTCTTCACCTTTTCCATGCATGGCGAGCGCAACTATCCGGTGCGCAAGATCGCCTCCGACCTCGACGTCGCCTTGCCGGACGGCGCCGGCGACGGCGCCTATCTCGAGCGGCTCGCCGCCATCCTGCCGGAATTGTCCGGGCAAAGGCGCTGGGACACCGTCTTCTACAATGCGGGCGTGGATGTCCATGCCGAGGACAGGCTGGGCCGGCTGGCGCTGAGCGACGACGGCCTCCGCGCCCGCGAAGACATGGTCATCGGCCATTTCCGCAAGCGCGGCGTGCCGCTGTGCGGCGTCATCGGCGGCGGCTACTCGACCGACGTGCCGGCACTGGCCGCACGCCACGCCATATTGTTCGAGATCGCCTCCCGATATGCGTGATGCCAGGCTGAGCTATTTCCTATAGTTGGCGATCCTGAGCAGGATGAACACCGGCACCACGATCGCCGCGCCGAGCAGGATATAACCCAGGAAGCGGTCGATGGCATGGAAGCCGAGATTCCACAAATCGACGAAGAACTGGCGGATGCCATAGAAGACATCCATCGGCGACCAGCCGAAGGCATGCATGACGAGGCCGACGAGGAAAGAGACCACGAGCAGCTTCAGGAGCACCCTCAGCGGCGTGTCGCCAAGAAAGCGCGTCAGTGCGGACAAGGCCATTCTCCGGTTCGAGCCGCCCGATTCGGCAGCGCGATACCAGAGATACGCATTCCGCGGAAAGGCATCAAGCAATGGAGCCGCCGGCTTCGCTTTGCCGATTGCTTGAGGCGGCGCCATCATGGTAACGAGGGCTCGCGCGGGTATGATGTAATGGTAGCCTGTCAGCTTCCCAAGCTGAACGCGCGGGTTCGATTCCCGCTACCCGCTCCAGCTGGCGGGCAGGATTTGCGCCTCTTATTTGGGCGCGGCTGCGCTCCAACCGGCCTCCGGCTTGACCACAGCGGTCTCGTGCTTCTCCTGCCAGCCATCTATGCCGGCGGGAAACCAGCCGACATTGGTGTAGCCTTTCATCACCAGCCGCTTGCCGACGTTCCAACTGCCCCAGCATTGCGGGCGGCAGAAGGTCACGATCGGCCTTGCCTTGTCTTTCTGCGTCAGTGCCTCGATGCGGCCATAGAATATCTTCTCCTGCCCATCCCCGAGAGACGCCGCTCCGGCGCCCGGCATCCACACCGCCCCTGGCATTGAACGGTGGGTTGGAAGCCAGAGCCCGTCCTTGGGGAAATCGTCCGGCTTCCTGTCGGCCGGACCGACATCGAGAAGGATCGGCTTCCTGGCCATCAGCGCCTCGAGGGCGGCGAGGTCGAGCACCCTTGCGCCTGAGAGCGTCGCCGGCGTCTCGCCATGCATCGGCCCGCTCCACAAACCGCTGGGCTCGGCGACCGGATCGGCGCGGGTCATATTAGGGAGGAGCGCCACCACGGCAACGATGGCCGCCATCCTGGCAATTTCAACAATGGAACGCATCGCCGGGCCCGATCAGTTCATCGCAGCCGGAATGTCGAAGCCCTGCTCCCAATGGCCATCCTTGGTGTCGGAAGCAACGACCTTCAGCGGCTCTCTCCCGTTCTGGACGAAGGAGAAAGTGATGACTGGATTGGTGGAGAGCGAGATATCGGCTTCGAGGTCGAACACCTTGGCATTGCCGGAGGAGACCGACATCTTGTCAATGTAGCGTGGCGGCGTGAAGTATTGTGTTATCGGGTTCTTCTGCATCCCGTTGAAATTGGGATGACGGATCATGAGTGTCGCCTCTACCGGCTTGCCTGCCGCGGCGCCCTCGGCGAATTTCATCCGCATCTCGCCCATGCCCGCCATGGCCTTTTCGTCGCTCGCCGCAACCGGCGCCGAGCAGCCGCCGGAGGCCTTCACGAAGGCGGCCGTCTCGAAGAGCCTGCCGTCCTTGGTCTCGGCCACGGCGTGGACATTCGTGTAGGTATCGATCCTCACGCGCAACTGCACCGACCCGGCATCCGCCGCAGGACCGAAGGTGAATTTGGCCGCGAAAGGTGCCGGGTTGTCGTCGATGACCAGATAGACCGACTTGATCCCGTTCTTCTCCGGCATCGTCAGCGTGATCGGTACGAGCGCAGCATCCTGCGCGCGCTTGGGCGCGTCGAGCTTGATCAGCGTTTCGGTCGGCTCGACCTTGCGGTCGCCGAACAGATACTGAGCGATCTGGTTCCAGCGTTCCTGCCGCTCAGGCTCCATGTTGACCGGCTCCGAGGCCGATGCTCGCGTGAGCGGCACCCCGGCAAGGACGGCGAGGCATATGGCAAGCGGCAGAATCTTCATGGTCTCCTCCTCGTCGGCCTACTCCCACTCAAGCTCCTTGTAGGCCTGGATGACATTGCGCTCGTTGTAGTCGTCGAACAGCACCCAGCGGTCCCGCTCCGATTGCGCGACGGAGCGGGCGGCATCCTCGATCGAGACGCCCGAGGCTATCGCCTTGCGCGTGCCGTCGCTCAAGGTGGACAAGTAACGCGTCAGGTCAGCCATGGCGGGAGCCATATCCACGATCGGCGGGCCATGGCCCGGCACGGCTCGAGACGCGCCGAGCGCCTTGAGCTTGTCGAGTTCGGCGAGCCATCCCGGCAAGCTGCCGTCAAGCGAAGGAACCCGGTTTACGAAAAGCAGGTCGGCCGGGAAGAGCAACCCGGTCTCGACATCCAGCATCGACAGGTCGCAATCCGTATGGGCCGTCGCGTGCGCGCTCAGCCGGACAACGCGGCCTCCCAGGTCGATTTCCGCGCCGTCCTTCATCACCTCCTGGGTGGGATAGACGACACTGCCGGCGCTCTCGGCGCCGAGGACCTCCGCAAGCCGCTTCTGGTAGAACTCGCCGCGCGCCTCCAGCGCCGACCGCAGCGCGTGGTGCCCGACAAAGGCCGGCCGGTCCGCGGCGAAGGCGGCGGCGCCGAAAGAATGATCCGGGTGCACATGGGTGATCAGAACATGGCGGATGGGTTTGTCCGTCCGCTTCCTGATCTCGGCCCTCAACCACTCGCCATCGGTGAGGCTGCCGCCGGAATCGGTGACCAGCACGCTATCGCGCCCGACGACAAAGCCGATGTTCGCAATGCCTCCGTGGTTGGCGGCCGCGGCTTCCTCGTGCGGGGCTGCGCGAATGAAAATACCCGGCCCCACCTCCGTCATGGTCGCGGCAGCGGTGCTGCTCGGCAAACAGCAGAGGCAGAATCCGCCGATCAGCGCGGCGCGTCGTGACATCTGAAGGGCCGACACAGCCCCGATGCCGGGCTGGCCTGACACATCCTTCAAAAAGGACGAAATATGCATATGCGCGTATAGCATGCCGGCTCGCAGCCGGCATATTGGCCAAAATGCCAACTGACAAGACAAGGCGCGAGCGACAGGCAGATCGCCGGATGCCGGCGCCGGCAAGGGTGATGACGGTCTACATCAAGGAAACTCGGATCTTGCGCAGATGCGCAAGATCCGAGCTCAACGTACCCCGGCGAGTGACGCCGTTACAGCCAGACATTGATCCAGAAGCGCTCACGCCGACAGCGGCGGCGCCAACGGCCATGATGCCAGTAGCGGCGGCAGACATGCCTCCAGCCCCGCCGGCGACCGCGACGACGGTGGCGCCAGCGCCAATTCCCGTGTCCGTGACGGCGATGGTGACGATGGTGCGACACCAATTCCACTTCAGCCGGATCCTCGCCATCGAAGACCGCGTTTTCCGGCTTGTCGAGCTCGTCCAGAATTCCGTTACCGGCGGGAATACCGGCAACGGCCTTGCTGGGTCCGGCAAGGCTTGCAAGTGCCGCCGCCCCCGCAACGCCAAGCATTCCAGTCAGAAACAATCGACGTTCCATCAAAACCTCCCGAGCTGTTGAGCATCGGCAGCTCTTCCCTCACCCGCAACGGGCTCCAGCGAGCGGCCGATCGGTTTGAACGTACAAGTAGCATTGTCGTTCCATTACCCCACTTCGCGCAAGATGAAGTCGTGCAACATTTTCGCGGCCGGCGAGAGCACGCGATTCTTGACCGTGATCAGGCTGTAGGGCCGGACTTCGATATCGAACTCGGTCTGCACGACGTCGATAGCGCCGGCCAGCCCGTCGCCGCCTTGAATGAACTTCGCGACCTGGATCGAGACCGGCGCGATGGCGTCGGACTGCGCCACCATCACCAAGGTGAGCAGCAGCGAAGAGGTGTTGAGGATACGGTCGGGAAGCGGAATGTCACGGTTCAAGAAGTTGCTTTCCATCGCCTGGCGCAGCGGCGAGCCGCCGGACTGGAACACCCAATCATAGCCCGCCGTTTCTTCCAGCCGCACCATCTTGCCGCTCGCTAAGGGGTGGCCGCGGCGCACGATGAGGCAGGCCTTCTCGACGCCGATGACGCGCGATTCGAAGAGCCGCGGATTGAGGTCGTCGGGGATGCGGGCGATGATGAAGTCGTGGCGCGACGCGATCAGTTCGCGGGCGAGCACGTTCGAGGTCTCGACCTGCATGGTGATCTCGATGCGCGGGTAGATGCGGCGGATCTCGCGGATCGCCGGCACGGCCAATTCGATCGCCGGCGCCGTCACCGCGCCGAGGAACACCGAGCCGCCCTTGCCGGCCTTGAGCTCGGAAATCTCGCGGTCGGCCTCGCGCATCTCGAGCAGGATCGAGCGGGCGCGGCGGGCGAGAGCCTGGCCGTAGGGGGTCAGCGCCACGCCGCGCGGCAGGCGCTCGCACAACTTAACGTCGAGCACCGCCTCCATCTCGGCGATCATGCGCGAGGCGGCCGGCTGGGAGATGTTCATGACCTGGGCGGCGGCGCTCACCCGTCCGTGATCGTCCAGCGCTGTGATCATGCGCATGTGACGAAGGCTGAGGCCGCTGCGCAGCAGGGTCTCCCCGTCTCCCGGCAATTTCTCGTAACTGCCTGAAATCGCTTCTGGATCGCGTAGTGCCGCCATGGATTGAAGCCTCTCCGCCGTGTTTCCATCTGCCGTTTTATCTATACCGGTTTCGATATAGCAACCAGCAAAGATCGCATTTGACAGTTATGTCAAAGGAACCCACCCTTCGTGCGTTCCGAGGCGCAGGGGTCGGTAACGAGCAAATTCGTATCGATTGAAACTGCGTCGCGGGACCGATTGGGAGGATACCGGAGATCGATAAAGCCGACAGTTGCGCGCCAGCGCATCTGCTCGACTGCGCGGCCCGCGAAGCCCCGAGGTGTCGCGTCCATCAACCAGGGAGAGTAATGTGAAGATCATCAAGACGCTGGCCGCCATCGCGGCCCTTGGCATTGCCGCCACGACCTATTCGGCGCATGCCGCCGACAAGGGTCTCGTCGGCGTGCTGATGCCCACCAAGACCTCGCAGCGCTGGATCAACGACGGCGACGCCGTCAAGTCCCAGCTCGAAGCGCTCGGCTACACGGTCGACCTGCAGTATGCGCAGGACGATATCCCGAACCAGCTCAGCCAGCTGGAAAACGAAATCACCAAGGGCCCGAAGGCGCTGATCATCGCTTCGATCGACGGCACCACCATGGCCGACGCGCTGCAGAAGGCCAACGACGCCGGCGTCGTCGTCGTCGCCTATGACCGCCTGATCAAGAAGACCAAGAATGTCGACTACTACACCACTTTCGACAATTTCGGCGTCGGCGTGATCCAGGCGAATTCGCTGGTCAAGGGCCTCAAGGAGCGTTTCCCGAACACCAAGCCGTGGAATGTCGAGCTGTTCGGCGGCTCGCCGGACGACAACAACGCCTTCTTCTTCTACAATGGCGCGATTTCCGTCCTGCAGCCGCTGATCGACGACGGCTCGATCAAGATCAAGTCCGGCCAGACCGGCATGGACAAGGTCGGTACGCTGCGCTGGCTCGCCGCCACCGCCCAGGCTCGCATGGACAATCTGCTTTCCGCCAACTACTCGGACGGCAGCCGCGTCGATGGCGTTCTGTCGCCCTATGACGGCCTGTCGCGCGGCATCACCGCCTCGCTGCGCGCCGTCGGCTACGGTACGGATGCACAGCCCTGGCCGATCGTGACCGGTCAGGACGCAGAGACCGCCTCGGTCAAGCTGATCATCTCGGGCGAGCAGTACTCGACGGTGTTCAAGGATACCCGCGAACTGGCCAAGGCCACCGTGCAGCTGGTCGACAAGGTGCTCTCCGGCGGCAAACCCGATGGCCTCGACGAAAAGACCTACAACAACGACGTCAAGGTCGTTCCCTCGATCCTGCTGACGCCGCATGAGGTCGACAAGTCGAACTACCAGGCGCAGGTGGTCGACTCCGGCTACATCAAGGCCGACGAGCTGAAGTAATACAGCCTCAAAGGAAGGGGTCCTGCGCGACGCAGGGCCCCTTTTCGTTCACAAGCGACCCCGGTATTGTCTTGCCGGCTTCTGCAGCGTCACGCGCCGATCCGAAAACGCGAAGCCCGCCGCAGTGTATTGATTTCGCGCATAGGCCTTTCCACAATCGATGCCGATTTGGGAGCCGTGCGCCAGGGAGCAGATCCTGATGGCCTCGACGATTTTGGAGATGCGCGACATCACCAAGACGTTCCCCGGCGTGAAGGCGTTGTCGAACGTCAACCTCAGCGTCGAGGAAGGTGAGATCCACGCCATCGTCGGCGAGAACGGCGCCGGCAAGTCGACGTTGATGAAGGTGCTGTCGGGCGTCTATCCATCCGGCACCTATGACGGCCAGATCATCTTCCGCGGCCAGGAATGTAACTTCAAGGGCATTCACGACAGCGAGCATATCGGCATCGTCATCATCCACCAGGAGCTCGCCCTGGTGCCGATGCTGTCGATCACGGAAAACATCTTCCTCGGCAACGAGCATGCCAGCTACGGCGTCATCGACTGGGACGCCAACGAAACGCGCACGGCCGCCCTGCTCAACAAAGTCGGGCTCAACGAGGACCCCAAGACGCTGATCACCAATATCGGCGTCGGCAAGCAGCAGCTGGTCGAGATCGCCAAGGCGCTCAGCAAGGAAGTGAAGCTCTTGATCCTCGACGAGCCGACCGCCTCGCTCAGCGAAAAGGACAGCCAGGCGCTGCTCGACCTCCTGCTCGAGTTCAAGCGCCAGGGCATGACCTCGATCCTGATCTCGCACAAGCTGAACGAAGTGAACCGGGTCGCCGACAAGGTGACGGTGATCCGCGACGGGCGCACCATCGAGACCCTGCCGAGGAAAGATATCTCGGAAGACCGCATCATAACCTCGATGGTCGGCCGCTCGCTCGACGACCGCTATCCGCCGCGCGAGCCGCAGATCGGCGAGATCATCTTCGAGGTCAAGGACTGGTCGGTGTACCACCCGATCCATGCCGAGCGACAGGTGATCAAGAACATCAACCTCAATGTGCGCAAAGGCGAGGTGGTCGGCATCGCCGGACTGATGGGCGCCGGCCGCACCGAATTCGCGATGAGCCTGTTCGGCCGCTCCTACGGCCGGCATATCAGCGGAGAGGTGTCGCTCCGAGGCAAGCCTATCGACCTCTCGTCAGTGAGCAAGGCGGTGGCAGGTGGCATCGCCTATGTCACCGAGGACCGCAAGACCTACGGCCTCAACCTCATCGACCACATCAAGCACAATGTGACTTTGGCCAATCTGGGCGGCGTTTCGAGCCGGGGCGTCATCGACGACATGCGCGAGATGAGCGTCGCCAACGACTATCGCAAGAAGACCAACATCCGCGCCTCCAGCGTCTATCAGTTGACCGGCAACCTCTCGGGCGGCAACCAGCAGAAGGTGGTGCTGTCGAAATGGCTGTTCGCCGATCCGGAGGTTTTGATCCTCGACGAGCCGACCCGCGGCATCGACGTCGGCGCCAAGTACGAAATCTACACGATCATCGCGCGCCTCGCCGCCGAGGGCAAAGCGATCATCGTCATCTCGTCGGAAATGCCTGAATTGCTCGGTATCTCCGACCGCATCTATGTCATGAACGAAGGGCGTATCGTCGGCGAAATGGCGGCGAGCGACGCAAGCCAGGAAAAAATCATGCGCGCCATCGTTCGGGGAGAAGGAAAAGCATCATGAGCACAGACAGCGCTCCCGCGCCGCAAAGCGGCGTCGCCGAGGACGTCAAGCAGGGACAGCGCGTCGCCGTCTCGGCGCTGACGACGAACCTGCGCGAATATGGCCTGATCATCGCGCTGATCGTCATCATGCTGTTCTTCCAGTACACGACGTCGGGAACACTGTTCAAACCGGTGAACCTCAGCAACCTGGTGCAGCAGAACTCGTTCATCATCGTGATGGCGCTCGGCATGCTGCTGGTGATCGTCGCCGGCTATATCGACCTCAGCGTGGGATCGGTCGCCGGCTTCATCGGCGCGCTCGCGGCGATGATGATGGTGATCTGGCCGCTCGGGATATTCTCGAATCCGTTGGTGGTCTCGATCGTCTGCCTGATCGTCGGCGGCCTCATAGGCGCGGCGCAGGGTTACTGGATCGCCTATCACCGGATACCGAGCTTCATCGTGACGTTGGCCGGCATGCTGATCTTCCGCGGCATCTGCCAGGCGCTGCTTGGCGGCGGCTCCTCGGTCGGCCCGCTGCCGGACAGCTTCAAGGCGCTGAGCTCAGGCTTCATCCCGGACGTGATCGGCCCGCTCGTGCTGATCCCGCCGACGGTGAATGCCGCCGGCAAGACCATCCTGGGCAGTGGGCTTACGCTGCATATGACGACCATCGTGCTCGGCCTGATCGCGGTGCTCGCCTACGCCTATTTCGGCTTCAGGACACGGCGCAAGCGCGAGCGCCATGGCTATGAGGCGGAGCCCTTCCCGCTGTTCGTCATCAAGACGCTGGTCGGCAGCGCGCTGGCGCTGTTCCTGGTGTTCCAGTTCGCGAGCTACCGGGGCCTGCCGGTCGTGCTCCTGGTGATGGGCGTGCTGATCTCGCTGTTCGTCTTCGTCACCAAGCGCATGACCATCGGACGCCGCATCTATGCGATGGGCGGCAACGCCAAGGCCGCGCAGCTGTCGGGCATCAACACCGAAAGGCTGACGCTGCTCGTCTTCATCAACATGGGCGTGCTGTCGGCGCTGGGCGGCCTGATCATCGCGGCGCGCCTCGGCCAGGCCGTGCCGGCCGCCGGTCTCGGCTCAGAGCTGGACGTCATCGCGGCCGTCTTCATCGGCGGCGCCTCGGCAATGGGCGGCGTCGGCCAGGTGATCGGCGCCGTGGTCGGTGGTTTCATCATGGGCGTGATGAACAACGGCATGTCGATCATGGGCGTCAATGTCGACTGGCAGCAGGTGGTCAAAGGCCTGGTGCTGCTCGGCGCCGTGATCTTCGACGTTTACAACAAGAACAAGGCTTAAGGGCCGGAACAAAGTTCAGGAGGCATACGGGTTTCAGATCGCGAAGCTGCCGGCAACCCGTCGGCATCAAGAAGTCCCGACAAGGACCAGGCTCGCGAGCGCAATCCGGACGAAGAATTTCAACCGTGTCGTGGATCGCTCCACGCCACGCCGGGTAAGGCTTGCCCCGCAGGCAGCCGCTAAATGAGAGAGGATTCAAACATGCTGATCTCCCAGATCCTCGACGACGCCGAGACGATCCGCGTCGTCGCCCGCAATGGCGGCGGCAAGACCAGGGTCATCAACGGCGCGCGCAGCGTCTATTCGCTGGCGATGGAGGCCGCGCGAACCGGCACGGGGCTCGAAGCGCTGATCGAACGCAAAGGCTATGGCGAGACGGTCGATCTCGATGCCGCCTACAAGAGGGGCAGGCTGGTCTCGCCGATCAACCATCCGGACCCCGCGCATCTGCACCTCACGGGCACAGGCCTGACGCATCTCGGTTCCGCGGCGACGCGCGATTCCATGCACAAGAAGCTCAATGACGGCGAAGAGCAGCTCACCGATTCCATGAAGATGTTCCGCATGGGGCTCGAAGGCGGCAAGCCGGCCAAGGGACAGGCCGGCGTGCAGCCGGAATGGTTCTACAAGGGCAATGGCACGATGGCGGTAGCGCCCGGCGCGCCTCTGGTGTCGCCGGCCTTCGCGCAAGACGGCGGCGAGGAGCCGGAGATCGCCGGCATCTATGTGATCGGCGACGACGGCGCGCCGTTCCGCGTCGGCTTCACACTGTCGAACGAGTTCTCCGACCACGTGACGGAACGGGTGAACTATCTGTTCCTCGCCCATTCCAAGCTGCGCAACGCCTCGTTCGGCCCCGAGATCCTGATCGGCGACCTGCCTGCCGACATCCGCGGCGCATCGCGCATCTGGCGCGACGGCAAGCTGTTGTGGGAAAAGCCGTTTCTCTCAGGCGAAGCGAACATGTCGCACACCATCGCCAATCTCGAGCACCACCATTTCAAATATTCGGCCTTCCGCCAGCCGGGCGACGTGCATGTGCATATGTTCGGCACCGCGACGCTCTCCTTCGCCGACGGCATCAGGACCGAGGCCGGCGACACGTTCGAGATCGATGCGCAGGATTTCGGCCTGCCGCTGCGCAACCCGCTGGAGATCGAAAAGCCGGTGAAGGTGGCGGTGAAGGCGCTGTGAGGTAGCGCCAGGCCTGGAGGATAAATGGATCGCAAGCGGATCGGCATTGTCTTGATGGGGGTGATGCTTGCCCTCGCCTGCACTTCCTCCGCGGCTTACGGCGCCGCGAAATGCAGCCCGCAGTCCTACCGCCAAGCTCAAGCGACGATGACGAGCCGGCTTCTGGCCACCGGTTACTCGAAGCCGCAAGCGATCTTTCTGATGCGCAACGCGGATCGCATGACGTCGGCGCTGCGCGCCGACCAGCTAAACGACAAAGCCAGGGCCTGCGGTATCGACTCCGCGCGAGCCTATGTGCTCGCATGCCTCGACAAGCAGTTGTTCCCGTTAAGCGCCGGCCCAGGCTCACCGCTTGATGAAACTAAGCAGACCAAAGGATTTTGGGGCAGAAAGCGCCTGACTGAACGCGAGCTGCTCTTTGTCAGCGACTTCCATGCCTGCCTTGGCGCGGCCAAAGAATTTCTGTTTCGCGGCTGACAAGGCCAGCGGATCAGCGCGCGGCGCGGAAATGCTTGGAGAGCTTGAGGCCCTGCGCCTGATAGTTCGATCCTAGATCGGTGCCGTAAAGCGCCTGCGGCCGCTTCAGCATGTGCTCGTAGACGAGACGGCCGACGATCTGGCCGTGGTCGAGGATGAACGGCACCTCGTGGCTGCGCACTTCGAGCACGGCACGGCTGCCGGTGCCGCCGGCGGCGGAGTGGCCGAAGCCCGGATCGAAGAAGCCGGCATAGTGGACGCGGAATTCGCCGACCAGCGGATCGAAGGGCGTCATCTCGGCGGCGTAGAGCGGCGGCACGTGCACCGCCTCGCGCGAGACCAGGATGTAGAACTCGTCCGGATCGAGCACCAGCTCGCCGGCGCCGCTCTTGTAGATCGGCTCCCAGAAATCGACGACATCCTGCGCGGCGCGCTTGTCGACATCGACCAGGCCGGTGTGGTGCTTGCCGCGATAGCCGACAAGGCCGTCCTTATCGCCGTCGAGGTCGATGGAGAGCGCGATGCCGCCGCCGGAAATGTTGGGCGGCTCGGTGGCGACCAGCATCTCGGCGCGGTGCAGGTCGCGCAGCTCGTTCTCCGAGAGCAACGCGTTACCAGTGCGGAAACGGATCTGCGATAGCCGCGAGCCGGCGCGCACGACGATCGGGAAGGTGCGCGGGCTGACTTCGAGATAGAGCGGCCCACGATAGCCGGCGGCGATCTTGTCGAACTCGTGGCCGCGATCGGTCATGACGCGGGTGAAGATGTCGAGCCGGCCGGTCGAGCTCTTCGGATTGGCCGAGGCCGATACGTTCGCCGGCAGCGCCAGGCTTTCGAGCAGCGGCACTATGTAGACGCAGCCCGTTTCCAGCACCGCGCCCCCGGTGAGATCGATCTCGTGCAGCTTCAGCCGCTCGAGCTTGTCGGCGACCAAGTGGTCCGGACCAGGCAGGAAGGAGGCGCGCACGCGAAACGCCTTGTCGCCGAGCCTGAGATCGAGGCTGGCCGGCTGGATCTGATCGGCATCGAGGGCGCGCGGCGACTTCAGCGCACCGGACTGGAACAGCGCGGAAATATCCTGGTCGGGGAGAATGCCTGTCTGCCGCAAAGTCTTACTCCGCTCTGCTGGTACAAACCTCTTAATGGAGCCGGCAATTGACGCAAGCGCGGCGCGGGTCTAAAGGGTCGTTATCCCGTGGTGATTTGGCCGGTCGGCTTGCAGCCACGTAAAACAAGTCGCTAAAGGACCGTCGAGCCGCAAGGCTATATGGACCGGTTGCGACTTCGCGGCCGGTTTTTTTGTGTCTGGAAGCAGGGCTATGAGCACCAAGAAGCGTAACTGGAAACCTCAAACGGCACTCGTGCATGGCGGAACGCTGCGTTCGCAGTACGGCGAGACCGCCGAGGCGATGTATCTCACGCAGGGCTATGTCTACGAAACGGCGCAGGCCGCGGAAGCCCGCTTCAAGGGCGAGGAGCCGGGTTTCATCTATTCGCGCTACGCCAACCCGACCGTCGATATGTTCGAAAAGCGCATGTGCGCGCTGGAAGGCGCCGAGGATGCCCGCGCCACCGCCTCCGGCATGGCCGCCGTTTCCGCCGCCCTGCTCTGCAGCGTCAAGGCCGGTGATCATATCGTTGCGGCGCGCGCGCTGTTCGGTTCCTGCCGCTGGGTGGTCGAGACGCTGGCGCCGCGCTACGGCATCCAGGCGACGCTGGTCGACGGCACCGACATCGCCAATTGGGAAAAGGCGGTAAGGCCGAACACCAAGCTGTTCTTCCTGGAAAGCCCGACCAATCCGACGCTGGAAGTGGTCGATATCGCCGCGGTCGCCAAGCTCGCCAATTCGATCGGCGCGCGCGTGATCGTCGACAATGTCTTTGCAACGCCGCTGCAGCAGAAGCCCTTGCTGCTCGGCGCCCATATCGTCGTCTATTCGGCGACCAAGCATATAGACGGCCAAGGCCGCTGCCTCGGCGGCGTCATCCTGTCGGACAAGAAATGGATCGACGAGAACCTGCACGACTATTTCCGCCACACCGGCCCGAGCCTGTCGCCCTTCAACGCCTGGACGCTGCTGAAGGGCCTGGAGACGCTGCCGCTGCGGGTGCGCCAGCAGACCGAGAGCGCCGGCAAAATCGCGGATTTCCTGGCCGGACGGCCGGAGATCGCACGCATCATCTATCCGGGCCGCGCCGATCATCCGCAGGCGGATGTCGTGAAGAAGCAGATGTCGGGCGGCTCGACGCTGATCTGTCTCGACGTCAAGGGCGGCAAGCAGGCGGCCTTCGCCTTCCAGAACGCGCTCGACATCGTGCTGATCTCGAACAATCTCGGGGACGCCAAGAGCCTGATCACCCATCCGGCGACGACGACCCACAAGAACCTGAGCGACGACGCGCGGGCAGAGCTGGGCATCGGGCCAGGCACGCTCAGGCTCTCCGTCGGCCTTGAGGACGCCGACGATCTTCTGGAGGACATCGAGCAGGCGCTGAAGGCGGCCAAATAGAAAGCCACTGCCGGTCGCGGCCTGAGCCTTCCAGAGCCGCAATCCCGGGCGGAAAAGCGCTACACACTTTTCCTGGAATTGCTTTAGGCGAGCTCTTCCAGTTCGGTCATCGCCTTGGTGCGGATGGTCATGGCGTTGCCGCGCCATTCCACGGCGCCGCCGAACCAGGCGCGCGCCCAGATGGCTGGCAGCATCAAGTCGCGCGCGATCATCGCGGTGACGCTGCGCGGCGACAGGTACCAGCCCTTGGCCGACGCCAGCAGACATTCCGGCAGATAGGCGATCGCCAGCACGCATAAAGCCGTGCCGGGCAGGCTGACGCCGGCGCCTGCCGCGGCAATCAGCGCCAGCAGCAGCGCCATCGCCGCACCGGTCAGGATCTCCGGCGCGAAGAACAGCGGGAAGGTGACCCGGCGCAGCCGCGCCCAGCGCGCCTGGCGCGACCAGATTTCGGCGCGCGAACGCTGGCCGAGCGGCTGCTCGAAAGGCGAGGCGACGAGATTGACGCGCAAGCCCAGGCTGTTGACCAGCTTGGTGGCGGCCGCGTCCTCGGCGATCTCGGCGGCCAAAGCCTGGATGCCGCCATTGGCGTCCAGCATCGGCTTGTTCCACAGCATGCTCTTGCCCTGGGCGAAGCCAAGGCCGAGCGCCTCGCCGGCATATTGCCAGCGCGCCTGCAGGGTGTTGAGGAACGCGCATTCGACTTCGGCCCAAAACCCGTCCGGCCGCGAGCCGATCGGCGTCGAGCAGACGAGGCCGGTATCCGCGCGCCACGCCGCCATCAGCTGCTGGACATAGTCCCTCGGCATCAGCACGTTGGAATCGGCGAGGACGACCCAATCGTGCCGCGCCGCCTGCCAACCCTTGACGCAGTTGTTGAGCTTGGGATTGGCGCTGATGCGGTCGTCTCCTATCAGCAGCCGCGCCGGAACCTTCGGGTAGCGCGCGATCGCCGCATTGACGAGCCTGACCACCGGGTCTTCGGCGTGCGCGACGCAGAAGATCAGCTCATAGCGGGGCCAGTCGAGCGAAAAGGCGCGCTGCAAGGTCTCCTGCGCGAACGGCTCGACGCCGCGCAAGGGAACGATGATCGAGACCGGCTGGGTGCCTGCTGCGGGCGGCGCAATGACACGCCGCCGTCTGAGCCGCGACGAGGCGAGCAGGATGCTGGCGAGATTGGATAGGAGAAGGGCTGACGAAGCCAGGCCGGCTGCGATAGTCGGTTCCATCGAGATCTGGTCACTCCCGACAGGGCGTTTCACCGTTTCAGCGAAAACGGCGAACCGCTCTATCTCTTTGTTTTCACGCGATCCCGGACGGGAAACCGCTCACACTTTTCCTGCAATTGCTTCAGGCCACAGCGGCCGTTTCATCCGTCGACAGCGTGTCCGAGTCGCCCGGCACGGTTTGTGCACACCAACATTGTCATGTGTCACTTAAATGACATTGTTTTTCGGCACCTGCGCCTACAAGGCTGGCAGGACGGTCGGCGCTGCGCGTCAAACAGCGAAGCGCGACGAATGTTCCGCGGCGGCAACCGGAGTGGCCCATGTATCGCGCAGTGACGCGCAACATCGAAGTCCTGGTCAGGCCCTTCTATCTGGAGGACCGCTCCGATCCGTCCGAGAACCGCTATGTCTGGGGCTACCAGGTGACGATCGACAACCGTTCCGATGAATTCGTGCAGCTTCTGTCGCGCTACTGGCATATCACCGACGGGCGAGGCCGGGTCGAGGAGGTGCGCGGCGCCGGCGTCGTCGGCGACCAGCCGGAACTCAATCCCGGCGACAGCTATCAGTACACCTCAGGCTGCCCGCTCTCGACGCCGTCGGGCATCATGGTCGGCCATTACACGATGCGTAACGGCCGCGGCGAGACGTTCGATATCGCCATTCCGGCTTTCTCGCTCGACATGCCGGGGACGAGGCGCACGGTGAATTAAAGAACTCGAGTTCCTAGCCCCACGAAGTGGGGAGAGGAACCGGAGCTTTCTTACTTCACGAATTCGGCCGGATCGAAGTCGTATTGCGTCGAGCAGAACTCGCAGGCGACATGGATGCCGCCGTCCTCGGTCGAGTCCTTGATCTCCTGCGCCGAAAAGCCTTCGAGGATGCCGTGGATCTTCTCGCGCGAGCAGGAGCACTGGTCGGCGACCGGCACGCCGCGGAAGACGCGCACGCCGTGTTCGTGGAACAGCCGGTAGAGCAGCCGCTCGGCGCCCACCGTCGGGTCGATCAGCTCGGTCGGCTCGATAGTGCCGAGCAGCGCCAGCAATTCCTGCCAGGAATTGTCGGCCGGCTGATGCGTAACGTCCCGCGGATCGCCGTCGCCGCCCGAAATGTCGGGCACGCGCATGCGCTCCGGCGCCTGCGGCAGGAACTGCGCCAGGATGCCGCCGGCGCGCCACTGCTCGCGCGCGCCGGCCGGGCCGGGCGTGACCAGCTTGGCGACCGACATCTTGATCTCAGTCGGGATCTGCTCCGACTGCCGGAAATAGGTGCGCGCGGCATCCTCCAGCGAGGTGCCGTCGAGCTGCACGATGCCCTGGTAGCGCTGCGTATGCGCGCCCTGGTCGATGGTCAAAGCCAGCACGCCGTCGCCAAGCAGCACCTGCTGCGAGGTCTCGCCGGCGGCGATCAGCGCCTGCAGCCGGTCGGCATCGAAGCGCGCATAGGCGCGCAGCGCATCCGGCGTGCTGAAGTCAGCCACCAGCATATCGACCGGACCGTCGGTGCGGGTCTGCAGGATGAACTTGCCTTCGAACTTCAGCGAGGTGCCGAGCAGCACGGTGAGCACGCAGGCTTCCGCCAGCAGGCGGGCGACCGGCTCGGGATAATCGTGGCGGCTCAAGATGGCGTCGAGCATCGGCCCGAACTGCACGGTGCGACCGCGCACATCGAGCGGCGCGACCTCATAGGGCACGACGTGATCGTCGCCGGCGAAGCCGAATTCACCGAGTTGGGGTTTATGCTCAGCCAAGGTATGGGTTTCCAACATGACAAAACTCCGGGGCGCAGCCATGCAACCCGATGAGCCGCATGCGTCGAAGCGCGTTCAATTTACGTGATGGCCCGCAAATAGGCATCACATATCCCCGGATCAAGTTTACACCGATCGGGCCGGAGCCATCGGGTCGGCCCTTCTCAAGCGCCCAGGCACCAGGCCAGCACCGCCTTCTGGGCGTGCAGCCGGTTCTCGGCCTCGTCGAAGACCACCGAATGCGGCCCGTCGATCACCTCGTCGGTGACCTCCTCGCCGCGATGCGCGGGCAGGCAGTGCATGAACAACGCATCGGGCTTGGCCTTGGCCATCAGCGCCGCATTAACCTGATAGGGCAGGAAGACGTTGTGGCCACGGGCGCGATGCTCCTGGCCCATCGAGACCCAGCTGTCGGTGACGACGCAGTCGGCCTGGTCGACGGCCTCTTCGGCGGACCTGGAAAACCTGACCTTGCCGCCATTGGCCTTCGACCAGTCGACATATTTCTCGAAAGGCTCGCTGCCTTCGGGCACCGCGACATTGAGATTGAAGCGGAACCGTGCCGAGGCTTCGAGCAGCGAATGCAGCACATTGTTGCCGTCGCCGGTCCAGGCGAAGGTCTTGCCGGCCACCGGACCGCGATGCTCCTCATAGGTCATGATGTCGGCCATGAGCTGGCAGGGATGCGTGTCGTCGGTCAACCCGTTGATGACCGGAACGGTGGCGTTTCCGGTGAGCTCCAGCAGCCGGTCATGCGAGGTGGTGCGGATCATGATGGCGTCGACGTAGCGCGACAGCACTTTTGCTGTGTCGGCGATGGTCTCCGAACGGCCGAGCTGCATCTCGGTGCCGGTCAGCATGATGGTCTCGCCGCCGAGTTGGCGCATGCCGACGTCGAAGGACACGCGCGTGCGCGTCGACGGCTTGTCGAAGATCATGGCCAGCACCTTGCCGTCGAGCGGTTTGGAACGCTCACCCGCCTTGAGCCTGGTCTTTCGCGCCATCGCGTCGTCCAGCATGATGCGCAGGTCGCCCGCGGAAACGGCGGATAGATCGGTGAAGTGGCGAACACTCATCGGCAGGTTTCCAGAAATTATTTCGCGGCTTCGGCCGCAATCGCGTCGGTCAGCCCCTTGGCGCCGGCGCGAATGCGCTCCAGCGCCTCGCCGATCTCCCCGTCGGCAACGGTGAGCGGCGGCAGGAGGCGGATGACATTGTCGCCTGCCGGCACGGCAAGCAGGTGCTGGTCGCGCAGCGCCATGTTCACCTTGGTGTTTGGCATGGCGCATTTCAGGCCGAGCATCAGGCCGGTTCCCCTGATGCCCTCGATGACATCGGGAAACTCGTCCGCGACCCCAGCCAGCCCCTGTTTCAGAAGCAGCGCCTTGCGCTGCACGTCCTCGAGGAAGCCATCGGCCAGAACCACGTCGAGCACCGCGTTGCCGACCGCCATCGCCAGCGGATTGCCGCCGAAGGTGGTGCCGTGCACGCCGGCCGTCATGCCGGCCGCCGCCTCATCCGTGGCAAGGCAGGCGCCCATCGGGAAGCCGCCGCCGATGCCCTTGGCGATCGCCATAAGGTCGGGCGTGACGCCGGCCCATTCATGCGCGAACAGCTTGCCGGTGCGGCCGATGCCGCACTGGACTTCGTCGAAGATCAAAAGCAGGCCATGCTGGTCGCAAAGCTGCCGCAGCCGCTTCAGCGATTGCGTCGGCACCGGGCGGATGCCGCCCTCGCCCTGCACCGGTTCGATCAGGATCGCCGCGGTCTCCGGCGTGATCGCCTTTTCGGCCGCGTCGATGTCGTCGTAAGCGACCTGGTCGAAGCCTTCGACCTTCGGGCCGAAGCCTTCGAGATACTTGTACTGGCCGCCGGCGGCGATCGTCGCCAGCGTGCGGCCATGGAAGGCACCCTCGAAGGTGATGATGCGGAAACGCTCGGGATGGCCCTTGACGAACTGATAGCGCCTGGCCGTCTTGATGGCGCATTCCAGCGCCTCGGCGCCCGAATTGGTGAAGAACACCTTGTCGGCAAAGGTGGCATCGACCAGCCGCTCGCCCAGCCGGCGCTGTTCTGGGATCTCGTATAGATTGGAGACGTGCCAGAGCTTGGCGGCCTGTTCGGTGAGCGCTGCGACCAGATGCGGATGGCTGTGGCCCAACGAATTCACCGCAATACCGCCCGCGAAGTCGAGATATCGCTCGCCCTTGTCGGTGACCAGCCAGGTCCCCTCCCCGTGGTCGAAAGCCAGGGGTGCGCGAGCAAAGGTCTCGTAAAGCGCCGAACCGCTCATTATATGCGTCTCCGGAACCGGAAAATCAAAAAAGCCGCCAATGCGGCGGCCTTTGCGGCTTATCATGTTTTTCGGCCATGAAGTCAACGAAAACGTCACGCAGAAGCGCGTGGCCAACCCCCGACGTCACGCCGGCTCATGAGTAGACCGGCAAGTTGGGGAAAACCGAAAAAACCAAATCGTGTTGCCCTGGGGACTCTTGTCACCGAGTCAGCGCATAAGGTATTTGTAGTCGAGAAATAACTAGATTTCGTGCGGCGGACCTAAATCACCCGATATATGTGGTGTTGTTTGCCCGGCAGGAGCCGGGTCGGGAATGGATTCTGACTACGCACGCCTCAGCAGGAGCGCGGCCCCATGAATTGGACTGACGAGCGGGTAGAACTTCTCAGGAAATTGTGGTCGGAGGGTCTGAGCGCCAGCCAGATTGCCGCACAGCTTGGCGGAGTGAGCCGCAACGCCGTCATCGGCAAGGTGCATCGCCTGAAGCTGTCGGGCCGCGGCCGCGCGACGGCTGCCCCGGCGCGCCAGAAGAAGACGACGCAAGGCGCCTCGATGCAGAAATCGGTAACACGCGCCGCAAGCGCCACACGGCATGTGACGGCCACCATCGGCGCCACCGCGCTGCAGGTGCAGTTCGACGCCGAGCCGGTCGCGCGTCATTACCTCCGCCCGGTCGAGAACGTCGTGGTGCCGATCTCACGCAACCTGCAGCTTGTCGAGCTGACCGAACGCACCTGCAAATGGCCGAATGGCGATCCGCTCTCGGAGAGCTTCAGCTTCTGCGGCAACGACGCCGCCGAAACGGGACCGTATTGCAAATATCATTCCCGGGTTGCGTTCCAGCCGGCGGCGGAACGGCGACGGGCTCGCTGATAGCGAATAGCGAATAGCGAATAGCGAATAGCGAATAGCGAATAGAACGGCTTGGTTTCTGCGACAGGGAGCAAGCCGTTTTTCGTTGCTTCCCTATTCACCGCTCCCTATTGGCTATTCGCTTCCGCTCACAGCCATCCGTTCTTCTTGAACCGCCAGTACAGGAACGAGCAGATCGAGGCCATCACCAGCAGAATGACGGGATAGCCATATTCCATCTTCAGCTCCGGCATGTCTGAGAAGTTCATGCCGTAGATGCCGGCGAAAGCCGTCGGCACTGCCAGGATGGCGGCCCATGAGGCGAGCTTCTTGGAGATGGCGGTTTCCTGGCTCTGTCCGACGAGAAGGCTGGCTTCGAAGGCGAAGGCCAAGACCTCGCGCAGGCTATCGATCTTTTCCTGCACGGTGCGGATGTGGTCGGTCACGTCGCGAAACAGCGGATGCATGGCGGCATGGACCTGCGGCAGGTCGGCGCTGGTCAGCCGACGGCACACCTCCACCAGCGGCAGGGCCGCGTTGCGCAGCCGCAGCAGATCGCGGCGCAACATGTAAAGCCGCTCGATATCGGCGCCGGTCATCGGCTTCAAAAGCACCTTGTCCTCGATCGCCTCGACCTCGTCCTCGATCTGCTCCAGCACCGGCATGTAATTGTCGACGATGAAATCGAGGATGGCGTAGAGGACGAAGTCCTCGCCCTTGGCGAGCGAATGCGGGCAGCTCTCCCAATGCTGGCGCACCGCGGCATAGGAAGTCGACGGCCCATGCCGGACGCTGACGATGTAACCGGTGCCGACGAACAGATGCGTCTCGCCGAACGTGACGCGGCCTTCGATCAATTGCGCGGTGCGGGCGACGATGAAGAGGGCGTCGCCATATTGCTCGATCTTAGGGCGCGCATGCGGATGCTCGGCGTCCTCGATCGCCAGGTCATGCAGGTGGAATTGCGCCTGCACCCTGAGCAGCAGGTTGCGATCGGGCTCGAGCAGGCCGATCCAGACGACATGGCCGGGTTTAGCCGCCCATTCGCCGGCCTGTTCGATCGCGATGTCTGCGATGCGCTTGCCGCCCGAATAGACGCTGGACGCTATGATGCCCGACGTTGCGGCCGGGGTCAGGTTCCGAACTTGCTCCATCGCAAACCTCCCGAGACTGCGACTGACAAATCGCTGTGCCTGGAACGTTTCACCGTTTCATGGAACGGCGAACCGCTCCGCCTCCCTGTTTCACACAATTCCAGACGGAAAACCGTTTTACACTTTTCCTGGAATTGCTCGGAGAAGCTTAGCCTATATTAGGAAACCGTTCGAGAGGCGCCGGTTCACTTAGCCGGCACCGGGCCGGGAAGCACGACCTTGTCGGTCTTGTCGCCCTTCGGCCGGTCGGCCGGCATCTGGTCGCCCGTGACGATGTAATAGATCGTCTCGGCGATATTGGTGGCATGGTCGCCGATGCGCTCGATATTCTTGGCGCAGAACAGAAGATGCGTGCAGGGCGTGATGTTGCGCGGATCTTCCATCATGTAAGTCAAAAGCTCGCGGAACAGCGAGGTGTACATGGCGTCGATCTGATCGTCCCTGTCGCGCACGAAGCCGATCCTCTCGACCGAGCGCGAGGCATAGATGTCGAGCACTTCCTTGAGCTGCGTCAGCGCCAGGTTGGCAAGGGCCTCGAGGCCGCGGAAAAGGCTGTTCGGCTGGCGGCCGTCGACCGAGGCCACGCGCTTGGCGACGTTCTTGCCCAAGTCGCCGACACGCTCGATATCGGCCGAGATGCGGATGGCGCCGACGATCTCGCGAAGGTCCGTCGCCATCGGCTGGCGCCTGGCGATGATGATGATCGCCTTGTCGTCGATCTCGCGCTGCCCCTCGTCGAGGACGAGATCGTCCTGGATGACCTTCTGCGCGAGGCCATGGTCGACGTTCACCAGTGCCGCGACCGCCTGTTCGACCATGCGCTCCGCATGCCCGCCCATCGCGGCGATGCGCTTCGACAGGAATTTCAGTTCTTCATCATAGGCACTGACGATATGGACGGACTGCATGGATATGCCTTCCCGGTTTTTACCGGCTGGTGCGTTCCCTCAATCCGTCGCTGATACGCGAACCGCATGACAGAAAGAAGAAAATCCCGGTTGGCAACCTGTACACGATCAGCGAGCCGGCAAATGAACTGTGAACGCCGCGCCCTTGCCGACTTCCGACTTGATGGACAGTCTTGCGTTATGACGGGTCAATATATGCTTGACGATCGAAAGGCCAAGCCCGGTGCCTTTCTGGGTGCGGCTGTTTTCGACATCGACGCGGTAGAAGCGCTCGGTGATGCGCGGGATGTGTTCTTCGGCAATGCCCGGACCATAGTCCCTGATCGTGACGTCGAAGCCCGGCTGTTGGCTATCCTCGGCGCTGGCGATCGATACGGCGACGCGCCCGCCTGACTGGCCGTATTTGCAGGCGTTCTCGAGGAGATTCTCGAATACCTGGAACAGCTCGTCGCGATCGCCGGGAACAACAAGCGGGCCATTGGCGAACTCCCGCTCGATGACGATGCCGTTCTCGCTGGCCAGCGGCCCGAGCGAATCGATGACGCTGTCGATCGTCTGGCGAAGATCGACCTCCGTGCCCGGCCTCAGATAGGGTTTCATCTCCAGCCGCGACAGCGAGAGCAGGTCGTCGATCAGACGGGCCATGCGGCCGGTCTGGTTCTGCATGATCTGCAGGAACTGGTCGCGCGCCGCCGGATCGTTGCGGGCCGGCCCGCGCAGCGTCTCGATGAAGCCGGCGATCGAGGCCAGCGGCGTGCGCAGCTCATGGCTGGCATTGGCGATGAAATCGGCTCGCATGCGATCTATGCGACGCGTCTCGCTCTGATCCTTGAACACCAGCACGTAAAGGCCGGTGGCATGGCCGACCGTGGACGCGCTGACGCGATATGTGCGTTCCACCGGCAGCTTTTCGGTGTAGTCGACCGCATCGGCCGCGACCTGCCCCGACAGGATGCCGTCGAGCAGCGCCTGCATTTCCGGCGCGCGAAACTTCAATGCCAGCGACATTCCGGGCGCCAGCCCGCCGAAGGCGGCGAAGGCGGCGGCGTTGGCGTGCACGATGGCGGCGGAATCCTCGAAGATGATCAGCGGATCGGCGACCGCGGCCGCCAGATACTCGCCGGAGAGCCTCTGCAGCCCGCTTGCCTCGATCGCTGCCCCCGTATCGGCTGGCTGGCGTCCGGCATCCGCGGGCAGCATCGCCGCGGCCGCCAGCGCGGCCAGGGCCAGCACCAGCACATAGACGGAGGCGCCGGCGAAAAAATAGACGGCAAATACCGCAAGAACACCCGCGCCAAGCAGCCAGCGGTTGCGCGACAGCCGCGCCGCCAAGGCTTGCCCCTTGCTGTTTCGTCCCGCGCCCGTCTCTGCCATAGGCCCCGCGCCACCCCGCATCCCGTTCGACCGGCCAGCGGCTTGCTGGACCGGCGTGACGCATGGGACCCTGAAAATCAGGATCGATTTTCGCGAAGGTTCATGCGCAAAATCAATATGCTACAGCGTGTTTGCGCCCGAATGCGCGCTGCGCTGCACAGGCTCCATAGCATGAGTCCGCAAACTGGAAAGGTTCGTCTGGATGAAAAAGGCCAAGGAAGCAGCTGAAGCGGTTCCGGCCACGGCGCCGATCAAGATCAAGATCGGCGGCAAGGAGCGCGAGTTCGACATCGACAATCCGGCACTCCCTGACTGGATCGAGGACAACAAGCTCACCACCGGCGGTTATCCTTACGACAAGAAGATGAAAGGCGAGGAGTACGAAAAGGAGCTCGAGGCGCTGCAGATCGAACTGGTCAAGGCGCAGGCCTGGCTGCAGGCGACCGGCAAGCGGGTGATGGCGCTGTTCGAGGGCAGGGACGCCGCCGGCAAAGGCGGCACGATCTTCGTGCTGCGGCAATATATGAACCCGCGCACGGCTCGCAACGTCGCGCTGACCAAGCCGACGCCGACCGAGGCGGGGCAATGGTACTACCAGCGCTATGTCGACCATTTCCCGACCTCGGGCGAGTTCGTGACCTTCGACCGCTCCTGGTACAACCGCGCCGGCGTCGAGCCGGTCATGGGGTTCTGCACGCCCGAGCAGCACGAGAAATTCCTCGACGAGACGCCGCATTTCGAGCGGATGATCGCCAACGAGGGCATCCATTTCTTCAAATTCTGGCTGAACATCGGCCGCGAGACCCAGCTCGAACGGTTCCATGACCGTCGCTGGTCGCCGCTGAAGAACTGGAAGTTCTCGCCGATCGACATCGCCGGCGTCGGCAAGTGGGACGACTACACCAAGGCGCGCGACCAGATGATCGAGCGCACGCACAAGGAGTTCTCGCCCTGGACCATCGTGCGAGCCAACGATAAGCGCCGCGCCCGGCTCGCGGTGATCCAGCGTATCCTGCTTTCCCTGCCCTATGACGGCCGCGACCTCGACGCCGTCGGCAAGCCCGACAAGAAGATCATCGGCGAGGGACCGGAATTCCTGAAAGACTGATGCACATCTCCCGAAAGCATGCCCTCGGACTCGACCCGAGGGTGCGCGGCGGTTTTGGGAAGACGACATGCTCCACGCAAAGACCGCGGATTACAGCGCCGCGCGGCCTTCGGCTCGCGCGGCGCTGAGACTTTCATGTCGGCCGCTCAGGCAGCCAGGCGAGCGATCCGCTGCAGCCGCCTCAGCGTGGTGTCGTCCTGAAGCGCCTGCTGGAACAGCGTGATCTCATGGTCGATGCGGTCGCACAGCACGTCCGTATCGCCCTTGAGCAGGCTGCGCGTCTGCAGCAATGCCGCCACAGGCTTCTTGGCCAGCTGTTTCGCCCTTGCCAGCGTCGCTTCCTCGGCGCTGCCCTGCATCACGATCTCGCCGACCAGGCCTAGCGCCCTGGCGTCTTCGACGCCCAGCGTGTCGCCCAGGCAGAAGAAGCGGAAGGCACCGGCATAGCCAAGCTTCTGGGGCGCCAGAATGCTGGTCGCCGCGTCCGGCACCAGGCCGAAATCGACGAACGGCACCCTGAAGGTGCTGCCTCTGGAAGCGATCACCATGTCGCAATGGAACAGGATGGTGCAGCCGACACCGACGGCATCGCCGTCGACACAGGCAAGGACCGGCTTGGGGAAGGTCGCCAGCATGCGGAACATGTCGGTGACGGCGGCGATCAGCTCCCGGTGCTTGGTGGCGTCGAGGAACTCCGAGAAGTCACCGCCAAGACAGAAGCAGCCGGCAAGGCCGCGCAGCATGACGACGCGGACCTCATCATTGACAGCCGCCTCGTGCAAGGTCCTGGCAAGGCTCGCATAGGCGTGCCTGTCCAGTACCGGCCGGCCGTCATGCGAGGACACCGTGACGACCAGCGTGTGGCCGCGCAGTTCCGGTTCGGGATGGAAACTCATGACCGCCTCCATCACGATGCCTGCCTGAGGCCGAGCTGGCCCGGATAGCCCCAGGTCAGCACCGGCAGATGGTGGTTGCGGCGCTGGCGCACGACATCGAGCGTATGCTCGGTGAAGGTGAGCAGCGTCGCCACGACCTGCTGGTTGCCGTAGGTGCGCTGGTAGCCGAGCGGCTTGGCCAGGAAGTGCAGCTGCAGCGCGCGCAGGACCCACATCGGCTCGAACTCGATGATGACCTGGTTGACGTTGCGCTTCAGGCCCCATTCGACGAAGCCGGCGATCAGTTCTGTGCCGACCGTCGAGACGCCGCGCTTGCCGTCACGAAAGCCCGGGGCCACTGCGTAGCGGGTCAGCTCCCAGACATTCGGCCCCGTGGGGGATGGTCCCTCGCAGAGGTCGTACAACACGTCAGTCAGAAGATGCGGCCGTGTGGTCGGCAGCATGCGCTGGTAGCCGGCCAGCTCGCCGTTGCGGATGACGAGGTGGTGCTCGGCCTCGTCATGATCGAACTGGTCGATCTCGAGATGGTCCGGGCGATCGAGATCGGTCCATCCCATCTCCTCGACGAAGATCTTGTAGCGCAGTCGATGGACCGCCTCCCACAGGTCGGGACGTTCCATCAGTTCCTGAGTGGTAAGGGCAAAAAGCATTAGCCGTCTCCTAGGCTTAAGAGGAAGATACGGCCGTGATGTCCCTTAAAATATTGCGCGAATGCGCAGGCAAGAATTTCTAGGTCGGCACGGCCGACCTAGCTAATATAGCCACGTCTAATCGCCTCCGCGACTGCCTGGACCCGGTTGGCTGCGCCCAGTTTGCTCTTGGCGTTAAGAAGATGTTTCTCGGAAGTGTGTTCCGAGATGCCTAAAATTTGAGATATCTCCCATTCGGACTTGCCGACGGCGGCCCATTGCAGGCACTCCCGCTCACGCGCCGTCAATTCTATGTGATCGATGACGCTGTCGGCCTTGGTGTGCAGTTGCATGGCGCGGCCGATCGCATAGGTCGACGCCAGCGAGACCATTCCGAATTCCTCGTCGGACAGCTCGACGGACTCGCCGCCCAGCGAGACCATGACGATCTGGCCGTCGAGCGTGACCAGCGGAAGCGCCAGGCCGTCGCGCAGCTTGAACTCGCGCGCGTCGCCCATGACTTCGTCGCTGCTCTTGTCGATCAGGGCATTCCTGGAGGCGTCCCGCCATTGGAACGGCGCCTGAAGCTGCTTCATGTGACTGACGACCGGATCGTGGTCGACATAGTTGCGCGCCACATAGCGCTCCAGCCAATTGCCTGGCCAATCGCAAAGCAGCACGTGCTGCTTCTGCTGGCCGCGTGGCGTGCCCGGCTGCGGCACCGTTCCCGCCATCAGTGCGGTCAGGCCGAAGTTCGAGGTGACGCCGAGCAGCCGCTCGCAGACTGCGGCCGCAGTGCCAGCATGCTGCAACTGGTCTATGTATTCCAGAGTTCTGTCGAACAGGCCCATCGCAACATCTACCCCATGTTGCTTCTGCTTTATCATTACCGACGATAGATGGACGAACACCCCGTCGCCATCAACCCCCACTTTGCAATCTCCTCAGCTATGCCGGCAGCTTCCCCCTTCCGGCGCGCAGGTCATTTGCAAACGAGCTAAACCATACGCTTAATTTGGCCGCTTGAAATCAAAAACCGTTGTGCCTGCCCCATTTTCATACGAAAAGCCAAGGAACGGGGACAGGCGCGGAGCCATATCGTGATGTTGCGGCGGATATTTCTGGCCCTGATGTCGGTGCTGGGCGGCGCACTGCCCCTTGCCGGCGCGACTCAAGGTGCGGAGCCGCAGGTGCCGGTGCTTTGGGACGCCAAGGAGCGGCTGCCGAAGCCCGACCTCTCGGCGCTGCCGCGGCTCAGATTCCTCACCACCACCGATTTTCCGCCCTTCAACTTCCTCGACGGCTCAGGCCGCCTGTCGGGATTCCACATCGATCTGGCGCGTGCGATCTGCGCGGAACTGGGCGTCGTCGAGAAATGCCAGGTCCAGGCCTTGCCGTGGAACGAGTTGGAGGATGCCCTCCAGAAAGGCGAAGGCGAGGCGATCATCGCCGGCATCGCCGCGACCCCGGAGAGCCGGGAGAAATACGCCTTCTCGCGCTCCTACATGCAATTCCCGGCGCGCTTCATCATGCCCAAGGCAAAGGCCTTCGCCGAGCCGATCCTGGACAAATTGCGCAGCAAGCGGGTCGGCGTCGTCACCGGCTCGGCGCATGAGAAAATGCTGCGCGACTATTTCAAGACCGTGCAGGTGGTTACGTTCGACAAGCCGGAGGACCTCTATGCCGACCTCAAGGCCAACAAGATCGACGCCGCCTTCGGCGACGGCATGCGCTTTTCCTTCTGGCTGGGCGGCTCGGACGCCGCCGGCTGCTGCCGCTTCGCCGGCGGTCCTTATCTAGCGCCAGAGTATCTGGGCTCGGGCATGGCGATCGCCACCCGCAAGAGCGACACCGCGCTTGCCACCGCCTTCGACTACGCGCTGCAGGAGATCTCGATCAAAGGCACCTTCGCCGAGTTTTATCTACGCTATTTTCCGGTGAGCTTTTTCTAGGTCAGCGTGCGCAGGCGCGCCTTGGCCGCCCGCGCGATCGCGGCCACGGTCAGCGTATCGAGATCGAGCTTGAGGCGGATGAGCTGCAGCACCCTCACCTCCTCCATGCGCATCTCGAGATCGACGGCGGCGACCTCGAAAGCGGCGGCGTAGGCCGTGTCGCGCAGCCGCTCCGGCAGCGCATCGGCAACGCGCGCCAGCACGCCTTCCAACCCATCCTTCTCATGCAGCGCCTTCTGGCAGGCCTGCGCCACGGCAACCAGCCTATCCTGGTTGAAATCGACGAACACCGGCCAGGAGCGGACGACGTCGCCGATCCGCGCAAGCTCGACATCGGTCATGTCGCGGTCGGAAGCGGAGGTGATGACCATCAGGTGGATCAGGGCTTCGTGCGGCGTCAATAAGGGCATTCAAAACTCCTGGAAGCGTGCATGTCGTTTCCCCAAACGACGAGGCACTTTGGGGCGGCATGCACAGGATAATCGCGCTCCAACGTAGGGACCCCATTATGGCGTCGCAAGGAAAACCGGCGCAAATCGTTGACGCTCCGGTCTCGCGCGCCTAGAGACCGGTCGACAAACTTTATCCGCCGCGCAGACGGCCATGACTGGACCTTTGACATGACGGGATCAAACCTCATCGATCTCAATCCCGAGATGCTTGCGGCGGCGGCCGAGAGCAAGGCCTGGCCGTTCGAGGAAGCCAAGAAGATTATCGCCCGCTACAAGGGCAAGGATTTTCCCGAAACCGTGCTGTTCGAAACCGGCTACGGCCCCTCCGGCCTGCCGCATATCGGCACCTTCGGCGAGGTGGCGCGCACGACCATGGTGCGGCATGCCTTCCGGGTGCTGACGCAAGACAAGGTCAAGACCAAGCTCCTGTGCTTCTCCGACGACATGGACGGCATGCGCAAGATCCCGGAGAACGTCCCGGACCGCGCCGCGCTCGAGCCCTATCTGCATATGCCGCTGACCTCGGTGCCCAATCCGTTCGGCGGCGACTATGCGAGCTTCGCGGACCACAACAACGCGATGCTATGCCGCTTCCTCGACACGTTCGGCTTCGACTACGAGTTCGCCAGCGCGACGCAGTACTACAAGGCCGGCCGCTTCGACGAGATACTGCTGCGCGCCGCTGGGCACTATGACGAGATCATGGGCGTGATGCTGCCGACGCTCGGGCCGGAGCGTCAAGCGACCTACAGCCCCTTCCTGCCGATCTCGCCGAAGAGCGGCCGCGTGCTCTATGTGCCGATGATAAATGTCGACGCCAAGGCTGGCACCATCACCTTCGACGATGAAGGCACGGAGACGACGCTGCCGGTCACCGGCGGCCATGTGAAGCTGCAGTGGAAGCCGGATTTCGGCATGCGCTGGGCAGCGCTCGGCGTCGATTTCGAGATGTTCGGCAAGGACCACCAGACCAACGCGGCGATCTACGACCGCATCTGCAACATCCTCGGCGGGCGCGCGCCGGAGCATTTCGTCTACGAGCTGTTCCTCGACGAGGAAGGCCAGAAGATCTCGAAGTCGAAGGGCAATGGCCTGACCATCGACGAATGGCTGACCTACGCGCCGACGGAGAGCCTCGGCCTCTACATGTACCAGCGGCCGCGGCAGGCGAAGAAGCTCTATTTCGACGTCATCCCGAAGGCGGTGGACGAGTATTACGCTTTCCTCGGCGCTTATCCGCGCCAGGACTGGAAGGAGCGGCTCGGCAATCCGGTCTGGCATATGCATGACGGCAACCCGCCGGCCATCGACCTGCCGGTGCCGTTCGCGCTGCTGCTCAACCTGGTTAGCGCCTCCAACGCGCATGACAAGTCGGTGCTGTGGGGCTTCATCTCGCGGCATGCGCCGGGCGTGACACCGAAGACGCATCCGGAACTCGACCGGCTGACCGGCTACGCGATCCGCTATTTCGACGACTTCGTGAAGCCGACCAAGGTTTTCCGCGCCGCCGACGAGGTGGAGCGCGAGGCGCTGGCGACGCTTTCCGAGGCGCTTGGCGCGCTGCCGCAAGACGCCGACGGCGAGGCGATCCAGAACGCCGCGCTGAACGTCGCCCGCAAGATCGAGCGCTACCAGGACCATTCCAAGCAGAGCCCGGAGGGCGGGCCCGGCGTGTCGGTCGCCTTCTTCCAGATGATCTACCAGGTGCTGATCGGCCAGGAACGCGGCCCGCGCTTCGGCTCCTTCGCGGCGCTCTACGGCATCGCCGAGACGCGCGCGCTCATTGAGCGGGCGCTGGCTGGTCAGTTGGCGGCGTAACTGCGCCGCCATCGGCCGGCAGGATCGAATCCGGCGCCACCGGCGCCGGCCCTGACGCGGCCGGAGGCGCCGGCAGGCCGTCCAGGCTCGGCGCCGGGCCGAAAATACCTTTCCTTGCAGTGCGGGCCTTGCTCTCGGCCTCGACATAGGGACCGCTTTGCGCGGCGCGCGCCCAGCCATTCTCGACCAGCCACTGGCCGATGTCCTGATTGCCTATATGGCATTCGGCGGAAATGGTGTGGCGACCGCCCTCCGGCGGCACGGTGCAGGCGACGGCACGGCCACGCAGGAAGGCGCGGAACGCTGTCCTGGCGCGCGCGCCGCAGGCCCAGCTCTTGCCCTCGTCGCTGCAGGTTTCGTCCGCCTTGACGACATCCACGCCCGACACGGCGACCGCGTAGCCCTTCGATTCGATCAGCCCGGCGGCGGTGGCGACCGGCTGGAACAATTTCGTGCCGTTCCAGTCGCCTGGCATCTTCGTTTTGGGCGGCTTGGGCGGCCCGGCCAGCGCCAGATCGCTGAGCGGCGCGCGCGGTTCCACCCGTTCGAGCTGATTGTCCGAAAGAGCGGGCGGCGCCACCGTTTCAGGATCGATGGCTCTCGAATGAACGGGGGGCTGCGGAGCGGCGGGCGCGGGAATGGCCGAGGTCGCCGGCTCTTCCGGCGGCGTCTCAGTGCCTGGATCTGCAAGCGCGTCCGGATCGATCTGATCCACCGCGATCGTGCTCTCATGGCCTTTGACTGCGCGGCCGCCGGCAACGACGAGCGCCGCCATCACCGGAATTGCCAGAACCGCCAGGGCTGTTTGAGGAAGCCGCACCAGTCCGGACCTACTGGCTCGCCCAGACGATGCGCGCCACCCATTCGATATCGCGCGTCGGGATGTCACGGTCCGGGTGAGCGGGGTTGAGCGAAACCAGCACGATCGATTTCACCGTTTGCCGATCGAGCACCTTAGCCATCACCTCGCCGGCCGTGGTCTTGACCACGACACGGTCGCCCTTGCGCGTCGGTGCGCCCGGCTCGACGATCAGCACGTCGCCGTTGCGGTAGAGCGGTAGCATGGAATCGCCCTGCACCTGCAGCGCGTAGGACGTCTCGGTCGCCCGCGCCGGAAGCTCGACCAGATCCCAGCCCTGCCCCGCCGGATAGCCGGCATCGTCGAAGAAGCCGCCCGCGCCGGCCTGGGCGAAGCCAAGCAGCGGGACGGCGCTGCGATGCTGGGCGAGGGAGGCGCCGCCGTGTCCTTCGACCAGCCCGGTGAACTCCTCCAGCGAAGCGCCGGTGGCTTCGATGATCTTGGCCAGCGACTCGGTCGAGGGCCAGCGCGGCCGGCCGTCGGAAGACAGGCGCTTCGACTTGTTGAAGGCCGTCGAATCGAGGCCGGCGCGCCGGGCAAGGCCGGAAGCCGAAAGCGAGTAGCGCTCGGCGAGAGCGTCGATTGCGGCCCATACGCGGTCGTGTGAGAGCACGCGCGCTCTCCTTTAAAACAGGAAAAAATGCCTCAAGCCTGTCTAGCGCGCAGTCACGCCCTTGTCCACCGGCGCAGCCGGCGGATCGTTAAGAATGCTCCATCCCCTTCCCGTTCGGACGCAGTACCTATCCGATCCCGGCCAGGGCCTTCGGCAGGCCTTTCCTGAGTTCCTCGGCATTCATGACCGGCACGAAATCCACGGCGGCGTTGAAAGCCAGGAAGAACCGCTCGCCGAAATGCGGCATGTCGGAACTGTCCTTTATGTCGACGAACAGGTAAGCCGTTCGTTGACCCCTTTTCGGCGGTGAAGTAGGCGGCCTCCGGCTTAAGCTCGGACAGGGTGTGTTCGATGAACTTCCCCATGCTGCCATCCTTGAGTGCCTTGTTGCCTTCGACGGTCGGAACGGTAACTTTCAGCATCATGCGCATGATAATCGCTCCTCAACACTTCCGTTAGCGATAGCTAATCTATCATTCCGGCCTATTGCAAAAAAGCTGGCGGCGCCCTGCTCATGAAAGCGTGATCGGGCCGGCGGCGACCGCGCCGGATTGACCTTGGACGCTGAATGCCCCTAAGGTCCGGCCCGCGGTGCAGGCCGCATCCGGGTCCGCGGGAAGGGTTGAACCCACTTGCTTCGATGAGCTGACAGCCAAACCTTTGTGCAGCCGGATTTGCGGACCTTCGGCGAAGAACGCACGGAGGTTTTCATGAACCAACTCCCCAACCGTCCCAATCTCGACCTGTTGAAGAAACAGGCCAAGGACCTGCTCGCGGCCTACCGGCGCGGCGAGCCGGACGCGCTCGCCCGCTTTCGCCAAAGCCTGCCTTCAGCGGCGGGCAGGGACGATACGGCAATCGCGGCGCTCGGCCTTCGCCTGCATGACGCCCAGTCCTGCCTGGCGCGCGAATACGGCTTCCCGTCCTGGCGCGACCTCGACAGCTTCGTCGCCGCGCAGCGCGCCTATGGCGCCGACCGCGCCGCCTCGATCCGCAACTGGGCGGGACTCGTCTATGCCGGGGACATCACCGGCAGCACCGACCGGGCGCACCCCGAGGCCGCCGCGCGCATGGCCGAAGACCATCCCGACCTCGTCCGGGGCGACGCCTATCTGGCCTGCGCGGTCGGCGACGAGACGGCATTGCAGGAGGCGACGAAGCGGGACGCCGGCTGGCTCAACCGCCCGGGCGGCCCGCTGAACCTGCCGCCGCTGGTGGCCGTGACCCATTCGAGCCTGGTGCGGCTGCCGCGCTTTCGCGACGCGCTTCACGCCGCCGCCAGACTGCTCATCGAGGCCAGCGCCGATCCCAATCAGGCGACCGGCAGCCGCAGGCCGCCGGCCTCGCTGGCGAAGCCTTCGGACCAATATCCATTGTCGGCGCTCTACGGCGCGGCCGGGCAGAACCACGACCCGGTCATGACCAAGCTGCTGCTCGATGCCGGCGCAGATCCGAATGACGGCGAGTCGCTCTACCACTCGCTGGAGAACCCGGCCTGTACCCGGCTCCTGCTTGCGGCCGGCGCTCGTGTCACCGGCTCCAATGCGCTTTATCGTGTGCTGGATCTCGACAGGCTGGAGGCGCTGAACCTGCTGCTTGCCGCGCCGGATGCGGATCCGAACGAACCAGCCGGCAGCCAGCCGACCTCCGACTGGGGCAGGCCGCTTCTGTGGGCGATCCGGCGGCGACGTTCGCCGGCGCATATCGAAGCGCTGCTTGGCGCCGGTGCCGACCCGTCGGCGCGAACGCCCGAGGGTTTGAGCGCCTATCAGGTCGCCTTGCGCTTCGGGCTGCCGGATGTAGCCGCGCTGCTGCGGCAAGCTGGAGACGACGCCCCGCTTCCCGACGATGAGCGCTTCATCGCCGCCTGCGCGGCCGGCGACGAGACGACGGCGCGCGCGATCAAGGCTCGCCGGCCCGACCTGCCGGCTTCGCTGTCGGACCAGCAATTGCGGCTTCTGCCCGAGCTTGCCGCGCAAGGCTGCGGCGACGCGGTGAAGGCGATGGTCAGGCTCGGTTGGCCGATCGCCCGGCGCGGCGGCGACTGGGACGCCTCGGCGCTGAACCATGCCGTCTTTCGCGGCGATACTGACCTCACGGTCTTCCTGCTGGAGTACGGCGCGGACTGGAAAGAGAAGCATGGCTTCGGCGGCGACGTGCGTGGAACGCTCGGCTGGGCATCGGTCAACGAGCCCGAACCCGGTGGCGACTGGGTGGGTTGCGCCGCAGCGCTTGTGGCGCACGGGATGCCTGCCGGACGGCCGGATCCGCAAGGCAGGCGGGCCGTTGTCGCCTTTGATGACGATCTGATGGTCTTTTCGGACGAGGTGGCCGACTTCCTGCTCGGCAAGGCGGAATGAGCTGAGGGCGTTTCACCGTTTCACGGAACCGGCGAACCGCTCCATCTCCTTGTTTTGACGCAATTCCGGACGGAAAACCGCGACGCACTTTTCCTGGAATTGCTCCAAGCGCGATCAGGCCGCCTTGGCCTGTTCGCGCAAATTCCGGTGCGAAAGCATGAACGCCCGCTCGGCTTCGGTCGGCGGGCGTGGGCTGGCGGCGTGACCGAGCGCCGCGACGACCTCGTCGATGTCGAGGAAGCGGCGGCCGCCACGGTCATAGACGCCGCCGGTGGTCAGGATCAGCGCCGCCGTCTCGCCGCCGTCGAGGACGAAACGGTGCCTGCCGATGACGGCCGTGCCTTCAGGTCTCGATCGACGACACCACCTCGAAGCGGCGCCACAGCTTGATCTCGCGCACATAGGCCACCTGCAGCCCGCCGATCATCGGCGCCCAGCCATTCTTGCGCGCAAGCGCGATGAGCCCGACGCGCAGGAAGATGTCGATGCGGCCGAGATCGGCCAGCATCATGTAGCGGGCGTTGTTCAGATGCAGGTTGAAATCGATGTCGATCGGCAGACAGCGAAAGGCCAGCCGGCTGCCGTCGCCGACCCTATAGGGGCCACGGCTCGACGCCGTGGCCATGGTGCGGGCCATTTCGCCCCCAGACATACATCCTAGTTCGTCAGGCCGCCTGCTTGACCTCGCCCTTCTGGTAGGGGTCGAAGCGCTGGTAGAAGGTCTCGCCCTTCTCGGCCATGTCGAGGAGAAGCTTCGGCGCCTTGAACTCGGCGCCGTACTTCTTCTGCAGACCCTTGGCGATCTTGACGAAACGCTTGGCGCCGATGCCGTCGATATAGGACAGCGCGCCGCCGGTGAAGGGCGCGAAGCCGAAGGCGAGGATCGAGCCGACATCGGCTTCGCGTGGATCGGTGACGATACCCTCTTCCATCACGCGTGCCGCTTCCAGCGCGATGGTGACCAGCAGCCGCTCTTTCAGCTCCTCATAGTCGACCTTCTCGGGGTTCAGCTGCGGATAGAGGTCCTTCAGGCCCGGCCACAGCTTCTTCTTCGCCGGTTTGGCCGGATAGTCGTAGAAGCCTTTGCCGTTCTTGCGGCCGAAGCGGCCATGCGTGTCGACCATGGTGTTGATCAGCGCCATCTGCCTGGGATCGACGGCCTTTTCGCCGAGATCTCTGATGGTCTGCTTCATGATCTTCTGGGCAAGGTCGACGGCGGTCTCGTCGGTCAGCGCCAGCGGCCCGACCGGCATGCCGGCAGCCTTGGCGGCATTCTCGATCATCGGCGCAGGCACACCTTCAATCAGCATCTTATAGGCTTCCGACATGTAGCGCAGCACGCAGCGGTTGACGTAGAAGCCGCGCGTGTCGTTGACGACGATCGGCGTCTTCTTGATGGCGCGCACGAAGTCGAAGGCGACGGCCAGGGCCTTGTCGCCCGTCTTCTTGCCGAGGATGATCTCGACCAGCATCATCTTGTCGACCGGCGAGAAGAAGTGGATGCCGATGAAGCTTTTTGGCCGCGCCGAATTCTTCGCCAGCGCGGTGATCGGGATCGTGGACGTGTTCGAAGCGAAGATCGCCGACGACTTCAGCGCCGCTTCGGCCTTCTCGGTGGCATCCTTCTTGACGCCCGAATCCTCGAAGACCGCCTCGACGACGAGATCGCAGCCGGCAAGGTCGGCATAGTCCGCCGTCGGCGTGATCAGCGACAGGAGCTTGTCCTTGTCCTCCGGCTTGGCACGGCCCTTCTTGACCTGGTCGGCCATCAGGCCGTCGGAATGCGCCTTGCCCTTCTCGGCCGAGGGCAGATCGCGGTCGAGCAGTACCACCGGGATTCCGGCGCGTGCGGTGACATAGGCGATGCCGGCACCCATGAAGCCGGCGCCGAGGATGCCGATCTTCTTGAACTTGGTGTCGGGCACGCCGGCGGGGCGGCGCGCGCCCTTGTTCAGTTCTTGCAGCGAGAGGAACAGCGAGCGGATCATCGCCGCCGCTTCCTTCGACTGCATGATCTCGGTGAAATAGCGCTGCTCGATCCTGAGCGCGGTGTCGAACGGCACCAGCAGGCCTTCATAGACGCATTTCAGGATCGCGGCCGCGGCCGGATAATTGCCGTAGGTCTCGCGGCGCAGGATGGCGATGGCCGGCGGCCAGAGATTTGCGCCGGCCGCCGAATAGATCGGACCGCCCGGCAGCTTGAAACCCTTCTCGTCCCAGGGCGCTACCGGCTTCAGGCCGTTCCTGATCATCGCCTTGGCGGTCTCGACCAGTTTCTTCGGCTCCGCGATCTCGTGGATCAGGCCCATCTGCTTCGCCTTCTGCGGCGAAAGGTTCTGGCCGGTGGTCAGCATCTGCAGCGCCTGCTGCTGGTCGGTCAGCCGCGGCACGCGCTGGGTTCCGCCGGCGCCGGGGAAGATGCCGATCTTCACTTCGGGCAGCGCCATCTTCACCTTGTCGGAATCGGCCGCGACGCGGCCATGGCAGGCAAGCGACATCTCGAAGGCGCCGCCCATGCAGGTGCCGTTGATCGCCGAGACCCACGGTTTCCCGCATGTCTCGATCTTGCGGAACAGCCCAGTCATATAGCCCGCATTCTCGAACAGCGCCCTGGCCGCCTTGTCGAGATCCTTCTCCTTGTCGACGGCGAAGGTCGCCAGCATCTTCTGCAGCATGGTGATGTCGGCGCCGCCGGAGAAGGAGTCCTTACCCGAGGTGATGACCGCGCCCGTGATGGCGGCATCGCCGGCCACCTTATCGACGATGGCGTTCAGCTCGCGCATCACCTCCTCGGTGAACACGTTCATAGAACGGTCCGGCATGTCCCAGGTGATCAAAGCAATGCCGTCGGCGTCCACGTCGAGGGTGAAATTGGTGTAGCTCATCTTCTTGTCTCCCTCAGACGCGTTCGATGATGGTGGCGGTGCCCATGCCGGCGCCGATGCAGAGCGTGACAAGCGCGGTGTTGAGGTCGCGGCGCTCCAGCTCGTCCAGCACCGTGCCCAGGATCATGGCGCCGGTGGCGCCGAGCGGATGACCCATGGCGATCGCCCCACCGTTGACGTTGATCTGGTCATGCGGGATCTCGAACGCCTGCATGTAGCGCAGCACGACCGAGGCGAAAGCCTCGTTGAGCTCGAACAGGTCAATGTCCGACAGCTTCATCTTGGCGCGCTTCAACAGCTTCTCGGTGACGTCGACCGGACCGGTCAGCATCAGCACCGGTTCCGAGCCGATATTGGCGAAAGCGCGGATGCGGGCGCGGGGCTTGAGCCCCATCGCCTTGCCAGCCTTCTTGGAGCCGAGCAGCACGGCGGCGGCGCCGTCGACGATGCCGGAGGAATTGCCGGCGTGGTGGACGTGATTGACCTCCTCGACTTCCGGATGCTTCTGCACGGCGACCGCGTCGAAGCCGCCCATCTCGCCGGGCATGACGAAGGACGGGTTGAGCGAGGCCAGCGACTGCATGTCGGTCGAGGGCCGCATGTGCTCGTCATGGTCGAGGATCAAGAGTCCATTCTGGTCCTTGATCGGGATCACCGAATTCTTGAAGCGGCCCTCGCCCCAGGCCTTGGCCGCACGCTTCTGGCTCTCGACCGCATAGGCGTCGACGTCGTCGCGGGAAAAGCCGTATTTCGTGGCGATCAGGTCGGCCGAGATGCCCTGCGGCACGAACCAGCCGGGCAGGCCAACCGACGGGTCCATGAACCAGGCGCCGCCCGACATGCCCATGCCGACGCGCGACATGGATTCGACGCCGCCGGCAATGACGATCTCGTCCGCGCCCTGCGCGATCTTGGCGGCGCCGAAATTGATGGCGTCGAGGCCCGAGGCGCAGAAGCGCGAGATCTGCATGCCGGGCGCCTTGGTGTCGTAGCCGGCTTCGAAGGCCGCGGCGCGCGGAATGACCGAGCCAGCCTCGCCGACCGGGTCGACGCAGCCGAAGATGATGTCGTCGACATTGCCGGTGTCGAGCCCGTTGCGGTCGCGCAGCGCTTCCAGCGTCCTTGCGGCGAGCCGCACCGCTGGCACCTCATGCAGCGAGCCATCCTTCTTGCCCTTGCCGCGCGGCGTGCGCACGGCGTCGTAGACGTAAGCCTCAGTCACTTTGGTGCTCCTTGGCTTTGCCGGCCGCCGCGCTCACAGGGAGCGCCCGATCAGCAATTTCATGATCTCGTTGGTGCCGCCATAGATGCGCTGGACGCGGGCGTCGCGGTACATGCGGGCGATCGGATATTCATTCATGTAGCCATAGCCGCCATGCAGTTGAAGGCATTCGTCGACGACTTTGCCCTGCAGGTCGGATAGCCAGTACTTGGCCATCGAGGCGGTGACCGGGTCGAGGCCGCCATCGATGTGGCGGGCGACGCAGTCATTGTAGAAGACGCGGCCGATCGTGGCCTCGGTCTTCAATTCGGCCAGCTTGAACTGGGTGTTCTGGAAATCGATGACCGCCTTGCCGAAGGCCTTGCGTTCCTTGACGTAGTCGATGGTGAGCGCCAGCGCCCGCTCGATCATGGCGATCGCCCCGGTGCCGATCTGCAGCCGCTCCTGCGGCAGTTGCTGCATTAGCTGGACGAAGCCCTTGCCTTCCTCGTGGCCGAGCAGGTTCGAGGTCGGCACGCGGACGTCGTTGAAGAACAGCTCGGACGTGTCGTTCGATTTCAGCCCGATCTTGTCGAGGTTGCGGCCGCGCTCGAAGCCCTCGACCTCGTCGGTCTCGACGACGATCAGCGAGGTGCCTTTGGCGCCCTTGTCCGGATCGGTCTTGGTGACGACGATGATCAGATTGGCGAGCTGGCCGTTGGTGATGAAGGTCTTCGAGCCGCTGATCTTATAGTGGTTGCCGTCCTTCTCGGCGCGGGTCTTGACGCCCTGCAGGTCGGAGCCGGCGCCAGGTTCCGTCATGGCGATGGCCCCGATCAGCTCGCCGCTCGCCAGCTTGGGCAGCCATTTCTGCTTCTGCTCCTCGGAGCCGTAATGCAGGATGTAGGGTGCCACGATCGAGTTGTGCAGGCCGATGCCGAAGCCGTCGACGCCGACGTGGCCGATCGCCTCGATGATGGCGCTCTCATGCGCGAAGGTGCCGCCCGAGCCGCCGTATTTCTCCGGCATCGAGGCGCAAAGCAAGCCGGCGGCCCCCGCCTTCAGCCAGCTCTCGCGGTCGAACATCTCGTTCTTCTCGAACTCGTCGTAGCGCGGCGCAATCTCTTCGGCCATGAAGCGGGACGCCATGTCATAGAGCATGCCGACCTCGTCCGCCGCCCAGGCGGGCTTCGGCAGGCCAAGAATTTCGGCTGGATTTGTCATGCTATTTCCTCCGCTGCGCCAGCGTCCCCCTCCCCCTTGAGGGGAGGGTGGCCGCGAAGCGGTCGGGTGGGGTCGCCGGCGACACGCTCGGCCTTTTCTTTAACGAACTGCGCCACATGCCATGCACTGTTGATGACATCCGGTTCGTCGATCCGGAGAATGACGTAGCCGAGCGACCGCAAATAGGAGTAACGATTCGCGTCGTGACGCTTGCCGGCCTCGGTTTCATGCAGGTCGCCGTCGACCTCCACGATGAGTTTGACCGACGGGCAAACGAAATCGACAATGTGCGGGCCGATCGGCGATTGCCGCCTGACTTCAGGCCATCAGCCTTCAATTCCCGCAATTCGTACCACAGCAACGACTCCGCCTTCGTCGCATGGAGCCGAAGCGAGCGAGCCTTCTGCCGCATCTCGAAACTGACCCGCGTGCGGGGCATTGCGGTGGTCCTCCTCCTAGCGCACATCCGTCAAAATTGGCGTCGAGATCGTCGCGGGCGACCCCACCCGACCAGACTTCGTCTGGCCACCCTCCCCTCAAGGGGAGGGGGACGCCGAGCATTTCTAGAACGCTTCCGCCGGCAACGCCATTAGCGTGTCCGCGCCACTCGATATGCGGGCAAGACGCGTCGCCGTTTCCGGCATGATGCGCTCCATGAAGAAGCGCGCGGTCACCAGCTTGGTGTCGTAGAACACGCTGGCGCCGTTGGCGCCTTCCGCGAGCTTCGTCTGCGCCGACTTCGCCATCTGCGCCCACATGTAGCCCAGCGCCACCAGGCCGAAAAGATGCATGTAGTCTGTCGAGGCTGCACCGGCATTGTCGGGCTCGGCCATCGCGTTCTGCACCAGCCACATGGTTGCCGCCTGCAGGTCGTTGAGGCCCTTCTTCAGCGCCTTGGTGTAGGGCGCCATCTTGTCGTCGGCGCGGTTTTCCTCGCAGAACTCGCCGACCTCCTTGAAGAAGGCCTGCACGGCGCGGCCGCCATTCTGCGCCAGCTTGCGGCCGACAAGGTCGAGCGCCTGGATGCCGTTGGCACCTTCATAGATCATGGCGATGCGGGCATCGCGCACGAACTGGCTCATGCCGTGCTCTTCGATATAGCCGTGGCCGCCGAACACCTGCTGCGCCATCACAGCGTGATCGAACCCCTTGTCGGTGAGCACGCCCTTGACCACCGGCGTCATCAGGCCGGTGTAGTCGTCGGCCGCCTGGCGGTCCTTGTCGTCGCCGGAGCGATGCGCGACGTCGGACTTGATCGCCGTCCACAGCGCCAGCGCGCGGCCGGCCTCGTTGAAGGCCTTCATGGTCATCAGCGAGCGACGAATGTCGGGATGGACGATGATCGGGTCGGCCTTCTTGTCCGGAGCCTTGGCGCCCGACAGCGAGCGGCCCTGCAGCCGGTCCTTGGCGTAGGAAACGGCGTTCTGATAAGCGATCTCGGAGACCGAAAGCCCCTGCAGGCCGACACCGAGGCGGGCCTCGTTCATCATCGTGAACATGGCCTTCAGGCCGCCGTTCAATTCGCCGAGCAGCGTGCCCTCGGCTTCGTCATAATTCATGACGCAGGTCGAGTTGCCGTGGATGCCCATCTTCTCCTCGATGGAGCCGCAGGAGAGCGTGTTGCGCTCACCGGGATTGCCCGAGGCATCGAGCTTGAACTTCGGCACGATGAACAGCGAGATGCCCTTGACGCCCTCCGGCGCGCCCTCGGCGCGGGCCAGCACCAGGTGGACGATGTTGTCCGACATGTCGTGCTCGCCGGCCGAGATGAAGATCTTCTGGCCGGAAATCCTGTAGGTGCCGTCGCCGTTGGGGACGGCCTTGCTGCGCAGCAGGCCGAGGTCGGTGCCGCAATGCGGCTCGGTCAGGTTCATGGTGCCGGTCCAGGTGCCCTCGATCAGCTTCGACAGCCAGGTGGCCTTCTGCTCGTCCGTGCCGTGGGTGACGATTGCCGCGATCGCGCCTTGCGTCAGGCCGGGATACATCATCAGCGCCATGTTGGCGGAGATCATGTATTCGGAGACGGCGGTGTGGACAGCGTAAGGCAAGCCCTGGCCACCGAACTCGGCAGGCGCGGCAAGCCCCATCCAGCCGCCCTCGCGATACTGGTCGTAAGCGTCCTTGAAGCCCTTGGGCGTCGTCACCGAGCCGTCGTCATGGCGCACGCAGCCTTCCATGTCGCCGACACGGTTCAGCGGATGCATGACGTTCTCGGCGAGCTTGGCGCCTTCGGCGAGGATCGCCTCGACCACATCGGGCGTCGCGTCCGAGAAGCCCGGAAGATTGGAATAGCGCTGATAGCCCAGCACGTCGTTGAGCAAGAATAGCGTGTCCTGGATCGGCGCCCTGTAGGTCGTCATGCCTTCCTCCACCCTTACAGTCCCGGCCGGCCAGCACGTTGCCTGTCATGGACAGGAGGCCGGGCCAATGTCGACATCCCGATAGCAAATATTGACGTTTGCGTAAACGTCAACTTCGTCGCAGCCAAAAATTTTTGTGAGCGGTCAGGCATTGTGGCGACAAAAAAGCCGCGCGGCTATAGCCACGCGGCTTTCCATTTCCGGGATTGTCGCTGTCGAACGCGAGCGGTCAGCCGGCGGCGCTGGCCTGCGGCGCCGCGGTGCGCTCGACGAGCATCTGGCGCACCGCCGTCATCGACGTGCTCAACTCGTTGATGGCGTCGTCGATCAGCGCACGCTGCTTCTGCAGGCGGGCGAGCTGCTTCTCCGACTTGTCCAGCGCCAGCCGCAACTGCTTGGTGTTGGTGCCGGTCGGATCGTAGAGATCCATCATCTGCTTGACGTCGCGCAGCGAGAACCCGACCTTGCGGCCGAGCAGGATCAGCTTCAGCTGAGCCTTGTCGCGGCGCGTGTAGAGACGGGTCGAGCCGTCGCGATGCGGGTTGAGCAGGCCCTTGTCTTCATAGAAACGCAGCGTGCGCAGCGTCACGCCGTATTTCTTGGCCATCTCGCCGATGCGAGCGAATTCCTCGCCTGCTTCAGTTGGAATGTCATTGGTATTGGCCGCGGCCTCGCCGGGCGAAACAAGTTTCATGGTCACTGGCTTTCCCCTGGTGGCGTCGCGGTCGCGGACCAAGCGTCGCCTGAATGGAAGCGGGGGCGTGCTTCCATCGTGGTTGCAACAAGTCAATCGCAAGAGGCACGGCTTCGCACCTTTTACGTTTACGTCAATTCTATATCGACAGCCGCGGGGTGACGCAAGGGCGTTATCGAAACCGACCTTTATGCCGCACCCGGCAGGCGGCGCATGATTTATGCGCGGCTTCTTAAGCTTGGTTAACGCCTTGTTTACCACGTTGGGCGAAATGTGCGCATGTCGGTCACCCGTGTTTATCCTGTAGCGAATTTTTCACGGTTTTTCGAAGCGTGGGTGAAAACCCGGGAAGCCCGTCTTCCTCCGCGGCAAAACCGCTCGGCTCGCTTCGTTCCCGGCAGGCTACTGGGGAAACCGGCCTTAGGCCGGCCATTCTGAACACGGGCGCATCGATGAACAGCAAGCGGTCCTATCTCGATACACTCAACGCCGGCAGGCAACGCCGGCCGCAGCCCTCGCTCGAAGAACTGAATCGCTCGCTCGAAACACTGGAGCAGCGGCTGGACCGGACGCGCGCCGACATGCCCGATCGCCCCGACCTGCGGCGGCCGCCGGCCGCGCCGCGCTATCCAAGCACGCAGCCTTACGACCAGCCGCGCTGGTACGAGGATACCTATCCCGCGCAGAGGCCGCAGGACCGCGCACCGCAGACCATGGCGACGCAGGCTCTCGGCGCGCAGAATCAGCGGCCGCAAACCCGCGCGCCGCAAAATCCGGCCCCCGCCGCGCCTGCCTTCGGCCAGAGCTATCAGGCGATCGCGCGTGACATCGACCGGGTGCGCGGCCAGGAAGACAGCGTCGCCATGGTCGGCAAGATCGCCGTCGAACTGCGCGGCCTGCGCGAGGAATTGCGCCACCAGATGACCGTTGGCCTGCAGCGCGAATTCGAAGCGTTTCGCCAGGACATCGATCGCGCTATGCAGGCCAACAGCCAGCACGGCGCCCCGTCGAACGGCATGCCGGACAAGAGCAGCGCCGAGCTCGGCCTCGAATTCGAGCGGCTTTCGGGTGCCATCCAGACGCTCGCCGAAAAAAGCGACGACCGCAGCGTCAATCTGCTGCGGCTGGAACTGGAACAGGTGAAGGGCGCGCTGGACACGCTGGCGCGCGAGGAAAGCCTGCAGAAGGTCGACCGCCGCTGGGACGATTTCGACCGCCGCTGGAGCGCCTTCGAGGACCGCGTCGACGCCGATCAGCGCAAGCGCGCGGAAGGCCCGGGCCTTTCGGCGCTGACCGACCGGCTCGAACAGATCAGCAGCGCCGTCAACAACCTGCCGGAATCGCTTTCGCTGCGCTCGCTGGAGGAAAAGGTGCGCACGCTTGCCGGCGCGGTCGACCGTTTCGCCGGCCAGCAGACCGCGCGCGGCGGCGAAACGCTCGCCATGATCGACGAGCGGCTGGACGAGATCTCCCGCGCCATCGTCGCCTCGACCGTGGCCGCGCAGGCCAATGCCTTCGACCCCGAAACCTTCGGCCGGATCGAGAAGCGCATGGCCTCCCTGGCGGTTCAGATCGAAGAGGTCGCGCAGTCGCGGCCGGGCGCGGAAGTCCTCGACCACCTCAACCTTCTCACCAGCCGCGTGGACCAGTTGGCCGGCCGCGCCGACCTGCCCGAACAGGCCATGGAGCGGCTCGGCAAGCAGATCGCCTTGATCACCGACAAGATGGAACGCGCGCCGGCCATGCCCGACGCCGACCATATCTTCCAGGGCCTGGAACAGCGCTTCGACGCGCTGTCGATGCTGCTCGAGCGCCGCCAGGGCGATGCGATGGAACAGGGCAGTATGCTGTTTCGCGATCTCGAGCGGCGGCTGGACGAGGTCGCGGACCGGCTCGACCAGCGCATGCGCCAGGACGAAAGCGTCGGCATCATGGAAGCGATCGACGCCCGCTTTACCGCCTTGGCCCAGCGCATCGAGACGCGCACGCCCGATCCCGCCAGCGAGATGGCGATCCGCGGGCTGGAAAGCCGGCTCGAGGACATTTCCAGCCGGCTGGAATCGTCCGCGCAGCAAGTCGCGGGCATCGATCCGGCGCTGATCCGCAGCCTGGAAGCGCAGGTCGCCGGCCTGTCGGCGCATCTTTCCAAGCCCGGCGCGCCGCTGCCCGAGTTCGAAGACATCAGCCCGCGCCTCAACGAAATCGAGAAATCGCTGGCCGGCACGCGCGATTCCATCCTGAGCGTGGCGCGCGAGGCGGCCGAGAGCGCCGTCAAATCGCTTGCCGACTCGACGTCCAGCACGGCTCAGACCAATGCGACCGCCGTTGCCGGCCTCGCCCAGGACCTGAAGACGCTCGAAGCGCTCACCCGACGTTCCGACGAACGCAACTCGCGGACATTCGAAGCCATCCACGACACGCTGCTCAAGATCGTCGACAGGCTCGGCTCGCTGGAATCGACTGAGACCAGCGAAGCGGTCAGCGAGCTGGTCGACCCGCAACCGGCCGGCAAGCGCGGCGGCCGCGGCGGCAAGATCGCGGTGCAGGACGCCCCTTCGATGGACATCGACCAGCCGCTGCCGCTTGGCGGCGACATGGTTGATCTCGAAGGCCGCGCCGCGGCCATCATGCGCAGCGAGCCCGCCTCGGCGCGAACGCCCGCCGAAGCGGCGGCCGAAGCCGCGATGGCGGCCCTCGGGCCGGACGTGGTCGGCGACAAGAGCGAGACGGCCGGCCGCAAGAAATCGATGTTCAGCGGCCTGGCGCGCGCTTTCAAAGGCAAGAAGGACGCGGATACGCAGCCGCTGGCTGGCTCGGCGCCGGTCGGCGACGTGCCAAGCGTCGACATTGACGAGCCGCTCGACCCCAAGGCCGCCAACCGGCCATTGGAACCCGGTTCCGGCGCGCCGGACCTCAACGCCATCATGAAGCGCGTGCGCGACGAGCGCAGCGGCCAGCCGGCTCGGCGCACCGAGAGCGATGCCGCCAAGTCCGATTTCATCGCCGCGGCCCGCCGTGCGGCCCAGGCGGCGGCGGCGGAAGCCGACACGCTGAAGCGGCAGTCGACCATGACCGGCCCGGTGAAGGCGCTGAGGATAGGCGACCTGCTCAAGGCGCGGCGCAAGCCGATCCTGATGGCGGCCGCCGCGATCATGATGGCGCTGGCCGGCCTGCAGCTGGGCAAGGCCTTCTTGTCCGATCCCGTCGAAACGGCCAACAACCAACCCACCCCGATCGTCTCCACGCAGACGGTCGACACGGCTTCGCTCGATGTCACGGCCGCACCGAAGGCCGACACGCAAAAGGCCGACGCGGAAACCGCGCAGGCCGAAAGCGCCCCTGCCGTCAGGCAGGCCGAGCCCGTCAAGGACGCGGCACCGGCCGCTCCCATCCCTGCAAGCCCCGAGACTGCCGCCGCAATGCCGGCCGAGCCGGCGCCCGCACCGATGGCGCTTGCTGCGCCTGCCCAGCCCGCCCCGGCCCCGATGGCCTCGGCGATGCCATCCGAACCCGCCGCAGCAGCAGCCTCCGCGACAGACACGGATGGCGACGCGCAGCCGATGGCGAAGGAGCCGGCGACGGCCAGTCCGGCGGCCGACGGCGCCGCAGCCAGCGCGCCGGCGGCCACCTCCGCCGACACGACAGGCGCCGTGCCGCCTGCGGCAAGCCAGACGGCCGCGGCCAAATTCGATATTCCCGCCGAAATCGGTCCGGTGGCGCTGCACGACGCGGCCGCCGGCGGCGACGCCAAGGCGCTGTTCGAGGTCGGCTCGCGCTACGCGGAATCGCGCGGCGTGAAGGAGGACATGAAGGCGGCCGCCAAATGGTATGAGCAGTCGGCCGAGCTCGGCTTCGCGCCGGCCGAATACCGCATCGGCAATTTCTACGAAAAAGGCATCGGCGTAGCGCGCGACCTCAAGAAGGCCAAGACCTACTACCAGCTCGCCGCCGAACAGGGCAACGCCAGCGCCATGCACAATCTGGCGGTGCTGTTCGCCATGGCGGCGGACGGCGTGACCGACAATGAATCGGCCACGCACTGGTTCCAGGAAGCCGCCGACCTCGGCGTCAAGGACAGCCAGTTCAACCTCGGCATCATGGCCGCCAAGGGCGTCGGCATGAAGCAGAACCTGGAAGAATCCTACAAGTGGTTCGCGCTCGTCGCCAAGACCGGCGACAAGGACGCCGCCGCCAAGCGCGACGAGATCGCCAACGCGCTGCGGCCCGAGCAGCTCGAACGGGCGCGCGCCGCGACGGAATTGTGGAAGGCCAAGCCGCTCAACGCGGCCGCCAACTCGGCCGACGTTCCGGAGTCCTGGCAGGACAGCGCGCCGCAGACCACCGCCGGCATCGACATGAAGAAGGCGGTGAAGAACATCCAGCTGATCCTGAACAAGAACGGCTATGATGCCGGCGGCGCCGACGGCGTGATGGGCGGCAAGACCAAGAACGCCATCATGGCTTTCCAGACCGACAACAAGATGAAGCCGACCGGCGAGGTCGACGCGCCGCTGGTCAAGGCTCTGTTGGCGAAGAAATAACGGCAGGCGCGTCGCATACACGACGCCTTGCCACACATTTGCCTGTTAACTGATTGAGATGGTTTTTGTTTCGGCGCGGCGGCGGGGCTTGAATCGGCCGCCGCGCCGGCGCAATAAAAAATTGGCTTTTCGGTGCTTTAGTGTCCAGGGACGGCACTATAGGCCGACAGACAAACTGATCGAGACAGACGGGTGGGCATCTATCTCCCGATCGCGGAAATTTCCGTCAACGTCTTCGTGCTGCTGGCAATGGGCGCGGCGGTGGGTTTCCTGTCGGGCATGTTCGGGGTCGGCGGCGGCTTTCTGATCACGCCGCTGCTGATCTTCTACAACATCCCGCCGGCGATCGCGGTGGCCACTGGCGCCAACCAGGTCATCGCCTCCTCCTTCTCCGGCGCGCTCTCGCACTTCAAGCGCGGCACGCTCGACTTCAAGCTGGGCGGCGTGCTTCTGGCCGGCGGCATCGTCGGCTCGACAGCCGGCATCTTCGTCTTTGCGCTGTTGCGCCGGCTCGGCCAGTTGGACCTGTTCATCTCGCTGCTTTACGTCGTGCTGCTCGGCACCGTCGGCGGGCTGATGCTGGTCGAAAGCGTCAATGCGCTGCGCGCCAGCCGCAGCGGCGCGGCGCCGGTATTGAAGAAATCCGGACAGCACAACTGGATCCACCGGCTGCCGTTCAAGATGCGCTTCCGCGCCTCGAAGCTGTTCGTCAGCGTCATCCCGGTGCTCGGGCTCGGCGTCGGGATCGGCTTCCTGTCGTCGATCATGGGCGTCGGCGGCGGCTTCATCATGGTGCCGGCGCTGATCTACCTGCTCAAGGTGCCGACCAATGTCGTCATCGGCACCTCGCTGTTCCAGATCATCTTCACCTCGGCCTATACGACGCTGGTGCATGCCACGACCAACCAGACGGTCGATGTGATCCTGGCCTTCCTGCTGATGGCCGGCGGCGTCGCCGGCGCGCAATATGGCGCCAAGGCCGGCCAGAGGCTGCGCGGCGAGCAGCTGCGCGCGCTGCTGGCGATGCTGGTGCTGGCCGTCGCCATCCGCCTTGCCGTCGATCTCTTCGTGACGCCGCCCAACCTCTATTCGCTTACCGCCGCGGGCCTCAACTGATGGCGGCACGACGAGCATTTGCAGCTGCCGTCTCGTTGTCGATGCTCTTTGCGCTTTCACCGGCGACGGCGCAGACGCCGCCGGTCGAAAGCATCCAGATCGGCCTGTCGACCGACGCCATTTCCATCACGGCGAGCTTCTCCGGCGCCGACCTCACCATCTTCGGATCGCTGGAAAATCCCGATCCGCTGGTCGCTCGCCAGGGACGATACGACGTGGTCGTCGTGCTCGAAGGACCGCCACGGCCGGTTGTCGTTCGGCGCAAGGACCGGGTGCTCGGCGTCTGGATCAACCTGGAGTCGGAGACGTTCGAGAACGTGCCGGTCTCCTATTCGGTGGCGACGACGCGGCCACTGCAGGACATCGCCGAGCCTGCCAAGTACAAGCAGCTCTCGCTCGGCGCGCAAAACCTCTACATGAAGCCGGCCGACGAGACCGACAGCCCGGCCACCATCGAGGAATTCACCGCGGCACTTCGCGACCGCAAGGCCGCGACTGGCCTCTACAGCGAGAATGTCGGCGGCGTGCAGTTCCTGTCGCAGAACCTGTTTCGCGCCACCGTGCGGCTCGCGCCCAACGTGCCGGTCGGAACCCATAAGGCCCGCGCATTCCTGTTCAAGAGCGGCATGTTCGTCAAGGAAAGCTCGGCCCAGCTCGAAATCCGCAAATCCGGTTTCGAACAGTCGATCTTCCGCGTCGCGCACGATTATTCCTTTCTCTACGGCGTGTTCGCCATATCGCTCGCCATGCTGACAGGCTGGCTGGGCCGGCTGATCTTCCGCAAGGATTGATGCCTCGGGAATCCATTTCCCGTGAAAAGAGGGTTCCCCTTTTCCCGGTTTTGCGATACATCGCCGCCTCCCAGCCCTAGGGACAAGCAACACATTCAATTTCGATAGAGCGGTCCGGCCTTCCGGATGACGGCGCGCAACGCGTCGGCTTGCCGCCATGAAACAACGACAGGAGGCTGCGATGCGATCGGCATTCGGCGGCATCGATTTCGGCACGTCCAATTCCACCGTTGGCGTGATCCGTGACGGCCGGGCGCGACTGGTGGCGCTGGAAGGCGAGCAATCCACTCTGCCAAGCGCGGTGTTCTTCAACTTCGAGGACGGCTACACCTATTTCGGCCGCCGTGCGATCAGCGACTATACCGACAGCATAGAAGGCCGTCTGATGCGCTCGCTGAAGAGCGTTCTCGGCAGCTCCTTGGCCAACGAGAAGACACGCATCAAGGCGCGCCAGATCGGCTTCATCGACATCATCGGCCTGTTCATCGATCATCTGAAGAAGCGGCTGGAAGAAGATGCCGGCGGTCCGGTCGAGAACGTGGTGCTTGGTCGGCCGGTGCAGTTCGTCGACGACGATGCGGCCTCCGATGCAAAGGCGCAGGGCGAGCTGGAAAAGGCCGCCCGCGCGCAGGGTTTCAAGCACATCGCCTTCCAGTTCGAGCCGATCGCGGCGGCGCTCGACTACGAGCAGAAGGTCGCCCGCGAGGAGCTGGCGCTGATCGTCGACATGGGCGGCGGCACCTCCGACTTCTCGATCGTGCGGGTCTCGCCGGAGCGCGCCCGCTCGACCGATCGCAAGGCCGACATCCTGGCCAATCGCGGCGTCCATATCGGCGGTACCGATTTCGACCGGCTGCTCAGCATCGCCCATGTGATGCCCGAGCTCGGCTATCTGACGCGGACCAAGGATCACAAGCGCAACCTGCCGGCGGCCTACTTCATCGACCTGGCGACCTGGCAGCGCATCAACCTCGTCTACACAGCCAAGGCCATGAACGACCTGCGGCAAATCCGCTACGAGGCCGAGCGGGCCGACCTTGTCGACCGCTTCATCCATGTCGTCGAGCATCGCTATGGCCATGCGATGGCGGGCCTGGTCGAAAGGGCGAAGATCGCGCTGACCGACCAGCCCTTGGCGGAGGTGAAGGTGTCGCTGCCCGGCGCGCGCTTCGCGGCCGAGATCACGCGCGCGGGTCTGGAGGAGACCATTGCGGGCGATATCGAACGCGTGACCGCGACAGTCAAACAGACGATCGCGGACGCTGGCGTTGATGCCTCGGCCATCACGGCCGTGTTCCTCACCGGCGGCTCGACCGCCATCCCGCTGGCGAAGCGGGAGATCCTCTCGCTGGTGCCGCAGGCCTCGGTCATCGAAGGCGACATGTTCGGCTCGGTCGGCCTCGGCCTCGCGCTCGACGCGCAGCGCAAATACGCCTGATTATTCCGCGCTTGCCGGCACGTCCGCCTTGCCGGTGAGGTGCGCCTTCAGTGCCATCTGGGCAAGGCTCGCCTGGCGGTCGCGATGCGTGATCATGGCGAAGTCGCGCTTCGGCAGTTCGACCGGCACCGCCCTGAGGCTGCCCTCCGCCAGCGAACGCGCGACGACGAGCTCCGAGATGATCGTGGCGCCCGCGCCGGCCTCGACCGCCTGACGCACGGCCTCGTTGCTGGGCAGGACCAGGAATATCTGCAGCTCCGCCGGCGGGACCCCCTGACTGAGCGCGAAATCCTCCAGCGCCTCGCGCGTGCCCGATCCGCCTTCCCTGATGATCCAGCGCAACGCCCTGATGTCGAGGTTGCCCGCCCGCGTCATCGGAATTTCGGGATGCGAGCGCGCCACCACCAGCATCGGGTGGTCCTCGTCGACCGTGGCGCGGCGCAGGATGTCGGACTCGGTGCGACCCTCGACCAGGCCGAAATCGGCGCGGCCGTCCAGCACATTGGCCTCGACCTGCCTGGTGTTGCCGATCGTCACGCTCAGCTTCACGGCGGGATAGGCTTCGTGGAAGGACGCCAGGCGACGCGGCAGCCAATAGCTGGCGATGGTCTGGCTGGCCGCGATCGACAGGCTGCCGGCGACGGTCTGCGAGACATCCTCCAGGACGCCGCGGGCAGCCGCGGCGCGATCCAGAACCGCCTTGGCCTCCGGCAGGAAGCGATGACCGGTCTGGGCCAGTTCGATGTTGCGGCCTACCCGGTTGAACAGGCGCACGCCATGCTGGCTTTCGAGCGCGCGGATGGCCGCTGACGCAGCCGACTGCGAGATGCCGAGCCGCTCCGCCGCCTTGGTCATGTGGCCGTGCTCGGCGACGGCGACGAATATGCGCAGCTGATCCAGGGTCATGGCGCAACTAAGAAGCAAAATCGATCGGAATTACAAGAGCCGCTTGTTAGACGGATTAATTGCTTTGTTCTAAGTTTTTCACTGAAGTTGGAAAAAATTGGTCGTCAAAGGCCAAGAGTGGGAAATGGTTGGGCGCTTCAAATCCCTGTTCGCGCATTGGGGCGGTCGGCTGAAGCGGCAACTCGCCGGTGAGCGTTATCATCCCGAGCTCCATTACATGCGCGGCCCGGGACCCAAGACGAAGGCCAAGATGGCGAACGGCAAGAGCGGTCGCGGATCATGAGCAGAGCCGCGCCGCGCGGCGCCAATTCCGCCCCTTCGCAGCGGCCGCTGGCCGACAGCCGAGCGCCGAATGAGGGTGACGGCGTCGAGACCTCGCCGAGCGTCTCCGACCGCATCGCCAAGACCACCTGCTACATGTGCGCCTGCCGCTGTGGCATCGACGTCCATATCAAGGACGGCAAGGTGCGTTACATCAACGGCAACAAGGACCATCCGGTGAACCGCGGCGTGATCTGCGGCAAGGGCAGCTCCGGCATCATGCAGCATTACAGCCCGGCGCGGCTGAGGAAGCCGCTGCTGAGGACAGGGCCACGCGGCTCCGGCGAATTCCGCGAGATCGAGTGGGACGAAGCGCTGACCATCGCCACCGAAAGGCTCTCGGCGATCCGGCGCACCGATCCGAAAAAACTTGCCTTCTTCACCGGACGCGACCAGTCGCAATCGCTGACCGGCTGGTGGGCGGCGAAATTCGGCACGCCCAATTTCGCCGCGCATGGCGGCTTCTGCTCGGTCAACATGGCGGCGGGCGGCCTCTACACGATCGGCGGCTCGTTCTGGGAGTTCGGCGAGCCCGACTGGGACAACACCCGATACTTCATGCTGTTCGGCGTCGCCGAGGACCATGATTCCAACCCGATCAAGATCGGCCTCGGCAAGCTCAAGGCGCGTGGCGCCAAGGTGGTTTCGATCAACCCCTGCCGCACCGGCTACAACGCCATCGCCGACGACTGGATCGGCATCCGGCCGGGCACGGACGGACTGTTCGTGCTGGCGCTGGTCCATGAATTGCTCAAGGCCGGGCGCGTCGATCTTGACTACCTGCTGCGCTACACCAACGCGCCAGTGCTGGTCGTGCAGGAACCGGGGGCCGCCGATGACGGGCTGTTCGTGCGCGACGGCGACGGCAATCCGCTTGCCTGGGACAGGGTGGCGAAGCGGCCGGTCAATGCGGCCGGCCCCGAAGCGAAGCCGGCGCTGACTGGCAGCTATCAGGTCGGCGGCCGGCGCTGCGTGCCGGTGTTCCAGCTCATCGCCGATCGTTATCTGGACGAAAGCTACTCGCCAACCGCCGTGGCGGAGCGCTGTGGCGTTGCGGTGGACACGATCCGCCGGATCGCGGCGGAATTGGCGCATGTCGCCTTCGAGCAGACGATCGAGCTGCCCATCGCCTGGACCGACTGGGCGGGCCGCCGGCACGAGACGATCAAGGGCCGGCCGGTCTCGATGCATGCGATGCGCGGCATCTCGGCACATTCCAACGGTTTTCATACCTGCCGCGCCATCCATTTGCTGCAGGTGCTGCTCGGCACCGTGGACGTTCCAGGCGGCTTCCGCTTCAAGCCGCCTTACCCGCGCCCGGCGCCGCCAGGGCCGAAGCCATGCGGTAAAAACGCCCAGCCGATGACGCCGCTGGACGGCATGCCGCTCGGCTTCGTCTGCGGACCGGACGATCTTCTCGTCGACGAGACCGGCCGGCCCACCCGCATCGACAAGGCCTATTCCTGGGAAGCGCCCATGGCCGCACATGGGCTGATGCACACAGTCATCCGCAACGCCTGGGCCGGCGATCCTTATCCGATCGACACGCTGATGATGTACATGTCGAACATGGCGTGGAACTCGTCGATGAACACGGTCGAGACGATTGCCATGCTGACCGACAAGGATGAGGCGGGCGCCTACAGGATCCCGTTCATCATCTATTCCGACGCCTATTACTCGGAGACGGTGCCGTTCGCGGACCTGGTGCTGCCCGACACCACTTATCTCGAGCGGCATGATTGCATCAGCCTGCTCGACCGGCCGATCAGCCATGCCGACGGACCGGGCGACGCCATCCGCCATCCGGTCGTGCAGCCGGACCGCGACGTGCGGCCGTTCCAATCGGTGCTGATCGACCTCGGCGCGCGGCTCGGCCTGCCCTGCTTTGTCAAAGGCGACGGCTCGGCGAAATACCGCGACTATGCCGACTACATCGTCAACCATGAGCGCACGCCCGGCATCGGCCCTTTAGCCGGCTGGCGTGGCAAGAATGGCGGTGCGATCGGCAGGGGCGATGTCAACCCCGACCAGCTGCAGCGCTACATCGACAATGGCGGCTTCTGGCACCACGATTTTGCCGACGACCAGCGCTACTACAAGATGGGCAACCGCTCTTACCTCGACTTCGCGGTCGAGATGGGCTTCATCGCCAAGGCCGAGCCCATCGTTTTCCAGCTCTACTCGGAGCCGATGCAGCGCTTTCGGCTTGCCGCGCGTGGTCATGGCAAGGTGCAGCCGCCGGACGCCGAGCGCCACCGCATCGAAGCCTATATGGATCCGCTGCCGTTCTGGTACGCGCCCTTCGAGGACGACACCGTCGACTTCGAAAAATATCCGCTGCATGCGCTGACGCAGCGACCGATGCATATGTACCACTCCTGGGGCTCGCAGAATGCGTGGCTGCGGCAGATCACCAACCAGAACCGCCTGTTCGTCCATCATCAGACGGCCGCTGGGCTCGGCCTTGCCGACGATGACTGGGTGTGGATTGAAAGCGTCAACGGCCGGGTGAAGGGCCAGATCAAGCTGGTCGACGGCGTGAACCCGGACACTGTGTGGACCTGGAATGCGATCGGCAAGCGCCGCGGCAGCTGGGGCCTGAAGGACGATGCGGCGGAGAGCAATCGCGGCTTCCTGCTGAACCACATCATCGGCGACCAGACGTCGGCCGACGCCAACGGCAAGCGCTACTCGAATTCGGATCCCGTCACCGGACAGGCGGCGTGGTTCGACGTGCGCGTGCGCATCGCAAAATGCGCGCCCAACGAAGCCGGTTTCACCGAGCCGCAATTCGAGCGTTTTGCCCAGCCGCCACATTTCCCAACTCCGCCCGACGTGCTGCGCTTTGGCGCGGAGTTCCATGCAAAGAGGGAAGCCGCCGAATGACCTGCCTTCCCTCACATACCGACAAGAAACTCGGGCTCGTCGTCGACCTCGACACCTGCGTCGGCTGCCAGGCCTGCGTCACCGCCTGCAAGGAGTGGAACACCGGCGGCCATATGGCGCCGCTGACCGATATCGATCCCTATGGCGGACATGTCGATGGCGTCTGGTTCAACCGGGTGCATAGTTACGAGCATACGACGGAACTGGGCGGCCGCACGGTGAACTTCCCGCGCTCCTGCCTGCATTGCGAGACGCCGGCCTGCGTCACCGTCTGCCCGACCGGCGCTTCCTACAAGCGCGCCTCGGACGGCATCGTGCTGATCGATGAGGACAAATGCATCGGCTGCAAATTGTGCAGCTGGGCCTGCCCTTACGGCGCGCGCGAATTCGACACGGATGTCGGCGTGATGAAGAAATGCACGCTCTGCGTCGACCGCATCTACAACGACAATCTGGCGGAAGAGGACCGCGTGCCGGCCTGCGTCGCCGCCTGCCCGACCAGCGCCCGGCATTTCGGCGATCTCGGCGATCCTGCCTCTGCAATCTCACAGCTTGTCGAGGAGCGCGGCGGCGTCGCGCTCATGCCCGAGCTCGGCTACAAGCCGACCAACAGATATCTGCCGCCGCGTGCCCGCAGCGAACGCGCGGCGAAGGTCGACGCGCCGGCGCTTGAGCCGATCCGGGCCGAGGGCGGTTTCCTCGGCTGGATCGACCGCATGCTTTCGAACTAGCCGATCATCATGCACCCTGCTTTCTCGGTCGTCTTCTTCACCACCGCCACTGGGGCCGGCTACGGCCTCTTGGCGCTGCTCGGCCTGCTTGGCGGGTTTGGCGTGATCCCGGCCGATTTCTGGCTTGGCCTTGTCGGCATGGCGCTGGCGCTCGGGCTGATCGCGGCAGGGCTTTTGTCCTCCACTGGCCACCTGGGCCGTCCCGAGCGAGCCTGGCGAGCCTTCTCGCAGTGGCGCAGCTCATGGCTGTCGCGCGAAGGCGTGGCCTCGGTCGCGACCTTCATTCCAGCCGCACTGTTCGGCGTCGGCTGGGTATTTCTCGGCCGTAATGGCGGATGGGTGGCCGTCGCCGGGCTGCTGGCTGCGGCGGGCGCGCTCGTCACAACCTGCACGACAGGCATGATCTACGCCTCGCTGAAGCCAATCGCGCAGTGGCACAGCCGCTATACTTTGCCGGCTTATCTTATCTTCGCGGCGATGACCGGAAGCGTGTTGGGGAACGCCTTATTCCAATGCTTCGGCGCAGCCTCGACAACGGTCCTGATCGGCGGATTGCTGGCAACGCTTGCCGGTTGGGGCTGGAAACTTGCGACCTGGAACTACAATGACCGGCTGGAGATTCCGACCACCGCCAACACGGCGACCGGACTTGTCGGCGGCACGGTCCGGTCGATCGAATGGCCGCATACGGAAGAGAACTATCTGCTGAAAGAGATGGGCTTTAGCATCGCGCGCAAGCACAGCGCGAAGCTGCGGCGGGTCACGCAGGCGCTGGCCTTTGCAGCGCCGGCTTTCCTGCTGGTAATCGCGTTCTTCCTGCCATGGCCTTTGGGCGTGATCGCATCCGTGCTTGCTGCCCTTGCGCAATTAACCGGCATGCTGGTCGAGCGTTGGCTGTTCTTCGCCGAGGCGAAGCATACGGTCGCGCTCTATTACGGACGATAGGAGGGTCAGCCCGGCCGCAGCATCGAGCCTGATATGGCGAAGATGCGGTCGGCGCCGAGCATATAGGCTACCAGCGTTTCCAGCCTAAACAGGCCGGCATAGGCGCGGTCGAGCACGTTGAGCGAGCCGGTATAGGCGCCGAAGGCCGGCATGATCATGCGGCCGCCATCGCCAGCAAAGCAGCGCCGCCGGACCGAGCGGCCGCGCTGGACGATGCGCGCGCAGGGATGGAGATGGCCTGATATCTCGCCCTCGACCCGCGTCTTCGACGGCTCGTGGCGAAAGAGCAGCGAGCCGATGGCGAGTTCCCGCACCGTCTCGCCCGGCAGATCGGCGGGCGCTTCCGGGTCATGGTTGCCGGCAACCCAGAACCAGTCGCGGCCGGCCATCATCGCCTCCAGGCGTTCACGGAAACTTGCATGCATGCGCTCGGCGCCGCCGCCATCATGGAAGGAGTCGCCCAGGCTGACGACGATCCGCGGCTGGTAGTCGGCTATGACCGCCTGCAATTGCAGCAGGGTCGCGCCGGTATCGTAAGGCGGGATCAGCGCGCCGCGCTTGGCGAAGGACGAGCCCTTCTCGAGATGCAGGTCGGAGACGGCGAGCAGCCGCAGGTCGGGGAAATAGAGCACGCCACGGCGGTCGCAGACCGCGCGCTCGCCAGCGATGCCGACAAGATCGGCCTCGGCGATCAGCGTTGCACGCGACAGCGAAAAATTCATCCCCTCCTGGCCTCTCGGTTCGTCACGCCCGGCCGCCCATGGCTTCCTCGACCAGGTCGGCGGCTTCCATCAAAAGCGTGTCGTTGGCGCCGCCATTGACCGATTCCTTGCCGATCTCCAGCATCACCGGCACCGCCAGCGGCGAGATCTGATCGAGATGCTTATGCATGATTCGACCGCGCACACGCGAGAGCATCTCGCCAAGTCTGCTGACATCGAGCAGACCGGCCGAGGCGTCGGTGCGCGTCGCCTGCAGCAGGATATGGTCCGGCTCATGGCTGCGCAGCACGTCGTAGATCAGGTCTGCCGAGACCGTCACCTGGCGCCCGCTCTTCTCCTGGCCGGGGTAACGCTTCTCGATCAGCCCGGCGATGACCGCGCAGGTGCGGAAAGTGCGCTTCAGCATCCAGCTCTCGTTCAGCCAGTCCTCCAGATCGTCACCCAGCATATCCTCGTCGAAAAGCGCGGCCAGCGATGGCTTCTTCGCCCTAAAGAGTGCCGCCATGTCGTCCAGCGCCCACACCGCCAGCGAATAGTCGGTGGCGACGAAGCCGAGCGGCCTCGCATGGGCTCGCTCCAGCCGGCGGGTCAAAAGCATGCCGAGCGTCTGGTGCGCCAGCCGGCCCTCGAAGGGATAAGCCACCATGTAGTGGCGGTTACCGCGCGGAAAGGTCTCGACCAGAAGGTCGCCGCGCTTGGGCAGCACCGACTTCTCCTGCTGGATGCGAAGCCAGTCAGCCACCTGTTCGGGCAGGAGCTTCCAGCGGTCGCTGTCGGCCAGCATGCCGCGCACCTGCTCGGCGAGATAGGTCGAAAGCGGGAATTTGCCGCCGGCATAGGACGGCACGATGATGTTGGCGCCGGCGCCGTTGGAGACGACGCATTCGTTCTCGCGGATGCCTTCGAAGCGCAGCACCTTGCCGGCGAAGAGGAAGTTGTCGCCGGGGCGCAGCGTCTCGGCGAAATACTCCTCGATCTTGCCGAGCACCGGCCCGCCGCGGCCGGCCATGCCCCGGCCCTGCCGGACGTAACGGATATTGAGCTCGGGCATCTCGACGATGGTGCCGACATTCAGCCGATACTGCTGCGCCACGCTCGGATGCGAGACGCGCCAGAGCCCGTCCTTGTTTTTCCGGATGCGGGCATAGCGCTCATAGTTCTTCAGCGCGTAGCCGCCGGTGGCGACGAAGTCGATGACGCGGTCGAAGGTCTCGCGCTCCAGCGCGGCGTAGGGGGCGGCGCCACGCACCTCCTCGAACAGCAGATTGGCATCGAACGGTCCGCCGCAGGCGACACCCAGCACATGCTGCGACAAGACATCGAGCGCGCCCTTGATCAAGGGCGGCGTGTCCTGCGCGCCGAGATAGTTGGCGTCGAGCGCGGCGCGGCATTCCAGCACCTCGAAGCGATTGGCCGGGATCAAGATCGCCTTCGAAGGCTCGTCCATGCGGTGGTTGGCGCGGCCGATGCGCTGCGCCAGGCGACTGGCGCCCTTCGGCGCGCCGACATGCACGACCAGGTCGACATCGCCCCAGTCGATGCCGAGATCGAGCGTCGAGGTGGCGACGATGGCGCGCAGCGCATTGTCGGCCATCGCCTTCTCGACGCGGCGGCGCTGGCCGACATCGAGCGAGCCGTGATGCAGCGCGATCGGAAGCGAGTCCTCGTTCGCCCGCCACAGCTCCTGGAACAAAAGCTCGGCCTGGCTGCGGGTGTTGACGAAGAGAAGCGTGGTTTGGTGCTCCTTGATCGCCTCGTAGATTTCGGGAATCGCGTAGCGGGCCGAATGGCCCGACCACGGCACGCGCTCGCGCGAGTCCAGGATCGAGATGTCCGGCTTGGCGCCGCCGGCAACCGTGATCAGCCCGGCCATCTCGCCAGGTGGATTCTGCGCCACCAGCCAGCGCCGCAATTCGTCCGGCTCGGCCACGGTGGCCGACAGGCCTATGGTCTGCAATCCGGGGACGAAGGCGCGCAACCGCGCAAGACCGAGCGCCAGCAGATGCCCGCGCTTGGAGGTGACGAGCGAATGCAATTCGTCGAGCACGACATAGCGCAAATCCTCGAAGAAGCGCTTTGCGTCGTTCGAAGCGATCAGCAGAGCGAGTTGCTCGGGCGTGGTGAGCAGGATGTCGGGCGGCGCCAGTTTCTGCCGCTGGCGCTTGTGCGAAGGCGTGTCGCCGGTGCGGGTCTCGATGGTGATCGGCAGTCCGATCTCCTCGACCGGCTTACCGAGATTGCGCTCGATGTCGACAGCCAGCGCCTTGAGCGGCGAGATGTAGAGCGTGTGGATGCCGCGATGCGCCTGGCCCGGTTTGCGCTTCGGCCGATTGGCGAGCTCGGTCAGTGATGGCAGAAAGCCGGCCAGCGTCTTGCCGGCGCCGGTCGGCGCGATCAGCAGCACCGACTGGCCGCCTTGCGCCTTCGCCAGCAGCTCGAGCTGATGAGCGCGGGGCGACCAGCCCTTTTCGCCGAACCAATTGACGAATGGTTCGGGCAGCAGGACGGCGGCATTCTGTTCGGCAAGGCGCGGTTGCTCGGTCACGCGCAAGAGGTAGCGCGGCGGCACGAAATCGCCAAGGAAAATCGGAACAAAAGGGGATCATGCAACTCTTCCCCTTCTCCCCTGCGGGAGAAGGTGGATCGGCACGGCAGCGCCGAGACGGATGAGGGGTGTTCCAGCTTGGCGCCAAGCTTACCCCTCACCCGGATTGCCAACCGAATTGCGAAGGGCAATTCGGGGCAATCCGACCTCTCCCACAAGGGGAGAGGTAAAAGGCGCTACGGTCTCCTGAACCCAGTCGGGCCGCCATAGAGATAGCCGATGCGGTCGACCGCCTCCGTCAGCCCTTCGCGCGAGACCAGCATGGTGTGGCCGTTGGCGTGGATCATGTCCTTTTCGTCGGTCATCACAGCGACATGGCCTTTCCAGAAGACGAGGTCGCCGCGTTGAAGTCCTGAATAGTCAGGTCCCGGCTCGAACGGCGTGCCGATCGATGCCGCCTGCATGTCGGAGTCGCGCAGCACTTGCCTGCCCGTCATGCGCATGGACAATTGCACGAGGCCGGAGCAGTCGATGCCGAAACCGGAGGCGCCGCCCCAGAGATAGGGCGTGCCGAGGAAACTTTCGGCGATGGTGACATAGTCGTCGGCCAGCTCGACGATCGGCCGCAGATGGCCGGCGATGATCGCCTGGCCGGAGGGCAGCAGCGCGTAATGCGTGCCGCGCGTTTCGGCCGAGCCGGTCACCGTGACGGTCGAGCCCATCGACAGCTGCCCGCCTATCGGGAAACGCAGATCCGGCCCGGGATAGAGGAAGGTGCGCGGCACCGAAACGATGTGCGTGGGTGCATGCTCGCGCGCGCCCAGGAGATTGTCGGCGACATAGCCGACATAGCCGTCGCGCTCGGCCTGCACCCAGGCCCAGCCCTCGGCATCCTCGAAGACCAGCACGTCGTCGCCGAACAGCGCCTGCGTGTTCACGCCCGCGTCTGGACGCGGCGCCTTGCGCAGATCGGCGACCGAGGCCGTGATGCGCGCCGGACGGCCGGCGACGAAGCGGTCGGCTGCGACCTCGCCCTTCAGCCTCGCATCGGCAAGGTCGGAACGGAAGGCATGAAGGCGGGCATCCCTGGCGGTCAAATCGATAATCCAGTCATTTTCGTTGAAGCATGATCTTATCCGAAAACCGGTTCCCACTTTTCGCTGACGCGGTCCTTCGGTTCGGGATCATGCTCTAGATGGGCAGTTCGTGCGCCCTGGCGACGATACCATCGCCGAAGCGCTCGACAAAGAGCGCGCCTTCCACCGTGCGCCGGATCAGCACGTTGCGCTTGTCGAGCTCGTCGCGGTGGCGCGAGACCAGTTTCAGCGCGCCCATCGTATCCAGCGCCCGGGTGATGACCGGCTTGGTGACGTTGAGCTTGGCGGCCAGTCCGCGCACCGTATGCGGCGGCGGATCGAGATAGATGGTGAACAGGATCGCCGTCTGGCGCATGGTGAGGTCCGGCGCGCCGTCGCGCACCTGGGCCAGCATCACCTGCTGCCACAGTCGCAAGGCCTGGCTCGGGCGCATCGAAATCGACATCGCCCAAGCATGCCGGCAAATTGTTTCGGTTCCGTTTCAGTGGCGGCGTTTCGCCGCTACCCTCCAAAACGCCCGACGATGACGCGCTCCAGCGCACGAATGCCTTGCGCCTCGCCACCGGTCAGCCCGTGGGGGCGATCGGCAGGGTTCCAGGCGAAGATGTCGAAATGCGCCCAGCTGTGGGTTCTCTCAACGAAGCGCTTGAGGAAAAGGGCGGCGGTAATCGATCCGGCAAAGCCGTCCGTGGTAACGTTGTTGATGTCGGCAATCTTCGAGGAAAGCTTTGCATCGTAGGGGCGCCATAAAGGCATGCGCCAGAGCGGATCTTCCACAGCAAGCGAAGCGGCGGCGATGTCAGACGCCAGCGTGTCGTCGCCAGTGTAGAAAGGCGGCAGATCAGGTCCCAGCGCGACGCGCGCGGCGCCGGTCAGCGTCGCCATGTCGATCAGCAAAGCAGGCTGTTCCTCGTCGGCCAGCGCCAGCGCGTCGGCCAGGACCAACCGCCCTTCGGCGTCCGTGTTGCCGATCTCGACCGTGATGCCCTTGCGGCTGCGCAGCACGTCGCCGGGCCGGAAGGCATTGCCGGCGATCGAATTCTCGACGGCGGGGATCAGCACGCGCAACCGGACATTCAGTTTCGCCGCCATGATCATCGAGGCGAGGCCCAGCACATTGGCGGCGCCGCCCATGTCCTTCTTCATCAAAAGCATGCCAGACGAAGGCTTGATGTCGAGGCCGCCAGTGTCGAAGCAGACGCCCTTGCCGACCAGCGTCACCTTCGGCGCGTCGCTCGGGCCCCAGCTCATGTCGACCAGCCGCGGCGCGTCGGTCGAGGCCCGGCCGACCGCGTGGATCATCGGGAAATTGCGCGCCAGGAGATCGTCGCCATGGATCACGGAGATGTCGGCGCCATGGGCGGCCGCCAGCTTTCGGGCGGCTTCTTCCAGTTCGACCGGACCGAGGTCGCTGGTCGGCGTGTTGACGAGGTCGCGTGCCAGGAACACGCTGTCGGCGACGCGGCGGACATGCGCAGCGTCGGCGCCTTCCGGAAGCGCAAAGCGCAACGGCCTGCCTGGCTTCTTGCCATAGCGGGTGAAGACATAGCCACCGAGAACCAGAGCGAGCGCGGCCAGATCGGGCTGGCGCAAATCCGACGCAAAATGCCAATCGCCTTCCGGCAACGCCCTTGCGAGCGCGCCGAGGGCAAGAACGCTTTCGTCGTCGCCCGTGCCGAACAGCGCGCCGGCAAGGCCGCCGCCCGCGTCCGGCAGGACCAGCGTGCGCCCTGCCTCGCCGGAAAAGCCGTTGACCCTTGCCCAGGCGATGGCGGGCGGCGGCAGCGCCGCGGCTTCAAGCGCGTCCCTTGCCACTAGATAGACAGGCAAGGCGGCTTGCGGCTTCTGCTCAACGAATTCGACAGGCATGCGATGATCTCCGGCCGAACAGATGAGTCGGCGCTTCTTAACGATCCGTTAGGGTTAACAGAATATTTCTGCGGGAGGGAAGACGGCCAGCCAATGGCCGCACAGGAATGGAGACCGGGCGCCGATGCCGACCGAAGCGTTGAACCTTACAGCCAAGCGTCTGATCACCACGGTCTTCATGGCTGCGCTGGCGGCCAGCGTGGCGGGTTGCGGCAGCACCAGCAAGCTCACCACAGGCTCCATCTCCCGCTCCGATAGCAGGCCGCTGGAAACGATGTCGGCCGGCGAATTGCGCACCGCCACGTCCAGGCTCGGCGAATCCTATGCCCGCAATCCGAGCGACAAGCGCATCGCGATGAACTTCGCGGCGGCGCTGCAGATGGACGGCGACGCCGACCAGTCGCTGGCGGTGATGCGCAAGCTGGCGATCGCCTATCCCAAGGATCGCGAGGTGCTTGCCGCCTACGGCAAGGCGCTTGCCGCCAATGGCCAGTTCGAGCCGGCCCTCGATGCTGTGCGGCGCGCGCAGACGCCCGAATATCCGGACTGGAAGCTGGTGTCGGCGGAAGCCGCCATTCTCGACCAGATGGGACAGAAAGACGAAGCGCGGCAGGATTATCGCAAGGCGCTGGAACTGAAGCCGAACGAGCCTTCGGTGCTGTCCAATCTCGGCATGTCCTATGTGCTCGAGGGCGACCTGCGCACGGCCGAAACCTATATGCGCTCGGCCGCGCAGCAGCCCGGCGCCGACAGCAGGGTGCGGCAGAACCTGGCGCTGGTCGTCGGACTGCAGGGCCGCTTCGACGAGGCCGAGAAGATCGCCTCGCAGGAGCTGTCGCCCGAGCAGGCGCAGGCCAACGTCGCCTATCTGCGCCAGATGCTTGCCCAGCAGAATGCCTGGAGCCAGCTCAAGGATCAGGACAAGGGCAAGGCGAAGGTCGCGGCGGCGGCCCCGACCGCGACCAACTGATCGCGGGCGACGCCGCACGCCACCCCACATCAAAATCACAAAGCCGCGCGGCATCCACGCGCGGCTTTATGATTTGATGGGAACGACTGGAGCAATTCCGGGAAAGACGCGAGCGGTCAGGCTCGGCGACTTCGCCGTAGCCTTCCGTTCGAAATTGCGGGGAACAAAGAGACATAGCGGTTCGTCGTTTCCGTGAAACGGTGAACCGCTCTGGCCTACTGGCTCGATGAGCTGTGCTGGTCGCCGAAGATGCCGCGCTGGCTGACCTGGATGCCGGCCGGCCCCAGAATGATGGCGAACAGAACCGGCAGGAAGAACAGGATCATCGGCACGGTGAGCTTCGGCGGAAGCGCCGCGGCCTTCTTTTCGGCCGCGTTCATGCGCATGTCGCGGCTTTCCGAGGCAAGCACGCGCAGCGCGTGCGCCACCGGCGTGCCGTAGCGTTCGGCCTGGACCAGGGCCTGTGACACCGACCTCACCGATTCCAGGCCGGTGCGGCTTGCCAGGTTCTCATAGGCGACCTTGCGATCCTGCAGATAGGAGAGCTCGGCATTGGTGAGCACGAATTCCTCGGCAAGCGGCACCGACTGCGCGCCGACTTCGTCGGCAACCCTGCGCAAGGCCGCTTCCACCGACATGCCCGATTCCACGCAGATCAGCATCAGGTCGAGCGCGTCCGGCCATGCCAGCTGGATCGACTGCTTGCGCTTGGTCGCGCGGTTGTTGACGTAGAGGATCGGCGCGTAGAAGCCGCCATAGGCGACAACGACACAGACGAACAGCTTGATGAAAGCCGGTTGCTGCGGCAGGCCGCCGAGCACGAACAGATAGATGGCCGCCAAGGCAAAGCCGACGAATGGCAGGACGAGGCGGAAGAAGAGGAAACGCGTCAGCGGGTTCTGGCCGCGGAAGCCCGCGACCTTGAGCTTCTGGATCGTGCTTTCGTCGGCAAGCGCGCGCCTGAGGTCGAGGCGGTCGACGATGTTGCGCATGCCGACGGACTGTTCCTCGCGCAGGCCCTTGCGGCGGCGGTCGGCCTCGTTGGCCAGCCGCGCACGCTGCTCGGCGCGCAATTTGTCGCGTTCGAGCGCCACGCTCTTCATGCGCGACTTGAGCGACGTGCCGCCGAACGCCGGCATGAGCGTGAAGACGGTCGCGAACACGGCGATGCCGACCAGCATCGCGATCAGGAAAGAAGGGTCGGTGAGTGTTTTGACGACCTGCTCTGTCACTGGATCCGCGCCCCTACACTTCGAAGTTCATCATCTTGCGCATCACCAGGATGCCGATCGACATCCACACACCCGAGCAGCCGAGGATCAGGTTGCCGACATTGGTGGTGAACAGCGGCATGATGTAGTTCGGGCTCGACAGATAGACGAGGAAAGCGACGACGAAGGGCAAGGCGCCGATGATGACGGCGGATGCCTTGGCTTCCATCGAAAGCGCCTGGACCTTGGCCTTCATCTTCTTGCGGTCGCGCAGGACGCGCGAAAGGTTGCCCAGCGCTTCGGACAGGTTGCCGCCGGCCTGCGACTGAATCTGGATGACAATGCCGAAGAAGCCGGCCTCGGTGCATGGCATGGTCTCGGACATGCGCATGGCGGCTTCGGGCACCGACAGGCCCATCTGTTGGGAATCGACGATGCGGCGGAACTCCGACCGGACCGGTTCGGGCGATTCGTTGGCGATCAGGCGGATCGCATCGTTGAGCGGCAGGCCGGACTTGACCGCGCGCACGATGATGTCGAGCGCGTTCGGGAACTCTTCCAGGAAGGCCTTGACGCGGCGTGTGCGCCGAAACGACACGAACCAGCGCGGCAGGCCGAGGCCACCCGCCAGCAGGGCGCCGGGCAGAGCCCACAGAGGCGCGCCGGCGAAAAAGAGAAGGCCCGTCAGCACGGCGCCGCAGACGGCGGAGTAGAGATAGAAGCGTTCGAGCGAAACCTTCATACCGGCCTGACGGATCTGAGCCTTCAGCGGCGGTTTCTTGACGTTGCGGTCGTTGGTCTTCTGTTTCTCGTCGAGCTGCTTGAGGGTATCCTGAAGACTTTTGCGCCGCTTGACCGCTTCCGCGGCGCGGTCGCGCGTGGCTTTCACCACCGACCGGTCGGTTTCGGCTGTCTTGATGGTCTGAAGCCGCTTGCCGGCCTGCTTCTCGTTGTCGATGCGCGTGAACAGGAAGGCATAGGCCACCGCGCCGGCGCTGAAGCCGGCGAGCACGATGAAAGCCAGTACGGTGGTGTCAACTCCGAACATCGACCGGGATCCCCAGGGCATTTCGCCGTTTCAAAGAAACGGCGAGCCGCCCCATTTCCTTGTTTTGACGCAATTCCGGACGGAAAGTTCCGGCGAAGTCGCCGAACCCGACCGCTTCACACTTTTCCTGGAATTGCTTCAGACCTCCAGATGCATCAGTCAGCGCGTTTCTCCATCGCCTCGAGCGCGTTGGCGAGGCGCTGCTCCTCGCCATAATAACGGGCACGGTCCCAGAAATGCGGGCGGCCGATGCCTGTCGAGACATGTTCGCCGACCAGCCGGCCGCTCGAGTCCTCGCCCTTGATATTGTAGAGGACAATATCCTGGGTGATGATGACATCGCCTTCCATGCCGACCACTTCGGTGATGTGGGTGATGCGGCGCGAGCCGTCGCGCAGGCGAGCCGCCTGGATGATCACGTCGATCGAGCCGACGACGATCTCGCGCACCGTCCGCTGCGGCAGGGAATAGCCGCCCATGGCGATCATCGATTCGATACGGTTGAGGCATTCGCGCGGGCTGTTCGAGTGGATCGTGCCCATCGAGCCGTCGTGGCCGGTATTCATCGCCTGCAGCAGGTCGAACACTTCCGGTCCGCGCACTTCGCCGACGATGATCCGCTCCGGCCGCATACGCAGGCAGTTCTTGACCAAGTCGCGCATGGTCACCTCGCCCTCGCCCTCCAGATTGGGCGGCCGGGTTTCGAGACGGACCACATGCGGCTGCTGCAGCTGCAGTTCGGCCGAATCCTCGCAGGTGATGACGCGCTCATCGCGGTCGATATAGTTGGTCAGGCAATTGAGCAGCGTCGTCTTGCCGGAGCCGGTGCCGCCCGAGATGACGACATTGCAGCGGACGCGGCCTATGATCTTGAGGATTTCCGCGCCTTGCGGCGAGATGGCGCCGAACTTGACCAGCTGGTCCAGCGTCAGCTTGTCCTTCTTGAACTTGCGGATGGTGAGCGCGGTACCGTCGATCGACAGCGGCGGCGCGATGACGTTGACGCGCGAGCCGTCGGGGAGGCGCGCGTCGCAGATCGGGCTCGATTCGTCGACGCGGCGGCCGACCTGGCTGACGATGCGCTGGCAGATGTTGAGCAGTTGCTGATTGTCGCGGAAGCGGATGCCGGTCTGCTCGACCTTGCCATTGACTTCGATGTAGACGTTCTTGGAGCCGTTGACCATGATGTCGGCGATGTCGTCGCGGGCCAGCAACGGCTCCAGCGGTCCATAGCCCAGAACGTCGTTGCAGATGTCCTCGAGCAGCTCTTCCTGCTCGGAGATCGACATCGCGAAGTTCTTGATCGCGATGATATCGTTGACGATGTCGCGGATTTCCTCGCGCGCGCTCTCGGGATCGAGCTTGGCGAGCTGCGACAGGTCGATCGTGTCGATGAGCGCCGAAAACACCTGGCTCTTGGTGTCGTAATAGGTCTCGCTGCGTTCGCGCGGGACCCTTCTTGGCGGCTCCGGCGCCATGGGCGGCGGCTCGACGGGGCGGCGCGCAGCCGGCGCGGCGGGCGTGGCCGGCGCGCTGGACGGCGGCGCGGCCGGTCGTTCGGCCGTCATCGTTCCCGTTGGAGCGGCGGCGGGAGTGGACGCCGGCGGGCGGAATTCGGGCGTTGCCCGGCTGCCGTCGTCTTTGCCTCTTTTACCAAACATGATCCACTACCCGATGCCGCTCAATCAGCGTCACTTCTTGTTGCGCGAGAGCTTGCCGAGGATCGAGCCCAGGCCTGCCTTCTTCTTTGCCTTGATCTCGCTGCGCCCGGTCAGCACATGCGCTACCTCGTTGATGGTGGTGACGACCGGACTCTTGGCGTCCATCTCGCTCAGCATGCGGCCATTGTTGGCGGCGTTGCCGAACAGCAGCGGTTCGAAGTTGATCACGGCCATCGGCGTGATGCCGAGCGGTTCGGCGAAATCGGAAGCGGCGATCTCCGGCCGCTTCGGCACGCCCGCCTGGTTGATGATCAGCTTCGGTGGCGGATCGTTCGGACGCAGCCGCTTCAGCATGTCCACCATGTTCTTGGTGTTGCGAAGATTTGCGAGCTCGGGCGTCGCCGTGATGACGATCTCGTCCGCCTTGATCAGCGTGCTCTTCGTCCACCCGCTCCAGACGTGAGGGATGTCGAGGACCAAAAGAGGCGCGCTGCGCTGCGCCGTCTCTATGATCTGCGAGAAGGCCTCGGCGTCGAAATCATAGACGCGCTCGAGCGTGGAGGGAGCCGCGAGCAGCGACAGATGCTCGGCGCATTGCGCGAGCAGACGGTCGAGATAGACCTCGTCGACCCGCTCGGGCGAAAACACCGCCTCGGCGATGCCTTGCGCCGGATCCTGGTCGAAATTGATGTTGGCGGTGCCGAAGGCGAGATCGAGATCGGCGATGACGACTTCGGACTTGAACAGGGAAGACATCGCCCAGGCGACATTGTGGGCGATGGTCGACGAGCCGACGCCGCCCTTGGCGCCGATGAACGCGATCGACCGGCCGATCGGCTCCGATTCCGGATCGACGAAGATCGACGACACGACGCTGACGATGTCGGTCATCGAGACCGGCGCGATGACATATTCGGAAATGCCCGAGCGGATAAGCTCGCGGTAGAGCCCGACATCATTGTAGTGGCCGATGACCACGACCTTGGAGGAGGGATCGCAATATTCCGAGAGCTGGCCGAGTTGCTCGAGCAGCTGCTGCGGTTCGCTGCGCGATTCCAACAGGATCAGGTTCGGCGTCGGCGCGGACTGGTAGAACTCGATCGCGGTCGGGATGCCGCCCATATGGACCTTGAGATGGGCCTTGGCCATCCGGCGATCCTCGCCGGCGCGCTCGACGGGGTTGGCGACCCCGTCGGTCTCGCAGAAGGCCTGGATCGAAATGCGCGGCACGGGACGCAGCGCCTGCATGGCGGCGATGTCCTGCTGCGAAAGGTCGCCGGTTTCCGCGGGCGTGTCGTAGGCAAGATTGCTCATCGTCATGCTCTTTCCGTGACTGCTTTCTTCGTCGTCCGGCGCGGCTTAGTAAGTCACTTCCGAATTGCCCAGGAATTCGTTCGAAATGCCTCTCGAGCGATAAAGGTCGATTACCGCGCCCCGGTTCTCGGCATCGATATCGGACTGCTTGCGCGGCCCGAGCAGATCGTTGGGATTGGCCACCTGGGCGGCGAGGTTGTTCTGGTACGAGCAGCCGAAGTCGGCATAGTGCTTGTTCTCCGACGTCTCCGTCAGATCATCTGGCCAACGCCCGCATTTGTCGGTCTGGGCCCTCACCGCGACGAAGGCGACGCGCACCGGCGCGGACGCCTCCGGCACATCCGACTGATAGGACGTCATGACGATACGGTTGCGCTTGACGCCCGCCGCCATGGCGACCCGTGCGAAGTCGCGTCCCGCGACCAGTGCCGCCACCTCGTTGGCCGAGCCTCGCGGGATTGCGATGGTCAGCGACGGGGCGGCTCCCTTGTCGTAGCCGTCGAGGAAGCCAAGCAGCGTGTCGCGCTGCGCGCCGGTCATGCCGCGATCGCCGGCGCCGACCGGCAGGTCGATCTTCTGGTTCTTCTCGGCGATGACGATCGGATGGGTCGTGCGGTAATCGTCCGGTATCGACCCTACCGTGACGCTGTCTCGGTTGGCGCAGCCTGCGAGCGACGCCGCAAGCATGACCGCCAGTGCCGGAACCATCTGCCGACGGATCCTTGCGATGCCGGATGCTGTCCGGACCGTCATGACCTTCGATGCTGCCTTGGACATATCCGCATTCCCACTCATTTGTAGATGAAGCCCACGACACCGTGGTAGCGGCCGGCCGGCTTGTCCGTCTGCATGGTGCCGTAGACGCGGTTGACGCGGCCTAGGAACATAGCGGCGCCGTCGCTCGCGGCATTGAAATTGTCGTCCGGCTTGGCCAGGTCGTTGCGCGCCACCGGCCGCGACAGATAGGGCGTGATGATGATGACGAGCTCGCTTTCGTTGCGCACGAAGTCCCTGCTGCGGAAGAGCGTGCCAAGGACAGGGATCTTGGTCAGGCCGGGCAACCCGGTGACAGCCTGCCTGACATCGTCGCGCACGAGGCCTGCTATCATCATCGAGCCGCCGGAAGGCAATTCCACCGTCGTATCCGCCAAGCGTTTGCGCAGCGATATGATATTCGTGTCGCCCAACGCGAACGAGCCTTCCGTGGTCGGCTCTGAAACCGCGGTTCTTACCTTCAGGCTGATGCGGCCGGCAGATAACACCACCGGCTGGAACTCCAACCCGATGCCGTATTCGACCTGGCTTGCCGTCCAGGTCCTTTCGCCAGTCTGATTGTCTGTCGATTTGTTGTTGGTGACGCTGCTCACCATATTGTATTCGCCACCAACCTTGAACGTCGCCTTTTCGCCCGAAACGGCGGTCAGTGTCGGCTCTGCCAGCGTCTTCATGACGCCAGATTGCTCCATGGCGTTGATGGTGCCTTGCAGAGACGAGCTTTTGAAGTCGAGGCCTGAACTGGACAACGGTTTGCCGAGGCCGGGATAGGTGTCGACAGCGGAGCCGAAGGTTATGCCGTTGGCACTGCCATTGCCCACCATGTTGACGCCGAGTTGCTTCATCACCGAGCGGCTGACTTCGGCGACGGTTACCTTCAGCGTCACCTGATCGTCGCCGATGATCTGCAAGAGGTTGACGATCTTGGAGGTCCGGCGTTCCTGGTCGGGGTTGTTGATGTCGACGCCGCCATTGACCGAGCCGCCGGCGGCGGTCTGCGAATATTGGCCCGTCGTCGCTTCACCGCCGGACACGAAGATGGTCGCCAGGTCGACGGCGCGCTTGGAATCGAGCGGCGTGTCGACGGTGCCCGTCAGGACGACGTTGTCGTTGAGAAGCTCGACCTTGATCTGCGAGGACGGGATGAAGCGCTTCAGATAGTCCTCCAGCCCGGCGACGTCGCGTTCGACGGCCAGATCCAGGCTGACGATCTGTTCGCCATTAGGGCCGAAAACAAAGATGTTGGTTTCGCCGACCGCCTTGCCGAACAGGTAGATGCGCCGCGCCGTGCGGGTCACGGCATCGGCAACCGCCGGATTGGCGACAAGGATATCATAGGCGTCGCTCGGCAAGTCGATGACCACGGATTTGTTGAGGCCGAGCTTGACGCGCTGCGTGGCGACGGAGGCCGACACGCCGGCGCTCGCGGCCTTGGCTTCGGCCAGTTCCGGTGCGCTGGTGCCGACCAGGAAAAAGCCGATCGCCGCGGCGGCCAGGAAGGGGAGCAGTCTACCGTTTAGCCTCATTTCCTTGCTCCCACCTCGGAAACCTCACCGGACTTGATCAGCCGCACGGTCCCGCGTCGGCCGTTGCCGTTGACCAGGTAGTCGGCTTCGTCCGTACTCTTCTCATGGATGTCGGTGATCGGGCGCAGCGCCAGCGTCAGGCGGTCCGCCATCTGCTGCGCCACCGTGATGATCTCCGCCTGCTGTGGCGTCAGCTCCAGCGTCGCTGTCTGGCCGACCCTGGTCTTCTTGCCTTCCTCGTCTTCCTGGATGGTCTGGTCGATAGCCAGCACGCGGATGTTCTTGAGGATGGTCTCGGTGTTGAAGCCGCTGCCGCCATTGCCGGTATCGGCGCGGCGGGTCATGATCACGTCGACGAAGTCGTTGGGCAGGATGAAGCCGCCGGCGGACGTGTCGGCCGATATCGCGGTGGCGACGGCGCGCATGCCGGAAGGCAGGATCGACGACATGAAGCTCTGCCCCTCGCCGACCAGCTTGGAGCGGCGCATCGGCTCGCCGGTGTACATGGCCACGCGGGCGACCGAGCCCTTGAGCTTTTCGACTGCGTCAGGCTCGGCGGCGCGCGTGATGAAATTGGCGTTGACGCCGTCGGCCGGCCATTGTTCCCAGCTGATGTTGGTGCCGAGCTGACTGCCCATCGGCACGTCGCCGGAAAGCACCAGCACATCCTGCAATGCGATTGCCGGCTGCTTCGGCGCATCGACCACGACCTGGGGCGGCGGCGCCACGACCATGTTCTTCGCCACGTAGCCCGCGCCACCCGCCGCGACCGCAGCCACGCCCAGAATAATCAATCGGGATGCTGGCATTCGTCCGAAACCCTTCGCCTCAAGGCAAACCACCTCGCCAGGCCGGACTTTGCAGCCGCAATCGTCAAAACAAGGTTAATGCAATGCTTACGATCGTGATTAATTTAAGGTTTACTCAAATTGGATGGAACGGCCCGCCGTTAACAAAAAAGGCGGCAAGGCCGCCTGGTATCTAGCAAAAGGCGGCCAGGCCGCCCTGGGATCTAGAAGAAGCGGCAGTGCCGCCAGGATCGCCGACACCGATGTCGCCAGGCCTATGTCGTGAGCCTCTGCAGCGCCCAGACCATCAGCGGCGAATCCGGGAAGGTGATCAGTCCGCCCGCGCCCAGCGCTATGGCATACGGGACGCCAACGCTCTCGTCCGCGAAATGGCGCAGAAACCGGCTGTGGCCGGTGTACATGGCGAGCGGCGATTTCCGGTAGGCAAGGATTGCCAGGGTAAGCAGGCCGCCGATGAAAGCCGACGTCACCAGATAGCCGATCAGGTTGATGCTGAGGCCCATCCACAGGGCGGTGGCGGCCAGAAGCTTGGCGTCGCCGCCGCCCATGCCACCAAGCGCAAAAAGACCGAACGTCACCGCAAGCACGAGGGCGCCGGCTGCGAAGTGCCAGCCATAGGTCGCCCAGTCCATACCGGTGAGCGGCGCGACAAGCGCGAATGTCGCCACCAACAGCACGGGAACACGGTTGGCGATCGTCATCGACAAGGTGTCAGAGACCGCAGCGAACAGCATGCAGAAAGGAAAGACGACGAAGATCACGGCTTCAAGCATCGATACGGCGCGCCCATGACAATTTCCAGCGGCATCCTAGGCGCGCTGGATTAACGATCGATGAGGCCGGACGATCAAAGCCGGCCGACCGCATGAAAAAAGGGCCGCCAACTGGCGGCCCTTTCTCTCTATCGAAAGATGCGATATCGCGTCCTTATCACGGAGCGTTGGCGCCGTTCAGGGTGGCGGCGATGTTCGCGAACTTGCTGTTCAGCGCGCTGCCGAGCTGGGTAGCGCCAACCATGATGGCGAGCGCGATGAGGGCGGCGATCAGACCGTATTCGATAGCGGTCGCGCCGGATTCGTCCTTCACGAAACGTGCAATGAGATTAGACATTCGAGAGCTCCTACTCCACGTGTTACAGCACTTCCGTCAACTTCTCTTTTCGGTTGATCGGATGCTGCAAATCTAGGGAGAAGCCGTTTCGATCGGCTTAATAAACAGCCTTACCGATTCCTTTCCGGCGGCGAACGCGCTGTGTGGTTAACCGCGGCCTAAACAACGCCAGCCAACTCGGGCCCCCGGGAAACCGGCGCTTGTGCAATATTCCTAAAACAGTAAGCGCCACCGACGCATGACGCGCCATGCAGGCCGATCCTTAATCATGCCGGGCCCGGCTTAACCGTTGCTTCACCAATCTCGTTCATGTTCCGTTGAAGAATCTGCCCGCCGGGAGCGCTTCAATGACGTTGTCGAGATCGTTGTTTCCAGTCGCCGCGCTGCTGGCAACTGCCGCCTTGGTCATGCCGGCCAGGGCCGGCGCCGGCATAGAAGTCACCATGAACCAGGCAAAGATCGTCAAATTGTCACGCGCGGCCGACACGGTCGTCATCGGCAATCCGGCGATCGCAGACGCTTCCGTGCAGGACGCCTCGACCATCGTTCTCACCGGCAAGGGCTTCGGCGTCACCAATATGGTCGTGCTCGATTCGGACGGTAGCCCGATCATCGACGAACAGGTAACCGTCGTGCGACAGGCGGCCTCCTCGGTACGCATCTACCGACGCGCCGAAGTCCAGACCATGTCCTGCACGCCCTATTGCGAGAGCGCGTTCAAGAGCGATGCCGAGAAAGCTTCCGAATCCGAAATGAGCGCCGGGCACTGAGCTCTGCGAGGGGCGAATCCACGGGCATTAAAGACCGCTTAAAGCTTGCCCGACGAATTTAACGATCATCCAAACCGGAACTCAATGGGTTTTCGCTAACCTTGCCGCCGGTACCACAAAGGGGATCGGCAGGAACGCGATATGAGCAAGGATGCGACGTCCGGCGACGGCATGGACAGCAAGGCGCGCGCCAAAGCCCGCCCTGGCTTCTTCAGCGACAGGCGCGGCAGCACGGCGATGGAATTCGCGATGCTGGCCATCCCGTTCGCGCTTCTCGTCTTCGCCATCCTCGAGAGCTGCATTTCGTTCGCCGGCCAGGAGGTGATGGCCAACGTCACCGACGATGTCGCCCGCCAATTGCGCACCGGGCAGCTTCAGCAGAACAACGTCACCGAAGCCTCGATCAAGCAACTGATCTGCAATCGCCTGCAGATCATGGTTTCCAACAACTGCACCGATACCGGGCCAAATGCTCCGCTGCTGGTCGATCTGCGCGAATATTCGAGCTTCGCGGACGCCGCGACGGCGGGCTTCAAGATCGTAAGCGGCGATATCGTGCTGACGCAGGGCGCGAGCACGGTGTCTCCTACTGTCTCGCCCGGACTGGCGGAGTCCATCAACATGCTGCGCGTGTTCTACAAATGGCCGGTGATGACCGATTTCATGGCCAAATCGATGGCAAATCTGAAGGACAGCAAAACGCTGCATTTCGCGTCCGTGACCTGGCAGAACGAACCATTCGACGACAATTGAGTGAGACTGCTCGACGGCTAAGCCGCGGCATGGAGGACGATATGCATAGTGCGGGGGCACTCCAGGGGATTTCGGCGAAGGTGGAGCGGTTTTGCCGCGATCGCCGGGGCGTCGCGGCGATCGAGTTCGCCTTCATCGTGCCGGTACTCCTGATCATGTATTTCATCACGATGGAGGCCTCGCAGGCCATCGAGACCAGCAAGAAGGTCAGCCGCATCGGCAGCATGGTCGCGGATCTCGTCACGCAGCAGCAGGCCGTCGTGAAGGCGAACCTCGATGCCATGATGAAGATCGGCACATCGACGCTGCAGCCCTACAACCGTTCATTGCCGACGATCATCATCACAGGCATACAGATCACGGACGAAGCGGCGCCGAGGGTGCAGGTCGCATGGTCGCGCAAGGTGGTGGGCACCACCTATAGCGCCGACGCGGCCGTGAACGCGATCACCACGGTGCCGGCGACGCTGAGAATCCGCAACACCTTCCTGATCCGCGTCGAGAGCGACCTCGGCTACAGACCGATCATCACCTGGTCCGCCAGCAATTCGCAGGGGCTCGGGCTGACCTCGGCCTTCAGCAACATATCGATGAGCGAAACCTATTATCTAAGGCCCCGCCGGAGTCCGACGATTCCCTGCAGCGACTGCTGACACGCTATTCCTGCCCGGCCGTTTCCTGCCGCACGATCGCCACCGCCATCGCATAGTCCTTCTGCACGGCCGGCCCAAAGCCGCCGGAATGCGCTCCCTCCAGCAGGTCGTACACATCGGGCGTCTGCGACTTGAGATTGGTCAGGAAGACCATCAGCCGGCGTTTCGCCTCTGGATCGAGATCGCTGCGGACGGCGTGCGGCCCGTAACGCAAGAGGTCCGAGGTCCACAACACCCGAAGCGACGCTTCAGGGATCCCGGCAGCCTCCAGCCGCGCGACCGTACCGTCGGAATGGGTGGATCGGCCGTCGGCATCGGCCGGTTCCCAGCCGAACAGGGCGTCCGCCTCGCCGCCGCTCAGCATCGTTTCGGCCGCAGTGGCCGAAGCGGCGCGCGCCAGGAAGGGCGAATCCCGCGTGATCTTGACGCCTTCGGCGGACAGCGCCGCCAGCGGCAGCAGCGCGCCGCCGACATTTTCGGCCGGCGCTATCGCGATCCGGTGCGAAGCCATGGCGGCAAGGTCCGGAAGCCTGCCGTCGCGCGTAACCAGGACGGAACGGATGCCGACGGCACCGTCGGCATCGACCGGTGCCACCAGAGGTTCGACGCAGCCGCAGCGTTCGGAGGCCACGGCATAGGCGAGAGCCGAGTAAACCGCATATTGCACACGCCCGCTCGCCTGCGCCTCGATCAGTGCCGCGTAGTCGCGCGCGACGACGAACTCGACCTTCATGCCGAGCGCATTGGCATAGGCGTCGGTCAGGCGCGCGAGCCCCGGAACGGTGTTGCCGCCGCCGGGTTCAGCAACGACGCCGATCCGGAACGTGCCGATGCCGTCACGCCAGTCGGCGCGTGCCGGCGAGCAGGCGACGCCGAACGCCGCGAGAGCGGCCGCGCACATCTTCGCGGCCTGCCTTGCCGCGGTTTTGCCGCGCCTTGCCATCCCTGTTCGCTCCCGCCGCATCCGCGCCTCGCCGCAACTATGGCGCCAAGCCGTTGCAGTTTGGTTTCCGATTTGCCAACACCGCCGGGGAACCTTATGTCTGGCAGCCAGGACTGACAACAAAGATACCCATGGCGCGCGCGTTCCTGTTCGTTCTCGATTCTTTCGGCATCGGCGGCGCGGCCGAAGCCGAACGCTATGGCGATGCCGGCGCCGACACGTTCGGACATATTTTTCAGGCCTGCGCCGATGGTCGCGCCGATCGGGAAGGCTTGCGCAATGGGCCGCTGACTGTGCCCAACATGATGTCGCTCGGACTTGGCCGGGCGGCGCAAACCGCGACAGGCCTCAGAACCGGCATCGACGCGTCGCCGATCGCCTCGGCCTTCCACGGGGCCGCCCAGGAAGTGTCGAGCGGCAAGGATACGCCCTCCGGCCACTGGGAAATCGCCTGCCTGCCGGTGCGCTTCGACTGGGGCTATTTCCCCGACACCGTGCCTGCCTTTCCGGCCGAATTGACCGAAGCGATCATCCGCGAGGGCAAGCTGCCGGGAATCCTCGGCAATTGCCATGCACCCGGAACCGAGATCATCGAGCGGCTCGGCGAAGAGCATATCCGCACCGGCAAACCGATCTGCTACACGTCGGTCGATTCCGTGCTGCAGATCGCCGCGCATGAAACGCATTTCGGCCTGGCGCGGCTTTATGAGCTTTGCCTCACGGTGCGCCGGCTGGTCGATCCGCTCAAGATCGGGCGCGTGATCGCGCGGCCTTTCGTGGGCGAGACAAAAGCTGCGTTCCAGCGCACCCACAACCGCCGCGACTATGCCGTGCCGCCGCCGGAGCCGACCCTGCTCGACAGGCTGACCGGCCGCGGCAGCAAGGTCATCGCCGTCGGCAAGATCGGCGACATCTTCGCTCATCGCGGCATTTCGGACGTGCGCAAGGCCGGCGGCAACATGGCTATGTTCGACAAGGCGCTCGGCGCAATGGACGATGCCGGCGACGGCGACCTGGTCTTTGCCAATTTCGTCGATTTCGATTCCGAGTTCGGTCACCGGCGCGACGTCGCCGGCTATGCCGGAGCGCTCGAAGCGTTCGACCGCCGGCTGCCGGAGGCGCTGTCGCGCATCGGGCCGGGCGACCTTCTGATCCTTACCGCCGACCATGGCAACGATCCGACCTGGCGCGGCACCGACCATACGCGTGAACGCGTTCCGGTGATCGGCACCGGGCCGGGGCTGAAGGGCGGTGACATCGGGCTCAGGCCGACCTTCGCCGATATCGGCGAAACCGTCGCGGAACACCTCGGCCTGGCGGCTGGCCACCACGGAACATCCTTCCTCGCAACGATAGGCGGCCATGCCTGAGCTGCCTGAAGTCGAGACTGTCCGACGCGGACTGCAGCCGGTCCTGGAAGGGGCGCGGCTCGTCAAGGTGGAAGCGCGCAGGCCGGACCTTCGCTTTCCGTTTCCCGAGCGCTTTTCGGAGCGGCTGACCGGCAAGACCGTGACGGCGCTTGGCCGGCGCGCCAAATACCTGACGATGCATATCGAGAACGGCCCGGTTCTCATCTGTCATCTCGGCATGTCGGGATCGTTCCGCGTCGAAGCCGCCGGGGCAAGCGACATTCCCGGCACCTTCCATCACGAGCGCTCGAAAAGTGCCGCGCACGACCATGTCGTGTTCGACGTCGTCTCGTCGAAGGACGAACGTTCCCGGGTCATCTTCAACGACCCGCGCCGCTTCGGCTTCATGCTGTTTGCCGAAGGCGCGCCGGACACGCATCCGATGCTGGCGGGACTCGGCATCGAGCCAACCGGCAACGCGCTCGACGGCCCCCTGCTGGCCTCGCGGCTGAAGGGCCGCAGATCGCCGCTCAAGGCGGCGCTGCTCGACCAGCGGCTGATCGCCGGGCTCGGCAATATATACGTGGCGGAAGCCCTGTGGCGTGCGGGCCTCTCGCCGCTGCGCGAAGCCGGCACCATCGCCGGATCGGCCAAGAAGGCGAAGGAGCAAAGCGGGCGCCTTGCCGAGGCGATCCGTTCGGTCATCGCCGATGCGATCGCCGCCGGCGGCTCCTCGCTGCGCGACTATGTGCAGACCGACGGATCGCTCGGCTATTTCCAGCATTCCTTCGCGGTCTACGACCGCGAGGGGGAGCCATGCCCGAAGCTGGGCTGCCGCGGCCACATCGAGCGCATCGTGCAAAGCGGCCGCTCGACCTTCTATTGCCGGACCTGTCAGCGGTAAGCTAGGAACGGTACGATCATCCCACTGCCGCGGAAGGAAGCGAACCATGACCTATGAAACCATTCTCGTGGAAACACGCGGCAAGGTCGGGCTGATCACGCTGAACCGGCCGAAGGCGCTCAACGCGCTGAATTCGCAAGTCCTCGGGGAGGTCGTGGCGGCCGCGAGCACGTTCAATGCCGACCCTGGGATCGGCGCGATGGTGCTTACCGGCTCGGAAAAGGCTTTTGCCGCCGGCGCCGACATCAAGGAAATGCAGGCGATGTCCTTCGCCGAAGCCTATACGCAGGACTTCTTCGTCGGCTGGGAGGAACTCACGCGCACGCGCAAGCCCATCATCGCGGCGGTCGCGGGCTATGCGCTCGGCGGCGGCTGCGAGCTGGCCATGATGTGCGACTTCATCATCGCCGGCGACAACGCCAAGTTCGGCCAGCCCGAAATCACGCTCGGCGTCATGCCGGGCATGGGCGGATCGCAGCGGCTGACCCGCTTCGTCGGCAAGTCGAAGGCAATGGACATGTGCCTGACCGGGCGGATGATGGACGCGGCCGAAGCCGAGCGCAGCGGGCTGGTATCGCGGGTGGTGCCGGTCGCCGATCTCGCCGACGAATCGCTGAAGGCGGCGGCCAAGATCGCCGAGTTCTCGCTGCCGTCGGTGATGATGGCCAAGGAGGCCGTCAACCGCGCCTACGAGACGACACTCGCCGAAGGGCTGCGCTTCGAGCGCCGCCTGTTCCATTCGCTGTTCGCGCTCGACGACCAGAAGGAAGGCATGGCCGCCTTCGTCGAGAAGCGGAAGCCGAATTTCATCAATCGCTAGGGCATGCTGCGCAATGACTGAAAGCGGGTTATGACCCCAAGCGCTTCCAGTCCCCAAAAAGACCGCCAAGTGGCGTTGACGCGCCGGAAAAGCTGAACTATAAGCCGCACCAACCGAGGCGGCCTTGTGGCTGCCCGTTTGTTTTTTGCGCCCTGCGGCACCCCGCTGGCGCCACCAGATCAGAAGAGAGGCATCATGGCCAATACGTCTTCGGCCAAAAAGGCAACGCGCAAGATCGCCCGCCGCGCAGCGGTCAACAAGAACCGCCGCTCGCGTGTCCGCACCTATGTCCGCAACGTCGAAGAGGCGCTGGCCGCCGGCGACAAGGCCGCGGCGGTGGAAGCCTTCAAGGTGGCCGAGCCGGAATTGATGCGCGCCGCCACCAAGGGCGTGGTCCACAAGAACACGGCTTCCCGCAAGGTTTCGCGGCTGGCCCAGCGGGTCAAGACGCTGTCGGCCTGACCGAACTCCGCCTCAATTCATCGACGTTGAACCCGGCCGCACAGGCCGGGTTTTTTCGTTTGCCGGCAAGTACTTGAAAAAAATGCTCGCGAGCAACGCTTGTGACGCGATTCCAATGCCAGTAATGTTTTGCCGGCATATACAAGAAGGCTGATATCAGCACGCCGCCCCGCGGCAACCGGCCCAAATTTGCCTGTCAAAAAATCTGTAGTTTTTTCATAGGCTTATAGCTGGTCATCCACAGCTTGTTCAACTCAAGGTCGAGCGGCGGGGGAGAAGTAGCTGTCAAGAGAATTATTTCAGAATATTTCGTTTCGGGCGACCTTTTTCATATTCGCCGGAAAAGGGTTTGAATCACAATGGCTTTGTCAAAACCTGTCGCCGCGGCACCCGATTTCAAGCTCCATCCGCTAACCAGATTCGTTAAAAAACCGTTAGACGTGGCCTTGCCCTATCCACAACGATTTCGGTAATGTCCCTCCATCGAAGGGACGGGCTTTAGCCCCTGACCCAGCCTGAATCGGCCAGCACAAAATGGCAGAATTCATGACGTGGAGCAATTCCGCGTGTGGCTTGGTTTGTCTCTGCGGTGCGGGTAGGGGACTGGCGTAATTGTACATGGCGGTCGATGTCTCGCCGGCGTTTTCGCCGGAGGGTGCCGTATTGCCTTGTCGTTGTCGGATAGCCGGCGTGCGGAGCCGGCAGCCGGTCCCTTGCGCGAGTTGCGACGTTCATTTGCCGGCGGCGGCAGTGGCGACGCGACGAAATCAGGTCGCTGGACCAAGGATGCAGGAGGCGCATCCCCGGCGGAAAACAGGTACGAGAAGACAAGGAACTTTGATCATGCAGAGCGGCATCGAGAGGGAGCTAGCGGGCGAGCTCCCATTTCCAGCAACTTTTGCCGGGGGGCACGACGTGGCGGCATCCAGCGACGCGGAACAGAAGTTTGAGCGGGTCAAGACCCAGTTGAAGGCGCGTCTCGGAGCCGAGGTTTATTCGAGCTGGTTCGGCCGTATGAAGGTCGCAGAGGCCTCCCGTGGCGTCGTCCGCATCTCGGTGCCCACGGCCTTCCTGCGGTCCTGGATCAACGGCCATTATCTCGAGCTCATCGCGGAGCTGTGGCGGCATGAGGATCCGGAGATCCTCAAGATCGAGATCGTCGTGCGCACCGCGACGCGCCAGGGGCGCAACCCTATCGAGCCGGAAGTGGCGCCCGCGCGCAAGATGACCAAGCAGGTGCATACCGCGCTGGCCAACGGCACCGCCAGTGCCGGGCGCGTGGAACAACGGGCGCCGGCGCCCCGCCAGGGCGCGTCCGCGGAACCGGAGTTTCGCCACAATGTGCTGGGGTCGCCACTCGACCCGCGCTACACCTTCGCCTCCTTCATCGAGGGGCCGTCGAACAGAGTGGCCTTCGCGGCTGCCAGGGCGGTGGCGGAATCGCAGTCGAGCGCGGTGCGTTTCAACCCGCTTTTCCTGCACGCGACGGTCGGGCTCGGCAAGACGCACCTGCTGCAGGCGATCGCGGCGGAATCGCTGCGGCACAACCCGAAGTCGCGCGTTGTCTACCTGACGGCGGAATATTTCATGTGGCGCTTCGCCACCGCGATCCGCGACAACAACGCGCTGACGCTGAAAGAACAGCTGCGCGACATCGATCTCCTGATCATCGACGACATGCAGTTCCTGCAGGGCAAGTCGATCCAGCACGAATTCTGCCACCTCATCAACATGCTGCTCGACAGCGCCAAGCAGGTCGTGGTCGCGGCCGACCGGCCGCCGTCGGAACTGGAATCGCTGGAGCCGCGCGTGCGTTCGCGCCTCAATGGCGGCGTGGCGCTGGAAATGTCGGCGCCGGATTTCGCCATGCGGCTCGGCATGCTGAAGCTGCGCCGCGCCACCACCAAGACCGATGACACCTCGCTCGATATCTCGGACGAGATTCTGGAGCATGTCGCGCGCACGGTGACCGGGAGCGGCCGCGAACTCGAAGGCGCCTTCAACCAGCTTCTGTTCCGCCAGTCCTTCGAGCCGCAGATCACCATCGATCGCATCGACGAGATCCTCGGCCACATCTACCGCTCCGGCGAGCCCAAGCGGGTGCGCATCGAGGATATCCAGCGCATCGTGGCGCGCCACTACAACGTGTCGAAGACGGAGCTTCTGTCCAACCGGCGCACGCGCACGATCGTCAAGCCACGGCAGGTGGCGATGTATCTGTCGAAGGTGATGACGCCGCGCTCGTTGCCGGAGATCGGGCGGCGCTTCGGCGGCCGCGACCACACGACCGTGCTGCACGCGGTGCGCAAGATCGAGGATCTTTCGGGCGGCGACAACACGCTGGCGCAGGAGCTCGAGCTGCTCAGAAGGCTGATCAACGACCAGGCCTGAAGGGGCGCGGAAATCCTAAAGCGCGTCGCGTCGAAACGGATTTGGCGACGCGCTTCAAGCATTGTCTTCGTGCATGTCGTTTTCCCAAAACCGCTGCGCGGTTTTGGGCGACATGCATAGGGCGGCACGCTTCGCCGGCTTTATCCCCAGAAAGCCCGCGCTACCGGCCGGAACCGGTGCCGCGGGCTTGCGTTCGCAGGCTTTTTACTGTCAGCTTACACAGATTCTGAAAGCCTTTCAGAGCTTTCGCGGGATGCCGCCTGCCGGTAACCCGTTCATTCATTGAAGCGAGCCTGTTTCGTCATGCGTGTTATCCTGGAACGGTCAAATCTCCTGAAGTCCCTCAACCACGTCCACCGCGTGGTCGAGCGGCGCAACACCATACCGATCCTGTCCAACGTCCTGCTCAGCGCCGAGGGCGCCAGTCTCGAGATGAAGGCCACCGACCTCGACCTCGAAGTGACGGAAGCAACGCCCGCCAAGGTCGAGCGCGGCGGCGCGACGACGGTACCGGCGCATCTGCTCTACGACATCGTGCGCAAGCTTTCCGACGGCGCCGAGGTGATGCTGAAGACGGACGAGGACGGCAACGCGATGACCGTCACCTCCGGCCGTTCGAGCTTCCGCCTGCAGTGCCTGCCGCAATCCGATTTCCCGGAGCTTTCGGCGGGCTCGTTCTCGCACATCTTCCGGCTGGAATCGGCGGCGCTCAAGGGCCTGATCGACAAGACCCAATTCGCCATCTCCACCGAAGAGACGCGCTACTATCTCAACGGCATCTTCCTGCACACACATGAGGTGGGCGGCAAATTGAAGCTGCGCTCGGTGGCGACCGACGGGCATCGCCTGGCGCGGGCCGAGATCGACGCGCCGGCAGGCTCGGAAGGCATGCCCGGCATCATCATTCCGCGCAAGACGGTGAGCGAGCTGCAGAAGCTGGTCGACGATCCCGATGTGGCGGTGACTACGGAACTGTCGGACACCAAGATCCGCTTCACCATCGGCAGCGTCGTTTTGACCTCGAAGCTGATCGACGGCACCTTCCCCGACTACCAGCGCGTCATTCCGACCGGCAACGACAAGAAGCTGATCATCGACCGTCAAACCTTCGCCGCCGCCGTCGACCGCGTGTCGACCATCTCGTCCGAACGCGGACGCGCGGTAAAGCTCTCGATCAACGAGGGTCAGGTCACACTTGCCGTCAACAACCCCGACTCGGGGAGCGCCACCGAGGAACTGGCGGCCGACTATTCGTCCGATCCGATCGAGATCGGCTTCAACGCCAAATACCTGCTCGACGTCGCTGCCCAGCTCACCGGTTCGGAGGCGAAGTTCATGCTGGCCGATGCCGGCTCGCCGACGCTGATTCACGACATGGCCGACGAGACGGCGCTCTATGTGCTGATGCCGATGCGTGTCTAGGTCTCCCTGTCGACGCAATTCCGGACGGAAAACCGCTGTGCATTTTTCCTGGAATTGCGCTTTTGTCTGTCGCAATTCCGGACGGAAAACCGCTATGCACTTTTCCTGGAATTGCGCTTTTGTCCGTCGCAATTCCGGACGGAAAAC
>NZ_VFUA01000149.1 GCF_006440735.1 Mesorhizobium sp. B2-7-1 | reverse complement strand
CCCGGCGACGAGGCGCTGGTCGGCTCCGAACCTGCCGTCAATTTCAGCCTGGCCGGCCCGCTCGGGGCGACCGCACCCCAATTCGACAGCGGTCCGCTGGCGCAATTCCTGACGCAGCGCGCGCTGGAAAAAGAACAGCAGCGAGTCGAGGCGATGCAGGCGGCACTGCTCGAGAAGCAGCGGCTGCGGCGCGAGGTGCGCTACTACGCGGCGCTGCAGACGGAGCGCGACAACGCGGCCGAGGAGCTGCGCCGGCAAGAGGAAGAGGCGCGGCAGAAGGCCGAGGCGGAAGCCAAGGCGAAAGCCGAAGCTGAAGCGCAGGCACAGGCGGAAGCCGAGGCAAAGGCCAAGGCCGACGAAGAGGCGAGGGCGAAAGCGGAAGCCGACGCCAAGGCGCAGGCCGACGCGGATGCCAAGGCGAAGGCCGATGCACAAGCGAAGGCCGAGGCCGAGCAGCGGGCCGCGGACGAGGCGGCCAAGGCGCAGGCGGAAGCCGATCGCAAGAAGGCGGAGCAGGCGAAGCTGGAAGCAGCACGCAAGGCGGCCGAGCAAACGCGCAAGGTCGACGGATCGCTGCCCGGCGTCAATGACGGTTCGACCCCGGCACCTGCGAAGCCGAAGGCCAATCCGTTCACGATCGACAATCTTTTGAAGTCGCTCGACGGCGGTTGAGCTTCACGTCACACGCTTGGCGGACCTGGTTCCCCAGCACAGGGATTTGACCGGTCGGTTCTGTTTGCGTTGGCAGGTGGCATGCCTTGGAGATTGGACGAAACGCCCACCTAATTCGCAAAATGACCCAAAGCGACGTCACCTGCATCTCTAAGTCAGATGGAAGGCTCCCACGCACCAATCAGATGCGACGCTTCGTGATCCCCCGGCCACCGAGGCATTGAGATGCAGATGAACTTGAAGGGGGTGTCACCGACGTTTCTGTATTGAAAGGCGGTGCCAACTGTATGTCGACAGACACTCCGGGCACGAGCGCCGTCACACGCTCTTCTGTCTCGTCCCTTCGCCAGATTTCTCCCGCTCCCTCCAACACGTACCAGAACTCACTGACCGTCGCGTGAATCGTTGCTCTATTAATCTGACGGGGCGGCGCGGTGCTGTGGATCATATTCCCAGTAGCGCCGTCCATGATGAAACGGATATCTGCCCCTGCCGGTGATTTTGCGTCAGGCGCGGAAGAAAGAGTAGTTTCTTTCACCGAATATTCCTCAAGTTGAAGCGGCCGTCTCCGGACGAGCGAGACAGTGCCGATGATAGGTTCGTCCTGCATTGTGAATGCTATAGTCGCAAATGCGGCATGCTGCAGGGTTGAACAGGTTGGGAGTGTGTCCGTTATTGGCGCATTTCGGAAGTCCACCCGACGCTTCGCGACTACCGGATAGCGGACACTCGAGAACCGGCCCCGGCGTTTATGAGTTCACGGCCTAGTTGAATATCTTGGCGCCTACGACTCTTCCTGGCGCGGGAGCAGACGCCGCAGCACTGGCTCGATGCGCGAAAGCTCGTCGAGATGCGCGGCCGACAAGTCGGCCAGGTGGTCGTTGGCCAAAGAGGTGAGCTGCAGCAAGACACGGCGGTGATCGCTCTTGTCCTGGTCGCGAATGACCAGGCCTGCCTCGGCAAGGCGGTTCACCAGTTCCACCGCGCTGTGGTGGCGGATGCGCAGCCGCTCGGCGAGATCGCCCACAGCCACCGGTCCGCCGCTAGGAAATCCCTTGATCGCCAGCAACGCCTGGTGCTGGCGCGGCGTGAGGCCCGCCTCATTCGCCTGGGCCTGGCTGAATTCGAGAAAGCGGCGGATCAGGTAACGGAACTGCGACAGCCGCTGGTAGTCGGCCTGGCTGATGGCGGGGCGTGGTTTCGGCGGCGTCATTCCCCGACTTATGGTCCTTTCCCGCAAAAGCTCAACAGGCCGTCGCGATCCCTGTGCAAAATGACGCGGCGCAGCGTTCGAAACGACTTGAAGATTTATATCGTATTACGATATGAGGCCAGCTGAAACCGGACGACCTTCGCGCCGCCAGAAAGTTCAGGCTCCCAAAATGAAATCCGCTCACGCCGGCAACGGCCATCTTCGCGACTTCACGACCGATCCGCGCGTGCTCCTCATCGCCGCCATCGCCGTGGTGGTGGCGACCGCCGGGCTCCTTGCCGGCATCGTGCTCCTGAAGCTCATCAGGCTTGCCACCAACATCGCCTATTTCGGCCAGTTCTCGCTGGCCGACCTCAAGCTCGAGGATACGCCGCTTGGGCTCGCCGCCGTGATCGTGCCGGTGGTCGGCGCGCTGATCATCGGCCTGATGGCGCGCTTCGGCAGCGAGAAGATCCGCGGCCACGGCATTCCCGAGGCCATCGAAGCGATCCTTCTCGGACGCTCGCGGCTCGACGCCAAGGTCGCGGTGCTGAAGCCGCTGTCTTCGGCGATCTCGATCGGCTCGGGCGGACCGTTCGGCGCCGAAGGCCCGATCATCATGACCGGCGGCGCCATCGGCTCGCTGATCGCGCAGATGCTGCCGGTCAGCGACAATGAGCGCAAGACGCTGCTGGTGGCGGGCGCGGCGGCCGGCATGACGACGGTGTTCGGCACGCCGATCGCCGCCATCATGCTTGCCGTCGAGCTGCTCCTGTTCGAGTGGACGCCGCGCAGCTTCATCCCTGTCGCCGTCGCCGCGATCGTCGCGGAAGTCGAGCGCACCCTGCTGCACCTGCCGAGTCCGATCTTTCCGTTCTCCGGGACCATGGATTCATCGATCGCCGGGCTGGGCGGCTGGGTGCTGGTCGGCATCGCCGCCGGGCTGCTTTCGGGACTGCTGACGCAATTGGTCTATGCCTGCGAGGACGCCTTCCTGAAGCTGCCGATACACTGGATGTGGTGGCCGATGATCGGCGGCCTGGTGGTCGGCATCGGCGGGCTGATCGAGCCGCACGCGCTTGGCGTCGGCTACGACAACATCGCCAACATGCTCGACGGCCGCACGGTCGCCACCGCCGCGCTGCTGCTTCTGGTGGTGAAGGCCGTCATCTGGGCGGTCGCGCTGGGGTCGGGAACCTCGGGCGGCGTGTTGGCGCCGCTGCTCATCATGGGCGGCGCGATGGGAGCGGTGCTTTCGGGCATCCTGCCCGAGGCGAGCCCCGGCTTCTGGCCGCTGCTGGCGATGGCGGCGACCATGGGCGGCACCATGCGCGCGCCGCTGACCGCGACTTTCTTCGCCACCGAACTCACCGGCAACACGCATGTGCTGGTGCCGCTGATCGCGGCCTGCGCCACCGCGCACGCCGTCACCGTGCTGTTGATGAAGCGCTCGATCCTGACCGAGAAAGTGGCGCGGCGCGGGCATCACCTCGTGCGCGAATACCGCGTCGATCCTTTCGCCCTGACCAGGGTCAATGAAGTGATGACGACCAAGGTCGAGAGCGTGCCGGCGACGATGACGCTGCATGGCGCGGCAACGTTCCTGACCGCGCCGGACACGCGGCATCCGAGCTTTCCGGTGATCAATGAAGCGGGGCATGTGCTCGGCGTCATCGATCCGCCGGCGATCCTGCGCTGGCGTCGTAACGGCAAGCACCGCAATGCGACCCTCGGCGAACTGCTCGCCGGCAGCAAGATCACGCTCGCTTATCCGGACGAATATCTGGAGGCGCTTTCCGACAAGCTGCTGCTTGCCAATGTCTCGCACCTGCCGGTGGTCTCACGCGAGGATGAACGGCTCATCGGTTATATCGGCTGGAAAGACATGATGCGGGTGCGGTCGAAAAAGCAGGCGGAGGAGCGGGACCGCACCGCCTTGCTCAGCTTTGGCGCAAAGCGCAAGGCGCAAAAAGGCGTCAGCGACAGCGCGGCCTAGAGCAATTCCAGGAAAAATGTGAGCGGTTTTCCGTCCGGAATTGCTTCAAAACAAGAAGATAGAGCGGTTCGCCGTTTCGGTGAAACGGTGAAACGCTCTAGGTCGCGTTGCCGCCGCGTTTCGCCCAGGCCAGCACATAGAGCCTCAGCGCGGATGACAGGTTGGCGTCGCGGGTACGCGTCTCGTCGATCTCCGCGACCAGGGCCGCGAGCGACAGCGACCGTTGCGCGGCGATGGCGATGAGGTCGTCATAAAAAGGCTGTTCCAGGGAAAAGCTGGTGCGGTGACCGCGGATCGTTACCGAACGTTTTTCGACCGCGGCCATTGTCGGACTCAGCGCTTGCCGGGGTCGTCGGGCTTTTCCCGGCGATGGCCGACCACGAATTTCTCGGCCTTTTCCGAGGCCAGCCGGTCACGCTCGCGTTCCGTCTTCGATCGGCCGTGCAGCGCCCGGTTCTCGCCGGCCTGGCGTTCTTTCTCGATGCGCGCTTTCTGCTTGCGGGCCTGGCGGAGATTGACGACCTCGCCCATGGCGCCGGGCTACTTCTTGCGGAAGGCGTCGAGCGAAACGACGTCGGCGCCCTTGCCGCCTGTCTCGGCGACCGCTGGCTTCTTTTCGGCCTCGGCGGCCTTCTTCTTCGTTTCCGCCTTCTTCTCGGGGACGACCGCGATCGGCTCGGGCGCCGGAGCGGCGGCCTCGTCTTCGGCGCTCTCCGTCTTGACGTCGAATTCGAGCTCGAAATTGACCGATGGATCGTAGAAGCCGCGCACGGCGGAGAAGGGGATCTCCAGCTTCTCCGGCACGTCGGAGAAGGAAAGCCCGACCTCGAAGCCGGCATCCGTCACCTTGAGGTCCCAATACTGAAACTGGATGACGATGGTCATCTGCTCGGGATAGCGCTCGCGCAGCCTGGACGAGATGCGCACGCCGGGCGCGCCGGTCAGGAAGGTGATGAAGAAATGATGATTGCCCGGAAGGCCGGTGCGCGCGACCTCGGCCAGGACCTTGCGCATCACGCCGCGCAGAGCCTCCTGGGCCAGAATATCGTAACGGATGTGGTCGTCGGCCATCTGATGGTCGGGTTCCGTTGAATCGTCCGCATAGCTGTAATCAAGCTTGGGCGCGGCGTAAACCGCATATAGGCGCAAAGGCGTGAGGCCAAGGGGGGTGCCGGCGATTTGATCGCTCAGGCGTGAACGAGCGCTGCCTGTTTGCCGGCTGGCGACTTCTTCCCGGCGAAGGCGCCGAGAAAGGTCCGCACGCCGTTGGTGGCGGAGCGCAGCACCTCTTCCTCGGTCGGCATGCCGCCCAGCATGAAAGTGATCTGAAGCTCGGCGTTGACGAGGGCGAGGAACTGACGTGCCGCGACGTCGGGATCGCCGATCGACAGATGCCCGGCGAAGGCAAGCCGGGCGAAGCGCGCGGCAAGCGCCGACCAGGTGCGGCTCGGGCCCTGTTGGCGCCATTCGGCAAACAGTTCCGGATAACGCTCGCCTTCGGCCTGGATCAGCTTGCGCAGGAAACGGCCGTCGCGGTTGCAGATGCAGTTGCGGTTCATGCGCACGGCAAAGGCGATGAGATCAGCTTCCAGGTCCGTGGGCTGGTCGGGGAAACTGGCGATGGTGGCGAAGATGCCGGCATTGCAGCGCTCCGTCAGGTCGCGCACGACGGCGACGAAAAGCTTTTCCTTATCGCCGTGATGGTTGTAGACGGTCTGGCGCGAGACGCCGGCCTCGGCCGCGATCAGGTCGATATTGGCGCCGGCATAACCTTCGCGGCAGAAGACGGAAGCGGCTGCATCCACCACCGACACGCGCTTGGCCTCATGGCTGCGTGGCGGGAAAGTGTCAGGAGAAACGCCGTGCTTCATGAAAATCTATATAGCGGTGATTGACGAATTGGACAAGCCTGTCTAAATTTGTGGACACAACAAAGGGGAATCCCGCTGGAGAGACGAATATGTTCGCCCTGACAGGCGAATGAATTCGCTCTGGACTGTAGGATTTCCCACGGGATGGAACGTCCTGGGTTCAGACGCCGGTATTTGCGGCGACAACCAGATCCGAAAAGAGCCTTATCATGAGTCCTAAATTCCTCCGCATCGCGGTCGTGCTCGGCTTGTTGTCCGCGATCGGCCCATTTGCGATCGATATGTATCTGCCCGCGCTGCCTTCGATCGGCCAGGATCTGCATGCCGGCACGGCCGCCGTGCAGATGAGCCTTCTGATCTTCTTCCTGTCGATGGGGTTCGGGCAGATCGTCGTCGGCCCGATCTCCGACATGGTCGGCCGCAAGGCGCCGCTTTATGCCGGCCTCGCGCTGTTCATGGTCGGCGGCGTCGGCTCGGCGATGGCGCCGACCATCGAGTGGCTGATCGCCTTCCGCTTCCTGCAAGGCCTCGGCGCCAGTGCCGGCATGGCGGTGCCGCGCGCCATCGTGCGCGACCTGCATACCGGCAACGAGGCCGCCAAGCTGATGTCGCTTCTGATGCTGGTGTTCTCGGTGTCGCCGATCCTGGCGCCGCTGACCGGCAGCCAGATCATCGAGAGTTTTGGTTGGCGCGCCGTGTTCTGGACGGTGACGGGCGCGGCGGCGCTTGCAACGATCCTGCTCGCCACCTCGCTCAAGGAAACCCGCCCGGTCGAGGAGCGCGCCGGCTCGTCCTTCGGCACGGCGCTTGCCGGCTACCGCTACCTGATGGGCGACCGCAACTTCCTCGGCCTTGTGGCGATCGCGGGCTTCGGCATTGCGAGCTTCTTCGTCTATCTGTCGAGCTCGTCCTTCATCCTGATCGACCACTACGGCCTGTCGCCCTCGGTCTACAGCGTGTTCTTCTCGATCAACGCTGTCGCCTTCATCGGCATGTCGCAGCTGACCGGGATGCTCGCCGACCGCTTTGGCTTGAAGCGCGTCGTCTGGGTGGCGGTCACCGGCTATGCCACGGTCATGGTGGCGCTGTTCGCCATCATGGCCTCGGGCGTCGACCGGCTCGACGTGATGGCCGCACTGCTCTTCGTCGGCTACGGCTTCCTTGGCCTGGTCATCCCGACCACCTCGGTGCTGGCGATGGAAGAGCATGGCGAGATCGCCGGCACGGCCTCGGCGCTGATGGGCACGCTGCATTTCGCCATCGGCGCGCTGGCGATGGGCGTTGCCGGCATCTTCTTCGACGGCACGCCGCTGCCGATGGTGGCCGGCATCACGCTCTGCGCGGTGATCTCCTTCGCGCTGGCCAAGCTGACGCTCGGCCGCGCACGCGAAGCGGTCGAAGCGCCGGCCGAATAGGCAATAGCAGACAAGACAGGAAAGGCCGGGCTTGCCTGGCCTTTTTTCGTTTCAGGCTCTTCACCACTGGCAAACCCCAGTCCTTTCCACGCCTTCGTTCGCGGTCGGCCCTCCATCGGTAATGTCCGTTTGAGAACCCGCCGCGCCTAATCGGCTTGGCTGCTGTCACACGCCGCTATCACTTTTAAGTTGGTACCTTGTAATAAAAGATACCTGCCTATATATCGTACTGGAGACGGCGGGAGTGACCATTGACCGATCCAAATGACGTCCAGCTGAAGAAGGGGGCGCTCGAATTGTGTGTGCTCGCCTTGCTCGCCCGACGCGAAAGCTACGCCTATGAGATCGCCAGCACGCTTGCCGAGCGTGTCGGCATGGGGGAAGGGACGATCTATCCGCTGATGCGGCGCATGCAGAGCGACGGGCTCGTCGAGACGTGGCTGGTCGAATCGACGAGCGGGCCCCCTCGCAAATACTACCGGCTCACCCCGGCCGGCAGGGCCGCCTACGAAGCGCGCAGCCAGGAATGGCGGAGCTTTGTCGATGCCGTCGACCTGTTCCTTGGAGAGATGCAATGAGCCGCGATTCGTTCCTTGTTTCCCTGCGCGCCAGCCTGGCCGGACTGCCTTCGGCCGAAGTCGACGAAATCGTCGCCGACTACGCTGCCCATTTCGACGAGGCGCGGGCTTCCGGGCGCAGCGAAGAGGATGTCGCCCAGGCGCTTGGCGACCCGGCGCGGCTCGGGCGGGAGTTGCGGGCGGAAGCCGGGATCCGCCGCTGGGAGCATGATCGTGGCCCGGCCGGCATCGTTGCCGCGCTGCTTGCGCTGACCGGTCTCGCGGCCTTCGACATCTTGCTGCTGCTGCCGGTCCTCATCGTCTTCTGCTGCGTTGCGCTCGGCATCGGCATTGCCGCGCTGGCGCTGGGGGTCGCGAGCGTCGGGCTGCTGTTGAGCGTCGTGCCGTTCTGGCATTTCGCGTCGTGGAGCATGGCGTTCGCGCGGCTGCTGGCGGCCGTCGGCCTTGCCGCCGCCAGCATCGGCCTCGGCTCGCTGCTGCTGTTGGGCCTCAACATCGGGGTCAAGCTCCTGGGGGACTATGCGCGACTGCACTACCGGCTGGTCAAACCATCCCAGCCTTGAATCATCCTGTGGCGCGCCGCCACACAGAGAGAACAGGTGCAACATGAACAAGACGCTTGCCTGGACAGCCGTGCTGTCCATCGCCGTGGCCGTGGTTTGTCTGTCGCTGGCGCATTCGATCGCCGGCAACGACTGGCGAGGCGGCCGATGGTGGAATTTTGTGTCCAGCTGCCCCAGTTCCGGCGATGCAACCAAGCCGGGATCGGTCACGCTGGCCTGGGAGCCGGTCGGCAGCGAGTTCCAGATCGCGCTTCCGGCGACGGTCACCTATCAGCCGGGCACGCCGTCCCAGGCTATCGTCAGCGGCGATCCCGAGGCGGTTTCGCATGTTCGCCTCTCCGGCAATGTGCTGGCCTTCGACGACGGCTTCGATTGTGACGACCTGCCGGTCAGCGTCCAGCTTACCGGTCCCGCCGTGCCCAAATGGAGGTTGAGCGGCAGCGGCAGGCTCGAGCTTTCCGCTCTTGCCCAGGAGGCGCTGGACCTGCGTATCAGCGGCAGCGGCGACGTGCGCGCCAGCGGCAGCGTCCAGGATCTCTCCTTGCGTATCTCGGGCTCGGGCTCGGGCGACTTTGGCAAGCTCGCGGCCAAGACCGCCAGTATCCAGATCAGCGGCAGCGGCGACGCCGATGTCGCTCCGCAGGACCAGGCCGACATCCGCGTGTCGGGCAGCGGCAATGTGAAGGTCCATGGCAACCCGAAGATCAGCTCGCATGTCAGCGGGAGCGGCAGGGTGGAGACGGTGCCGTGAGCGGCCGCAAGGCCGCTCAGACCGCACTCCGATCGAGGACGAAGCGCACCCGTTCCTCGACCGGGGCGAGAGGCAACGGCACCAGTTCGTAACCGAGCTCCGCATAGACGCCGGTCACCGAGCGGAATGTGCGCCCGGCCTCGTCGAGCGTCTGCTTGCGCTCCTCGTCCTGGGTGAAGATCTCCGGCCAGGGCGGCGCGACGAAGACACGGCGCGCGTAGCGGAATTTCCGCGCAGCGCTTGCGACGTGGTCGGGCACCGGCAGGCCGCAGAGCCTGAGATAGCCGATCGTGTCGGGCGCGCCGCGGTCGAAGAAGATTGGGCCGGGCGGTTTGGCACGCGCGGCGTGCCAGGAGCGCAGCTCCCACGACAGCATCAGCTCGGCAAAAAGCGTGCGGTCCCGCCAGGGAAGGGCAGGGCCGTCGATGGCCATCTGGTCGCGGATGATGCCGCGTCCGGCTTCGGGGGCTGTCGCGAAGCCCTGGGCCCGCAGCGCCTCGATCAAGGTGGTCTTGCCGGAACCTGGACCGCCGGTCAGCACGAAGAATCGGTCGCAATCGTTTTGCATCGCTGTCCATGGATGATGGACGGCAAGGCTGCACGCCGCGCATCGAGCGCCGGACGAGCCTTGGCCGTGCGGTTGGTCTGGGAAGAAGCAAAGAGGGGGAAGGTGGAGGTTTCTGTTGCCAGGTACCTCCGAACCCCGCCTAGAAGTGCGAACCGCTAGGACTTGATTTGAAGCGTTCGCGCCGCATTAAGCAGCGAGACGAGCTTCCGCATAGTTGTCGTTGGCAACTATAAGTTTAGCCCGATGACGGTGGTACAATGCCGGGCAAAAGTACGATCTTTACACCTTCGTCGATCCTATTTCGCCCCCAGCAAAAGCCGCTCCCATTTAGGAGAGCGGTTTTTGGTGGAGGCGCCGGGTACCGCCCCCGGGTCCGAACGGCTTATTTCATCGCCTGTTTATCGCCATAGTCGATCAAGCCGACGAAGCGAATATAGGGACCGATAACGGAAAAAGAAAGGCCAAACCGGCGCTTATCCGGCTATGCCAAACTGTGCAGCCAAGGGTTGACTTGCGCGCCCAGTCAATCAAATCTCGCTCCCGGTGAGGAGTCTCTGACTTAGCGCACAGGTTGCGTAGCGCGCCACAACCCTCACCGATCGGATCGGTGGCGCCGACGAGGGGAAGTTTGATGGCCGACTATCTTGCGGATGTGAAGAAATACGATGCCGGCGCCAGCGCCGATACGGTCGATAAGATCGTCAAGCATCTGGGCATTGCGCTCAGGAACCGCGATTCCTCGCTGGTGTCCTGCACCGACCCGAAGGAACTCGACCGCGTGCGGGAGAACTGGATCGGCAAGAAGCTCGGCATCGCGGATGCCGCAAAGGCCAACGCATCGATCGAGAAGACCTGCAAGGCGATGCATGCCGACAACACCAAAAGCCGCGTGACCTTCTATTATCTGGTCGCGAAGGATCTCGGCAAACTCGGCTCGCTCTGAGGCACTGCCATCCGGCGGCCGGCACGTAACCGTGCCGGCACCGTAAACTTTTGGCGCGATCCACATCCGCAGCCTGCTTTGCGGTGTTCGACGGGCTGTCAGTCGGCTATGATTGGCTGTAAGCCCGAATCGAGGCGGAGCCGATGCGCCAATATCTCGACCTGTTGAAGCACGTGCTGGAGAACGGCGCCGACCGCGGCGACCGCACCGGTACCGGCACGCGTGGGGTGTTCGGCTACCAGATGCGCTTCGACCTTTCGCGCGGCTTCCCGGTCACGACCACCAAGAAGCTGCATCTGAAGTCGATCATCCACGAGCTTTTGTGGTTCCTGGCAGGCGACACCAACATCAAATATCTCAACGACCATGGCGTCACCATCTGGGACGAATGGGCGGACGAGAACGGCGATCTCGGACCGGTCTATGGCAAGCAGTGGCGCTCATGGCCGGACGGGCATGGCGGCGAGATCGACCAGATCGCGAATCTTTTGAAAGAGATACGCAAGAATCCTAATTCACGCCGGCTGATCGTCTCGGCCTGGAACCCAGCCGAAGTCGAGGCGATGGCGCTGCCGCCCTGCCATTGCCTGTTCCAGTTCTATGTCTCGGAAGGCCGGCTCTCCTGCCAGCTTTACCAGCGCTCGGCCGATATCTTCCTCGGCGTGCCGTTCAACATCGCTTCCTATGCCTTGCTCACCATGATGGTGGCGCAGGTGACCGGGCTGAAGCCCGGCGACTTCGTCCACACGCTCGGCGACGCGCATCTTTATTCGAACCATTTCGAGCAGGCGCGCGAGCAGATGCGGCGTACGCCCAAGGCCTTGCCGACAATGTGGATCAATCCGGAGGTGAAGGACCTCTTCGCCTTCCGCTTCGAGGATTTCCGGCTCGAGAATTATTTCGCGGATGCGAGCATCAAGGCGCCTATCGCCGTATGAGGTATGTTGATATTCAGGTGAGCCCGGCCTGCAAACGGCGGCTTCCTGCGCTTCCGGTGCTCACGTACTTCAAGTACGCTCCGCTCCGGTTCTCGGAAGTCACCGTTTTCGACTCGGTCTGACCTGAATCTCAACACACCTCTGGCGCCGCACTAGACTTGCGGCATCAGTCGATGCCGACCATGACGTCCGAGGCCTTGATCACCGCATAGGCCTGCTTGCCTTTCTCGAGCGCAAGGTCGGTGATCGCTTCGTTGGTGATCGAGGAGGTGACGATGACGCCGCCGCCGATATCGATCCTGACATGCGAGGTGGTGGCTCCCTTGACGATCTCGGTGACCTTACCCTTGAGGATGTTGCGGGCGCTGATCTTCATGCGTCTTTCCTTTTGAGATTCACCGTTTCGTTTCCATTCATCGTAGGCTGAGACCACGACCGCGCACAATGCCGCGACAGGTGAAAAGCCTTTCCTTGTTATGTTCATACGGATATATCGGTCCGAGGCTTTGGGCCGTACGGATTTTGAAACCAGGGAGAGACTCCATGACGGGCAAGGGTTTTGGGTTGAAGGCGATCGCTATTGGAGGTCTCACGGCAATGCTGATGGCGGCGGTTCCGGCTGCCCATGCCGACGACAAGGTGGTCGTGTTTGCCGCGGCGAGCCTCAAGGACGCGCTCGACGCCGTCAACAAGGCCTGCGAGCCGGAAGTCGGCGAGGCCGCCACCATTTCCTACGCGGCGAGCTCGGCGCTCGCCAAGCAGATCGAAGGCGGCGCGCCGGCCGATATCTTCGTCTCGGCCGATCTCGACTGGATGAAATACCTCTCCGACAAGAAGCTGACCAAGCCGGATACCGAAGTGAAGCTGCTCGGCAACCAGATCGTGCTGGTGGCGCCGAAGGATTCCACGGTCGAGACCAAGGTCGAGAAGGGCTTCGACCTCGTCAGGCTGATCGGTGACGGCAAGCTTGCCATGGGCGATTTCAAGGCCGTGCCCGCGGGCAAATACGGCAAGGCGGCGCTGGAATCGCTCGGCGTATGGTCGTCGGTCGAGGGCAAGGTCGCGCAGGCCGAGAATGTGCGCGCGGCGCTGAAGCTGGTGTCGACGGGCGAGGCGGCGCTGGGCATCGTTTACGCCACCGACGCGCATGCCGAGAAGGGCGTCAAGGTTGTCAGCACCTTCCCGGAAGATTCGCATCCGCCGATCATCTACCCGATTGCCCAGACCGCGGATTCGAAGGACAAGGATACGGTCGCTTTCCTGAAATGCGTCGAGTCGGCCAAGGCCGCCGCGCTCTTCAAGGAGCAGGGTTTCACGGTGCTCGCGCCGAGCAACTGAGAAAGACCGCGCAAACGCTACCATGAATTGGCTGCTGGACCTCACTCCCGACGAATGGAATGCGGTCCGGCTGTCGATCAAGGTGGCGACGGTGGCGATGATCGCCAGCCTGCCGCCGGGCATCCTGATAGCGCTCTTGCTCGCGCGGGGGCGTTTCTGGGGCAAGACCCTGCTCAACGGGCTGGTGCATCTGCCGCTGATCTTGCCGCCGGTGGTGACCGGCTATCTCCTCTTGCTGACCTTCGGCCGGCGTGGGCCGGCCGGCGCCTTTCTTGCCGAGCATTTCGGCATCGTCTTTTCGTTCCGGTGGACGGGCGCGGCATTGGCCTGCGTGGTCATGGGCTTTCCGTTGATGGTGCGGGCGATCCGGCTGTCGATCGAGGCTGTCGACCGCAGAATCGAGGCGGCGGCCGGCACGCTCGGCGCCAATCCGCTCTGGGTGTTCGCCACCATCACCCTACCGCTGATCCTGCCCGGCCTGATCGCCGGTGCGATCCTGTCCTTCGCCAAGGCGATGGGCGAGTTCGGCGCCACAATCACCTTCGTCTCCAACATCCCCAACGAAACGCAAAATCTGGTGGGCGTCGGCATCGGCTATCGCGCCAAGGCCGGCTGGATCACCGAGGGCTGGTGGC
>NZ_VFUA01000148.1 GCF_006440735.1 Mesorhizobium sp. B2-7-1 | reverse complement strand
GGATTCCAGGGTCTCCGCGACGCCGCTTCGCGGCTGCTCCGCCCTGGAATGACGAGACTGCGGGGCTTCCGCTAATTCCCCAGCGTTTGCACCGATCTCCCGGAAAGGATGGTGAAGTTCGTCCACCGATAAACGGCAACTTCTGCCCTAGTTCCTAACAAGCTTCGCCTTCTCGCCCTGCAGGAAACGCCGCAGCGCCGGGTCGCGCTCGAGTCCGATCGCCTGGTCGTAGGACTCGGCGGCTTGCTTGGTATTGCCGAGCCTGGCCAGCAGCCCGGCGCGGGCGGCCCAATAGGGCTGGTAGTCCTGCAGCCGCTTGTCCTCGCCCAGCACGTAAAGCGCCGCCAATCCGGCCGGCGCGCCTTCGGTTTCGGCAATCGCCACCGCGCGGTTGATCGCCACCACCGGCGAGCCGGCCACGGCTTGCAGCGCGTCGTAAAGCTGGCGGATGGCCACCCAGTCGGTGCCGCTGCCGCGCCGGCGCGCCGTATGGGCGGACTGCACGGCGGCCTCCAACTGGTAGCGGCCGATGATCTCCCTTTGCGCCGCGCGCACCAGCAAGGCTTCCGCCTCGTCGATCAGGCTGTCGTCCCAGAGCGCGATATCCTGCTCGGCCAAAGGCACGAAATCCCCTTCCGGACCGCGCCTTGCCGAGCGGCGCGCCTCGGCGAACAGCATCAGCGCCAGCAGGCCGAGCGTCTCCGGCTCGTCCGGCATCAGCGAGGCGACCAGCCGTCCGAGCCAGATGCCTTCGGCGGCGAGGTTGCGCCGCCGGCTGTCGGTGCCGATCGGATCCGACCAGCCTTCGGCGAAGGCGGCGTAGATCGCCTCCAGCACCGCGCCCAGCCGCTCGCCCAGCTCCGCCTGCTCCGGCACGCGAAACGGGATCCCGGTCTCGCGGATGCGCGCCTTGGCCCGCACCAGCCGCTGCCCCATCGTCGCCGGCGAAACCAGGAAGGCCGACGCGATCGTCGCGGCGTCGAAACCGAGGATCGTCTGCAGGATCAGCGGCGCGCGCACGCTCGCTTCGATCGCCGGATGGGCGCAGGCAAACATCAGCCGCAGCCGGTCGTCGGGCAGCTCCTCGCCGCTCATGCGCGCCTCCATCTCCTCGGCGATCAGCTTGAGATGATCGCGGGCCGCCTCGCCGGTCAGTCGCCGCCGTACCGCGTCCACGTCGCGCCGGCGCGCCACCGACAGCAGCCAGGCTTCCGGCTGCGCCGGCACGCCGGTCCGCGGCCAGCGTTCGAGCGCGGCGGCAAAGGCATCGGCCAGCGCATCCTCGGCGCCGGCGACGTCGCGTGTGCGCGCCGCCAGCCAGGCGATGAGCTTGCCATAGCTGCGCCGGGCGGCCGCTTCGGCCGCCGCCCGCGCGATCTCCGAGCGATCATCCATCACAGCGTTCGCTATGCGGCTTCTATGTACTCGGCCATTTCCCAGATCGGCCGCACCTCGACCGTGCCGGTGCTGGATGCCGGGCAGCGCGCCCCCCATTCGATCGCCGTGTCGATGTCGGCGGCCTCGATCATGTAGAAACCGGCCAATTGCTCCTTGGTGTCGGCATAGGGGCCGTCGAGCACATTGGTCTTGCCGCTGGCCAGCCGCACCGAGGTGGCCGCCTGGGTCGGCCGCAGCCGCTCGCCGGCGATATACGCGCCGGATTTCTTCAGCGCCTCGGTATAGGCGCCATAGGCCGCGAGCACCTGCTGGGTCTGCTCCTTCGGCGCGTTCGCCATCGCGGCTTCGTCGTTGTAGATCAAAAGCATGTATCGCATGGTCTTCTCCCGTTTTGTTGAAGGCCGCATCGTCGCGTGCCGACCTATGTCGCGCGGCCGCGGCCGATTTCGACAGGCGCCTCGAAAATCTTTCGTCCCCAAAGCAAGCGAGCGCAAGCCGGCGCCTTTCGCCGCCACTCAACCATTGGTCTAACGCATGCAATTGCGGGTTGGCATTTGGCTCCTCCCGTCTAAACTCGTCGCGGCTCGCCGGGAGGGGCGGGTTTGCGGGCCAGATGTTTTCAGGGAGGAAATCGCGATGTTCAATTTCAGGACCAAGCTTGTTGCCGCCGGCGCGTTGGCCTTGTCGCTCGGCCTTGGCGCGGTGACGGCCGGGGCGCAGGAATTCATCAATGTGCTCACCGGCGGAACGTCGGGCGTCTACTATCCGCTCGGGGTCGCGCTGTCGGAGATCTACGGCAAGGGCATCGAGGGCTCGCGCACACAGGTTCAGGCGACCAAGGCTTCGGTCGAAAACCTCAACCTCCTGCAGCAGGGCAAGGGCGAGATCGCCTTTGCGCTCGGCGATTCGGTCAAGATGGCCGCCGAAGGCAACACGGAGGCCGGCTTCCCGGGCAAGCTCGACAAGCTGCGCGGCATTGCCGCGATCTATCCCAATTACATCCAGATCGTCGCCAGCCAGGACTCCGGCATCAAGACGCTCGCCGACCTCAAGGGCAAGAGCCTGTCCGTCGGCGCGCCCGCCTCCGGCACCGAGCTCAACGCGCGCGCCATCTTTGCCGCCGCCGGTCTCAAATACGAGGATCTCGGACGGGTCGAGTATCTGCCCTTTGCCGAGTCGGTCGAGCTGATCAAGAACCGCCAGCTCGACGCCACCTTGCAGTCGGCCGGCCTCGGCGTCGCCTCCATCCGCGACCTCGCTACCTCGCTTCCCATCAACGTCGTCGCCGTGCCGGCCGAGGACGTCGCCAAGATCGGGGCGCCCTACATTTCCGTGGTTATCCCGAAAGGCACCTATGAGGGCCAGACGGAAGACGTCGCGACCGCCGCGGTCGGCAATTTCCTGGTTACCCGCGCCGACGTGTCCGACGACACCGCTTATCAGATGACCAAGCTGCTGTTCGAGCATCTCGACCAGCTGGCTGCCGCTCACGCCGCCGCCAAGGCAATCGATCCGGCAAAGGCGCTGGACGGCATGCCCGTGGCGCTGCACCCCGGCGCGGAGCGCTATTACAAGGAAAAGGGGCTGCTGAAGTAGACGCCTTCCCATTGAGGGAGGGCTATCGCATAGCGCAGCGCCAGCCCCCTCATCCGGCCACCTTCTCCCCGTCGGGGAGAAGAGAATGGCGCCAACGCCGACCGCCTCCTCTCCCCTCGGGGAGAGGTCAGCCGAGCGAAGCGGAGGCTGGGTGAGGGGAAGTGCCCTATGCGGCTTCCCTGCCCTCAACGGAGACGGTATTGCCCGCCAGGAACCCGCCAATGACCGAAACCCCGACCGTTCTGTCTCCAACCGCCGAAGAACAGGTCGAAGGCCTGCCGCCGGGCTTCGGCGACGGCCTCGCCGGCAAGGCCGCCTTTGCCATCGCCGTCGCCTTCTCCGTCTTCCAGATCTACATCGCCGCCTATGGCAGCCTGCCCAGCCAAGTGGTGCGCGCCATGCATGTCGGCTTCCTGCTGCTGCTCGGTTTCGGCCTCATCGCCAACCTGCGCGCCGGCAGCGCCGCGGCGAAGGTGGGCTTCTGGGTGCTCGGCCTGCTCGGCTTCGGCACCGGCCTCTACAATTGGGTCTTCTACGCCGACCTCATCCGCCGCTCCGGCTTCCTCACCACGCCGGACCTGATCGTCGGCGCGCTGCTGGTGGTGCTCGTCTTCGAAGCCGCCAGACGGCTGATGGGCCTGCCGCTCGCAATCATCGCCTTAATCTTCCTCGCCTATTGCTTCGTCGGCAATCACCTGCCGCCGCCCTTCATCCATCGCGGCTATGATTTCGCGCAGTTGGTCGACACCTTCGCCTATGGCACCGAAGGCATATACGGCACGCCGGTCTATGTTTCGGCCGCCTACATCTTCATCTTCGTCGTCTTCGCCGCCTTCCTCGAACGGGCCGGCATGATCGCGCTGTTCAACGATTTCGCGCTCGGCCTCGTCGGTTCGTGGCGCGGCGGTCCGGCCCAGGTCTGCGTGCTGTCCTCGGCGCTGATGGGCACCATTTCCGGTTCGGGCGTCGCCAATGTCGTCGCCAGCGGCCAGTTCACCATCCCGCTGATGAAGCGCTTCGGCTTCCGCTCCGCTTTTGCCGGCGCGGTCGAGGCGACCTCCTCGATGGGCGGCCAGATCATGCCGCCGGTGATGGGCGCGGTCGCCTTCATCATGGCCGAGACGCTGAACATCCCTTACGCCGAGGTGGTCAAGGCGGCGATCATCCCGGCGCTGCTCTATTTCGGCGCCTGCTTCTGGCAGGTGCATCTGGAAGCCGGCAAGGCCGGCCTGCACGGCATGGCCAAGGCCGAGCTCCCCAACCCTTGGGAGGCGGTGCGGAAGCACTGGCCGCTGGTGCTGCCGCTCGCCGTGCTGGTCTACCTTTTGTTTGCCGGCTACACGCCGATTTTCGCCGGCACGATGGGCCTGGCGCTGACCATCGTGCTCATCCTCGGCACGCCGCTGGCAGCTTTGATCGGGCCATTCGCCTTCCGCGTCGTCTTCTGGCTGGCGCTCGGGCTCGCCGCTTCCTCCTTCATGCGCTTCGGCGTCAATGCGCTCAGCCTGGTCATCGCGGCGCTCGTCATCGCCTGCCTCGCCTTCAAGGGCGGGCGCGAGACGCTGCGCATTTGCGTCGACTCGCTTGCCGAAGGAGCCAAGAACGCCCTGCCCGTCGGCATCGCCTGCGCCATCGTCGGCATCGTCATCGGCACGCTGACGCTCACCGGCATCGCCTCCACCTTCATCGGCTGGATCATTTCCATCGGCGAGAACAATTTGTTCCTGTCGCTGGTATTGACCATGCTCACCTGCCTGGTTCTCGGCATGGGCATTCCGACGATCCCCAACTACATCATCACCTCCTCGCTCGCCGGCCCGGCGCTGCTGTCGCTCGGCGTGCCGCTGGTGGTGAGCCACATGTTCGTCTTCTATTTCGGCATCATGGCGGACCTGACCCCGCCGGTGGCGCTCGCCGCCTTTGCGGCCGCGCCGATGGCGAAGGAAAGCGGCCTCAAGATCGGCATCCAGGCGACCAAGCTCGCCATTGCTGGCTTCGTCGTGCCGTTCATGGCCGTCTACACGCCGGCGCTGATGCTGCAGGACGCCGGCCCGATCGCGGCTTCGTTCGGCTATCCGGTCGAGGTCGCCTATATCGTCGTCAAGGCCTGCATGGGCATCGTGCTCTGGGGCGCCGCCGCCGTCGGCTTCCTCGCCCGCCGCATGGCCTTGTGGGAGCGTCTCGTCGCCTTCTGCGCCGGCCTGCTGCTGGTGGCCGCATTGCCGCTCACCGACGAGACCGGATGGGTGCTGGCGCTGCTCTGGATCGGCTGGCACTGCTGGCGTGCCCGCCGACTGTCCGCGGCCGGCACCGCATGAGCCTGTGTATCCTCGCCGCCGGCAAGACGGTGACGCTCGCCGTCGCCGCCTTCACGCTGTCCTGGACGCATTCGGTGGAGCGGACGCGCTGGCAGGAGGATTGGAAAGTGCTGCCTGCCGGGCTGCAGGTCGTCGAGGCGCGGGTCAAGGGCTCCGGCGCCGGCATGGAGCCGCCCGAGGGCTCGGTGCTGCGGCACGGTTGGTGGATCTATGCGCCGCGCATCGGACCCCAGCCGCGTCTCGTGCTCGCGGCGTCCGGCGCCACCGGTCAAGGCTGGACGCTGTGCACGGCCTCGGGCTGCCGGGAACTGGGCGCCACGGCCGACGAGCCCACCGTGCTCGAACCCTGCGACGGCACGAGCCAGCCGCGGTAGCGCACGATCAGCCCGGCCGCCGGGTGCGATATCTCGACATGGAAGCGGAAGCGGCCGTCCTCGACCGTTTCGTAGGCGTTCGAGCGGGGGCACAGCCACATCGGCAAGGGCAGGCCGAGGAAGCTCCAGCGGCGCAGCGCGAGGCGGAGCCGGTTCTCGTCGACGACCAGCGCCATGGCGAAGGTGAGCGGGCCGAAGCGCTCGCAAAGCAGCCGCTCCGATCGGCCGCTTCCGGGGAACTGCCGGCTCGAAAAGCGGTGCGCTCCGAAAGTCCGCGTCCAGGTCTCGCCATCCGCGCCGATGTCGAAGCGGACTTTGACCGGGATATCCGTCCCAGCGGATGGAAAGCCGATCAGCCGTGCTGCAAGCCGGCTAAGCATGCCGCCGCCGCGCTCCACGCTCGCGCGTCCGTCCGCCATTGCCGCTCCCTCATGCATGGCGCGGATTTCGGCGGGAAGGTCTGTCCAGGCATCGCCGAGCAGGTCCGGATAGAGCGCCTTCGCCTTGTCGGTGTCGTCCCTGAAGCCGGCGTGGATCGTCTTGCCAGCGAAGAGCGCTTCATAGTCCTCGAGCTCGACGTCATGCACCGCGGCTCGCGCGCCCGGCGCGGGCATGCGGCCGGCGAGCGCCTTGCGGAGGATCGCCTCGACCGCCATGGAGGGGATCAGCGGCCCGTCGTCGCCCTCGGCCAACAGGTGCCAGGATCGCTTGATCGGCCTGCCTGCTTCGTCCGCGCCTTCGACCGCGACGAACATGCCGCCGCGATGCTCGCCCCATGAGAGCCGGTTGGTCGCCCAATGCATCAGCGAGGCCAACGGCGACAGCGAGCGGATGAGGCCTATACGCACCAGCCACGCCAGGCCGATCAGTGCCCCGTGCAGCACCTCCGGCACCGGGCCGGCGCCCATCCAGATGGTCTTCGCTTCCGGCCAAAGCGCCTGCAGCGCCCGCAAGTCCGGCACGTCGACCAGCGAGAACAAAGTGTTGCGCACCGGCACGCGTCCAGGCGGCGCGATCGTATAGCGCATCTGCTCGGTGAGCGGATAACCCTTGGCAGGCTTGCCACCCCGCACCAGCCGCACGGGCCGGCCGGCATAGCTTGCAATGGCACGGATGACGTTTTCGCCGACGCCGGCGAAGGGCGACGGCGCGATGCCGCCGCGGATAGTATCGATGCGTGCCATGCCGGCCGAAAGACGCCGCACCACCGCCGCGGTCAGAACAGGAAAACTCGACACCCCGGAGAGCACCATCACGCCGGCCGCCCTGGCCGCAGCGTCGAAAGCGGAGACCCCCGCAACGAATTCCGAACCGTCGGCAAGGTCGAGATAGTGGATGCGCGCACCGATACAGGCTTCGATCAGCCGGTAGCGCCCCTCGCCATAGGCCTGGAACGGGCCGCTGGCGTCGACGACGATATCGGGCCGCATGTCGGCGAGTTGCGGGGCAAGGTCGCCGTCGCGGTCGAACACCGCCGGCACGAGCCGCGCCTTGGTGTCGCCTCGACCCGTGCAATAGGCCGCTGCCTTGGCGAGCGACCGTCCGGCGATGATGAGCTCGAGCCGAGGCTCGTTCTCCAGCAGTTGGACGATGCGTCCGCCGAAGGTGCCGTAGCCGCCGACGATGAGAAGCTTCATGCTTGGCCCCTAGAGCAATTCCAGGAAAAGTGTGCAGCGATTTTCCGTCCGGAATTGCGTGGGAACAAATACCCTTAGCCGATCAACCGTTCCCGCAACTCGGCCGAAGGAATGTCGCAACTGTCCTTGCGGCCGAACAGCGCGTAGCGGTTCTTGGCGACGCGGTCGTAGAACCAGTCGCGCAGCGGCCGCGGCAGGATGAGCAGCGCCTTCATCGCGCGCCATGGCCAGCCGAGCGCGGCCATGACGGCGACGAAGCTGTCGAGCTTGGTGAAGGCCGCGCCGTCGATGATGGCGAGGTTGCTGTCGTAATCGTCGGTCGGCAGGCCATGCCGGCGAAACAGCGCCTCGCCGATCGGCGATTGCGCCGTGGCGAAGCGGAAGCGTTTTTTGCGGTCGAGCCTGAGGATGAGCTGGACGAAGCCCGAGCAGAACACGCAGACGCCGTCGAAGACGATCAGCGGATAGCGGGCGTCATAGGCCTGGCTTGGAGAGGCGGGACGGTTCGGTTCGGGCAGGTCGGTCATGGCGGCCCCGGCTGCTTGTGCCTTTAGACACTAAGCCAGCCGGCGGCGGCGTCAAAGTCGCGGCGTTGTCGCACGCCAGTTGGCGGCGAGCGCCAGGCGCTCGGCGCGATAGGTGGTGGCGCGCTGGTCGGCGGCCGGCCGGCAGATGCGGCTGTGGTGGGCGCGTTCGCGGGTCATGATCAGTTGGCGCTGACGCCCAGCGAGTTGCCGCGGCGCGCGCAGGCCGGACCCGGGCCGCGCATGTAGTAGCGCTCGGGCCGGTAGGTCGGCGCGACGAATTCGCGAATGGCGGCGGCGTAGCCGGCGATGTGGTTCCAGAAGTTCATTTTACCTGTCCCTGTCCCGCTTTCGGATGTCCCGTCCGAATTGTTCGAGAGCATAGCGTCGAGGCGTGAATAGTCGGTGAACGTGATGTTAATTTCTGGTCCGAAAGTCGTTGCTTCGTGGCGGGATTGCGGCTGATTCGGGGTCTTTCGGTGCCTTTTGTCGCCATTCCGCTGCGTGTGACTTTTGCATCACATATGTTTCGTTCCGATGTCGCTTCGGCGCGCTTCTGTTTCACGTTCGCCCAGTGACGGGAAATTTCATTGCGTAAGGCGGGGCGATGGTTCCGGTCCGTCGCGGAACCCGAGCAAGCCTCCGCCCGTTGCGGTAAGGTCGCGTCGCCCAGGAGTTCACAATGGCACCACGCCCGGCCTGGAAGGGCTATCTCAAACTGTCGCTGGTCACATGCGCCATCGAGCTGACCAACGTCGTCACCCATGCGGAAAAAGTCTCGTTCCGCATCCTCAACCGCAAGACCGGCAACACCGTCAAACGCATCTATGTCGACGCCGGAACCGGCAAGCCGCTGGAAGACGGCGATGAGATCAAGGGCTACGAGGTGAGCGACGGCGATTTCGTCCATATCGAGGAGGACGAGATCGAGGGGGTGCAGATCGAGTCCTCGCATACGATGAGCCTCGACGGCTTCGTCGAGAAATCCTCGATCGAGCAGATCTATCTCGACACGCCCTATTACGTCTCGCCGGCCGACGAGGTCTCGGAAGAAGCTTTCGCCGTCATCCGCGATGCGATGGCGGCGAGGAAGATGGCAGGGCTGGCGCGCATCGTGCTCTATCAGCGCGAACGCCCGGTGGTGATCGAGCCGCTCGGCAAGGGCATGGTGCTGACCACCTTGCGCTATGACGACACGGTGCGCCGGCCGGCGACGGTGTTCGAGGATATCGCGGCGGCGAAGACCGACAAGGAGATGATCGACCTCGCCCAGCACATCATCGACGGCAAGAAGACGAAGTTCGATCCCTCGAAATTCGACGACCGCTACGAGGACGCGCTGCTGGAGCTGATCCGCGCCAAGAAGGCCGGCAAGAAGGCGCCCAAGGCCAAGGCGCCGCCCAAGCCGTCCAATGTCGTCAACCTGTTCGACGCACTGAAGAAGAGCCTCAACGCGGAAGGCGGCGGCAAAGCCGGCAAATCTTCATCCAAAACGACGGCGCGTCGGCCGAAGGCCAAGGCGGCCGCGCCGAAGCGCAAATCCGCATAAGGGAGTGGCGGCATGGCCGGCCTCGAGCAATATCACGCCAAGCGCGACTTCAAGAAGACCGCCGAGCCGGCCGGCAAGGTCGGCAGGCAAAAGCAGGGCGGCGGCATCTTCGTCGTCCAGAAGCACGCCGCCACGCGGCTCCACTATGATTTCCGGCTGGAGCATGAGGGCGTCTTGTGGAGCTGGGCGGTGACGCGCGGCCCGAGCCTCGATCCGCATGAGAAGCGGCTGGCCGTGCATGTCGAGGACCATCCGCTCGACTATGCCTCCTTCGAAGGCACCATTCCGAAGGGCCAATATGGCGGCGGCGCGGTCATCGTCTGGGACGAAGGCAAGTGGACGCCCGATGGCGATCCGGCCCAGGGCATGAAGAAGGGCCATATCGATTTCGAGCTCGAAGGCCACAAGCTCAACGGCCGCTGGCATCTGGTCAGGCTGAGGCCGCGCCCCGGCGAAAAGCGCGACAACTGGCTGCTGATCAAATCCGACGATGCCGCCGCCCGGCCCGGCGAGGATATCCTCGAGGACGAACCGAAATCGGTGAAGTCGGCCCTCACCATCGAGGAGGTCGGCGAGGGTAAGGCCGCCAAGGGGCAGACACCGAAGGTCTGGCAGTCGAACAGGCCGGCCGCCGGCAAGGTCACGCACGCCAAACGCCTCGACTTCATCGAGCCGCAGCTCGCCACGCTGGAGAAGGAGGCGCCCGCCGGCGAAGACTGGCTGCACGAAGTGAAGTTCGACGGCTATCGCATGCAGGCGCAGATCAAAGGCAGCGAGGTCAGGCTGCTGACCCGCGCCGGCCTCGACTGGACGGAGAAGTTCGACGGACCGGTTACTGCAGCGCTTGGCAAGCTGAAATGCCGCGACGCCATCATCGACGGCGAGATCGTGGTGCTGGCCGACAGCGGCGTCTCGTCCTTCCCGCTGCTGCAGGCGGATTTGTCGGCCCGCCGCGCCGATCGCTTCGTCTATTATATCTTCGACCTGATGCGGCTCGACGGTCAGGATTTGCGCCGCGAGCCGCTGGTGGAGCGCAAGCAGGCGCTGGCCGAGCTGCTCGGCAAGCAGCCGGAGGATTCGGCGCTGCGCTTCAGCGATCATTTCCACGAGCCCGGCAAGGTCATGCTGCAGCATGTCTGCCGCATGGGCCTGGAAGGCGTGGTGTCGAAGCGCGCCGACGCGCCCTATCGCAGCGGGCGGGGGCTCTCCTGGATCAAGTCGAAATGCACGCTCAGGCAGGAATTCGTCATCGGCGGCTATCTGCCCTCGGACAAGACCGGGCGCGGCGTGCGCTCGCTATTGGTCGGCTTCAATGAGGGCGGCAAGCTGCATTATGCCGGCCGTGTCGGCACCGGCTTTTCCGGCAAGGTGATGACGGATTTGAAGAAGAAGCTCGATCGCCTCACGGCGAAGGCGTCGCCCTTCTCGGCCGCCGTGCCCAAGGGCAAGGGCCTCACCTTCGTCAAGCCGGAACTTGTCGGCGAGGTGGAGTTCCGCAGCTGGACATCCGACCGTATAATCCGCCACGCCTCGTTCCAGGGGCTTCGCGAGGACAAGCCGCCGGAGGAAGTCGTGCAGGAACAGCCGAAGAAGACCAAGGCCGAGAGCGAAGCAAAGCCGGGCGCGAAGGCCGCGCCGAAGCCCTCGGGCGGAACGGCAAAAACCTCGGTAAAGCTCTCGCATCCTGACAAGCTCCTTTGGCCCGACGAAAAAGTCTCCAAGCAGGGCCTGCTCGATCACTACGCGCTGGTCTGGCCGCGCATGGAGCAATTCGTCGTCAACCGGCCGCTGAGCCTGGTGCGCGCGCCGGATGGCATTAACGGCCAGCGCTTCTTCCAGAAACACGCCTCGCCCGGCATGAGCGACAAGATCGCCAGGATGAAGGACCCGACCGACGGCGAGGAGATCCTGTACATCAAGGATTTCGACGGGCTTGCCGCACTCGTCCAATATGGCGTGGTCGAGGTCCATATCTGGGGCTGCACGCTCGATGCATTGGAAAAGCCGGACCAGATCATCTTCGACCTCGATCCGGACGAAGGCGTCGACGTCGGCAAGGTGCGCGAAGCGGCGCTCGACATCCGCAAGCAGCTCGACGCGCTGTCGCTGCCCAACCTCGTCAAGACCTCCGGCGGTAAGGGCTATCATGTGCTGGTGCCGCTGAAGCCATTGGCGGACTGGGACGCGGTCAAGGACTTCGCGCATGATTTCGCCCGCGCGCTGGAGCAGGCCGCGCCCGACCGCTACACCGCGACGCTGTCGAAGAAGGCGCGCACCGGAAAAATCTTCGTCGACTATCTGCGCAACGGCCGCGGCTCGACCACTGTCGCGCCCTATTCCTCGCGCGCCAAGAAAGGCGCGACGGTGTCGATGCCGGTGACCTGGCCGGAGCTCGAGAAGGGCTTGGCGCCGAATGCCTTCCCGCTGGGTGGTGAGACCACGCTGGGCGAGTTGAAGAAGGCCGATCCGTGGAAGGAGTTCTTCAAGCTGGGGAAGGCGTTGAAAAGGGGGTGAGCGCGGGCAAGACCCGAGGTCGCCTATGCCGCGATCCTTCCCCCCTCTCTGTCCGGTAGGGCAGAGAGGGGGGCCTCGCGCCGACATTTGCACGTTATCGGCACCGGGGCTTCAAGACAGAAACACCCTCTCGAACGCCTGCCTCCCCGTTGGCGAGAACACCACGGCGCGGCTGTCCTTTTCGCGCCGCGCCCATTTCTCGGCGATGATCTTGTCGAGTATGGCGGCGCCTAGCGTGCCGGCGAGATGCGAGCGCCGCACGCTCCAGTCGAGGCATGCGCGGCATACCGGCCGCCGCGCCTTGGCATGGGTATCGATGCCGAGCGCGGAAAAATGCGAGGCGCCGGACGGTGAGAGCCTGATCTCGTTGTCCTCGCGCAGCAAAAGCTTCCTGTCGAACAGCCGGTCGAGCATCGCCACCGCCTGCTCGCCGGCGAGGTGATCGTAGCAGACGCGCGCCACGCGCATCGCCGCATCGCGCGGTCCCGGCCGCACCCGCTTCGGGCCGACCGCCTCGGCGACGCCGATGATCGCCTCGATCATGCCGGCCACCTGCGCGCTGGCCAGCCCGTAATAGCGATGCCGGCCCTGGCTGGCCAAGGTCAGCAGCCCGCCCTCCATCAGCTTCGACAGATGCGAGGAAGCGGTGGGCAGCGACACGCCGGCCTCCAGCGCCAGCTCCGACGCGGTCAGCGCCGTGCCGCCCATCAGGGCGTTCAGCATGTTGGCGCGGGCCGGGTCGCCGACCAGGCTGGCGATGCGGGCGATATCGGGTCCTTCACGCATGGTTTGATCCTCATCGAAGCATTCTCGTCAGGGAAGCACTATTCTGCGGTCAGCTCAATCAGCCCAGGCAAACACTCCTGACAGGAGAATGCCTATCACACCGCCGCAAGTGATGCTTCGACCGCGGTCGAAGCATCACCGTCCAAAAACCAACCAGACGAGGAGACCGACATGACCATCACCTGCTTCATCCGCTACGAGATCGACCCGTTCGGCAAGGCGGCCTTCGAGCAATATGCGCGCGCCTGGGGTCAGGCCATTCCACGCTGCGGCGCCGAGCTGATCGGCTACTACGCGCCGCATGAAGGCTCGGCCACCACGGCCTACGCCGCCTACAACATCGAAAGCCTCGCGGCCTATGAAGCCTACCGCGCCCGGCTTGCCGCCGACCCGGCCGGCAAGGCAAACTACGAATTCGCGCGGCGCGAGAAGTTCATCGTCAAGGAGGACCGCGTCTTCCTGAAGCTGGTGTCCGGCCCGCATGGTCCGCGGCAGGTCTTTCGCACCGACGTAACGGTCAAGGAAGGGATAGAGGCATGATCGCTGTCATCTTCGAGGTCGAGCCGGCGCAGGGGAAGCGCGATGCCTATCTCGGCATCGCCGCCAATCTCCGGCCGCTGCTCGACGGCATCGACGGCTTCGTCTCGGTCGAGCGCTTCCAGAGCCTCACCGACCCGAAGCGCGTGCTCTCGCTGTCCTTCTGGCGCGACGAGGAAGCGGTCAAGGCCTGGCGCAACACCGAGGAGCACCGGCAGGCGCAACAGGCCGGTCGCGGCGGAATCTTTGCCGGCTATCGTCTGCGCATCGCCCATGTCGTCCGCGACTATGGGCTGGAGGAAAGGGCGGAGGCGCCGCAGGATAGCAGGGCGGTGAATGGGTGAAGCGCGATTCTCCCTTCTCCCCTTGTGGGAGAAGGTGGATCGGCGCGCAGCGCCGAGACGGATGAGGGGTGTTCCAG
>NZ_VFUA01000147.1 GCF_006440735.1 Mesorhizobium sp. B2-7-1 | reverse complement strand
CCGTCGTGGGTGTGAATCTCAGGATCGTCCACTGCTTTCGCTCACCTGTCGGAGGAATCTTCCGGCATGTGCGCGACCTGACCGAGGCGCAGGTCGCCGCCGGCCATGCGGTGGGAATCGTTTGCGACTCGACCACCGGCGGCGACTATGAAGAGCGCTTGTTCGACGCGATGAAGGACAGTCTGGCGCTCGGCATCCATCGCACGCCGATGCAGCGCCATGTCGGGCCGGGCGATCTCGCCTCGGCCTGGCGCACCTATCGAATCATCCAGGAATTGCGGCCGGACGTGCTGCACGGGCACGGCGCCAAGGGTGGCGCCTATGCCCGGCTGTTCGGCTCACTGTTGCGGGTATCAAGGTTTCGCGTTGCCCGCCTCTATTCGCCGCATGGCGGCTCCCTCCACTATGACGAAACGACGGCGACGGGAAAACTGTTCTTCGGCCTGGAACGCTTCATGGCGCGCTTCACCGACTGCCTGTTGTTCGTTTCCGACTACGAGCGCAACACCTATCGCCGCAAGGTCGGCGAGCCGCCCATACCCAACACGCTCGTCTATAACGGCCTGCGCGCCGCCGAATTCGAACCGGTGGCGGCGGCGAATGCCGCCGATTTCTTGTACATCGGCATGATGCGCGACCTGAAAGGCCCGGATATCTTCATCGACGCGCTGGCTTTGGCCGGCGGCGAGCTGGGCCGTCCGCTGAGCGCGGTGATGGTCGGCGATGGCGACGACCTGCCGCGCTACCACGCGCAGGTCGAGCGGCTCGGCCTCAAGAGCCATGTCCGTTTCCTGCCGCCCATGCCGGCACGGGACGCTTTCGCGCTGGCCGAGCTGATCGTCGTGCCCTCCCGCGCGGAAGCGATGCCCTATATCGTGCTCGAGGCCCTGGCCGCCGGCATGCCGATGATCGCGACCGCGGTCGGCGGCATTCCGGAAATCTTCGGCGAAAACTCCCCTGCCCTGATCCGGCCGGATCCCTCGCAGCTCGCGGCAAAGATGGGCACGGTGCTGGACGACCGCGAGGCGTACCGGAAGGCGATGCCGCAGACGGACGAGCTCAAAGCCCGGTTCGGAGCCGATGTGATGGCGGCGGAGATCGAGAAGGCCTATTTCGCCGCGCTGAACAAGTAGACAAGCGGCCGACACGACTGCTTCAAAACCACCGGTTGTTTCAAGGCTTTCTTAGCTCTCTTTTGCTATGCAGTTGCGCGAAGCTCGCGGACTGTTCCCATGAATGAGATCGACCCCGCGCACCGCTTTTCCATGGATGCGGTGCGCAACTACGACGCTCCCGCCGACGGCGAAAAGCCTGGCGGCATCAACGATGTGGCGCGCCAGGTCGCCTCGCAATACCGGCGCGATACCATGTCGCCGATCATGGTCAGCGGCGTGCTGCGCATGGTCGAGTTCGCGCTGCTGTTCCTGTCGGGGCTCGCCGTCTATTTCCACTATGTCGGCTTCTTCACCTATCTGGCGTGGCAGTATCCGCTGGCGATCGCGGCGACGTCGTTCCTGGCCGTGGTGCTGCTCGACGTGACCGACTGCTACCAGATCGCGGCGCTGATGCGTCCGCTCGCCAATTTCGGCCGGCTGCTGCTCGTCTGGGCCGGCAGCTTCGCGCTGATGGCGCTCACCGCCTTTGCCATCAAGGCCTCGGAAGACTATTCGCGCCTTTTGTTCGGCACCTGGTTCGCAGCCGGTTTCTTGCTGATCTTCGGCCTTAGGCTGGTGATGTCGACGCTGATCCGGCGCTGGGCGCGCGACGGCCGCATGGAGCGCCGTGCGCTCATCGTCGGCGGCGGCAAGGCGGCCGAACAGCTGATCCGCTCTGTCGAGAAGCAGCCCTATAACGACATCCGCATCTGCGGCATATTCGACGACCGCAACGACAAGCGCTCGCCGCCGATCGTCGCCGGCTATCCAAAGCTCGGCACGATTTCCGAGCTCATCGAATTCGCCCGCATCGCGCGCATCGACATGCTCATCGTGTCGCTGCCGCTGACCGCCGAATCGCGCGTCTTGCAGCTTCTGAAGAAACTCTGGGTGCTGCCTGTCGACATCCGGCTGTCGGCACATTCGAACGCGCTGCAGTTTAGGCCCCGCGCCTACTCCTATATCGGCTCGGTGCCGATGCTCGACATCTTCGACAAGCCGATCAACGACTGGGATTCGGTCGCCAAGCGTGCCTTCGACATCGTCTTCTCGCTTGTCGGCATCATCCTCTTTTCGCCGGTGATGCTCGCCACCGCGATCGCCATCAAGCTCGACAGCAAGGGACCGGTGCTGTTCAAGCAGAAGCGGCATGGCTTCAACAACGAGATCATCGAGGTCTACAAGTTCCGCTCGATGTATACCGATCGGTCCGACCCGACCGCCAAGCAGACGGTGACCAAGAACGATCCGCGCGTCACCCGCGTCGGGCGCTTCATCCGCAAGACCTCGATCGACGAGCTGCCGCAGTTCTTCAACTCGCTGTTCGGCTCGCTGTCGCTGGTCGGGCCGCGCCCGCATGCCATCGCCGCGCAGTCGCACAATCTGCTCTACAACGAGGTGGTCGACGGCTACTTCGCCCGCCACAAGGTCAAGCCCGGCGTCACCGGCTGGGCGCAGATCAACGGCTGGCGCGGCGAGATGGACACCAACGAAAAGATCCGCATGCGCACCGAATACGATCTCTACTACATCGAGAACTGGTCGATGCTGTTCGACCTGCGCATCCTGTTCCTGACGCCGATTCGCCTGCTCAACACGGAAAACGCGTATTGAGCGCCATCGCCTATCCGTTGCAGCCGCAAGCGGTCAACGCCAAGCTGATTTCGCTGATCGCGTCGGCGGCGATCGGCATCGGCATCCTGCTCTCCGGCTTCGTCATCAGCGAGCCCGCGCCTTACGAAATCTACATGGCCGGGCTGATCGCCGTCTGGGCGCTGTTCGGCCTTCGAATCTCGCGCGCGATCGTGCCCCTGCTGGTGCTCTTGGTGGCGATGAACATCGGCGGCATGATCGCCATGACGCAGATGGCGGATCTCGCCAACACGCCGCTCTATCTCGCCGTCTCGCTGTTCCTGGCCTTCAGCGCGGTGTTCTTCGCCTCGGTGACCTCGGTCCAGCCCAGCCTCTACCGGCTGATCTTCAACGCCTATGTCGTGTCGGCGGTGGCGACGTCGCTGCTCGGCATTGCCGGCTATTTCCATGTCTTTCCCGGCGCGGAAATGTTCACCAAATACGATCGCGCGGCCGGCGCCTTCCAGGACCCGAACGTGTTCGGGCCGTTCCTGGTGCTGCCCGGCACCTATCTGCTCTATCTGCTGTTGACCGGCCCGGTGTCGCGCATGCCGCTTCTGGCCGTGCCGCTGCTCATCATCACCGCCGGCATCTTCTTCTCCTTCTCGCGCGGCGCGTGGGGCATGTTCGCGGTGTCGGCGGTGCTGCTTACCGCGTGCCTGTTCCTGCAGAGCACCAGCGGCAAGTTCCGGCTGCGGGTGGTGGTGATGACGATCGCGGCCGTGGCGCTGCTGGTCATCGCTTTTCTGATCATCCTGCAACTGCCCGGCGTGTCGGACATGTTCACCCAGCGCGCGCAGCTCGAGCAGAGCTACGATTCGGCGCGGCTCGGCCGCTTCGCCCGCTACACGATCGGCTTCCAGCTGGCGATGGAGCATCCGCTCGGCATCGGCCCGCTGGTCTTCGGCACGATCTACGGCGAGGACACGCACGACATCTGGCTGAAGGCGCTGATGGATTACGGCTGGCTGGGCTTCATCTCATTCCTGACGCTGACGCTATGGACGATAGGCGCCGGCTTCCGCATCCTGTTGCGCGACCGGCCATGGCAGCCTTATCTGCTCTGCGCCTATGTCGCCTATCTCGGCAATGTCGGGCTCGGCACCTTCATCGACATCGACCACTGGCGCCATCTCTATCTTCTGCTCGGCCTGGTCTGGGGCGCGATCGCGCTGGAATACCGGCACCAGCGCGAATTGCGGCTGGGAGCGCCTGCATCCCTGCTTGCAATTTCACCTGCGCGACAGGCACCGAATTCGGTTGACCCGCACCGCCTTATCACGATACATCGCCACCCGGTCCGGAGTGTAGCGCAGCCCGGTAGCGCACTTGACTGGGGGTCAAGGGGTCGTCGGTTCGAATCCGGCCACTCCGACCATTTAAATCCTTGAAATCCCCCACGAAGACGGCACGAGTGTGCCAGGCGGGTTTATGCCTGCAGCCTAATCCGCATGCGCAGCCAGCATGCGGCGCGCGCTTTCCTCGTCGGTGATCAGGATGGTCGGCGCGATCAGGTTCATAGCGCCGAGCAGCGCCTCTGTCTTCTCCGCACCGCCGGACGTGAGAATGCGGATCGGCGCCTTGCGCAGGCGATCGACATCCACCGACATCACATGGCTGTTGACGGGATGGTCGACCAGATCGCCATTGCGGTCGTAGAAATGGAACAGAAGGTCGCCGACGGCGCCGCGCGCCAGCAAAGCCTCGCGGTCCGCTTCCTTGAGGAAGCCGCCGCGCGAGAAGGTGGTGGCCGAAGCGATGCCGCCGACGCTGAGCAGCACGGCATCGAGCGCGTCGGCCATCTCGAAGATCTCCTGCAGACCGCAACGCTCGACCAGCGCGATCTTGGTCTCGACGCTGTCGACGACGGCCGGCGTCGGCATCAGATAGCCGTCACCCTGGAAGATCTGGGCAAAGCGCCAGGCGAATTCGGCGGGGTTGACCCGACGCGCGACGCCGACGCCGCCAAGCAGCGAGATCACGCTGAAATCAGCCAGCGATTTGGCGCTGATGAACGGCAAGGTATGGAACAGCGTGACGCCCCAGCCGACGCCGACCCGCATGCCGGATTTCATCGCGTCCGACAGGAACATGCCAGTCTTGGCGGCGATTGCCGGGATCGGATCGGCGGTGGGGTCGGTGAGCGGCGCGACCAGCGCCTGCTGCAGCCCAAAGGTCTTCTCCAGCACCCGCTCCAGCCGCACGATCTCCAGAAGCTCGCTCTCGATGGTGATCTTCACCTCGTTGCGCGCCCTCGCCTCCGCCAGCATGCGCACGATGGTGACGCGGCCGACGCCGAGCACGTCGGCAATCTCGTTCTGCGTCATCTGCTCGACGAAATACATCCAGGCGGCGCGGATCCTGAGGCGGTCGGTCCGGCTTTCGCTAACGACCTGCTCGGATGCCTCGGCCGCCGCCCTGCCGTTTTCGGATTCGCCCTGCCGCCGCCTGCCCAATTTCCCCTCCAAGCCCGGCGATGATGCTGCCTCGCCGATTCTGCATGCTGGTTAAATATCGTCTATTGATCTACCAATCGAGGCGAACAATCTAGAGAGGGCGACTGGTGCCCCAAGCCCTGACCGGCTTCCGCATTTCGAGGCGATTGGCGATGCTGCGACAAATCTCCGAAGATGTCCGCGCCAACCTGAAGGACCGCCTTCGGGAACTGCGCGACACCATCCGCCAGAGCCGTCACGACAGCGCCGGCGATAGCCAGCACGATATCGCGGGTAATTTGCCGCCCTTTCCGGGCCGCAGCCTGCTTGGCCATGCCGCGAGCGCCGTCGACGAGGCGCTGACGATCGCCGAATCCTTCGTTCCGCATTCCCGGCCGCTCAAGGTCGACGGCACGACGGTCAAAAGCCTGCGAGCCTATTTCCCGCAAGGCGATGAAGACCGGCAGATCGGCGGCGAACGCCAGTTCAGGCGTGACATGTATTATCTGACCCGCGCGGTTCTCGCTGGCTACGGCATCGATAATCCGCGCGTTCACGAGGCGAGTTTTTCCGCCGTGCACGCCGCGATGCGCAAGCGCCACGCGGATCTTCTGGCTGCCGCGACGGCGGACGCGGCGTCCACGGACCAGATCGCCGCGGCTTGCGCGGCTCTCCTCGTCGAATGCCTCAACCATCGTCCGGTCCAGCCTGGCGAGATCGGCACAGGCCCGGCGATCGCCGGCGACCGGTGTCTCGACATCCGGTGCCTTGCGCCCGTGATGCTTGCCTGCGGACTGGCGACCAAGGCGGACGGCGGCACGCCCGAGCCCGACATTCTCGAGATCGCGGTGCTGGCGGCCGAAGTGCGGGAGGATCGCATCCGGCAGGCTTGCGGCCAGGCCAATGCGGCCAAGGAACTGACACCGGTTCTCGCCACCCTGCTCGCGCATCTGACGTAACCGCCGTTCGACATCGGTTATTTTTCGGCCGCCATGGCGGCGATCGTCTTCTTGGCGCGCTGGATCGAGGCCGGGCTCATGCTGAGCTCGGTCAGGCCCATCTTGATAAAAGTCGGGATAAGGTCCGGACGGCCGGCGGCCTCGCCGCACATGCCGACCATGATGCCGGCGGCGACACCCGCCCTGGCCGTCAGCTCGATCGCCGACATCACCGCTGGATTGGTGACATCATTGAGCTTGGCGACAGTCGGATTGAGGCGGTCGGCGGCCATGATGTACTGGGTGAGGTCGTTGGTGCCGATCGAGAAGAACGCCACTTCCTTTGCCAGCGCCGGCGCAATCAGCACGGCGGCCGGCGTCTCGATCATCACGCCGAGGTCGAAGCCCGCGTGCGGCACGCCTTCGGCCTTCAGCTCAGCCGCGCATTCCTCGACAAGCGCGCGGGTGCGCGTCACCTCCGCGATCTCCGAGATCATCGGCAGCATCACCTTGATGTTGCGGTGGACTGCGGCGCGCAGCAGCGCCCGCAACTGACGCTTGAAGATATCGGGCCGGTCGAGACACATGCGGATGCCGCGCCAACCGAGGAAGGGATTTTCTTCGTCCGGGAATTCGATGCCGGCGATCGGCTTGTCGCCGCCGATGTCGAGCGTGCGCACGATGACGGAATGCGGCGCGAACGCCTTGGCCAGGGCGCTGTAGGTCTCGGCCTGCATGTCTTCCGACGGCAGGTGCATGTGGCGCATGAAGAGCAGCTCGGTGCGGAACAGCCCGACGCCCATGGCGCCGGCTTCCTGCGCCGCTTCGATCTCTTCCAGCGAGCCGATATTGGCCGCGACCTCGATCACCGTGCCGTCGGCGCGGGTCGGCGTCACGCCCTTGAATATCTTGAGGCCCGCGCGCTCCTGCGCCGCTGCTTCAACGCGGCGGGAGAAGTCAGCCCGCGTGGCCTCGTCCGGATCGACGATCACATGCCCGGCATTGCCGTCGATCGCCACCTGACTGGCGGTGCGCAACGCGTTGACCTTGTCGCCGAGGCCCAGCACCGCAGGGATGCCGTGCGAGCGGGTGATGATGGCGATATGCGAGGTGGCGCCGCCATGGCCGCAGACCACGCCGCCGATGCGCTTCAGCGGCGCGCGCGCCAGGTCCCAGGCGCCGATGTCGTCGGCGATCAGGATCGCACCCTGCGGTATCGTCTCCAGGCTGACCTCGTCCTGGCCAAGGAGCACCAGGCAGATCTGCCGGCCGACGGCATGGACGTCGTCGGCCCGGGCATTGAGATAATGGTCGTCGACCGCGCTGAAATCGGCGGCGACAGCGGCCGCGGCCGCAATGACCGCCGACACCGCGTCGTCGCCTTCCTTGATCAGTTTTTCGACCTCACCGGTCAGGCTGTCGTCGGCGGCGATGTCGCGCAGCGCCGCGACGATACCACGGTCGCCGGCCGAGAGATTGTCCTCGGCAAGCGTGCGGTCCATGCGCGCCTGGACGCTGGCAACAGCGCCGCGGAAGCGCTCGAGCTCGCCGTCGATCTCATCGGCCCGCAGGCGCCTGCCTGGTCCCTCGATCTCGGCCGGGAAATGGGCAAAGGCCGGCCCTATGGCCACGCCCTCGCTGGCGGCGACGCCCTGGAGTTTCGGTGTTCCATCCGCAGACGCGGCAGCCGTCGGCGTCGCTTGCGGGGCAGGTGCCGCTGCTTCCGAGCCACCCTCACCCGCTTCGTCGTCGAGGCCGGCGCGCGGGTTCTCCAGATAGCCGATCAGCGCCTCGATCGCTTCGATGGCGTCGGCGCCGCTGGCGCGCACGGTGACTTCCTGGTTCTCTTTCACCGCCAGCAGCATCAACTTGACCGAGCTCTTGGCGCTGACCGCCTTGCCGTCCTTGACCAACTCGACATCGGATTCGAAACCCTTGGCGAGCTTGACGAACCGCGTGGCGGGACGGGCGTGCAAACCTTCGTGCACTCTGACGATGGTCGAGCGTTCCATGGCAATACTCTAGCTTATGGCGCCGTCCGTTGACGGCAAATCCTATCAGGCGGCGATGGTGATGACAGCGCCCGGCGTCAGCGCCGTCACCAGCGCTCCGGTGTCGATCTCCGACGCGCACAACTCGCCGGGCCTTTCGGCTTCGGTCGCGCCGTTGAAGGAGATGACGACATGGCCCATTTCGCGGACCTTGCTCCAGGCCGTTTCGCCGACGGCCGTTATCGTCGCCGAAACCGGTCCGAGCGTGATCGACGCGCCTTTTTTCGGAGCGTCGTCACTGGGTCCCTGCTCTGCCAGATGAAGCACGGAAACCTCGGCCAGTTCGGGAGGTGAGCCATCCGCGAACAGGATGACCACGCCGCCCTCGGCGAGGTCCGCCACTTCGGGTCCTATTGCCGTGACCCGTGTCTTGAGAAGAACCGACATATGGCGAACCTCGATATTGTTGATGTCTTAGAAAACGATCAGGGAGACGACCCATGCGATCAGCACGGAGACCGGGCCCATGATCTGGCGGCTGATGAGCACCGCCGGCACGCCGATTTCGATCGTCTTCGGCTTGGCCTCACCGAGCGCCAGACCGACGGGAACGAAGTCGCAGCCCACCTGGGTGTTGTAGGCAAACAGCGCCGGCAGAGCCATTGCGGGCGAGATGGTGCCGTTGGCGATCTGCGGGCCGATGATGGCGACGCCGATGACCTGGGCGATGACCGCGCCTGGCCCCAGGATGGGCGACAGGAACGGCAGGCCGCAGATGGCCGAGATGACCAGCAGGCCGACGATGTTGTTGGCCAGCGGTCCCATCGGCTGCGCCAGCACGTCGCCGATGCCGGTATAGAGGATCAGGCCGATCAGCATGGTCACGAAGGCCATGAAGGGCAGCACGTTGCGGACGACCTGGTCGATGGTGCGGCGGCCGGAATTGAAGAAGATGCCGACGACACGGCCCATGACGCGGCCGATCGAGCTGATCAGGCCGATAAGCCCGCCTTCGCTCGGCAGCGGCTCCGCCGCCCTGGCTGTATTGGTGCTGCTTGAACTCATCGATGCTGCTCCCCCCGCAGTGGTGACCGCCTCGGATCCGTCCGCCATTACGACGTTGGCCGGCTTCACGCCCGAAACGTAGATGTCTTCCGTGATGAACTGGGCGAGCGGACCCGCCTGGCCGACCGGCGTCAGGTTGACGGTCGGGATACGCTTGCGCGGATAGACGCCGCAGCGCGCGGTACCGCCGCAATCGACGACGACGACCGCCATCTCGCTTTCGATCGGCGGCGCCTTGAAGCCGTCCACCGCCTCGGCGCCGGTCATGTCGGCGATGAGCTGTGCCACCGGATGAATGCCGCCGCCGGTTACCGACACGACCTTGCTGCGCTGTTCGGTCGGCTCGATGACCAGCGGGCCACCCCAACCGGTGGACCCCCTCGAGATCTTTACTGCCTTGTATGTCTTGGCCATGGTGTCCTCCCGCCCTTAGAGCTCGACGCCCTGGCGGCGTGCCATGATGGCGGTGATGCGCTCGGTCAGCATGCCCTTCAGCAGGATGACGACGAGGCCGACGATGGCGTACCAGATCGCCACCTTGACGTGATAGCCGTTGGCGATGACGCCCCGCTTCTCGAGGTCGAGCAGCGCGACCAGCATGCCACCCCAGACGAAATATTCACCGGGGTTGATGTGCGGGAAGAGGCCGAGCGGCGGATGCACGTAGGACACCGCAGCGTCGTAGAAGGCAGGCTTGTGCTTTTCTTCCAGGAAGGAGCCGAAGGTGTAGGCCATCGGGTTGGTGAGGAAGAACACCGACAGGACCGGCAGCACGGTATAGCGGGTCAGCGCGATGCGGCCGGCGCCGCGCGCCAGGCCGTGGACGCGCTCTTCGCCGACCAGTTCGGTGACGGCGTAGAAGGCGGTCATCAGCACCACCAGCGTCGGGATGATGCCGGTGACGAAGCCGGCGAACACTTCGCCGCCCTTCTGGAAGATGCCGATGAAGTATTTGCCGATCGCGGTCAGCCAGCCGAGCTGCTCTTCCTGCTGCACGTTCTTCAGCTGTTCCTTCAGCTGATCGGCGGTGACCGGCGCATTGTCGGTCGTCGCCTGCGCCAGGACAACAAGATGATCGGTGGCATGCTCGACGCCGAGCTTGCCGTGCCAGGCAGCGTCCGAGACCATGGTGCCTGCGACATGCAGGTTGTGCACCGCCAGGTCGGCATGCTGCGCCAATAACGAAATTACAGACATTTCTCCTCCTTATGACCCCTGCCGGTCATTCCCAGCCGGCCGCCGGTGTCGTTTAAGCCCTTGCTACGTTCAAGCCGGACAGGCCCGGCTTCTTCCCCGGCTCCGACCGCGCGCGGTCGATCTGCTCGATCGCCCGTTTCACGGCCTCGGCCACACCGGGTTCCCCCTCCCCCATGATCGCAGGGTTGGACCGGAGTCGATCGAGGGGGACGCCCTCGAATTCTTCATGTCGCTTGAACTTGGTCAGCACCGAGCGGCCGCTCATGACCATCATGCGGCGCACGATGAGATCCGGCGTCACGACGACGAGCGCGATGGTGCCCTTGGCGAGGCGGCCGCGGAAATTGCCGGCGCCGACGAAGCCGTCCTTGTACTGGTTGGTGACACCTTTGAAGACGTCCGAATAATGCCGCATCTGCAGCCAGACGCCCAACGATTGCAGCGCCCAGACAACAAAAAGCAGAAGCAGCGCCCACTGCCAGATCGCCATTTCGGTTTCCTCCCGAGTCTCTTTCTCCGGCTCATATTGGACGGAGGCGAGATGACCCGAAAGTGAGAACATTTGTTTCCTCGAATGTCAACATGTATTATATTAGCCGCCATAACGCTCCACAGGCGGCTGGCCGGTTTCGGCATCGGCGGGGCCTGTGCTAGCCTGTGGTCAAACGGGAAATGAGACATGGATCTGCCCTTCAGGCACGAACTGGCGCTTATGCCGGACCTTCGCCACCGGCTGCGGCAGTTGCGCTGGTTTCGCGCTACTTTCCGCAGCAGCGCGAAGGTGGTGTCGGAAACCTTCGGCGTGCGCTTCGAGATCGACGAGGCCAAGCTGACGCGCGCCTTCCTCGACTGGATCGAAGTCATGGAAGCGCAGAAGCGATTCGCGGCGATAGACCGCGCGGACTTCATCGTCTTCGCCGCCGGGCTGGTGCTGCGCGAGCTGATCCGACAGGCGCCGGCGCGCGAGATTTCCGGCCTCACCGAAATGATCGAGACAGAGGCCAATGCCGGCACGGCGGAAATCGTGCGCTTCTGGCCGGAAGGTTTCCTTTATACCAACTACTGCGTGTCGGCGATCCTGGCCGTGCACGAGCAGGAGTTCGGCACGGCGCCAAGCATCGACAAATGCGCCGACGACCTGCGCACCTGGTGGTCCTATCGCGAGAACACCACAGAGATGCCGGCCTATGCCGTGGCCTTCCTCGACCGCTTCCTCGGCGCCGAGCCCAACTGGATCACCCCCGACCGCGCGCAGTCGCGCCAGGCCATGCAGCGCGCGCTCGGATCCACGCCGGTCAGCGAGGCGCTGCGCCAGCTTTGATGCGTTGGGGACGTAGCTGCCTTACTATTGAACATCTGACTTTTTATCGATAGCGATGTGCACATTGTGGCACAGAGGCCGGGAGAAACGCGTGGCGCAATCCAGACTGATGATTTTCGACTGCGACGGCGTTCTCGTCGACAGCGAGCCGCTGGCCGCGAAGGCCTATGAGCGCGTCTACGAGAAGCACGGCATGCCCGGCGTCCATGGCGGCATCATCGCCCAATGCATCGGCATGAAGCAGTCCGACATCATCGTCAAAATCAAGGAACTGACCGGCCATCAGTTTCCACCCGCCGCCGACGGCGATATCTGGGCCGAGACCAAGCTGCTCTTTTCCGAGGAGTTGAAGCCGACGCCGGGGATCGCGCCATTCCTCGGCGCGCTTGCCGGCGACCGCTGCGTCGCCTCGTCATCTTCGGTCGAACGCATCAACCACAGCCTGGCGGTGACGGGGCTTGCGCGCTTCTTCGGCGAGGCGATCTTTTCCTCCTCGATGGTGAAGAACGGCAAGCCGGCGCCCGATATCTTCCTCTACGCCGCCGAAAAGATGGGCGCAAAGCCAAGCGACTGCGTTGTCATCGAGGATTCGCCCTTCGGCATCCAGGGCGCTGTCGCGGCCGGCATGATAGCGATCGGCTACACCGGCGGCGGGCACACTTATCCCGAGCACGGCGCGCGGCTGAAGGCTGCCGGCGCCGATTTCGTCTGCGCCGACTGGCATGAGGTCGGCCGAGAGTTGGCCAGACTGGGCGTGCCGGCTTAAGCTAGCGGAGGCTTGGGAAGCGCCGCCGGGTCCACTCACCGGGCGGCACCAATCCCCCCACGCGGAAGTTGAAGGACAGGACCCTCGTCGCATCGGCGTCGACCTCGCAGCGGAAGCTCAGATCGAACCATTGGGTTGTCGTGCTGAAGGCGGCTTGCGTGGGGTTGAGAACATTGCCCTGCTTCAGGGGAATGGTCGGCAGCCATTTCGGCGAATAGTCAGCACTTTGCAATTCCTGGTTCAGGACGTTGGCGCACAGATTGGCGACGCGCTGATCGCGCGGCACGTTCTCCATCGAGCTCGTGGCCAGCGCATTGCCGGTCGCACCCGGCGAGTAGAGCTTTCTGACGCCCGGCAGGCCGGAATAGATCGGCGATCCCGCGACCTCGCTGTCGGCAGAGTTCGACCTTCCCGGGTTCACGCTTGGCGCTCTCAAAGCTCTTGCGGATTTGAACTTCATCGCCTTGGAAGGTTTAGGCTTTGCCTTTTCCGCTGATGATGGCGGCGCGGGCTTGTCGCCGGACTCGGACGTCAATGGCTTTAACGGCACGGCCGATTGCTGTTCGGTGGTTTGCGGCGGCGTCTCCTGTTTGTCGGGCTGCTGCTTGTCGGTATCCTCAGTGGGCTGCTTCTCCTCGCGTTGCGCGGGGTGTTCGTCCGGCGCCGCGGTTGCCGGCTTCTCTTGAGCCTTGCTGGAATCCGCCTGCTGCTCGGGCGTTGCAGGCGAAGCGGGCTGGCTGGGCGCGGGCTTCGGCGCGACCGGCGGCTTCGCGGGCTCATTCTGGGCTGGCGACGGCGCATTGGACGGAGCGCTGCCTCCGTCGGCTGATTTCTCCGGGCCGATATCCTTCTCGCCATACTGGAAAACGCGCTTCAGAACCGGGATGTCCTGCGGTTTCGGCGGCTGCGGAGGCGGAGGCGTTTGCACGGGCTGCTCAGGCGGCTTTTCGACCTTTTGTTCAGGTTTCGGCTCCGGTGGCTTTGGAGCGGGTTTCGGCTTTGGCTGTTCCGGCGGCGGCACGATCGCGACGTTGACCGGCTGTTCCTGCTGATCCGGCTGTTGCTCTGGTATCGGCAGGCCAAAGAACAGGAACGCTGCAATCAGGGCATGCAGGAATAGCGATGCGGCCAAGGCCCACCGCCAATTCCGAAACCATTCCCGCATCTTGCCGTTCATTGCGCCCGATGTGGAACGAAATGACGGCGGCTTCAAGCACTTGCCGGAATTCGCGCGTGCTGCCGGCCTGACAAGTCGGTGATCGGACGGCCGGTGGCGTCGGATCAAGGCCTTGCAGGGATTGGCTTACACCAGCATGCCCATCGGGTTCTCGATCATGCGCTTGAAGGCGCCGAGCAGCTCCGCGCCAAG
>NZ_VFUA01000146.1 GCF_006440735.1 Mesorhizobium sp. B2-7-1 | reverse complement strand
ATCCCCAACACCTTCGCCCCCGCCAGCCCCAGCGGCAGATGCGTCGCCGCCACCACGATCCCTCCACCCTGCAGATGCCCGCGCATCAACCCTGCGAACCGTTCCTCCGAAGCCTTGTCCAGCCCTGCGGTCGGCTCGTCGAGCAGCCAGACCGGCCGCCGGTTGACCAGAAGCTTGGCGATCGATGCTCGCCGCCTCTGCCCGGTCGACAGATAGCCGAAGGGCAGGTGTCCGAGGCCGCCGAGCGCCACGGTCTCCAGCGCCTCCTCGACGCCCAGTCCGGGTTCGCCCTGGAACGCGCGCCAGAATCCGAGATTTTCCTCGACGCTGAGCGCCGTCTTCATCGCGTTGAGATGGCCGAGATAATGCGAGGCCGAGGCGACCGTCGGGAAAGCGTCGCCGCCGCCCTCGACAAGCACTTTGCCCTGGGCGGCGGGCAGCAGGCCGGCGACTACCCTCAGCAGCGTCGATTTGCCCGACCCGTTCGGACCGGTGACGACAAGCGCCTCGCCTCTGCCCAGCGCGAAGCCGATGTTGGAAAAAACCGTCTCGCCGCCACGCTCGCCGCCCAGATTTTCGGCGATCAGCCGCATTCTTTGCCCGTCCCGAAAGCACCGTTTCGCGGCGCTCGCCGCTTCACGCAAATTCGTCTTTCGACTGTCTAGAACTATTCCAGGAAATTCTCTATATGCGGTTCATCCGTGCCAGCGGTCGGCACGGGATCAGAATTAGCGCCGAACCAGCGCACGCGCCGCCTTGAACGGCTCGGGTTGCTTGGGAGCGGACAGCGGAAATGGCCGTACCCGCACCTTTGCGCGTGATTGCATGCCAACGGCGTCCGTTCCCTTTCAGGCTGAACAGACAAGGACGGATCGCCGTGACGAAATCCCTCGACAGTTTCAATTGCCGCCGCACCCTGACCGTGGGTGGCGCGGACTATGTTTATTTCAACCTCGTTGAGGCCGAGAAGAACGGCCTTACCGGCATCGCCCAGCTGCCCTATTCGATGAAGGTGCTGCTGGAGAACCTGCTGCGCAACGAGGACGGCCGCTCGGTCACCAAGGAATCGATCCAGGCGGTCGCCGCCTGGCTGACCGACAAGGGCACCGCCGGCGTCGAGATCGCCTATCGTCCGGCCCGCGTGCTGATGCAGGACTTCACCGGCGTTCCGGCGGTGGTCGACCTGGCCGCGATGCGCGACGGCATCAAGGCGCTCGGCGGCGACCCGGAGAAGATCAACCCGCTAGTGCCGGTCGACCTCGTCATCGATCATTCCGTCATCGTCGACGAGTTCGGCACGCCGATGGCCTTCGCCCGCAATGTCGAGCTCGAATATGAGCGCAACGAGGAGCGCTACAAGTTCCTGAAATGGGGCCAGCAGGCCTTCCGCAACTTCCGCGTCGTGCCGCCTGGCACCGGCATCTGCCACCAGGTCAATCTCGAATATCTGGGACAGGTCGTGTGGACCAACGCGGAAGACGGCGAGACCACCGCCTATCCGGACACCTGCGTCGGCACCGATTCGCACACCACGATGATCAACGGCCTCGGCGTGCTCGGCTGGGGCGTCGGCGGCATCGAGGCCGAAGCCGCGATGCTCGGCCAGCCTGTCTCCATGCTTTTGCCCGAAGTCATCGGCTTCCGCCTCACCGGCAAGCTGAAGGAAGGCGTCACCGCCACCGACCTCGTGCTCACCGTCACCCAGATGCTGCGCAAGAAGGGCGTCGTCGGCAAGTTCGTCGAGTTCTTCGGCCCCGGCCTTTCCAACATGACGCTGGCCGACCGCGCCACCATCGGCAACATGGCGCCGGAATATGGCGCGACCTGCGGCTTCTTCCCGGTCGATTCGGAAACCATCCGCTACCTGACCATGTCCGGCCGCGAGGAGAACCGCATCGCGCTGGTCGAGGCCTATTCGAAGGCGCAAGGCATGTGGCGTGACACAGGCTCGGCCGATCCGGTCTTCACCGACCTGCTCGAGCTCGACCTCGGCGACGTCGTGCCGTCGATGGCCGGCCCGAAGCGGCCCGAGGGCCGCGTCGCGCTGCAGGACATCCCCGCCGGCTTCGCCAAGGCGATGGAGACCGAGTACAAGAAGGCGGCCGAGATCTCGAAGCGCTATGCCGTCGAAGGCACCGACTACGATCTCGGCCATGGCGATGTCGTCATCGCCGCCATCACGTCGTGCACCAACACCTCGAACCCGAGCGTGCTGATCGGCGCCGGGCTGTTGGCCCGCAACGCCAACCGGCGCGGCCTGAAGCAGAAGCCGTGGGTGAAGACCTCGCTCGCCCCCGGCAGCCAGGTGGTGGCGGAATATCTCGAGAAGTCTGGCCTGCAGAAGGAGCTCGACCAGATCGGCTTCAACCTGGTCGGCTTCGGCTGCACCACCTGCATCGGCAATTCCGGCCCGCTGCCGGCGCCGATCTCGAAGACCATCAACGACAAGGGCCTGATCGGCGCCGCGGTGCTCTCGGGCAACCGCAACTTCGAAGGCCGCGTCTCTCCGGACGTGCAGGCGAACTACCTCGCTTCGCCGCCGCTGGTGGTGGCGCATGCGCTGGCCGGCACGGTGACCGGGGACCTGACCACCGAGCCGCTCGGCGAAGGCAGCGATGGCAAGCCGGTCTATCTCAAGGACATCTGGCCGACTTCGGCCGAGATCCAGGAGTTCATCGAGAAGAACGTCACGCGCGAGCTGTTCGCGCGCAAATATGCCGACGTCTTCAAGGGCGACGCGTACTGGCAGAAGGTCAAGGCGCCGGAAGGCCAGACCTATGCCTGGGACGACCACTCGACCTATGTGCAGAACCCGCCTTATTTCGCCGGCATGGGCCGCGCCTTCGGCCAGGTCGGCGACATCAAGGGCGCGCGGGTGCTCGGTCTGTTCGGCGACAAGATCACCACCGACCACATCTCGCCGGCGGGCTCGATCAAGGCTGCCTCGCCGGCCGGCAAGTATCTCACCGAGCATGGCGTCGGCGTCGCCGACTTCAACCAGTACGGCACGCGGCGCGGCAACCACGAGGTGATGATGCGCGGTACCTTCGCCAACATCCGCATCCGCAACCACATGCTGGGCGAGAACGGCCGCGAGGGCGGCTACACGATCCACTATCCTTCGAAGGAGGAGATGTCGATCTACGACGCCGCCATGGAATACAAGCAGGAAGGCGTGCCGCTGGTTATCTTCGCCGGCGTCGAATACGGCAACGGCTCCTCGCGCGACTGGGCGGCCAAGGGCACCAACCTGCTCGGTGTGCGCGCCGTCATCGCCCAGTCCTTCGAGCGCATCCATCGCTCGAACCTGGTCGGCATGGGCGTCATCCCCTTCGTCTTCGAGGACGGCACCTCATGGGCCTCCTTGAACCTGAAGGGCGACGAGTTGGTCGAGATCGACGGGCTCTCCGCCATCAAGCCGCGCCAGAAGATGGTCGCCAAGATCACCTATGGCGACGGCACGGTGAAGAACGTGCCGATCATCTGCCGCATCGATACGCTGGATGAGCTCGACTACTTCAAGAACGGCGGCATCCTGCAGTACGTGCTGCGAGATTTGGCGGCGTAAAGCAGGGAGTAGTGAGTAGGAATTAGTGAGTAGGGAAAAGAGCGTCTCTACTTACTACCCCCTACTCACTACTTCCTTCTCCCTCGGCGCCCCGAACCTTGCCGTCGCCGCCAGCAGCACGGCCAGCATCAGCCCGTTGAAGACGTGCCAGAGGAAGTGCGTGCCGAGCGGGAAGCGGGCGCAGACCAGCGGGTCGATCATGCGGCAGATCACCGAGACGACGAAGATCGCCGACCCCGCCAAATTGTACCAGCCGGCCCGGTTGCCGGTGGCCACCACCCACGCCCCGAAGAAGGCGAGCGCCAGGAAAGGCGGCAGGTAGCCCGTGGTGCCGTTCGACGCCTGGCGCAGCCAGTCCGGCACGGCGTAGGTGATCAGGCCGGCCACGACATAGAAGGCGACGAAGACGAGGATCGCCTTGCCCCATTCCATGCCGAGGAAACGCCGCAGGTTGAAAAGCGTGTAGGCCAGCGTGAAGCCGGCGATCGGCAGGATGTCGGCCCAGATCGTGCCTTTGCTGGCGAAGGTGTGGAACAAGGTCGAGCCGATGCCGATCGCCACCACCCACCAGGCCAGCACTTCGGCGAAGGTGCCGGTCCCGTATCGCCGCACCTGCTGGACGCCCCACAGTCCCGCGGCAATGAAAGCCAGGTTGGTCAAAGCATTAGCCGGTTCTGCCCAAAGTCCTGGACCCGTCCGTTCGCAATAGAGATCGACAGGGGTCAGGAGAGTTTGCCACATGGTGAGGATGCTCCTCCCGAATCGAACCAAGCCTTGAAATGCAACCGCCTCTCCTATTGCGCCCTTACCTGCGGCTGCAACAGCAAAAATTTCACCGCAACGTGACTTCCCGTTGACTGGCGCTTCTGCCACATATTTTAGCAATCAGAACAAGGCCGGCGTCACCGGCGGGAATTGGAAAAGTCATGGCATTTCGAGGACGATTGCGGCTTGCGGCAGTAGCGCTGGCCCTTGCGGCGTTGGGCGGCGTGGCCCTGGCTGCCGAGCCTGAGAAGGCCGCGACCGGCAAGCCCGACAAGCCTTTGGGCGTGGTCGAGTTGTTCACCAGCCAGGGCTGCAGTTCCTGTCCGCCGGCCGACGAGTTCTTCGCCGAGCTTGCCGGCAAGGACGACATCGTCGCGCTCGCCTACCACGTCAATTACTGGGACTATCTCGGCTGGCAGGACACGCTGAGCACCAAGGAGAATACCGAGCGCCAGTATGATTATATGCGCGCCTTCGGCAGCCGCTCGGTCTACACGCCGCAAGCCGTCATCAATGGCCGCGGCCACGTCAACGGGGCCAGCCGCAAGGATGTCGACGGCGCCCTGGCCCGGATGGACAGGACCGGCGAGGGCATGCGGGTCGCCATCAAGGTGAGCCGCACCAGCGACCGCGTCATGATCGACGCGGGCGATGCCGGCAACGGCCCGGCCGACGCCCATGTGGTGATCGTCTATTTCGACCCGCCGCAGATGGTGAAGATCGGCCAGGGCGAGAACAGCGGCCGCAGCCTGACCTACTGGAACGCCGTGTCCGACATCCAGACCGCCGGCATGTGGCATGGCAAGGCGCAGCGCTACGAATTGCCGATGACCGAGATCGCCAAGAAGGGCGGCTGCGCGGTGCTGCTGCAGTCGGTCGGCAAGGACGGCATGCCCGGGCCAATCCTCGGCGCCGCCTTCATCCACAAGCCGGATCGGCTTTAGCTTTTTCCCTTCTCCCCCTGTGGGAGAAGGTGTCGCCGAAGGCGACGGATGAGGGGTGTTCCAGCTTGGCAGCAAGCTCGAAATTACCGCCGCCTCATTCCTTCCGGCACCCCTCATCCGACCGAGCTTCGCTCGGCCACCTTCTCCCACAAGGGGAGAAGGAAAATAAAAAAACCGGCGTCAGCTTGCTTCTGACGCCGGTTATTCAGGTTTTGGGATCGTCGCACCTGATTTTTCCAAGGAAAAACCGAGGTTGGTTCGATCCGACGCAGACCCGTGGGCGGGGGGCTTGGGGTTTACGAGCCGGTGCCGGACCGAACCGTCTCAGGCAACGCCGGTAAACTCGTCGGACATTGGGGCATGAGCGCGGATTATTTGTGGCAAGAATGTGGCGGAGTATCACCAATTCCAACATGCGTTTTGCAAACGTGACTGGACGTTTGTGAAACCGCGCGACCGCGCCGCATGCCCGGCCGGCCCTTGCAATTTGATCCTGAAAGCGCGAACCTTGGCCGGCGCATGATTCAATCGAAGGATCGAGGCATGACCGATAACAGCAGCGGGATGGAGGATGGGGAAGCATCCGGAATATTGATCCCGTTGCACGAGGCGCGCAACGCCCGCCTCGACCAGCCGGTGCGATTCGACCGGCGCGAGCTCGACCAGATCCTGAGGCTTTACGGACGCATGGTTGCGGCCAATGAATGGCGCGACTATGCCATCGACCATCTCACTGATCGCGCTGTCTTTTCCGTCTTCCGCCGGGCCAGCGAAGTGCCGCTGTTCCAGATCGTCAAGGACCCCAAGCTGGCGCGCCGGCAAGGCGCTTTCGCCGTCATCGCCGCCGGCGGCCGCATCCTGAAGCGCGGCCAGGAACTCGGCCGCGTGCTCGGGGTCTTCGATGCCAAGTTGAGGGTCGTGGAGGCGTGAGAACAGGAACTGAAGAATTGAGGAACTGAAGAACTGAGGAAAACAGTGCCCTGGGGCCTTCTTCAGTTCCTCTGTTCTTCAATTCTTCAGTTCCCTTTGAGCCCGGAACCTCCGCTCCGGCAGCGATTCCGGATCGGGCGGCAGTTCCGCGCCGCCATTCAGCGGCAGTTGCATGAACACCGTGTCCAGCCAGCGTCCGTGCTTGTAGCCGGATCCTTCCAGGCGACCGGAATGGCGGAAGCCGAGCTTCTCGTGCAGCCGGACCGAAGCGCTGTCGGCGTGGCCGTCGCCGATCACCGCGATGATCTGGCGGAAGCCCGCCGTGCGCGCCGTCTCGATCAGCGCCCGCATCAGCAGCGAGCCCAGGCCCTGTCCCTTGGCCTCCGGCGCGACATAGACCGAATCCTCGATCACGAATCGGTAGGCAGGGCGTGGCCGGAACGGTCCGGCATAGGCATAGCCAAGCACGATGCCGTCCTTCTCCGCCACCAGATAAGGGAAGCCGCCGGCCGTTAGGCCATCGAAACGGTTGCCCATTTCGGCGCGGCTCGGCGGCTCCAGCTCGTAGCTTGCCGTGCCGTGCGCCACCGCGTCGGCATAGATTTCCGTGATTCGGTCGAGGTCGGCCGCGGTGGCGGCCCTGATCGCAATATTGCTCATAATTTGTGCAATTCTCTTCACTGCCTCGATAACAGCAGAGGGCTGCGCAAAAGGAAAGGGCGGCCGTTGGGCCGCCCTTCGCAAAGTCTATGGTCCACTGAGACCGGGCAACCGCCTTTAGCGGCGCTGACCCATGAACTGCAACAGGAACATGAACAGGTTGATGAAGTCGAGATAGAGCCTCAACGCACCCATGATTGCCTTGCGGCCGGCGACATCGGACTGGTCGCCCTCATAATACATTTCCTTGATGGCCTGCGTGTCGTAGGCGGTCAGGCCCGCGAACACCAGCACGCCGATCGCCGAGATGGCGAAGCCAAGCGCCGACGACTGCAGGAAGATGTTGATCAGCATCGCGATCAGCAGGCCGATCACGCCCATGATCAGGAACGAGCCGAACGCCGACAGGTCGCGCCTGGTCGTGTAGCCGTAGAGCGACAGACCGCCGAAGGCCGCGGCCGTGGCGAAGAAGGTCTGGGTGATGCTGGTGCCGGTGTAGACGAGGAAGATCGTCGACAGCGATAGGCCGACAAGGCCGGCATAGACCCAGAATGTGGCCTGCGCCGCCCCCACGCTCATCGACTGGATACGGAACGACAGGAACATCACGGCGGCGAGCGGCGCCAGGATGACGATCCAGCGGAACGCGCTTGCATAGATGAGCTGGCCGAAGGCGGTCAGCTGGCCGTCGCCCGTGACGGCGAGTTGGAAGGCGCCCCAGGCGGCAAGGCCGGTTATGAGCAGGCCAAGCCCCATGAGGTTGTAGACTTTGATCATATAGGCGCGCAGGCCCTGATCGATATCGACGCGCGCGCCGGAGGCGGCGCCCGTCTGGTAGTTGCGAATGGGATCAGCCATTGGAAATCCTCTGTTGCTTCTGCCCCGTCCGGTGACAGGTCCCTCGGATTCCGGGACCAGGCGCCGCTGGCGGAGCTCCAGCATGCCTGCGCAAAATATGAGCGTTCTCGACGTCAAGAACAAGACGGTAACGAGCGGTAACGCTTTGTGAGAAGGCAAAAGGCCGGTTTTCGGGCCATTCGCCCAGCATTCTTACAAAGATTTAACCGGGCGGGCGGCTGTCAGCCCCTCTGTCAAAGGTTGCGCAGCACCGGCGCCGCCTTGTGGCCGAGCACCCGCCAGGTGCCGGCAAGGCCGATGCCCACGGTGACCGCCAGCGAAACCAGGATCGTCGCCACCGCGACCTCCGGCATGAAATGCGATGGCAGCGTCATGATATGCGCGACCACGAACCAGGCGGCGATGCCGCCGGCGGCAAGCGCGAACAGCGCGGTCGCAAGCCCGATCAGCACATATTCCAGCGAGAAGGCGGCGATGAGCGTCCGCCTTGTCGCGCCGAGCGTCTTCAGCACCACCGCATCGTGGATGCGCGCCCGGTTGCCGGCGGCCAAAGCCCCGGAGAGCACCAGCACCGAGGCGATCAGCGCGACGCCGGCAGCGGTGCGGATCGCCGTGCCCAGTTGCGCGACCAGCCGGTTGACGATGTCGAGCGCGTCCTTGACGCGCACCGTCGTCACGGCCGGGAAGGCGCGGGTGACGGCATTGAGCAGCCTTGCGTCGTCGGCCGTCGTGGCCTGCTTGTCGGTCAGCGTCGCCAGCCAGCCATGCGGCGCCCCAGCAAAGGTGTTGGGCGAGAACACCATGACGAAGTTGATGCCCATCGTCTCCCATTGCACCTGGCGGAAATTGGCGATCTTCGCGGTGACGTTGCGTCCCAGCACATTGACGGTCACGCTGTCGCCGAGCTTCAGGCCGATCGCCTTGCCCTCCTCGGCCGAGAACGACACCAGCGGCTCCCCGGAATAGTCCTGCGGCCACCATTTGCCTTCGGTCAGCGTCGCGTTTTCCGGCTGCTTCGCGTCATAGGTCAGGCCGCGGTCGCCGCGCAGCACCCAGGCGCCGTCGGCCGGGATCTTCACCTTGTCGACGGCGACGCCGTTCAGCGCCATGATGCGGCCGCGCAGCATCGGCACCTTGACCAGCGTTCCTTGCGGCGATTCCTTGCCCACGAGGCTGGCGAAGGCATCGACGTCGCTGCTCTGGATGTCGACGAAGAAGAAGTTCGGCGCCCGCTCCGGCAGGCTGCCGGAGATCTGCCGCCGCAGATTCCCGTCGATCAGCGCCAGCGTCACCAGCAGCGTCAGCCCGAGGCCGAGCGAGAGCACCACGGAGGGCGTCAGCGCGCCCGGACGGTGGATGTTGCCGAGCGCCAGCCGCAGCGACACGAAACGCGCGCGCGGGCTCTTTTTTGCCGCCCACTGCACCAGCACCGCCACCAGCCGCAGCACCAGGAAGGCAAAGACCGTGGCGCCGACGAAGATCGAGGCGATGCGGTAGTCGTTGGCCGAAAGGATCGCCAGCGCCGCCAGCGCGACGACGATCGCAAGTGCCGCGCCGGTATAGGGCAGGCGCGGCAGGCCGCGGCTCTCGAATCCCATTTCGCGAAACAGCGCCGTCGCCGGCACGTCGCGGGCGCGGCCGAGCGGCAGAAGCGCGAAGGCCAGCGTCACCAGCAGGCCGAAGAGCGCGGCCATGGCAAGCGCGCCAGGATAGAAGCCGCCTTGCGCCGGCACGGGGATGACAGATTGCAGGAACGCGCTGGCCACGAACGGCATCGCTGCGCCGAGCACGAGCCCGAGCACGATGCCGAGGCCCGCGATCAGAAGGATCTGCACGAGATAGACGGTGAAGACGAAGCCGCCCGAGGCGCCGAGGCTCTTGAAGGTGGCGATGACGCCGCGCTTGCCGTCGAGATAGGCGCGCACGGCATTCGCCACGCCGACGCCGCCGACCACCAGCGCGGTCAGCCCGACCAGGGTGAGGAATTGCGAGAAACGCTCGATGTTGGCGGAGAGCGCGGGGGCGGCATTGCTGCGCGTGCGGATCGACCAGCCGGCCTGCGGGAAATCCGCCGCGGCCTCGGCCTGGATGCCCTTGATCCGCGCCTCAGAGGCGCCATCCGGCAGCCTCACCTTATAGGCGTTCTCGACCAGGCTGCCGGGCTGCACCAGGCCGGATGCGGCAAGGCCTTCGCGCGAGATCATCAGCCGCGGCGCGAAGCCAAAACCGTCCGACACCGCATCCGGCTCGCCGACCAGCCTGGCGCGCAGCTCGAAAATGGCGCTGCCGAGCTTCAGCCTGTCGCCGATGTGCAGATTGAGCCGGTCGAACAAAAGATCGGGCGCGGCGGCGCCGAACACCCCGGACCTCTCGCCGAACAATTGCTCCTTCGGCAGCGCCGGATCGGTCTCCAGCGAGCCGTAGAGCGGATAGGCGTCGTCGACGGCCTTTGCCTCGACCAGCGCCTGGTCCGAGCCATCCTCCAGCCGCGCCATCGAGCGCATGCCGGACGTCTGCGAGACCGTGCCGAGGCGCTTGATGAAGCCGAGCTCGGCATCCGAAGCGCTGCGCTGGTTGACCTGGAAGCGCAGATCGCCGCCAAGCAGCGTCTGGCCCTGGTCGGCGACGCCGGCACTGATCGCCTGCGCCACCGAATTGACGCCGCCGATCGCCGCGACGCCGAGCGCGATGCAGGCAAGGAAGATCATGAAGCCCGACAGGCCGCCGCGCATCTCTCGCAGCGAGAAGCGGATGGCGAGCTTCAATGTCCGCATCAGGCCGGCACCTTCACCGGCTTCGGCGCGTCCTCGATCCGCCCCGAACGCATCGAGACCTGGCGCGCGCAACGCGCGGCAAGCGCCGGATCATGCGTGACCAGCACCAGCGTCATGCCGCGTTCCACCGCCTTGGCGAACAGAAGATCGGCAATCTGCTTTCCCGTAGCCTGGTCGAGATTGCCGGTCGGCTCGTCGGCAATGAGGATGCGCGGCGACGGCGCCAGCGCCCGGGCGATCGCCACGCGCTGCTGCTCGCCGCCGGAAAGCTCGCCCGGATAGTGCGTCACCCGGTCGCTCAGGCCGACCGCGGCAAGCTCGCGCGCCGCGACGCCGAACGGGTCGGCATGGCCGGCAAGCTCCAGCGGCACCGCGACGTTCTCGAGCGCCGTCATGTTGGGAATGAGGTGGAAGGACTGGAAGACGATGCCAATGTTTCGCCCGCGAAACGATGCAATCTGATCCTCGCTTTTGCCGTTTATGAGCTCGCCGGCGATTCGGACCGTGCCCGAATCGACTCGTTCCAGACCGGCAAGAACCATGAGCAGGGTGGACTTGCCCGAACCGGACGGACCGACGATGCCGGTGGCTTCGCCGGCCGCCACATCGAGGCTCACGCCCTTCAGCACATGGACGGAGGACGCGCCCTCGCCGAGCGTCAGCGATACGTCCCTCAGCGCGATGACGGCTTCTGTCACAATGAAAGCGCCCTATATGTGAAAAAGGAGACGGCCGGTGTCTCCTCCCTTGGATTGTTCCGGTCATATGGGGCTCGCCGCATGGCTTTCAAACACCGTTTTGCCGCAGCCCTCATCCTTTTCCTCGCCCTTTGCGGCGCCATTTCGCCGGCGCGCGCCGCCACCTTCAGCATCGTCGGCTTCGGCGACAGCTTGATGGCGGGCTTCAGCCTCGGCCCTGGCCAGGGCTTCACCGACAGGCTGCAGGCGGCCCTGAAAGCGAAGGGCCTCGACGTCACCGTTGCCAATGCCGGCGTGTCGGGCGACACCTCGAGCGGCGGGCTGGCGCGGCTCGACTGGTCGGTGCCGGACGGCACAAGGCTGGTCATCCTCGAGCTTGGCGCCAACGACATGCTGCGCGGCCTTTCGCCCGAGATCACCGAGAAGAACCTCGACGCGATGCTGGGCAAGCTCAAGCAGCGCAACATTCCCGTGCTTCTGGCCGGCATGCGCGCCGCCCCCAATCTCGGCGCCGACTACCAGAAGGCCTTCGACGCCATCTATCCGCGGCTTGCCGAAAAATACGGCGTTCCGCTCTATCCGTTCTTTCTCGACGGCGTCGCCGGCCACCCGGATCTGCAGATCGAGGACGGCATGCATCCCAATCCCCGGGGGGTCGACGTCATGGTCGAGCGCATCCTTCCCATGGTCGAGAAGGCGATCGCCGACAATGGCGGTCCATCATGAGGGTCCGCCATGAGTCCGGAATGCCACGCTTTCCGCTGGGGAAACATTGTGGACAACAAACCGCTTGCCCCGCGCCTGCATCGATGATTCGCTAAGGGCCGAGAGTTTCGATTCGAGGACAGGAGGCTTCACATGCCACGTCTTTTCACCGCCCTCGAAATTCCACGTGACGCCGCTCTCTCATTGTCCCTGCTCCGGGGCGGGCTGCCCGGCGCGCGCTGGATCGACGTCGAAAACTACCATCTGACGCTGCGTTTCATCGGCGATGTCGAGGGCCATGTCGCCGACGAGATCGCCAACGCGCTCGACAGGGTTCACCGCCCCGCTTTCCAGATGACGCTCTCCGGCGTCGGCGCCTTCGGCGGCAAGAAGCCGCATGCGGTGTGGGCCGGCGTATCGGCTTCGCCGGACCTGACGGCGCTGCAGGGCGAGATCGACCGCATCTGCCAGCGGCTCGGGCTGCCGGCCGATCCGCGCAAGTTCTCGCCACATGTAACCCTGGCGCGCCTGCGCAACGGGAACCCGCTCGATGTCGCGCAATATCTTTCGGCGCGCGGCAATTTTTCCGCGCTGCCCTTCCGCGTCGGCCGCTTCGTCCTGATGTCGTCGCGCGATTCGGTCGGCGGCGGTCCCTACATCGTCGAGGAAGCCTGGCCGCTGGCCGGCGAAACGCTGGCCTCGAGCCGCTTCGCCAGCGCCTCCGACGCCTCGCGGATCATGCGATAGACCGAAGCGAAGGCCTCGGCGCCGTCGTAATAGGGATCGGGCACGTCCACGGCCTTCCCCGTCGCGAAATCCAGATAGAGATGGATGCGGTCGCGCGCGGCCTGCGGCGCCAGCGCCTTGAGGTCGCGCACATTCGCCCGGTCCATGCCGAGGATCAGGTCGAAACGCGAAAAATCCTCCGGCCGCAGCTTGCGCGCCCTCTGCCCCGAAATGTCGACGCCGTGCTTTGCGGCCACCGCGATCGAGCGCCGGTCGGGCTCTTCGCCGGCATGCCAGCCGCCGGTCCCGGCCGAATCGATCGCCAGGTCCTTGCCTTGCCCGGCAAGCACCGCGCGAAACACGCCTTCCGCCAGCGGCGATCGGCAGATGTTGCCGAGGCAGACGAACAGAACGGAATTCATGGGCTTCGCGCTCATCGATCCGGCAGTTGTTTCTTGCCTGTCGTCACCTCAAAACCGCTGCGCACTTTTGGGCGACATGCACTATGGTGCGGGTCATTTTTCCCGAATAGCACAGGAAACCGACATGAGCAGAGAGAAACTCAGCAAGGATGCGATCGCCACGGCCCTGGCCGAGCTCGACGGCTGGTCGCTCGCCGCCGACGGCGCGTCCATCAAGCGCAAGTTCGTCTTCAAGAATTTCTCCGAGGCCTTCGCCTTCATGACGCGCGTGGCGCTGGCCGCCGAAAAGATGGACCACCACCCGGATTGGTCGAATGTCTACAAGACCGTCGGCGTGACCCTGAACACGCATGACGCAGGCGGCGTCACGGCGCTGGATATCGAGCTGGCAAAGAAGATGAACCGGTATTTCGGGTGACGAGCAGCCTCGCTTTTAAGTGACTCCGTCATTCCAGGGCGGAGCAAGGAGCGAAGCGACGCGCGCACACCCTGGAATCCATGCCATGACCCAGAAGCGTCGCGGCGGCGCAGACCGGGGCGGACGTTCGCGATTGGCCGAAGCTTGCGCGCTTCGTCATCCACGGGCAGAGCGACGCGAAGCGGAGCGCAGACCCGAGGATCCATTCCGTGACCTGGGCCGAAATATGCAGCGGGGCAGAATTCTGCACCGTGGCAACGCCTCGACGTAACGGCATGGATTCCCCGGTCTGCGCCGCGTCGCTCCGCTCCTTGCTCCGCCCTAGAATGATGGGTGGACGGCCCCTTGCGGCATCGAATGTGCCAAGCTGGTCGTGTTGAAACCCCAGCGGAGGAGACCGTCCGTCATGCAAGCTATCAGATTTGGTATCGATCTGGCCAAGAAAGCAGCAAGCGGCCTTGCGGCTGACGACGATCCCGAGCGTCGGCCCGATCATCGCGCATGCGACCATCGCAGCCATC
>NZ_VFUA01000145.1 GCF_006440735.1 Mesorhizobium sp. B2-7-1 | reverse complement strand
CCCCTGTCCCGGGGCCGGCTCCGCTATTTCGGGGCCATGGGATTCGACGCCACGCTCACTGGTTGCTACCTTCTGGCTGCCGCGAACGCGTCAGCCCAACAGGAACAATTGCAGGTGGAAGCAACCGAGAGCACTGCATGGTGACCGAGCCTAAATCCCCACGCCTCGCAGTCCTTATCGATGCCGACAACGCCTCGGCGAAAATCGCCGACGGCTTGTTTGAAGAGATCGCAAAAATGGGCGAAGCCAGCGTCCGCCGTATTTACGGCGACTTCTCAAACGCGAGATCGAGGGGTTGGGCAGACGTTCTTTCGAAGTATGCCATCATCCCGCAGCAGCAATTCGCCTACACCACGGGGAAGAACGCGTCCGATATCACTCTGGTGATCGATGCCATGGACCTACTGCACAGCGGCCGCTTTGACGGCTTCTGCTTGGTTTCGTCCGACAGCGATTTTACGAGGCTTGCAGCACGAATCCGCGAACAAGGCGTCGATGTTTTCGGCTTCGGAGAGCAGAAAACACCGGAGAGTTTTCGGCAAGCGTGCCGCCGCTTCGTTTACACTGAAAATCTTCTTCCCGGCGCGGTTAGCCCTCAAGATACAGCCGTAACCGCAAGGCCGCTTCATGCGCTAAACGCGGCTACGCCGATGCTCAAGAAAGTCATCGGCCAAATGGAGAGCGAGGATGGATGGGTTCTCCTCGGGACCTTCGGCAAGCAGCTGTCAAACTTGTTCTCCGATTTTGACCCTCGCACCTATGGCTTCGGCAAACTCAGTGATCTCGTGAGGAAGACGGAGGAATTCGAAATCGAGACATCGAAGAGTGGCGCTATGCGAATACGGCTGAAGCACAAACGCTCGAAAGGCTCAGTAAGCAAAGCGGTATAAGCCCTGAAACTATTTTGTTCATCTTCCCAAGGCCGATTGACAGATGCACTATGGAGCTTCTGGGTTACGGGCAATGCTGGAAATCCCTGACGATCGCTGCGAGCGCCATCGGCTTTTCAAGGCCATAGACGAGGCCTTCAAGGCGGGTGACTTCGACGGACTTGGCAAGGCGCTCGGCGGCTCGGCGCGCTGGTTCGACGAGCGGATGCCGTTCGAGCTCGGCCTTGGGCATCCGCTGGAATATGCGATCTACTGGAGCCCGGCCGCATTCGTCACTGCCTTACTCGATGCCGGCTCCAACCCGAATTATGAAGATCCTGCCGGTTTTCCCTCGATCATCGCGGCGTTGTCGACGGAACGACCGGACCGGCTGGAGGTCGTGCGTATCCTGCTCGAACATGCCGCCGGCCCGGATATGCGCGGTGTGAACGATTGGACGCCGCTGCACTACGCGGTGTCCCGGCGCGACGCCGAGGCGATCCAGCTGCTGCTCCTGTCAGGCGCGGACCCCTTGCTGAGGACCCGCATCGACGACTACGAAACGGCCTTGGAAGGTGCGGAAGAAGCCGGTTTCGAAGCCGGCGCTTTCCTGCTGCGTGAGGCTATGAACAATCGCCGCTGATGAAGTCGCACGGAGCTGCCAGCCCGCAGCCGTCACACTGCTTTCAGCTGGGCCTTGAAGCGTTTTGCGTTGGCCACGTAATGCGCGGCCGAGACGCGCAGCCGCTCGATCGCTGCTTCATCGAGCGTCCTTATCACCTTGGCGGGCGAACCAACGATCAGCGAATTGTCCGGAAAAACCTTGTTTTCCGTCACCAGGGCGCCGGCGCCGACCAGCGAGTTGTTGCCGATCCTGGCGCCGTTCAGCACGATGGCGCCCATGCCGATCAGGCTGTTGTCGCCGATCGTGCAGCCATGCAGCAGCGCCCTGTGGCCGATCGTGCAGCCTTTGCCGATGGTCAGCGGAAAGCCCGGATCGGTGTGCATGATCGTATGTTCCTGCACATTGGTGTCGGCGCCGATCGCAATGAGCTCGCCATCGCCACGGATGACGACGCCGAACCAGAAGCCGACATTACGACCAATCGTGATGTTGCCGATCAGCGTCGCGTCCGGCGCGATCCAGTTCGTATCGGCGTCCTCGAATTCAGGCGCCTTCCCATCGATCGCATAGATCGGCATTTTTCGTCTCCGATTCGTCTCAACCAGCGAATTCGAGAGACCCTAGGTTGGCGGTTGCCCAGGATGCAATGGCAATGAGCACGACGCCGAGGGCCAAGGCCCAGGCGATGGCCGTGCAACCGCAGGACAACAGCGCCATCGTGCCGATGCGGCCTTCTCGGCGGGCGGCCAAAGCCTCGTTGGTGAGCATGAACGGCCCGGCGCAAGCCGTCGCCGCCAGTGAACGCAGGATATGGACGGGCGAAACATAGGGTTCGGCAAAGGCGAGGCGCCGGCCGGACAAAAGTTCCATGGCAGATCCGGCCAGTCCGCAGGCCGTGACACCAACCGCAAACGCGTAAAGAACAAGCACAACGGGATCCATGTTTACCAACCGTTTACCATGAATACGCACAGTCGTGCCAACGCGCTGCAAGAGCCATGCCGCGCAGGCTGTGCCGCCGAAGGACAGATGGGCGGATCGGGGAAGAGGAATGAGACAGGCAACCGTGGCCGAGAGCGCTGAATTCCAGGTCGTCGATTCGACCTTGATGAAGCGGGTCTTCTACATCTTCGCGGCGCTGGCGCTGCTTTCGGTGGCGATCAGCGTCGGCGGCAAATGGCTTGGACGGTCCATCGCCATGGCCGGCTATACGGATGATGCGACGGTGCGCCAGATCGTCATGGGCAACAATCTGATCAGCGTGCCGGCAAACTTCATTCGCTTCGACCAGGCGCGGCGCGACGGCATCGCCTCGCGGCTCGATCTTTATCTGCGCTATCCCGAGATGGACGGCTACAGCACGGCCGCGCGCGACGATTTCAACCACACGACGACCAGGAAGATCATCTTCCTGTCGTTCGAACCGCGGATGATGTCGCGCGACATGAGCGGCCGCTTCGCGCCGATCTACAGCGCCCTGATCGAAAAGCCGGGCACGCCCGGCCCGGGCGGCACGACGGTTTACGCCTTCAGCGAAAAGTCAGGCTATCTGAACGAGGTGCTGGCCGTCGCTGAACGTCCCGGCAAGGATCCGTTCGTCGCCCGCTGCCTGAGCGGTCCGAGCGCGGAGGAATCGCTGGCGCCCTGCGAGCGCGACATCCAGGTTGGCGACGATCTCAGCCTGACCTACCGTTTTCCCCGCGAACTGCTGGCGAACTGGCCGGCGCTGGACGCGGCTATTGCCGCCAAAGTGGCGAGCATCCTGAAGACAGGCCACTGACGGTTACGATTTCTGCTTGCTGCGCTATCGGCTTCGAGTTGGCAGCCAGAAATACCAACTGGCATCGGACTGACAAGGCGCGCTAATGGTCAACCCATGAAGCCAGCCTATCTCGCCTTCGACCCCGCCAGCCGTCGCCTGCGTCTCGACCCGCACGAGCCGGCCTTCGTGCAAAACCCTTATGAGGCGTATGCCTTCATGCATGGTGCTTCGAGCGCCTTCTTCTGGGAAGACTATGGCTTCTGGTGCTTTGGCGGCTTCGACGACGTCAACCGGCTGCTGCGCGACCGCCGTTTCGGCCGGCAGAACCCGGCCGGGATTCCTGACAGTCGCGGCGTAGGCGACGACCGCTCGCATCTCATGGCCTTCGACGCGATCGAGGCCAATTCCATGCTGGAGCTCGAGCCGCCGGTGCATACGCGGCTCAGAACGCTGGTCAACCGCGCCTTCGTCTCACGCCAGGTCGAGCGGCTCAGGCCACGCGTCGAGGCCTTGGCCAATGAGTTGATCAACCGCTTCGAGCCAAACGGCGCCGACCTTCTGTCCGCCTACGCCTCGCCCTTGCCGATCACCATCATCGCCGAAATGCTCGGCGTTCCGGTCGCGATGGGGCCGCAACTGCTCGACTGGTCGCATCGGATGGTCGCCATGTACATGCATGGCCGCACGCGCGAAATCGAGGACACGGCCAACCGTGCCGCGCGCGACTTTTCCTCGTTCCTGCGCGGCTACGTCGCCGAACGGCGTAAGAAGCCGGGCGACGACCTGCTGTCGCTGCTGATCGAGGCCCAGGACAACGGCCAGAAGCTTTCCGAGGACGAGCTGGTGTCCTCGGCCATCCTGCTTCTCAATGCCGGTCACGAGGCGACCGTTCACCAAACCGGCAATGCGGTGCGCGCGATCCTCGCGCAAGGCGGCGATCCCCGCCGCTTCTTTGCCACACCCGAGACGAATGCCGCGGCGGTCGAGGAATGCCTGCGCTTCGATGCGCCGCTGCATATGTTCCTGCGCTATGCCTATGAGGAAATCGAGGTTTCGCCGGGCATCCTGGTCAAGCCCGGCGAGATGGTAGCGCTGCTGCTCGGCATGGCCAATCACGATCCTCTGGCTTTTGCCGAACCCGATACCTTCAATCCTGCCCGCACCGACCAGAAGAACGTCTCCTTCGGCGCCGGCATCCATTTCTGCATCGGCGCGCCGCTGGCCAGACTGGAGCTCCAGGTGTCACTGAAGACGCTGTTCGACCGGCTGCCGAAATTGAGGGTAGCCGAGAAGCCGCGCTTCCGCGACACTTACCATTTCCATGGGCTGGAGAAGGTGGCTGTGGCCTTTTGAGCTGAGGCCTTCCGAACGCCGTCATCCATGGGCGTAGCGACGCGAAGCGGAGCGCAGACACAGGGATCCATTCCGTGACTTTGGCCGAGGGATGCAGCGGAGCAGAATTCTTCGCCGTGGTAGCAGCCTTAACGTTGCGGCATGGATTTCTATCGTCTGCGCGCGTCGCTTCGCTCCTTGCTCCGCCATGGAATGACGAAGCGACGGGCGTTCCGGCCAGCCTCCAGCGTAGCCTCCGCCAATAGGAGCGCATTCAAAGCTTGATCACATATTCCTTGCGCGTCGTCTCGAGCACTTCCCATGTGCCCTGGAACCCCGGCCTCAGCGCGAAACTGTCGCCTGCCCGCAACGTGCGCGCCTCGCCGCCATCCTCGGCAATGACCGAGACGCCGGACAGGATGTGGCAGAACTCCCATTCGTCATAGACGATGCGCCATTTGCCCGGCGTCGCTTCCCAGATACCGGCGTAGAGGCTGCCGTCGCGCTCCTCGACATTCCAGGTACGGAATTTCGGATCGCCCGAAACCACCCGATCCGGGGCCGGCGCGCCGGCCTCCGGTTCGACGGCGTCGACATTGACCGCTAGAAAGGCCGACATATCAGACCTTGCCGAGCGCCTGTTCGAGATCGGCGACGATGTCGTTGACATCCTCGATGCCGACCGAAAGGCGCACGGTGTCGGGCCCTGCGCCGGCCTTGACCTTCTGTTCGTCGGAAAGCTGGCGGTGCGTGGTCGAGGCCGGATGGATGACCAGCGACTTGGTGTCGCCGACATTGGCCAGGTGCGAGAACAGTTCCAGCCCCTCGACGAACTTGACGCCGGCCGCATAGCCGCCCTTGAGGCCGAAGGTGAAGACGGCGCCGGCGCCCTGCGGCGAGTATTTCTTCTGCAGCGCATTGTTCTTGTCGCTCGGCAGTCCGGGATAGTTCACCCAGGCAACCTTGGGATGGTTTGAGAGCCAGCCGGCAACGCTCGCCGCATTGTCGCAGTGGCGCTGCATGCGCAGGGGCAGCGTTTCCAGGCCGGTCAAAAGCAGGAAGGCGTTGAAGGGCGAGATCGCGGCGCCGATGTCGCGCAGGCCAAGCACGCGCGCGGCAATCGCGAAGGCGAAATTGCCGAAGGTCTCATGCAGGACGAGACCGCCATATTCAGGACGCGGCTCCGACAGCATCGGATACTTGCCGGATTTCGACCAGTCGAAGGTGCCGCCGTCGATGATGCCGCCGCCGATCGAATTGCCGTGGCCGCCGATGAACTTGGTCAGCGAATGCACGACGATATCGGCGCCGTGCTCGATCGGCCGCACTAGGTAGGGCGAGGCCAGCGTGTTGTCGACGATTAGCGGCAGGCCGTGCCTGCGAGCGATGTCGCCGATCTTCTCGATATCGACGAAGATACCGCCGGGGTTGGCAAGACTTTCGATGAAGATCGCCTTGGTCTTGTCGTCGATCTGGCTTTCGAAGGTCGCCGGATCATTCGCTTCGGCCCAGCGAACTTCCCAGCCGAAGTTCTTGAAGGCATGGCCGAACTGGTTGATCGAGCCGCCATAGAGCTTGTTGGCGGCGATGAAGTTGTCGCCAGGCTGCATCAGATTGTGAAAGACCAGCACCTGAGCGGCATGGCCGGAGGCGACGGCGAGTGCCGCGGTGCCTCCTTCCAGCGCGGCAAGGCGCTCCTCCAGCACCGCCTGCGTCGGATTCATGATGCGGGTGTAGATGTTGCCGAAGGCCTTCAGCCCGAACAGCGAGGCGGCATGGTCGGCATCGTCGAAGACGAAGGAGGTGGTCTGGTAGATCGGCGTGGCGCGGGCGCCGGTTGCCGGATCTGGCTTGGCGCCGGCATGGACCGCTAGAGTGTTGAAACCGGGCGTACGGGTCATCGAAACCTCCCTCTCAAATCTTTCGAAAATCGCCGGGCATTCTTGGCGAAGCCCGAGTGGGAATGCAAAGAAGAAAATACCTTTCGGGGCGCGATCTGCGACGAACGCCCGGGAAAATGCATTTCTTCCCGGAATAATTTTGCGCGAGCCGCGATCCGCTTATTTCTGCCGCACGCCGAAGCTCTGAAACCCCTGGCGCATCAAGGGTTTTTTCGACGACAGAACGCCGGAGTTGACGCCGGTCCAGCCGATCTCGCCGGACAGCTTGCCATATTCGATCTTCGGGCAGCGGTTCATCACCACCTTGATGCCGGCGGCCTCGGCCCGCGCAGCAGCCTCGTCATGGCGCACGCTGAGCTGCATCCAGACGACCTTGGGCAACGGATCGAGCTTGAGCACCTGGTCGACGATGCCCGGCACTGCCGAGGAGGCACGAAAAATGTCGACCATGTCGACCGGCTGCGGCAGATCGGCCAGGCTGGCATAGACCGTCTGCCCTAGGATCTGTTTGCCGGCATGGCCGGGATTGATCGGCAGCACCGAAAAGCCCTTAGCCAAAAGATATTTCAGCACGAAATAGCTCGGCCGCACATCGTTGGGCGATGCACCGACCATAGCGATCGTCTTCACCGAATTGAGGATGCCGGCGATATAGGCGTTGTCATAGGTATCGTGATTCATGGCTCGTCCTCATACAGCGCTTCGGCGAGAAAGGCAGCCGGATCGCTGCAGAAGTCGCGCATCATGCGAAAATGATCGGTGTCCTGAAAATCGATCAGGTCGAGGCCGAAGCGGCTGATGCGGAAGAGCCGCGCATTCGGGCAGGCCATCAGCAGTGGCGAGTGCGTCGCCATGATGACCTGCGCGGTGCCCGACTGCTCCATGCGCCGGAGCAGCTTGAGCAGTTCGATCTGGCGCGTCGGCGACAGCGCGCTTTCGGGCTCGTCGAGAATATAGATGCCCTGCCTGCGGCAACGCTCCTCGAAGAAGCGGATGAAGCCCTCGCCATGCGACCAGGACAGGAAATCGGGGGGCGGCGGCCCGAACGGATCTTCAACCGCCGCCTTATCCAGATAGCGGGCGACCGAGTAAAAGGACTCGGCGCGGAAGAACCAGCCGGCGGTGACCTTTGGCAGCCAATGCGCGCGAAATGTCCCGGCGAGTGACGCACCGCTTTTGTCGATGGCGATGGAATGATCTACCGGACGATAACCCTTGCCGCCGCCCGCCTCGTCATAGCCGGCCAGCGCGCCGATGGCTTCGAGCAGGGTCGATTTACCGGTGCCGTTTTCGCCGACGATGATGGTGATGGCCGAAGCGAATTCGAACTCGAATGCGCGCTCACCGAAGAGCGGCAGGTTCCAGGGATATTTTTCCCAGTCGGACACGCGCGACGGCTCAAGCAGGATGCGCTTGAGATAAGGCGCTTTCAGCCGCGTCAGTTGCCTGCGGGCGGCCACGTCGAACCTTCAAGGATGGGATGGCGCGTCTTCATTCAAACCGGTTACTCGTCGGTCCATTCGGGCTTGCGCTTGCCGATGAAGGCGCCGATCCCTTCTTCGGCGTCGCGCGCCAGCATGTTCTCCACCATCACCCGGCCGGTATAAGCATAGGCGTCCGCGAGCCCCATTTCGGCCTGGGCATAGAACGCTTCCTTGCCGGTCTTGACGACCAAAGAGGATTTTGAAGCAATGGTTTGCGCGTATTTGTTGACAACCTGATTCAGATATTCGCGCGGCACGATACGATTGATCAGGCCGAATTCCTTTGCGGTCGCGGCGTCGATCGTCTCGCCGGTGAGCAGCATTTCCATCGCCTGCTTGCGCGAGACGTTGCGCGACAGCGCCACCATCGGCGTCGAGCAGAACAGGCCGATATTGACGCCGGGCGTGCAGAAGCTCGCCTCGTGCGAAGCGATGGCGAGGTCGCAACTGGCGACCAGTTGCAGGCCGGCCGCAGTCGCCAGGCCGTCGACCTCGGCGATCACCGGCTTGGGATGGCGCACGATGGTCTGCATCAGGCTTGCGCAGGCCGCGAAGGTCTGTTGGAAGAAGGCCTTGCCGCGATCCGGCTCGGCGCGATGCGCCGTCATTTCCTTGAGGTCGTGGCCGGCACAGAACACTTTTCCCGATGCCGCCAGGATAATGACGCGCACGGATTTGTCGGCCTTGACGCGATCGAACTCGGCTTGCAGCGCCGCCATCGTCGCCAGCGACAGCGCATTGGCCGGCGGGCTGGCGAGCGTGAGGCGCAAGACGCCCTTGTCCTGACTTACAAGAACGGGGCCGTCGGCGACGGCGGGCTTGATGGCGACGACTTCGGCCATTTCCAACCTTTCGGGTCAGCGCTCGCAGGTGCATGGAGCAATAGAACTACCACGCTGCCGGTTGAAGAACAGCCGCGAGGCGTGTTTTCTCCGTCGCACCGTTTGGTCCAGGCACAATCGCCCGGAGCTTGCCATCTCATATAGGACGCCGCCCATGCCTGCCCAAAGCGATCTGAAGCCGATGCTCAATGCGGCGGAAGTCAATGCGCTGATGGCGAGCGTCTATCCGCAGCTCAACGACAATTTCACCTCCTATGAGGCGATCGACGTGTTTCCCGGCGGCTGCACGGTGCGGCTCAACGCCGACGAGCGGCATCTGCGCCCGGGCGGCACGGTCTCGGGTCCGTCGCTGTTCACGCTGGCCGACATCGGTGGCTATGTCTGCGTGCTCAGCCACGCCGGCCCGGACGCGCTATCGGTGACGGTCAACCTCGACATCAACTTCATGCGCAAGGCCGAAGCCGGTCCGATCGACGGCCATTGCCGCATCCTAAAGCTCGGCAAGAGCCTGATGGTGTTCGACATCGACATCGTCGCAGGCCCGGACCGCCACACGGTAGCGCACGCCACGGGCACTTATTCGATCCCAAGGAAGCGGGACTCAAGAGGTTGAAATGAAGAGCTACTTCGCGCTTGTTGAAAAGACCGGAGATAGCGCGTTCGGTGTTCAATTCCCGGACATTCCCGGCTGCTTTTCGGCTGCGGACGAGGAAAAGGATATCGTTCCAAACGCAGTCGAGGCTCTGCAGATCTGGGCCGAGGATATGCCAGTTGCCGAGCCGTCCAGCCATGAGGCAATGATCTCTATTCCCGAAATCCGTGCCGTGCTGTCCCGTGGGGCCTATCTGGTTTCGGTGCCCCTAGTCCGGCGGCTTACGTGAGGCGACCTTGTGGTAAAATAATACCATTCAACCAACCTATTGTTTTTTCTACATTTTGTTCGCTATACGCATTTTCCGCTGCCTTGACGCGCTAAGCGCCCTCGCCTATAAGCCCTCCCGAAGCAGCGGCCCGCAAAGGCCGCCGTTTTTGTTATTGGCGGGTCGGCTCCGGCCTTCCGTCAATCCAAGCAACAAGAAACGCCTTTTTCTGGCACTGTCAGAAAAGGTCAACGTGAGAGCAAAACCATGGCTACCTTTTCGCAGAAGCCTGCGGATGTGGTGAAGAAGTGGGTGCTGATCGACGCCGAAGGTCTCGTCGTCGGTCGTCTGGCCACTGTCATCGCCAACCATCTGCGCGGCAAGCACAAGCCCACCTTCACCCCGCATGTCGATGATGGCGACAATGTCATCGTCATCAATGCCGACAAGGTGGTGTTCACCGGCAAGAAGTACACCGACAAGGTCTATTACTGGCACACCGGCCACCCCGGCGGCATCAAGGAGCGCACCGCGCGCCAGCTGCTCGAGGGCCGTTTCCCCGAGCGTGTCGTCGAGAAGGCCGTCGAGCGCATGATCCCGCGCGGCCCGCTTGGCCGCCGCCAGATGAAGAATCTCCGCGTCTATGCAGGCGCCGAGCATCCGCACACCGCCCAGCAGCCCGTCACGCTCGACGTGGCCAAGCTGAACTCCAAGAACAAGAGGGCTTCATAATGGCTGAGCTTTCCTCGCTCGCAGAACTCGGCACCGTCGCCGCGCAGCCGGCCGCGCCCGTGCATATCCAGAAGCTCGACAAGTCGGGCCGCGCCTACGCCACCGGCAAGCGCAAGAACGCCATCGCGCGCGTCTGGGTGAAGCCGGGCTCCGGCAAGATCACCGTCAACGACAAGGAATTCGCGACCTATTTCGCGCGTCCGGTGCTGCAGATGATCCTCAACCAGCCGATCGTCGCGGCCAACCGCGCCGGCCAGTACGACATCGTCGCCACCGTCATCGGCGGCGGCCTCTCCGGCCAGGCGGGTGCTGTGCGTCACGGCATCTCCAAGGCGCTGACCTACTATGAGCCGGGCCTGCGCTCGGTGCTCAAGAAGGGCGGCTTCCTCACCCGCGACAGCCGCGTGGTCGAGCGCAAGAAGTACGGCAAGGCGAAGGCCCGCCGCAGCTTCCAGTTCTCGAAGCGCTAAGCGTTACGAAGTCCAAGCATTTCGAAAGGCCGCCTTCGGGCGGCCTTTTTTGTTTTCATTACCAGTGCCCGGCCGGCGTTTTGATGTAGTCGATGAAGGCGCGCAGTGGCGCCGGCACTAGGCGGCGCCCGGGATAGTAGAGAAACGGCCCGGAAAATTGCTGCCACCACGGCTCCAGCACAGGTTCCAGCACGCCGCTCTCGAAATGCGGACGCACCCAGTCCTCGAAGAGCCACAGAATGCCGACGCCGGCGATCGCCGCATCGATGGCGAGATCGACGCCTCCACCAATGCTGACGAGCAATGGTCCCGTGGTATCGACCCGCACCACCTCACCATCCCGCTCGAACTCCCAGGGTGTCATGACCCCGCTCGGGAAGCGGCCGCGCACGCAGGCATGGCCAAGCAGGTCGCGGGGATGCTGCGGCCGACCGTGCCGGTCAAGATAGGCCGGCGCGGCGGAGGTGGTGAAGCGCTGCGTGCGCGGCCCGATCGGCACGGCGATCATGTCCTGCTCCAGCCGCTCGTCATAGCGGATGCCGGCATCGCAGCCAGCCACCAGCAGATCGATAAAGTTCTCCTCGGCAATCACCTCCAGGCGAATGGCAGGATAGGCCGCCAGAAATCCCGGAACGATTCTTGGCAGCACCAGCCGGGAGGCGCTTATCGGCACGTTGAGCCGCAACGTTCCGGCAGGCCGGTCGCGAAAGCCGTTCACCACATCGAGCGCGGCTTCGACCTCGCCCAATGCGGGACCGAGCCGCGCCAGCAGGCCGGCGCCAGCCTCGGTCAAGGCGACGCTACGCGTGGTGCGGTTGAACAGCCGCACACCGAGCTGGGTTTCCAGACGGCGGATGGCTTCGCTGAGTGCGGACGCGCTGCCCGCCGTCGCGCGGGCTCCTTCGCGAAACCCGCCGGCCCGCGCCACGGCCATGAACGCCTGGAGATCGTTGAGATCAGTCGCCATTGTCCTAAATCTCGTACAAGCTGTGCCGAATATAGCCGATTATCGGCACAGCGGCCATGCCCTATCTCCGTCGCCGACAGCGAAGGAGAACCACGATGTCCAGCGTAGACAAATCCGGCACCTACAAACTCGGCGACCGCTCGGTCAACCGCCTCGGCTATGGCGCCATGCAGCTTGCGGGCAAAGGCGTGTTCGGCCCGCCGAAAGACCATGACGCGGCGGCCGCCGTGCTGCGCGAAGCGGTGGCGAACGGGGTCAACCACATCGATACCAGCGACTATTACGGTCCGTACGTAACCAACAAGCTGATCCGCGAGGCACTGGCGCCCTACCCCGACGACCTCACCATCGTCACCAAGATCGGCGCCCGTCGTGGCGAAGACGCCTCCTGGTTGCCGGCTTTCACAGCCGATGAGCTCGAACAGGCCGTGCACGATAATCTTCGTAACCTTGGCCTCGAGGTGATAGACGTCGTCAATCTGCGCATCATGTTCGGGGTGCATGGTCCAGCGGAGGGCTCCATCGAGCCGCAAGTCACCAAGCTTGCCGAGCTTCAGCGCAGAGGCCTGGTGCGCCATGTCGGCTTGAGCAACGTCACCCGCGCGCAGATCGCGGAAGGCCGCAAGATCTGCAAGATCGTCTGCGTGCAGAACCAGTACAATCTGGCGCACCGGGGCGATGACGCGCTGATCGATGAGCTGGCGCGAGACGGCATCGCCTACGTGCCGTTCTTCCCGCTGGGCGGCTTCAACCCGTTGCAGTCCTCGACGCTCTCAGGGGTCGCGGAACGGCTCGGCGCAACGCCGATGCAGGTGGCGCTGGCTTGGCTGCTGCAGCGCTCGCCCAATATCCTCTTGATCCCGGGCACGTCATCGGTCGGGCATCTGCGGGAGAACCTTGCGGCCGCCGAGCTGAAGCTGTCGTCGGATGTGCTGCGGGAGCTGGATGGCGTGGCGAAAGCGGCGTGAGGCGCGATTGGCAGTTCCAGCGCTGACGCCTGCTAGTTTATACTCGCTGTATGCGCCGGCTCAGCAGCTTTGCCGTCGCTCGTATAAGGCACGCGATAGCCATTGGCCGTCAGCCACTCGATCGCGGCTTTCGGCTCGTCGGTCTGGATGATGGTGGCACCGCGGTCGATCCAAAAACCCCAGGCTTCGCGCGGCAGGCTGGCGGCAACGGCTAATTCGTCGCCGCGCCCGCCGGCGAGGAAGCCGCCCGGCTTGTTGACGATGGCATAGGTGTCGGCCCAGAGATGCCAGTCGCCCCGCGCCGCTTCCGCCCGCATGTGGTTGCTGAACAGCGGACCGCCGGTCGAGGTCAGCATCTCGGCGCCGTTGCGCCAGTTGATCAATTCGATGGCGCGCGGCGCAAATGCCTTGTCGACCTCGCCAGCGAAAAGGGCGTCATGCACGGCGTCGTCGGCGAGGATCGGCATGAACTGGAAGCCGCCGCCGGCCTTGGCAAGCGCGGCGCTCGCGGCATCGATGCGCTGCCGGTTCCACAGGTTCTCCTTGACGATCACCTGATCGGCCATGCCGAGATCGCGCGCCTCCGCGATCATGCCCGGCAGGTCGGTCACTTCCAGCTTATTGTCGAGGTTGATCAGGATCCTGTCCCTGGTCGTAAGCAGCATCTCGCGCAGCGTCGACACCGTCTCGCTGGTGACGGCGCCGGTGCCCTCGATGACCAGCCGGCATTTCTTCAGCTCGGCAAGCGTGTATTTGACAACCTCGCCCTTGCAGGTGGTCGTGCGGTCGAGCCAGCTGTCATGCATGATGACGAGCGCCCCGTCTTTCGCGCGCCGGACGTCGACTTCGACGATCTCGGCGCCGATCGCGATCGAGCCCTCGACCGCGGCCAGCGAATTCTCGGCATAGAGCGTCTTGCCGGCCTGCATGCTGCCGGCGCGGTGCGCGGCGATCATCACGTGGTCGCGCCACTGGTTGGCATGTTCGAAACGGTCGAGGATTTGGCTCGCTCGTGTCTCGCCGGCTAAACTGTGGCCGGAGACAGTGCCAAAAACGGCGGACAGGAGAAGGCTCAGCCAGAGTGTTCGCATCGGGGAATCGCTCCGTTCCGGGTCGGAACCCGGTTAGGCGATGCCCATGACAGGCAGGTGAACGAAGCCGGCTAGCTGTTTCGCATCAAAGCCCGTCAAATCCGCTTGGAAAGGCGCCGGAACCAGGCCAGCGCCGGCATTTCGACGAAGCGCCAGGTGAACCAGGACGCGACGACGACCGCGATCAGCATGGCGATCAGAGCCGCAAAACCGATCCAGGGAGAGCCGGCGCCGAAGCCGGTCGCGTGGTCGCCGCGCAGCATCAGGTCGCCGACGATGCCGAGCCCGAGCTTGCGTTCGATCAGGCCGCCGACATTGATCATGCGGGCCTGGACGAAGATGTGGACCATGTAGATCGAATAAGAGAGCGAGCCGAGCAGCAGCATCGGCCGGCTGCGCA
>NZ_VFUA01000144.1 GCF_006440735.1 Mesorhizobium sp. B2-7-1 | reverse complement strand
GGGCCGCGATCCTTCACGCCCCCCTCTCCTGCCGGACATCTCCCCCACGAGGGGGGAGATGGGCTAACCCCGTTCCGGGAACATTGCCTTCAGCCCCTCGCGCGAAGCCCTGGCCACGCCGCGCTCGGTGATCAGCCCGGTCACCAGCCGCGCCGGTGTCACGTCGAATGCCGGGTTGGCCGCCGGCGTGGCATCCGGCGAGACCCGCACCTGCGCTATTCTGCCGTCCGCCGTCTTGCCCCACACCAGCGAAACCTCGTCGCCGGAGCGCTCCTCGATCGGGATTTCGGCAAGCCCGTCGGCAACTGTCCAGTCGATGGTAGGCGAGGGCAGCGCGACATAGAAGGGCACGTCGTTGTCGGCGGCGGCGAGCGCTTTCAGATAGGTGCCGATCTTGTTGCAGACGTCGCCATTGGCGGTGGTGCGGTCGGTGCCGACGATCACCATGTCGATGTCGCCATGCTGCATCAGATGGCCGCCGGCATTGTCGACGATCAGCGTGTGCGGCACGCCGTGCCCGGCCATCTCCCAGGCGGTCAGTTGAGCGCCCTGGTTGCGCGGCCTGGTCTCGTCGACATAGACATGGACGGGAATACCCGCCTCGGTCGCCAGGTAGATCGGCGCCGTGGCGGTGCCGTAGTCGACCGTCGCCAGCCAGCCGGCATTGCAATGGGTCAGGATGTTGACCGTCTCGCCCGGCTTCTTCTTCGCCGCGATTTCCTTGATGATGGCAAGCCCGTTCTCACCGATGGCGCGGTTCAGGCCGACATCCTCGTCGGCGATCTCGGCGGCACGCCGGTACGCGGCCTCAGCGCGCTCTTCGGGCGCTAGCGGCTTGAGGAAGCGCCGCATTTCGTCCAGCGCCCAGCGCAGGTTGATCGCCGTCGGCCGCGTCTTGCTGAGCGTTTCCCACACCGCGTCGAGCGCCTCGTCCGACGGATCGTCCTTCATCTGGATGGCGACGCCATAAGCGGCGGTGACGCCGATCAGCGGCGCGCCGCGCACCCACATGTCGCGGATCGCGGTGGCGATGCCGGCGACCGTTCCGATCGTCTCGACGCGGAACTCGTGCGGCAGCCAGCGCTGATCGATGATCTCGACCGACTGCCTGTCGTCGCTGAGCCAGATGGTGCGGTAGTGGCGTTCGCCGACGTTCAAAGGCTCTTCTCCTGTTCGATCAGCGCGGCGAGATTGTTGACCTCGTCGATGCCGTGGATCTGGCGCCGATTGACGGCGATGTGGCGGCCGAAGCGCAAAGCCTTGGCCTCACATGTGGCGCGCAGGTCTTGATCGGCAATGGTCTCGAAATCGGCATTGTGGGCGAGGCCGAGGATGCGCCGGTGCACCTCGATACCGGCAAAGCCGAGCAGGTCGGTCCAGATGGAATGCAGCATGTGGTCGAGCGCCTGTTCGGAGCCGAGCAGGTCGCCCTGATCCTCGAACAGGCTCTTCTGGTAGAGCATACCGGTGCGCTCGGTCCGCCACAGATGCGCGAACTCGGCGCGGAAGGTAGCCCATGTCTCGGCCGTGACGCCGAGCAGATAGGCGCGCATCGAGTCCCGACTGGCTTTCTGCTCATGGCCGCGCTGCGAGAAGAAGGCCATCCAGAAATTGGCGAGCAGCATGCCGACGTCGAAGGCGATCGGCCCGTAGAAGGCGAATTCCGGATCGATCATCCTTGTCTCGGTGTCCGTCACCATGATCGAGCCCGAATGCAGGTCGCCATGCAGCAGCGTCTCGGCATTGGTGGCGAACAGATGTTTCAGCCGCTGCGCCTCGACCTTGAGGTCGCGGTCGGCGCGCAGCTCCGCCACCAGGCCGTCGAGTTGCGGCGAGGTGTGCCGGTTCATCTTGGCGTCGAAATAGGGGTCGGAGAACACCAGATTCTCGGTGATGTCGCAGAGCTCGACATTGTCGGCGAACAGCGCCAGATCGGCCTTGCGATCCTTTGCCACCATCGACAGATCGGAACCGCGGAACAGCGTGCGGGCCATGAACAGGCCGATGTCGCGCGCGATGTTCGGCAGTTCGCGACCGTCGATCAGCGCGCGTCTGAGGATGATGTGCGGCGGCGCCAGATATTCCATGACGATCAGCGCCTGGGTCTCGTCGAAATGGTAGATCGACGGCACCGAGCCGGGCGCGCGTGCCTCCTGCCTGGTCAGCGCATGATATTCAAAGAAGGAGCGCTTCAGCGGCAGCGGCCAGCTGTCGCCGACCAGCCGCACATAGGGCAGCGCCTGCTTGACCACCGCCGCACCCTGGTCGCCCTCGACAATGAAGACGAGGTTGAGATTGCCGTCGCCGACCTCCTGTACCTTCCAGCGGCTGGCGTCCTTGCCGATGTGCCCGGTCAGCGCCGCGGTCCCGCCAAGGCGCTTCGGCAGCGTTTCCACCGACAATGCTTCGAACTTCCCGGTCATGCTCTCCCCTCCTGCGCGTGGTTTCCGACGATAGCGGAGCCACGGCGGCGGGGCCAAGCTAGGAAGCGCTCTGGCAAATGTCAATCGTGTTGACAATTGCCGAATGAGCCCATAGCGTCACGATCCGGGAGGAACGGATGGGCGCAGATGCCGTGTTCCATGTGGAGGGCCTGAAGAAATCCTTCGGCCAGAACGAGGTGCTTGGCGGCATCTCGCTCGACCTCTTTGCGGGCGAGGTGACTGTGCTGATGGGCGCCAACGGCGCCGGCAAATCCACCCTGGTCAAGATCGTCAGCGGCGTCTACGAACGCGGTGCCGGCACGATGCGGCTCGCCGGCAGGGCCTTCGATCCGCAGACCCCCGCCGAAGCCATCCGCGCCGGCGTCGTCACCGTGCATCAGAACATCAATGACGGTGTGGTCGCCGATCTCGATGTCGCCACCAATCTGACGCTCGACCGGCTGAGCGGCAAGGGCGCGTCGTTGCTGTTCAGGCCTGCCAATGTCCGCGCCGAAGCCAGGGCCGTCGCCGATCGCATGGGGCTCGCCATCGACCTCAAGGCGCGCGTCAGCGATCTATCGTTGGCGGATCGGCAGATGGTGGCCATCGCGCGGGCCATGGCGCATCAGCCCAAGGTCCTTATCCTCGACGAGCCGACCTCCTCGCTGTCGAGCGCCGAGGCTGACCGGCTGTTTTCGCTGATCGACCGGTTGCGCGGGCAGGGCGTCGCCATCCTCTATATCTCGCACCGCATGTCGGACATAAGGCGGCTCGCCGACCGCATCGTGTCGATGCGCGACGGCGTCGTCTCGGGCGTCTTCGACCAGAAGCCGCTCGACTATGAAGGTGCCGTCAACGCCATGCTCGGCCGCAAGATCCACCTCGACCGGGTCGTTGCCAGAAGCTCGGCGCGTGCTGTCTTCACGGCAGAAGGCCTGCGGATCGCGCATGGCGCGAAACCGATCTCGATGACGCTCGGCGCTGGCGAGGTGGTGGCGATCACCGGTCTGGTCGGCGTCGGCAAGACGGCGTTGGCCGAGACGCTGTTCGGTGTGCGCCGGCCGCTCGCCGGCACCATGCATATGGACGGCAAGCCCTACGCGCCGGGCTCGGCGCGCGAGGCGATCGCAACCGGCGTCTTCCTGGTCGCCAAGGACCGCGCCGCAAGCGGCATCGTTGGCGGCTTCAACATCGAGCGCAACATCAGCCTGCCTTTCCTCAAGCGCATGTCGGGCCTCGGCGTCATGAAGAAGCGCGCCGAGCGCGCCGTCGCGCGCCGCCAGATCGACGAGCTCGGCATCGTCTGCCGCTCCGAGAAGGACGAATTATCGGCGCTGTCCGGCGGCAATCAGCAGAAGGTGATGGTAGCGCGCTGGATGGCGCAGGCTTCGCGGCTGTTCATCCTCGACGAGCCGTTCCAGGGCGTCGACATTTCGGCGCGCCGCGACATCGCCGCCAAGCTGAGGGCCAGCGCCGACGGTCGCGCGACGCTGATCTTCGTCACCGAGATCGACGAGGCGCTGGAGACCGCCGACCGCATCCTGGTGATGTCGGAACACACGATCGTCGGCGAGCACCGCAACGCCGACATCGACCTCGACCGGCTGCTGGCGGAAGTGGCCGGCGGGCCACTTCATAGCGCGGCGTGAGGTCTAATGCATGTCGCCCAAAAGTGCGCAGCGGTTTTGGGAAAACGACATGCATCAAAACGAAGACTTAAAGCGCGTCGCGCGAATCCGTTTCGGTGCGACGCGCTTAAGAATTGCAGGGAGTGAACTGGGAATGCGTTTGAGTTTGAATGCCGCGCGGCAGGGCGCTGAGTGATGCTGCGCGACTACGCCATCCGCTACGGCTTCATTGTCTTGCTGGTCGGGCTGATCGCCTATTTCGCGATCGCCGCCGACGGTTTCGCGTCGCCGCAAAGCGCCGTCTTCATCTTCCAGTCGGTGGCTATCACCGGCGTGCTGGCGCTCGGCGTCACCGCGACGCTGGTCGTCGGCGGTTTCGATCTCTCGATCGGCTCGGTCGCCACCAGCGCCATGATGGCGGCGTCCTACGCCATGGTGGTGCTGGAGCAGAATGCGATCGTCGCCGTCATCGCCTGCTTGGTCATCGGCGTCATCGTCGGCCTGATCAATGGCTGGCTGATCGTCTATATGCGCGTGCCCGACCTGCTGGCCACGCTCGGCATGATGTTCCTGCTGCTTGGCCTGCAGCGCATCCCGACCGAAGGCCGCTCGATCGCCACCGGCATGACCATGCCCGACGGCTCGGTCGCCAACGGCAAGTTCTCGGAAGCCTTCCTGGCGCTCGGCCGCCACCGCATCGACTTCTTCATCCCGAACCTGATCCCGGTCTCGGTGGTGGTGCTGGTCGTGCTCGCGGTGCTGATCTGGTTCTTCCTCGAATACACCCGCTTCGGCCGCATGATGTATGCCGTCGGCAGCAATGAACGCGCCGCGGAACTCGCCGGCGCGCCTGTCAAGGCATACAAAATCTGGGCCTATGTCATTTCGGGAGTTTTTGCCTCGATCGGCGGGATTTTGCTCGCCGCCCGGCTTGGACGCGGCGACATCGCCTCGGGTAATAATCTGTTGCTCGACGCTGTCGCCGCAGCGCTCATCGGCTACGCGGTGCTCGGCGCCGCCAAGCCGAACGCCTTCGGCACGGCCGTCGGCGCGGTGTTCGTCGGCGTCCTGCTGCAAGGCCTGACGATGATGAACGCCCCTTACTACACGCAGGATTTCGTCAAGGGCGCGGTGCTTGTCGTCGCCCTTGTCTTCACCTTCGCCCTTTCCGGCAGGGGCAAGAGATAGTTTCGACCGGGGCATTGAGACAAAACGGAGGAAAACGAAGTGAGCATCACAAGAAGACTTTTGGGGAAGGCGGCACTCGGCCTCGCCGGCGCGGCGCTGCTGATGCAGGGCACGGCATTGGCGGCGGACAAGCCGGCGCCGTTCGACAAGCCCGGCGTCAAGATCGCGCTGGTGCGGTATCTGTCGACCGGTGACTTCTTCCAGGCCTATCTCTCGGGCGTCGAGGCGCAGGCAAAGGCGCTCGGCGTCGACCTGCGCGTGCTGGACAGCCGCCAGGATGCGGCGCTCCAGGCCGACATGGTCGACCAGGCCATCGCGCTCGGCGTGCAGGGCATCATCATCCAGCACGGCCTGACGGAATCGATGAAGGACGCCGCCCAGCGCGCGGTCGACGCCGGCATCAAGGTCGTCGCCTTCGACGTCAATGTCGAAAACCCGAAGATCCCGCAGATCGAGCAGTCGGACAAGGATCTCGCCAAGCTCGCGCTCGAGCAGGCGGTCAAGGACAATGGCGAGAGCTGGAAGGCCGGCTATGTCTACGTCGCCGGCATCGCCCCGCTCGACCGCCGCAACGAGACCTGGGTGGACGTGAAGAAGAAATATTCGGGCATCAGCGAGGTCGCGCAGTTCGGCACACTCGACAACCCGATCGCCAATTCGGTCGCCAACCAGGCGCGCTCGGTGCTGCAGGCGCATCCCGACATCAAGGTGATGTTCGCGCCCTATGACGAGTTCGCCAAGGGCGTGAAGATCGCTGTCGACGAGGCCGGCCTGAACAAGGGCATCAAGATCTACTCGGCCGACATCTCGACCTCGGATATCGCCGCGATGCGTGAGCCCGACAGCGCCTGGGCTGCCACCGCCGCCACCAACCCGGCCGTCGTCGGCCAGGTCTCGGTGCGCGCGCTGGCGCAACTGCTTGCCGGCGAGGATCCCGGCCACAACGTCATCGTGCCGCCGACGCTTATCACCCAGAAGGAGCTGATCGACAAGGACATCAAGAACATGGAAGACCTGTCGGCCAAGCTGCCGCAGTTCGCCCATGCCGATGTCGCGATGCCGGCCTGGATGCCGAACCCGAACGCCAAGTAAGGTTCAAGGTCGCAAATGAAGAGAGCGGTCCAATGGGCCGCTCTCTGTCTTTCCAAGGGACGTTGCGGCCTCATCGCTGCCAGAAGGGCAGCTTCGCGATCTCCGCCTCGACCTCTTTTCTCGTCAGGCCGATGTCGTCGATCAGGTGCGGATTGCCCGTCGCCATGCGTTTGAGCTCGAAGCGGAAATACGCCTGCTTGCGACGCTCGGCGATGAGGTTGCGCAGGGTCGCGAGGTTGTAGCGCCGGCGGCCCTTGATCTCAGCCGGGCACGCCGCCAAAGGTGCGCTAGGCGCAAGAATATCGTTCATGGCAACCTCCATGCAGCAGAGGGTTTGAAAACCCGTGATCTGATTGAGATTGCAGTGTGCCGCAGGCGGCCGGCGGCGTAATTAAGCCCTCCCAAATAGTTCTCAAAACTTCCAAATCGGCTATAGATCGCCGCATGCAGGGATCGCGCTTTGCCTTTGGACCGTTCGTGCTTGATCCTGGCGCGGGAACGCTGCTTCGGGGCGATGTTCCCGTTGCCGCCGGTCATCGCGGGCTGAAGCTGCTGGAAGCGCTCGTTGCGCGTCCGGGCGAAATCCTTGCCAAGGCCGAACTGATGGACGCCGCCTGGCCGGGCACCGCGGTCGAGGAAGGCAACCTCACCGTCCAGATCGCGCAGCTCAGGAAGCTGCTCGGTCCAGCAACCGGTGGCGGTGAGTGGATCGCGACGGTGCCGCGCGTCGGCTATCGCTTCACCGGTACCGTCAAACAACCCGACGCCACGCGCAAGCCCTTGCCGCTGCCCGACAAGCCGTCGATCGCCGTGCTGCCCTTCGTCAATCTCAGCAACGATCCCGAACAGGACTCCTTTGCCGACGGCCTGACCGAAGACCTGATCACCGATCTCTCCCGGATACCCGGCCTCTTCGTCATCGCCCGCAACTCGGTCTTTGCCTACAAGGGCAAGGCGATGGATGTCCGCGCCATCGCCGGCGAGCTCGGCGTGCGCTATCTTTTGGAGGGCAGCGCCAGGCGCGCCGCCGGGCGTGTGCGCATCAACGCGCAGCTGGTCGATGCGCTGAGCGGCGAGCATCTCTGGGCGGAGCGTTTCGATCGCGGCCTCGAAGATATCTTCGCCGTTCAGGACGAGGCGACAGCCAAGATCGTGGAAGCGTTGCTCGGGCGGCTGCGCGCGATGCCTCAGCGCAACCGGCCGAAGAACCTCGAAGCCTATGATCTCGTCGTGCGGGCGCGCAAAATGTTCGACGAGTCGCCGCAGATGGCGCGCGAAGCGCATTTGATGCTGACACGCGCAATTTCGCTCGATCCCGACTACGCCGAAGCCCATCGCTGGCTTGCGATGAACCACTGGATGGGCTGGGTGCATTGGGGCGAGCCGTTCAAGCCCGCCCGCGGCATCTCTCTGGAGCTGGCGCGCAAGGCCGTGGCGATCGACCCCAACGATGCCGGTTGCCGCTGGGTACTGGCGAACCTTCTTGCTTATGAACGCGATTTCAAGCAGTCCGAGGCGGAGTTCGCCAAGGCGATCGAGCTCGACCCGAACGAGGCCGACATCTGGGCGACGTTGTCCGACATCGAGGTGCTGGCCGGGCAGGTAGACTTGAGCCTCGAACACATCCGCAAGGCGTTCCGGCTGAACCCGTTTCCGCCGAGCTGGTATTATCTGACGCTCGGCCAGGCGCAGTATGTGGCCGGCGACTACGAAGCCGCCGTCGAGACGCTGCGCCGCGATGAAACCTATCGCACCAGCTCACGACGGTTCCTGGCGGCAGCCCTTGCTCAGCTCGGCCGCCTCGACGAGGCGCGCGCCGAGGTCGCGCTGTTCCTCGTCGGCAATCCGCATTTCTCCACGCAGCGCTGGGTCGACACGGAGCCGTTCCGCGATGATGCGACACTCACGCATTTCGTCGACGGCTTCCGCAAGGCGGGCCTGCCGGGGTGAGGCCGGCGGTACCTCAGCTGCCAGCGCGCGCCAGCCCATGCGCCACCAGACGATCGATGACCTCCGGGTAGCTGACGCCGCTGGCCGCCATCGCCTTGGCGTACATGCTGATGTTGGTAAAGCCGGGAATGGTGTTGAGCTCGTTGATCAGGAAACTCATGTCCGGCAATAGGAAGAAATCGACGCGGGCCATGCCGTCGCAGCCAAGCGCCCGGAACGCCCTTGCCGCCATGTCGCGCATGGCGTCCTCGACCTCCGGCGGCAGGTCCGCCGGCACGATCAGGGCTGCGCCATTCTCGTCGATATACTTGGCGCTATAATTGTAGAAGCCATGGCTTTCCGCGGGCACGATCTCGCCTGGACGCGAGACGAAGAGCTCGCCCGTGGGGCTCTCCAGCACGCTGTACTCGATCTCGCGGCCGCGAACGAATTCCTCCGCCAGGAGCTTGCTGTCGTGCTGGAACGCTTCCGACAGCGCGCGATCGAATTCCTGGCTGCCATTGACCTTTGCCACACCGACCGACGAGCCTTGCCGCGCCGGCTTGACGAACAGCGGCAGGCCGAGTTGCTCTTCTAGTTCGGCAAGCGAAGGCGCCGCACCCTCATCGATCGTCACCGAGCGCGCGACAGGCACCCCTGCCGCCTTCAGCAGCCGCTTGGCGATGTCCTTGTCGAGCGCTGTGGCGGAGCCCAGTATGCCGCAGCCGGCGAGCGGCACGCGCGTCACCTCGGCCAGGCCCTGCACCGCGCCGTCCTCGCCATGCAGTCCGTGCAGCACCGGAAACAGGATATCGAGGGCGGGAAGGTCGTAGGGCGTGCCGCTGGCGGGGATCGCCAGCATCCGCCCATGCCCGGCCGGCACCAGGCAGAGCTGCGTGCCGACCGACGGCGTCGCCAACGCGCCGTCTTCGAAGCGGCTCAGCAGCCATTGCCCTTCGCGGGTGACGAAGATCGGAACGGCGTCGTATTTCGCCGGATCGAGCGCGGCCATGACATTGGCCGCCGAAAGCAGCGACACCTCGTGCTCGGCGGATCGACCGCCGAACAGCACACCGATACGAAGTTTTTCTGCGGGCATCGACAACTCCACCAATGATCGGGGTTGGAGTTCGTACGCGAAACACCAGACATCCCCCTTCAGCGGTCGGAGTAGTAACCGAAGGATTGGAGTGGGACTTTGACCGGTTGAAGCAGTTTTTCAGCAGAAGCGCGAAAGGCTTCCGTCCGGAACCGTGTCAAGACGAAGAGCGGCTCGTCGTTTCGCGAAACGATGAACCGCCTCAGGGTCGTGTCTCAGGTCGTCAGCGCAGCGCCGCAGCGATGTTGCCGCCGTCGACCGTGGTCACGTCCGCCGTGGTGCGTTCGGCCAGCGCCTGGTGCAGGAAGGCCTGCGCGACGTCGTCGGCCGTCACTTCCTGCCCGAGCAGATTGCCGGACATGTATTCCTTCTCCGACACGCCACGCGCGCCCGAGCGGCTGGCGATCATCGCGTCGGTCAGCAGGCCGGAGCGGATGCGGTCGGCGTTCACCGCATTGGAGCGGATGCCATGGGCGCCATAGTCCAAGGCGTACTGGCGCGACAGGAACAGCGTCGCCGCCTTCGGGATGCCATAGGCGCCGAATTTCGGGCCGGGATTGATCGCCTGCTTCGAGGTGTTGAAGAGGAGCACGCCGCCGGTGCCCTGTTCCAGCATGATGCGCACCGCGTTCTGCGCCGCCGACTGGTGGGCGAAGAAATTGAGCTCGAAGCTCTTGCGCAGCGCGGCGTCGTCCAGCTCGCCGATGCGGCCTTCCCAGGCAGCGCCAGCATTCGAGACCAGGATATCGACGCCGCCATAGACGGCGACCGCCTTGTCGAAGGCGGCGCGCATTTCCGCGGGGTTGGTGATGTCGGCGCCGACGCCGATCGAGTTGTTGCCGGCGGCCTTCGCCGCGTCCGCCGCCTTGGCCGGATCGAGATCGACGATTACCGCATGCGCGCCGTTGGCGGCGAACAGTTTTGCCGTCGCGGCACCGATGGCGCCGGCGCCGCCGGTGATCAGCACCACCTGGCCGGTCAGCGGCTTCGGCTTGTTGGAGGCGAGCTTGGCCTGTTCCAGCGACCAGTATTCGAGCGGGAAGAGGTCGGCCTTGGAGAGCGGATGGAAATTGCCGACGGCTTCGGCGCCGCGCACCGCCTCGATCCACATCTCGCCGACATCCGACGCGATCTTCGCGTCCTTCAGCGTTCGGCCATGGCCGAACATGCCGAGCCCCGGCACCAGCGTCAGGCGCGGCATCGGATCGAGCATGGTCCGCTTGACGTCGTCCAGCGCGTCATTGGTCTCGAAATAGGCGGTGTAGTCCTTGACGAAGGCCTCGACATGGCTGCGGACCACGCCCTTGTAGTCGCCGAGCTTGTCGGCGTCGGGCGCCGGCACCGCCATCGGTCCGGTCTTAATGCGGATCGACAGATCGGGCGTCGACACGCCGCGGCCGGCATAGTCGGCGATCTTGGCGGAATTGATGAAATCGACGATCGCGTCCGAGGTGCGGAAGTCGCTGATCATGCGGTCGAAGCGGCCTTCGCCGCGCGCCACGGCGACCGCGCCGCGCAGGGTCGGCGCGATGTCGCCGGGCTTGGCGAGCTTTGCCGGCAGCGCCGCCTTGGCGGCCTGCGGCTTGCCGTTTTTGGCGACATAGTCTTCGGCCATGTTCACATAGTGGATCATGCGGTCATAGGCCTGCTTGGCATCGTCGCCGAAGGTGAAGATGCCGTGCTTGTCGAGGATCAGGCCTTCGACTTGTCGGTCGGCGTCGAAGACTTCGGCCGCCACCTTGGCGAGGTCGAAGCCCGGCTTGATGTAGGGCACGTAACCCATCTTGTCGCCGAACACGGTCTCGATCAGCGGCTTGCTGTCTTCCTGGTCGACGATGGCGAGGATCGCGGTGGAATGCGTGTGGTCGACGAAACGGTGCGGCAGGAAGGCGTGCAGCAGCGTTTCCACCGACGGGTTGGGGGAGGCGGGGTCGATGAGGTTCGAGCGCTGCAGCGCCACCATGTCCTCGTCGGCGAGCGTATCCAGTCCGCGCGCCTTGAGCAGCGCTCCCATCTTCACCGCCGGCAGGCCTTGCGGCTCGATGACGGCCATGTCCCAGCCGCTGCCCTTGACGCAGAGCACGTCCCATTCGTCGCCGACCAGATCGGTGGCCTTGGTCTTGCAGGATGTGTTGCCGCCGCCATGCAGCACCAGCCGCGGCTCGCCGCCGAGCAGGCGGGTTGTGTAGACGCGCAGCGCAAGGTCGCGGCCGACGCCATTCTTGGCATAGTCGGCAACCATCTTTTCCGCGTCGGCGTCATTCCAAAGGTTCTTCATGTCGTTCCGTCCGATTCCGTCTTCTTTTGCTAGCTCATGAACAGGAAGCCGCGACGCCTTGATGACAGAAGCGGCGAGGATGTTTTGCTACGAGGCCTTTTTGCTTGCCGCGCCGGCGTGTTGGAGCAGGCGCTCGGCCATATGCGCGCCGACCACCAGATGCGTGCAGAGCCCACCGGCGATGGCCGCAAGCAGCGGCTCGAACTTGGTGTCTTCCTGCACGACCATCAGCCGCTTCTCGATCGCGCGCAGCGAGGCAAGCTCTGCGGAGATGACGCGCCGGTTGTAGCTGCAGTCGAGCACCTCGCCCTTGGCATCGATGATCTGCCCGGCGATGACGCCGGCGGCACCTTGGCTGCGCAGCGCTTCCATCTCGCCCGCCGACAGCGCGCCGCATTTCACCAGATGGCTGTCGGCGTCGACCGCGCCGACGGAGTAGAGCGCGAGATCGCAGTCGGCGATGCCGGCAAGCTGGTCGCGGATCACCGGCTCGGCGCGCAGGCCTTGCGCCAGGTCTTCCGTCGACAGCACCAGCGGTGCGTAGAAATTGAGGCCCTTGGCGTTCAGCCGCCGCGCGATCTCCATCGTGCACTGGTCGGGCCGGTAGGAATAGGGCGCGCCGAGATTGCCGCAGAGCTGCACTACGGTGACGTCCTGCAGGTCGGCATAGGACATGATGTCGGCGATGGTGTAGACGGTGCGGCCCCAGGCGACGCCGATACGGTCGCCTTTCTTCACCAGTTCGAGAAAGACGCTCGCTGCCAGCACCGCGATGTCGGTCGAGGGATCGGCGAGATAGGCGTTCTCCGGCGCGATCCAGACGGCGCCGAGATCGAAGGCGTCTTCCAGCCTGCGCGCCATGACATCGTCGGTGAAAAGCTGCGTCGAGGTGGAGATGTTGACGATGCCCGTCTCGCGCGCCTTGCGCAGATACATGGCGACCGAGGCGCGGGAAATGTTGAGCTGGCTCGCCACCTCGTCCTGGCGAAGGCCATGCGCATAATAAAGCCAGGCGGCCTTGTGGATGAGCTGTTCTGCCGGTCTGATCGCCATGCCGCCTCCTCGGCTGACATTAGTCACGGCTCTCGACAAAAGTCAAATTTGCATGCCGGAGCCTTGATCGCCTCGCGGCGCGGCTCAATCCGGATCGTCATTCCACCAAGCCGGCGCAGCATAGCATTTTCAGCCACGGGAGGGGGATAGCGTGACGGCGGGCCTAAGGTTAGAAAGCTCGAAAAGAACATCGGGGAGAACGGGATGGCCAATCCCTACGAACAGGATCTCGACAGGAACGCCGCCAATCACCAGTCGCTGACGCCGCTTACCTATCTCGAGCGGGCGGCCAAGACCTATCCCGACCATGTCGCCATCATCCATGGCAACCAGCGCATCACCTACCGCGATTTCTGGCGCCGCTCCCTGAAGCTCGCCTCCGCTCTGTCGAAGCGGGGCATCGGCAAGGGCGACACGGTGACGGTGATGCTGTCGAACACGCCGCCGATGCTGGAGGCGCATTTCGGTGTGCCGATGACCAAGGCGGTGCTGCATTCGCTCAACACCCGGCTCGACGCCGCCGTCATTGCCTTCCAGCTCGACCATGCCGATACGAAGGTGCTGATCGTCGACCGCGAATTCTCGGGCGTCGTGAGGGAGGCGCTGGCATTGGCCAAGGTGAAGCCATTGGTCATCGACTATGACGATCCGGACTACGCCGCCGACGCGCCCTATCCGAAGGGCGAGCGCATCGGCTCGGCGGATTATGACGAGTTCATGGCCGGCGGCGACGAGGATTTCGCGTGGTCGATGCCCGATGACGAGTGGGACGCCATCTCGCTCAACTACACTTCCGGCACGACGGGCAATCCGAAGGGCGTTGTCTACCACCATCGCGGCGCGGCGCTGATGGCCTACACCAACACCATCCATGCCGGCATGGCCAAGCACGCGGTCTATCTCTGGACGCTGCCGATGTTCCATTGCAATGGCTGGTGCTTCCCCTGGACGCTCGCCGTGCAGGCCGGCACCCATGTCTGCCTGCGCTGGGTGCGGGCAAAGCCGATATATGACGCGATCGCCGACCATGGCGTCACCCATCTTTGCGGCGCGCCGATCGTCATGTCGGTGCTGATCAACGCCAGGGACGAAGACAAACGTGCGTTCCCGCAGACCGTCACCTTCAACACCGCGGCCGCCCCGCCGCCGGAAGCGGTGCTTTCCGGCATGGCCGACGCCGGCTTCGCCGTCACCCATCTCTACGGTCTGACCGAGACCTACGGCCCGGCCGTCGTCAACGAATGGCACAATGAGTGGGACGCGCTGGAGAAGGGACCGAGGACGGCGAAGAAGGCGCGCCAGGGCGTGCGCTATGCCTCGCTCGAGGGCCTCGCGGTGATGGACCCTCAGACGATGGTCGAGACGCCCGCCGATGGCGAGACTATCGGCGAGGTCATGTTCCGCGGCAACATCGTCATGAAGGGCTATCTGAAGAACAGGAAGGCCACCGACGAAGCCTTCGCCGGCGGCTGGTTCCATTCCGGCGATCTCGGCGTCATGCATCCCGATGGCTACATCCAGCTCAAGGACCGCTCCAAGGACATCATCATATCGGGCGGCGAGAACATCTCCTCCATCGAGGTCGAGGACGCGCTCTACAAGCATCCTTCGGTCGCCTCCTGCGGCGTGGGTGCCCGCGCCGACGAGAAATGGGGCGAGGTGCCGGTCGCCTATGTCGAGCTGAAGCCCGGCAAGAGCGCCACCGAGGCCGAGATCATCGAGCATTGCCGAGGGCTGCTCGCGCGCTTCAAGGTGCCGAAGGCGGTGGTGTTTGCGGAAATCCCGAAGACCTCGACGGGGAAGATCCAGAAGTTCAGGTTGAGGGAAATGGCGAAGGGGTGTGAGCCTCAAACGGGTGACGAGAAAGAGAATATTCTCAAGCGCCGCGATCCTTCGCACCCCCTCTGTC
>NZ_VFUA01000143.1 GCF_006440735.1 Mesorhizobium sp. B2-7-1 | reverse complement strand
TGACGATTGATCTCTTTCCTTTGCTCCGCCGCGCTATAGGAAAATCTCGGATGCTGGCTCTACGGCCCCCCTCTCTGTCCTGCCGGACATCTCCCCCTCAAGGGGGGAGATCGGATGTCGCGACCACTTTCGCCAATCGCCGGCGTTGGAAGGGGAGTGCCGGCGCTGGAACTGCCAATCTCCCCCCTAGAGGGGGAGATGTCCGGCAGGACAGAGAGGGGGGCTGTCCCGCCAGCATCCGAGATTTTCCTATAGCGCGGCGGAGCAAAGGAAAGAGATCAATCGTCAATCGCCGGCGTCAGTTCCAGCTCGGCCGGCGTCAGCCCTTGCCGCAGCTGGCTCAGCCGGAACTCGTCGACCCAGTAGGCCTCGCCGTCGACCAGCACGCGGGCGCTGTAGGAGCCGCCGGAAAAGCGCTGCGCGGTGACATAGACCTTGTGGCGATCGAGCGCGGTCTTCACCGCGGCGCGGCGGGAATTTTCTCTGGCAACGGGACTGGCCATGGCCTCACTCGAACACGCTGCCGCGGAGATAGCGGCTGCCCTTAAGCATGGCGGAGACCGGAATGTGAGTCAATTTGCCGGCCAAAGCCGCCGCTCAGCCACCCGACCGCAGACGCCGCCAGCGCTGCATGAATTCCTGCGCGAGCTTGAACAGGCGCGGTTTGTCGCGCACGAAAGCGACGCCCCGGCCGCGGTATCTGATGGCCTCGCTCGCGGCCATGCCCTTCAGCGTGATGCCGTAGCAAAGTTCGGACAGAACCGCCTTCACCGCCCCCATATGTTCCTTGTAGCTCTGATTGCCGACCGACAGGTCGAAATAGCCGAAGCCGGCACCCCGGCCCCATCGGATCAGCTCGCCCATGATGCAAAGGCCGGGCGAAACATTGGGCACCGCGGTCTGGTCGATCGCGATCAACAGCGCGTGCAAGGTGCCCAGATGGACCGCCAGATACTGGACCGCGACCGTCACGTCGCCGGCGCGCAGGCCGAATATCCGCACCGAGCCGTCCGTCAGGCCACGATGCGCGGCCTTGCGGTAAAAATCGATGACCGGCGGCTGCGCCAGCAGATCGAACCGCCCCAGCTCGCGAAAACGGCTGAGCCGCATCTCGACCAGCTTGCCGAAAATCGAGTCCACAAGGGCCGGCGTATCGGCTTCCACCAGGGCCAGGCCGCCATTGCGATCGAGCCGGCGGAGATCCTTGTTCAGCGCCTTGACGAACGAGGGGCGGCAGATGCGCTTGACGACGCTTTCGGCATCGCCGTCCATGGCGATGCCGTAATGCGAGTGGATGGAATCGTGCGCCGACGAAAGCAGCGCCAGCGGATTGGCGACGCCGCCGACCTCTTTCGGAATGCCGGCGATGTGGATGCGATCCGCCGGCGGCAGCACAGAAAGCACCGCGACCCAGGCAGCTTCGGCGGATTGCCTGGTCCAGGGCGTCGCGTCGGCGAGCAAAGGCGCGGAATAGTCGCACACGCCGCAGCTCAGCCACTCGATCACCCAATGGTGGAAGGCCCGGCGACGCATCAGCGGCAGAAGCATCCTCGGCTCGCCCGTGCCGGCATCCCTCACTTCGACGATGGCGAGGCCGGCTTTTTGCGGCACGAGCCCTTCGACGATCCCCTCGGCCCAGGCGAAATGCTGGTGGCCGGTGCACACGCCCGTCGTCTCGAGACGCAGCCAGAGCGGTTTGACCGCATCGAGGCTGGTGTGCAACCGCGCCACGTAAGCGCTGCTGGCGGAGCCTACGGCATGCGGCGCGGCTTCGCCATCGGCCAAACCCGTCGTCATCGCGGCCATCGGCATTGCCTGGCTTGCCACATCATTCTCCTAACGTCTCTGCACGGCGAGCGTAGCCGCGCGGCGCCAGGCACCGACCACGGTGGGGCGCTGCTCGCTCGGGTGCTTGAGGTTCCACATGCGGTTGGCCGCGAAATACCATGAAGCCACGAGCACGAAGATTTCGGACAGCGCGGCGCCGGCCAGCGACCATGTCGACGGCGCGACGGCCAACAGGATCCCGATCGTCACGAGCCCGACAATCGCGCCGGCCATGGTGGTGAAGGCGACGATGCGGAAATCGCCGACGATCTCGAGGACCACACGCGGCATCACATAGGCCATGATCGGCACATAGTTGGCGATGGCGAAGAGGCCGATCAGCCCGATCGAGGCATGCTGCAGGGCCTGGGACTTGATCATCGGCAGGATGAACAGGATGCCGCCGCCATAGGCCAGGCCGCCGACCCCCATGACGCAGGCCCAGATCTTGGCCTGTGTCCACACGCGGTCGAATTCCTTGTTGCGTACCAACCTTGCCAGTTCCGGCTGCGTCATGTTCGAGAAGGCAAGGCTGGAGATGCGCAGCGGCGCAAACAGCACCAGCACCGCGGCCAGCGGCGCGTAGGCCGCAGGGCCGGCGATGCCGGCGACCAGCAGCGCCAGGCTTTGCCCCTGGATGTTGGTGGTGGTGGCGCTGAAACCCGACCAGGAGAGCTGCGGCCAGAGCTTCGCATAGCGCCGCCAAGTCGGCGCGCGGAAGGAGATGCGCAGCCTGCGCCGCGCCAGCCTCACCAGCACGGTGATGCCGACGACATTGGCCGCGGCAAGCGCATAGAAGGTGGCCTGAAGCTTGTCCGCGAAGAACCAGATCGCCGCCCCCGCGAGCACTATGCCCGCGATGGTGAACACGGCGTCGCTGATGGAGACGACGAGCTGCATGCGGCGCGCGAAGAAGGCCGTGCGCATATGGCTTCGCAGCGACCAGGCGCAGACGAAGCAGGCCGCGCCGATGCCGCTCGGATCGCCCAGCAGGCGCATCAAAAGCCCGGTGCCGAGCCCCATCAGCAGCGCCACCACAAGTGCTGCCGATCCGAAGGTCACATCATAAGCGTCGACGCCGGCCCTGTTGGTGCTCTTGCTCATCCATACGGTAGCCGGTACGGCGGTGAGCGAGCGGATATAGGACAGGCCGACGCCGCCCATCACCATGGCCAGCGCGAAGAGGCCGTAGCCTTCGGCCGATAGAAGATGCAGCAGCGCGATGTTGAGGGCAAAATGGAAGCCGCTCTGCATCGCCTCGCCGCCGATCATCAGCATCAGGCGCCGCACCAGGTGGGCCGGGAAGGTGAACCTCACGGGCTCGTCTCCGCCTCGCGAGCGATGCGCGCCCGTCCCTGCCGCGGCGTCGCCGCCTTCAGCTTGTCGGCCACGATCGCCACGATCGCGGCGGCGGCGATATGTTCGCTGAAGAGAGCCTCGTAGCGAGCCCGTCCGGCTGCGGCGTAGCCGCGCCAGAGTTCAGGCCGCAGGATGATCTCCGTGAGCTTGCCGGCAAGGGCCGCGGCATTGCCCGGCGGCACATGCCAACCGGTCTCGCCATCGGCCACCACTTCCACCAGTCCGCCGATCGCCGAGACCAGCGGCGGACGGCCCCAACCCATCGCCTCTATGGCGACGCGGCCGAGCGATTCCGGACGCCGCGACGGCACCGCCACGATGTCGGCCCAGCGGTAGTGATCGGTGGGGTCGGAGACGAAAGGCAGCACTTCGACATGCCCGGTCAGCCCCATGCGCCCGACCAGTTCGGCCAATGCGTGCTCGCGCTCGACGCTTTCGAAGGCGCCGCCGACGAGGCGGACCTCGACGCGATCTTGCAACTCCTTGGGGAGCGACGCAACCGCTTCGAGCAGCACTTCCTGTCCCTTGATGCGGTTGACGCGGCCAAGCAGCAGGACCTTGAGCGGGCGGCTGCCATCATAAGTCGTCGGCAGGGCGGCCACCGGCCCGGCGACGCCGTTATAGACGACATGCGTGCGCCGTCCCTTGGCATCGACGGCCGGCGGATCGCCGAAGGTGGCGCGCGTGGCGCGCGAATTGAACATCAGATCGGCCTTGCTCCAACGCATCAGAGCGACGAGCACCTTGCGCAGAACGCCTTCCGGGATCTCGTGGATGTGCAGCAGCGCCTTGCAGGGCAAAAGCCGCGCGGCCAGCGCGTAATCGGCGATGATCGAGGTGTTGATATAGGTGAGGTCGTTGTCGCGCATGCGCCGCCAGGCGCGCCACAGCGCCACCGGCAGCCGCGCCATCTCGACGGTGGCGAGCTTGAGCATCGCCTGGCGCCTGAGCACCCAGAGCGGCTCGAGCACGATGCGGCTGGCATGCGGCTTGAGGATGTCGACGATCGGTCCCTCGCGCGGCAGCACGACCTCGATCTCGGCGGCCGGAAACGCGGCGCGCAGCGCAGCCACGCTTTCCGCGAAGCTGCGGTCCGAACCGTAGAGCTCATAGCCCTGATGAACGCAGGCAATGCGCATCACTATCTTTCCACCTTGCACCCCGAGTCCGCTCAGCACCGGAACCCTTCAAGCGCGGAAGAACTTCATGCCAAATCCGCACGCCGCTCTACCCAGCGGTGGCCACTGCAGGCCCGGGAGCAAGGATCATGCCGGGTCTTGAATGCCCGGCTGCGGCCCAGAACCCCAGCCGTGCCCCGTATCGGTACAGATACGTCGCGAAAGTTGACCGATAATGAAGCAAACCCGGCGACCTGAAGAGAAATTTTACACCTTCATGTGAATATTCACCTTGGGGGTACCCTGGCACGGAAGTTGCTGGGCGTGTCATTGACGTAGCAACAACCATGACCGAACCCCGGGGAATCCTTCATTTTGAAACCGGAACGACCTTCCATCCTGATCGAAAGACCTTCGATCCTGATCCTGGGAACGCGCGGCATTCCAGCTTCCCATGGCGGGTTCGAGACTTTCGCGGAACGCCTGGCGCTTTTCCTGGCCGGACGCGGCTGGAATGTCGGCGTGTATTGCCAGAAGGAGGTCGGGCGCGTCGGGCAAAGGGTGTCGAGCGAAATCTGGCGCGGCATAGAGCTCATCACCATCGAGGTCGCCTCCAAGGGTCCGCGCGCGACGCTGGAATTCGACTGGCAATGCGTGCTCGACGCCGCCATGCGGCCGGGTGTGTGCCTGGTCCTCGGCTACAATGGCGCGGTGTTCCTGACCTGGCTCAGGCTCATGCGGCGCAAGATCATCACCAACATGGACGGCATCGAGTGGCGGCGGCCGAAATGGGGACCGGCGGCGCGCAGCTGGTTCTGGCTCAACGAATGGATCGGCGCCTGGCTCTCGCACCGGCTCGTCGCCGATCATCCGGCGATCGCCGACCATCTGGCGACGCGGCGGCCGCGCAGCGCCATCGCCACGATCGCCTATGGCGCGGATCCGGTGACCTCGGCGCCTGAGGAACCCATTCGCGCGCTCGGGCTCGAGCCCGGCAAATACCTGGTCTCGATCGCGCGGATCGAACCCGACAACAACATCCTGCCGATCATCGAAGCCTTCCGCCGCCGCGATCGCGGCGACATGAAGCTGGTGGTGCTGGGCACGCTCAACGACGACATTCCCTACCACCGAGCGGTACGCGAGGCGGCGGGCGACACGGTGATGATGCCGGGCGCGATCTACGACCAGGCGGTAGTGAAGGCGCTGCGTTACCATGCGCGCGCCTATATGCACGGACACACGGTGGGTGGCACCAACCCCTCGCTGGTCGAGGCGCTGGCCGCCGGCAACATGGTGATCGCGCATGACAACCGCTACAACCGCTGGGTCGCCGGCGATGCGGCGATCTATTTCAACGACACCGAGAGCCTGAGCGCACGGATCGACGAGGCGCTCGGCGACGATGCGCTGGTGGCGCGGTGCAGCAAGGCGGCACGGGCCCGCGCCCGCGAGGCCTTCCGCTGGGAAGACGTGCTCAGCGCCTATGAGAAGGAAGCGCTGCGGCAGCTCGGCGTCACCACAGCCGCGCCGGCAAAGGCCGACCGCGCTAGGCACGCATGACCGGCTGGTCGCGCCGCCAGGTCCTCAAGGCGGCGCTGGGCGCGGCAACAGTGCCACTGGCGACCACGGTTCCACCGCTCGTATCTCAAGCGCGAACAGCCGGCGCATGGCGTTTCAGGCGCGGCGTCAACACCTGGCCATGGTTTGCGCTGACGCGCGAATTTCCCGCGCCCCGCACCGACTATGACTGGCCGCCCTTCCAATCGCAGCGACCGGTGCCGACTTCGGCCGACCTTGCCCGGTTGCGGGCCAGCGGGCTCGATTTCATCCGCCTGCCTGTCGATCCCGGCCCGTTCCTTGCCGCCGATGCGGGCCAGCGCGCCGAGCTGATGGGCATGCTCGACGCAGCGGTCGATGCGGCTCGATCCGCCGATCTGGGCGTCATCGTCAACGTGCAGGCCAATGGCGCCACGCATTACTGGAATCCCGACCGCATGTATTCCAGCACCGTGGCGCCGGAATTCGAATCCTATCGGGCGCTGATGAGCGAAATCGCCGAGAGGCTGCAGGGCAAGACGGCCGGCACGGTGGCCCTGGAGCCTGTCAACGAGCCGCCTCAGGACTGTTCTTCCGAGGCATGGCCGGCCGTACAGGCCTCGCTGCTGACGGCCGCCAGGGTTTTGGGGCCGAGCGTGCCGCTGCTCGTCACCGGCGGCTGCGGCTCGATGGTGCGGGGCTTGACGGCGCTCGATCCGGCGCCGCTGGCGGATTTCGAGCCGATCCTGTTCACCTTCCACTTCTACGAGCCCTACCTGTTCAGCCATCAGGGCGCGCCGTGGATGCGCGAACCGGTCTACCGCGCGCTGAACAACGTGCCGTGGCCGGCCTCGGCGGGCTCGCTCGAGCAGACGCTTGCTTCGGTCAGAGCGAGGATGGCGCGGGACACGGAAAGGTCCGACGAGGCCAAGAAGGCCGCCTATGCCGAGACCGAACGCGTGCTGAAAGTCTATTTCGACGCCCAGCCCGACCGCCGCTTCATCGACGGCTATCTCAAGCAGGTGAGCGACTGGGCCGACCGCCACGGCATCGCCCGCGAGCGCATCATCATGGGCGAGTTCGGCGCGCTGCGCAGCGATGCCCGCTACACCGCCGCGCCCAATCCCGACCGCGCCCGCTACGTCGCCGATGTGCGGCAGAGCGCCGAGGCGGCCAGCTTTCCTTGGGCGTTCTGGGACCTGTTCGACGGCATGGGCATGATGGACGACACCACGCGCGCGCTCGACCCTGCAATGGTCGAGGCGCTGGGACTGACGATGCCAGCGGAGTGAACTTGACTTGTTCAATCACCAAACCGCGCTAAGGGTTTGGTTTCATGCCGGAGCCCCTGCTCCTCACACGTAAGGCGTGCCAGTCATCGCGGCTTTCAGTCCCGCCGCGCCCTTGTCGACGAGCGCCAAAAAGGCATCGTTTGCATTCTCCCGGTTGCGGGTCCGCCGGAAGATGCGATGGGCATCGAGGAAGGCGACCGTCCAGGTCGCAAGCAGCAGGCTTGCCGCCAGATGCGCGTCGGGATCGGCGGGATCGTGCCCGACCGCCTCGGCCAGCGTTTCCGCCACAAGGTCGGCCAGCTCGTCGCGGATCGCCCGCGCCCGCGCCTTCAGGGTTTCGCTGCCGGCAACCGTCGGCACAAGGCGCTCGCTTCTGGCGGAAAATTCGACCACCGGGCTGCGTTCGGCGACCAGCCGGTGCGCAAGCAGGTGCAATGCCTCGAGCGGCGCAACGCCGGTCGCACGCTGGCGCACGGCCTCGCGCAGCATCTCGCGGCCTTCCTCGTCGCGATCGAAGAACGTGTCCTCCTTGCGCGGGAAATGGTTGAACACCGTCATGCGGCCGACATCGGCGGCCTCGGCGATCTCATCCACCGTCACATGATCGAAGCCACGCTCCATGAACAGGCGGGTGGCGGCATCGGAAATGGCCTTGCTCGTGGCGAGGCGTTTTCGGGAACGGCGGTCGGACGGTTCTGGCATGGCCTCCGGTAGCACGATTTTTGTACTCAGTACATATTTCCATTGACTCCGCGTCAGCGACGGCCAATATGTGTACTCAGTACATATTTAAACTCAGTATACCGACATTGAAGCCCGGCGCGAGGTGAGATTCGACCCCTTTGCCGCCATGGGCGCAACCGCCTTCGCTCCCGGAGCTCATCCCCATCAACAAGCCTCTCATCGTCATCTTTGCCGCCATATGCCTGGACGCCGTCGGCATCGGCCTGGTCTTCCCCATTCTGCCGCGCCTGCTCGAGGAGGTGACGCACAGCCCCGACATCATAGCCTATATCGGCATCATGACCGCGCTCTACGCGGCCATGCAGTTCCTGTTCGCACCGGTGCTCGGCGCGCTAAGCGATAATCTGGGCCGCCGTCCGGTCCTGCTGATTTCGCTGGCGGGCGCCGCGATCAACTATCTGATCATGGCCTTCGCGCCGCAGCTCTGGATGCTGTTCATCGGCCGCGCCGTCGCGGGCCTCACCAGCGCCAACATCTCCGTGGCGACGGCCTATATCACCGACATTACGCCTGAGGATAAGCGCGCCGGCCGCTTCGGCCTGTTCAGCGCCATGTTCGGCATCGGCTTCATCATCGGCCCGGTGCTGGGCGGCGTGCTCGGCGACCACTGGATCCGGCTGCCCTTCATCGCCGCCGCCCTGCTCAACGCCGCGAACCTGCTGCTTGCCGTCTTCGTCCTGCCGGAATCGCGCCAGCCGGTCCGGCAGGGGATCGACCTTGCCGCGCTCAATCCGCTCAAACCGCTGCGCTGGGTGTTTTCGATGAAAGGGCTGCTGCCCATCGTCCTGGTCTATTTCATCCTTTCCGGCGCCGGCGAGGCCTACGGCACCTGCTGGGCGCTCTGGGGTTTCGACACGTTCCGGTGGAACGGCCTCTGGATCGGGCTTTCGCTTGGCATGTTCGGCCTTTGCCAGACGCTGGTGCAGGCCTTCCTGCCCGGCCCGGCAGCCCGGCTGCTCGGCGAGCGCAAGGCCTTCGTCGCCGGCATCGGCTTTGCCTGCATCGCGCTCGCCGCCATGGCCTTTGCCAGCCAGGGCTGGATGGTGTTCGCCATCATGCCGATCTTCGCGCTCAGCGGCATCGGCACACCGGCCTTCCAGGCGCTGGCGACAAGGCAGGTCGACGCGGAGCGCCAGGGTCAGTTGCAGGGCGTGCTGGCCTCGGCCGTCAGCCTCGCCTCCATCGTCGCGCCGCTGGCCTTCTCGACCTTCTACTTCGCCATACAAAAGCAGCGGCCCGGCGCCATCTGGCTGTCGGTGATCGCGATCAATCTAGTCGCGGTGCCGCTGGTGTTGCTTGGAACGAAAAGACGTGAGGTTGCGGCACAGCCCGCGGGTGCCTGATGCGCTACGCCCGCGTCCTTTGAGGGACCATCGTCTGCGCCGGCCTATAAAGCGCCAGCGCGATCACCACGAATTTGGTCATCAGCGTCGTCTTGGAGGCGATGCTTTCGGAGGTGTTGAGCAGGATGAGCCAGCCCAGCATCGGCAGCCAGATGCCGGTGTGGCAACGGCGTGCGACCTCGTGCATGAACAGCGCGAAGCCGAAGAAGATCAAAAGCGTGAAGAAGGCGCCCTGGTAGAGCGTCAGGCGCAGGATCGGGTTCTCGATGCCCTGCTCCAGGCCGCTTATGCGCCGCATGCTGTCGAGCAGGTCGACATCGGGCCCGACGATCAGGTCGCGCAATTCCAGATGCCTGAAGAGATCGAACATCTCGACGCGGGCATTGGCGCTGCCGCTGTCGGAGACGAAACGTTCGAGCAGCGCGTCGAAGAAGCCGTAATAGCCGGCAAGCGCGATCGCCAGCGGCAGCAGCGCGGCGAGCATGATAACCAGCGCGGCGCCGAGAAGGTTGACGCGTCCGGTGCTGAGCTGTGCCAGGCCCTGGATGAGCATATAGGCGCCGCCGAGCAGGATCGTCAGCACCATGCCCGAGCGGCCGCCGAAGGTTACCAGCGCGCAGAACTGCAGGCCGACGAGCGCCAATCTGAGCGGCGTCGACAGGGAGCGCGAGCCCGACAGCAGCGACAGCACATAGATCGAGGTGACCATGGCATTGGAGAGCGGGTGGCCCTGCAGCGCCGTCGAGCGCAGGTCGTTGACGAACACCGCGCCGTCGAACCGATACGGGAACACCAGATGCTTGGTGCCGAACTCGAACAGCGCCAGCAGCGCGTTCACGGTCATGACGACATGGATGACGAGCTGCAGCCGGGCAAAGGTCTTCTCGTCATCCTCGCTGAGCAGCAGCACAAGCAGCGCCGGGGCGACGAAAGTATCGATCATACCGGCCATGCCGGGGCGCTGCCTGAGGATGACGACGAAGAGAAGCACCGTCGAGATCACTGCCATCAGCATCGTCGCCGGCCGCTTGTTGGTGACATGGACCACATAGCCAATCGGATTGCCGAAGGTGCAGGAGCGCCAGACGAAGACGAGCACGAAGAGATAGGTGGAAGGGTGGATCTTGCTCAGCGGGCTGCCCTGCAAGCCATCGTAGTTATAGCCGGCGAGCCACAACATGCCGCCCGAGATGGAAAACAGAAGCAGCACCGCCACGGTGATGCCGAGCCGGGTCAGCGTGTCGACCGGGACAGTGCGCGGGCCCGCCATCGCGTAGCCCGGGGCCGGGACAGGCCGGGCCGGACCCGCCAGGATCGTGGCCATGTCAGGCTGCCTCGTCGACCAGCATGGCGCCGGTCGGCAGCCGCCCCATGACCGAGACCGCTTCGGAGGTCGAGGCGACGTCGCGCATCGGCGTCGCGTTCAGCCTGGCGACGAGCAGGATCTCGTCGGCCATGGCGACCAGCGGCAGGACGTTGAGGTCGTCGGCCAGCGCGCCGCCGTCGACGACGACGAGCTCGAAACTGTGATTGGCCTCGGCCAGCATGCGGTGGGCGAAATAGAGCGCCTGGGCTTCCTGGAACACCGCGGTCGGCCGGCCCCTGCCGATCAGCGCCACCGAACTGCCGGGCGCATAGCGGCTGACCGCGTCGAGTGGATATTCGCCGCGCAGCACGTCGAGCACGCCAGGCTGCGGGTCCTTCTGGCCCTTGCCTGCATTGATGTCGATGAACAGCACGCGGCGGCCCCTGGCCGCCGCCGCATTGGCGAGTTGCCATGCAACCCTCGACCGCTGCGCCTTGTCCTCGGGCGGCGACGCGACCAGGATCGAGGGCACCAGCGGCCAGTCGGCAGGACGCCTGGTGGCGGCGGCGATGCGCTGCAGCGCCATCCCCGCCACGGCGTCGGTCTTCTGGGCGGCGGCACCGGAGCGGCGGCGTCCCCTGCCCGGCAGCACGCCCAGCACCGGCGCCTCGATGGCCGACTGCATCTGGTTGGCGGACAGCACGGTCGGCGAAAGATATTCGGCGATCAGCGCCATGCCGATGCCCAGCGCCAGCCCGCCGAAGATGGCGCCGAAGACAAGCAGCCCCTTCGGCGGCCAGCTCTTCTTCAGCGCCGGCATGGCCTGCGAGATGATGCGGGCATTGGTGCTGTTGACGCTGGTCTGCTCGCGCGTTTCCTGGGCGCGCTGCAGGTAATTGGCATAGACGGTGCGCAGGGCGTCGAGATCGCGCTGCAGCTCGCGCAGCCTCACCGACGCCTGGTCGGTGTCGAGCGACTTGCCCTTCAGCGACGCCACCTTGGCCTCCAGTTCCTTCTGGTTGGCCAGAGCGCGCTGGTAATCCGTCTCGGCGGCGGTGACGAGGCGGCCGAGCTCGCGCGAAATCAGCTTGCGCAGGTCGCTCAATTGCTGCTGCGCCGCGATCATCGAAGGATGGCGCGGCCCGAGCGCGGTGCCGAACTGCGAGATCTGATCGACGAGCGTTGCCTCCTGCGCCCTGAGGCTGGCGATGACTGGCGAGCGCAGCGCCTCTGAGGTCGCGTCCGGCGCGCTGCCCTGCCGGCGCAGTTGGTCGACCTGGGCCTTGAGTTGCGCGGTTCGGGCCTGGGCGGCGGTCAGTTGCGTGTTGAGGTCGGTCAGCTCCTGGTCGCTGACCAAGTTGCCGGCGGCCATCACCATGTTGTGCTCGGCCTTGTAGGTCTCGACGGCGTTGGCCGCCTGCTCGACGCGCTTGCGCTGGTCTTCCAGCCGGGCGCTGATCGCATCGGAGGCGTCGGCGGCGGCCTTCGATCGCGCTTCCGCCTGGTCGTCGAGATAAGCCTGCGCGATGGCGTTGGCGAGCTCGGCCGCCAGATCGGCGCTCTTGGCGGTGATGATGATGTTGAGGACCAGCACCTTGTCGTCGCGCTTCACCGCCAACCGGCGGCGCAGCGAATCGAGCGTTTGCGCCGTCCTGTCGCCGTCGTCGGAACCAAACAACATGCCGAGCCACCGGCCGAGCCCGCCCTGCCCGTTGAAGTCCGGGTCCTCGGCCAGGTTGGTCGCCTTGATGGCGCGCAGCAGGACGCCGTTCGATTGCGCCACGCTCACCTGGCTTTCGACCTGGGTGATGCCGCCATCGGGCGAAATGCGGCTTGGGTTGACGTCGTTGGTGACGACCTGAAGGTCCTGCGGGTCGATGATGATCTGCGCCGTCGAGGAGTAGAGCGCCGGCGTCAGGAAGCTGTAGGCAAGCGTCAATGCGGTGAGCAGCGCCGTAATGGCGAGGATCAGGAAGCGGCGCCGCAGCAGGATGCGGCCGAGATCGCCAAGTTCGACCGTGGCCTGCGCGGGAGCGTGCGCATAATAGGCCGGCACCGGGGCGACCGCCTCCGGAGCGTTCTGCTGAGGCACCATGAGCAGGGGTGGTTGCAAAGGTCGCTCCGACAACGCTCCATCGGCCGGCAAGATGAGAAATGCGGCGTTGGCCTAGCTATTCCCGGCAACGATTAAAACACTGTTAATTATGTTCATAAATTGACGCCGTGCTGGCACGAAGTTTGCACCAACACAGTTGAATTTAAGTGCTGCCCAATTGGAGACATCGTGCGCATGCGGCGGAAGCTTGACCTGGCCAGCCGGGTCGCCGGCACCGGATATGAGTCGCCCGGGGGTTGGCGATGCGCCTGACTTTGCGCCTCAACGGCGATTGCGTGCGCGCTTTCCACGTGGCGCTGGCCGAGCGGCTGTCGCTGTTGCCCGGCATCGAGCTTGCCATCGAAGCCCGTCCGGCGGCGGGCGGCGTGCCGCGCAGCGCCGAGGCGCTGTTCCAGCTTGAGACGCTCATCCATCGACTGCCCGCCAATGGGACGGCAAAGCGTGTGCCACTTTCGACGTTGGCCGGCCATGCGAGACCATCCGCGCCGGCCGATCTCACGGTCGATCTCATCGGCGACGTCGAGCCGCAGGGCCGACGGGTCTGGCGCCTCGCCTATGACGGCGTCTGCGGCGAGGAAGCCCTGCTGGCGCTGATCCTTGCCGGCCGCACGCCGCTGGCCCGCCTGGAACAGAACGGCGCGACGGTTTGCGAAGGACGGCTCGGCACCGAGTATCACGGCATTGCGCTGGCTTCGTTCCAGGACATGCTGGCGCGCACCGCCAGCCTGATCGTCGCGGCGGTCAACGGCGCCGCACGCTCGTCGCTTCCGGTGCTGCCCGAACCGTCGTCCGAGGCGTCTGCCCCGGCCATGCCGTCGGCCACGAAGCTCGGCGTGCGTGCGGCCAAGGCGACGGCGCGCCGCATCGTCCAGCAGATCTATCATCTGTGCTACAACGCCCCGCATTGGCGGGTCGGCTGGCGCGAGACCGGAGGCAAGGACCTCTACGAGCTGCGCGCCCATCCGCAATCGGGCTGGCGCGACCTGCCCGACGACGGCAGCCGCTTTTACGCCGATCCGTTTCCCGTGCTCTATCGCGGCCAGGTGACGCTGTTCGTCGAGGACTATATCCACCGCACCGGCAAGGCGATCCTTTCGGCGGTGGCTTTCGGGCCGAACGGACCGGCAGGTACCCCGAAGCCGGTGCTGGAACTGCCCTATCACCTGTCCTACCCCTTCGTGTTCGAGCGCGACGGCGAGATGTGGATGGTGCCGGAGGGCTCGGCCAACCGTACGGTCGATCTCTACCGCGCCACCGCCTTCCCTGGCGGCTGGGTGAAGGAAGCGACGCTCCTGTCGGACATCGTCGCCAGCGACGCCACGCTCACCGAGCATGGCGGGCGCTGGTGGATGTTCGCAACCGTGCGCGACGGCGGCGGCGCCTTCTCCGACCAGTTGCATCTGTGGTCGGCGCCGGATTTCCGCGGGCCGTGGACGCCGCATCCGAAGAACCCCTTGCTGATCGACATCGCCTCGGCGCGGCCGGCGGGCCGCATGGTCAGCCGCGGCGGCCAGCTCCTGCGCCCGGTGCAGGACTGCCGCAGGAGCTATGGCGCCGCGCTCGGCATCGCGCGCGTCACGCAGCTTGACGATGCCGGCTTCGAGCAGGTCGTCGAAACGATCCTCAACCCCGGCGCAGGCTGGGCCGGCCGCAAGCTGCACACGCTCAACGAGGCGGGCGGGCTGGAATTCATAGATGGTTCGGCGATGGCGCCGCGCTGGAAACGCACGCAGGGGCAGGATTCCATGCCTTCAGGCGGCGGAGAAAAGACATGAGTGCCGCAGAAGATCGCGAGACGCCTGCCGTGCCGCCTGGCCGGTCCGAGGTCGATGTGGCGATCGTCGGCGCGGGGCTCGCCGGAACCGTGCTGGCGTTGTCGCTCGCCAAGGCGGGCCGGAAGGTCGCGCTGGTCGATCCGCATCGCATCCACCATGACGAATTCCGGGCCGAAAAAACCCGCTCGGAGCAGATGGGGCTGTTCGAGAAGCTCGGGCTCGGCCCGGTCTTCAGGTCCCTCGCCACGCCGATGACCGATCTCCATGTCTTCCGCTTCGGCCAGTTGTTCGAGCG
>NZ_VFUA01000142.1 GCF_006440735.1 Mesorhizobium sp. B2-7-1 | reverse complement strand
GAAAAGTGTGGGCGGTTTTCCGCCCGGAATTGCGTCAAAACAAAGAGATAGGGCAGTTCGCCGTTTCCGTGAAACGGCGAACTGATCTAAGCCGCGTCGAGAGGGGTTCAGCCGCAGAAGATCAGCGCGTCGGCACCGGCTGGTCGCCGCGATAGTCGTAGAAGCCACGCCCGGTCTTGCGGCCAAGCCAGCCGGCCTCGACATATTTCACCAGCAGCGGGCAGGGGCGGTATTTCGAATCCGACAGGCCCTCATGCAGCACCTGCATGATCGACAGGCAGGTGTCGAGGCCGATGAAGTCGGCGAGTTGCAGCGGCCCCATCGGATGGTTGGCGCCAAGCCGCATGGCGGTGTCGATGGCATCGACCGTGCCGACGCCCTCATAGAGCGTGTAGATCGCCTCGTTGATCATCGGCAAAAGGATGCGGTTGACGATGAAGGCCGGGAAATCCTCCGAGACGGTGATGGTCTTGTCTAGGTGCTTCACATAGGTCTTGGCCGCCTCGAAGGTTTGGTCTTCGGTGGCGATGCCGCGCACCAGCTCGACCAGCTTCATCACCGGCACCGGGTTCATGAAATGTATGCCGATGAAGCTCTCGGGACGATCGGTCTGGGCGGCGAGCCGGGTGATCGAGATGGATGAGGTGTTGGTCGCCAGAATCGCTTCCGGATTGAGCTGCGGGCAGAGCTGCGCGTAGATCTTGCGCTTGACCGTCTCGTCCTCGGTCGCCGCTTCGATCACAAGGTCGGCGGCGGCGAGGTCGGCCATGGTCGGGGCGGCCGAGATGCGAGCCATCGCTTCGTTGCGAGCCTTCTCCTCCAATTTGCCGGAACCAACCTGGCGGGCCATGTTGCCGCTGACGGTGGCGATGCCCTTCTCGATCCGGTCGGGCGACACGTCGTGAATAAGGACCTTGTAGCCACCCAGCGCCGAGACATGGGCGATACCGCCACCCATCTGACCCGCGCCGACAATGCCGATCGTCTCGATCTTGCTCATTACCCCGATCCCGTCCGGAACAGTTCCGCTTCCTTGAAGCGCGGAAACGCTCCTATTTGTTTATTTCCCGCAATCCGGAAGCAAAACCGCCGGAATGACTTCAGGCCTTGATGGCCCGCTTTTTGTGCAGTGCAAACTAAAAGGGCGGGGCGACTTCGTCTACCCCACCCTTCGGATTTTAATATGCCAGAACGGACGGCGTCAAAGCGCCTTTTGCAGCTCCGGCAGGATAACGAAGAGATCACCGACCAGGCCGTAGTCGGCGACCTGGAAGATCGGCGCTTCCTCGTCCTTGTTGATGGCGACGATGACCTTGGAGTCCTTCATGCCGGCCAGGTGCTGGATGGCGCCGGAGATGCCGACGGCGATGTAGAGGTCGGGCGCGACGACCTTGCCGGTCTGGCCGACCTGCCAGTCGTTCGGCGCGTAGCCGGCGTCGACCGCGGCGCGGGAGGCGCCGACCGCGGCGCCGAGCTTGTCGGCAACCGGCAGGATGACTTCCTGGAACTTCTCCGAGGAGCCGAGCGCGCGGCCGCCCGAGATGATGATCTTGGCCGACGTCAGTTCCGGACGGTCATTCTCGGAAAGCTTGTTCTCGACGAAGGAGGAGAGGCCGGGATTGGCGGCGGCGCTGGCCGTTTCGACCGAGGCCGAGCCGCCTTCCGGCGCCGCCGAGAAGGAAGCGGTGCGTACGGTGACGACCTTCTTGGCGTCGGTCGACTGCACGGTCTGGATGGCGTTGCCGGCATAGATCGGCCGCTTGAAGGTGTCGGGTGAGACCACTTCGATGATCTCGGAGACCTGCGCGACGTCGAGCAGTGCCGCGACGCGCGGCGCGATGTTCTTGCCGGCGGAGGTCGCCGGCGCGACGATCGTGTCGTAGCCGCCTGCAAGCGAGACGACGAGAGCCGCGGTCGGCTCGGCGAGGCGTTCCGAAAGCTCGTCGGCTTCGGCCAGAAGCACCTTGCGCACGCCCTTCAGCTTGGCGGCAGCATCGGCCGCAGCCTTGGCGCCCTTGCCGGCCACCAGCACGTCGACATCCGAGCCGATCTGGAGGGCCGCCGACAGCGCCTTGGCCGTCTGGTCGGAAAGGCTCGCATTGTCGTGTTCGGCGATGAGGAGAATTGCCATTTTCTTGATCCTTTCCTGACCGCTTAGAGCACGCCGGCTTCGTTCTTGAGCTTCTCGACCAGCTCGGCGACGCTCTTGACCTTGACGCCAGCCTTGCGGCCGCTCGGCTCCTCGGTCTTGATGACCTTGAGGCGCGGCTTGACGTCGGCGCCGTAGTCGGCCGGGCTCTTCTCGTCGAGCGGCTTCTTCTTGGCCTTCATGATGTTGGGCAGCGAGGCGTAGCGCGGCTGGTTGAGGCGAAGGTCGGCGGTGACGATCACCGGCATCTTCAACTCGACCGTCTGCAGGCCGCCGTCGACTTCGCGCGTCACCTTGGCCTTGTCGCCGGCGAGCTCGACCTTGGAGGCGAAAGTGCCCTGGGCCCAGCCCAGAAGCGCGGCCAGCATCTGGCCGGTCTGGTTCGAATCGTCGTCGATCGCCTGCTTGCCGAGGATGACAAGGCCCGGCTTCTCGGCCTCGACCACGCCCTTCAGCACCTTGGCGACGCCGAGCGGCTCGGTCTGCTCGTCGGTCTTGACCAGGATGGCGCGGTCGGCGCCCATGGCGAGCGCGGTGCGCAGCGTTTCCTGCGCCTGCTGCGGACCGATCGAGACGACGATGATCTCTTCCGCCTTGCCGGCTTCCTTGATGCGGATCGCTTCCTCGACCGCGATCTCGTCGAACGGGTTCATCGCCATCTTGACGTTGGCAAGCTCAACGCCCAGTCCGTCGGCTTTCACCCGGACCTTGACGTTGGCGTCCACAACCCGCTTAACGGGCACAAGGATCTTCATTTTCCTGTCACCTCTCCTGAGATAGTCGGGGCGCTATACCAGCGTGCGCCCTGTCAGAGTTGTCGAAAGCCGACATTACGGACGGAATATCCGCCCAGCGGTGCCGTTTCCGTAGTGGCGGCAAATCGGCGCGTCAATATCCCATGATGCACCCAAATCGGTTCAGTCCCGGGGCGTTGCTGCTCCACGGCCCCATTGCGAGGTCGGCTGCGCCGGATCGCCAGCGGCCGGCTCGGCAGGAACAGGCGGCTGCTGGACGTTGGGCGTCGGGTCCGGCTCGCCGTCTGCGCCGGCTAGCAGCGGCACGCCGCGGCTGCGCAGCACCAGCACCAAGACCGACCCGGCGATGATGCCGCCGATGTGGCAGGCCCAGGAGATCTGGTCCTCGCCGGCGGCGGCAAACATCACGACCTGGAACAGGATCCACAGGATCAGCGGGATGAAGGCCGGGATGCGCAGCGGAATACGGGCAAAGGCCAGCACCCAGACCTTCACGCGCGGATAGAGGATCAGATAGGCGGCGACGACGCCGGCGATGGCGCCCGAGGCGCCGATCAGGGGCACCTGCGAATCCCACGCCACCAACCCTTGGAAGAAGGCGCCGGCTACGGCGCAGGCGAGATAGAAGATCAGATAGCGTATGTGGCCGAGCGCATCCTCGACATTGTCGCCGAACACCCAAAGAAACAGCATGTTGCCGCCGAGATGGAAGATGTCGGCATGCAGGAACGAGTAGGTGAGGTAGCTGAGGCTCTCGGGGATGACGACGAATTCGGGCGACAGCTCGACCTTGTCGTGGACCACCGACGGGATGAAGCCCAGGCCGAGAACCGCGGCATTGGTGAAATTTTCACCGCCAAGCGTGGTCGCCAGATAGACAAGCACATTCGCCGCGATCAGGCCGATCGTCACATATTGCAGGCGGATGTGACGCAGCCTGTTGGTGTCGTAAAGCGGGATGAACATCGGACCCTCCCGCCTCCGGATTCAGCGGTTCTTGCCGGGAACCCATAGCACGTCGGCCTTTCCATTGTCATTGACCGCACGGGCGGCGACGAACAGGAAATCCGAGACGCGGTTGATGTATTTGAGTGCCTCGCGGTTGACATGCTCGGCCGGATCCTGCGCCAGGGCCACCATGAGCCGCTCGGCGCGCCGCGCCACGGTGCGGGCCAGATGAAGCGCCGCCGCGGCCGGCGTGCCGCCGTTCAGCACGAAGGATTTCAGCGGCTGCAGATCCTTGTTGAGCGCGTCGATGTCCTGCTCGACGCGGCCGGTCTGCGCGGCGACGATGCGCAGCGGCTCGTATTCCAGCGGCTTGCCGTCATCGGGCACCGCGAGGTCGGCTCCCAGGTCGAACAGATCGTTCTGGATGCGCGACAGCATGGCGTCGATCGCCGGATGCTCGGCGGCGGTGTGGAGGCGGGCCATGCCGATGCAGGCATTGGCCTCGTCGACGGTGCCGTAGGCGTCGACGCGCAGGTCGGATTTCAGCCGCCGCTCGCCGGTGCCGAGCCCTGTCGTGCCGTCGTCGCCGGTGCGGGTGTAGATCTTGTTGAGCTTGACCACGCGATCCCCCTCGATCGATTTTTGCGCAATTCCGGGCGGAAAACCGCCCCGCAATTTTCCTGGAATTGCCGAGCCTGCGCTATTTGCGCGTGAAATAGACCACCAGCAACAGCAGCGCCAAGGCCACGGCCTGCAGCATGATGCGCGCCTGCATCAGCTTGTTCGAGGTCATGCCGGAACCGCCGCGCATCATGTTGATCAGGCCGCGGACCAGCACGATCACCACAGCGGCCATGGCGATGACGGCGAGGATCTTCAAGGTGATGAGCATCTGGCTGGCTCCGGTTCAGGTTCGGTCAGGCGCGCCTGGCGAGCACGCGGTAGAGCAGGGAGGCCGGCAGGACGCGTTTCAGCGCCACGCCGATCTTAGCCGGCACCGTTACCACATAGTGCGGGCGCGGGCGCTGTGACAGAAGCGCGTGGCGGAGCGCCCTGTGCACGATCTCCGGGCCCGGCTTCAGCTTCGACACGCTGCCGCCTGCCTGAAGCCTTGCGAGTTGCGCCTGATAGTCGGCGCGGTGGACGGAGTTTTCGACGTCGATATTCCTGAGGAACCAGGGCAGGCCGTTGCTGGCGATCTTCGATATCACCGGTCCCGGTTCGATGAGCGAAAGGTGGATGCCGCTGCCTTCGAGCTCCTGGCGCATGCACAGCATCAGGCCTTCGATGGCGTGCTTGGAGGCCGAATAGGCGCCGCGGAAGCGGACCGGAGCCAGCCCGAGGATCGAGGAGCAGTGGACGAGCCGGCCGTGCCCCTGGCGGCGCATGATCGGCACGACGCGCCGGGTGAGGTCGTGCCAGCCGAAGAAATTGGCCTCGAACTGCTCGCGAAGCGCCGCGACCGGCAGGTCCTCGACGGCGCCGGGCTGGGCATAGGCGCCGTTGTTGAAGAGCGCGTCAAGCGTGCCGCCGGTCCGTTCCAGCACCGCATCGACCAGGGCCGCGATGGATTCGAGCTCGCGATAGTCGAGGTAGAAGGCCTCCAGGCCGTCGACCTCGAGGCCTGCGATGTCGGCCGGCTTGCGTGCCGTGGCGAAGACCCGCCAGCCTTCCGCCTTCAACGCCCGCGCGCAATAGGCGCCGATGCCGGAGGAAGCTCCGGTGACGATGATGGTGCGCAACTGTTTGGCGGCGGGGCGCGTTGTGGGACCTGGGGTTGCCATTTGCCGCAATCACTTCCCATATTCGCGGCGTTGACACAATCGAGCGGAGCGCGGGCCCTTGCTGCGGAATATCGTTGCCCTCAAGCGCGTGCTCTACGATGCGATAGGCCATTTCAACACCGATGACGGCTGGGCGATGGCCAGCCATCTGGCGATCACCTCGCTGATGGCGTTGTTTCCGTTCCTGATCTTCGCCACCACGCTTGCCAGCTTCCTCGGCGCTCGCGCTTTCGCCGACACCGCCGTGCATCTGGTCTTCGACACATGGCCGGAGCAGATCGCCAAGCCGATCGCGCATGAGGTGCAGAACGTGCTCACCGTGCGGCGCACCGACCTTCTGACCTATGGCGTGCTGCTGGCGGCCTATTTCGCCTCCAACGGCATCGAGGCGCTGCGCACGTCGCTCAACCGCGCCTACCGGGTCACCGAGACGCGCGGCATCATCCACCGCAGGGTGCAGAGCATCATCTTCGTCCTGATCGCCACCGCCTGCTTCCTCGCCGTCAGCGTGCTTCTGGTGTTCGCGCCGCTCTTGGCGCGGCTGGCGGAAGCGCATCTGGAATGGATCAAGCCCTATATGGGAACGATCACCATCTGGCGCTACGTGGTCGCCTCGACGGTCATCGTCATCGGGCTGTTCTCGGTGCATATCTGGCTGCCGGCCGGCAAACGCCGCTTCGTCTCGATCATACCGGGCATCGTCTTCACGCTGATCGCCTGGCTGGTCGGGTCGACGATCTTCGCCACCTATCTCGACCATTTCTCGTCCTATGTGACGACCTATGCCGGGCTCGCCTCGATCATGATCGCTGTCGTGTTCCTCTACATCATCTCGGCGATCTTCATTCTCGGCGGCGAGCTCAACGCCTCGATCAGCCGCTATCTGGAAGCGCGTGCGCGGGTTGGGTGAGTGGGCGCCGGGTAGAGGAACAGAGGAACTGAAGAATTGAAGAATTGAAGAATTGAAGAATGAAAACGTCAGTTGCCGCCTTTTTCCTCAGTTCCTCAGTTCCTCAGTTCCTCAGTTCCTCAGTTCCTCAGTTCCTCAGTTCCTCAGTTCCTCAGTTCCTCTTCCCTTGGCCCGCCGCGCCGTCGCCAGGGCGACGCCCAGCATGGCGATCGCCATGCCGGCGATCTGCAGCAGGTTGAGCTGCTCGTTGAAAAGCACCCAGGCAATGACCGCGGTTACGGCCGGCACGAGGTAGAACAGCGAGGCGACCTTCGACATCTCGCCGTCCCTGATCATCACCATCAACAGGAATATGGCGCCGACCGACAGCACCAGGACCAGCCAGGCCATGGCGAAGATCAGCTCACCGTTGACGGTGACGGCGCGCGTCTCGAAGGCGAGCGAGCCCAGGATCATCACGGCGGAGCCGCCGACATATTGCCACATCGTCGCCGAGACCAAATCGCCGCCCGAGGCATAGCGCTTCTGCCAGATGGTGCCGGCGCTCATGCCGAGCACGGAGACGAGCGAGGCGGTCAGCGTTGCCGGCGTGACGCCGCCGCCGAGTGCGCCGAGCTTTGGCCAGAGCACGATGACCACCCCGAGCAGCCCGACCGCAAGGCCGGCCCAGTGGCGCGGCAGAATCGCTTCGCCCAGGAATTTTCCGGCGAGCACGGCTGTGATCAGCGGCTGCAGGCCGACGATCAGCGCCGAGAGGCCGGCCGGCATGCCCCTGTGGATCGCCCAGAAGACGGCGCCGAGATAGACGCCGTGCATGAGGACGCCCGCCATCGTAGCGTGCAGCGCCTCGTCGCGCGTCGCCTTGCGCGAGCCGAGCAGAACGGTCAGGCCGGCAAACAGGATCGCCGCTATCACGAAGCGGATGGCAAGGAAGGTGAAAGGCTCAGCCCAGGGCATGGCGTAGCGCGCGCCGATGAAGCCGGTCGCCCACAGAACGACGAAGGTGGCGGGAATGAACCGCTTGATGCTCTGCATGGGGGGAAGGCTGCCGGGATGAACGGTTGATGACGGCAATTGCTCTAATGCCGTTCAATCCCGCAAGCAAAACGAAACGGTTGATCCATAAGCTAAGTTGAATTCAACAAACCGTGCCAAGAGGGGCATGGCGCATCGCCGCGCCATGGTGGGGCATGTTTTTGCATCTCGACACGACCTGGCTTCTGTTCGCGTTCGCCATCATCGCGGCCTTCGGCTTCTTCTTCGGCACGGCGCTCGACGCCATCATGAAGGAGAGCGGCTTCGGCCCGACCGGCAACACGCTGCTGTTCATCTTCGGCTTTTTCGCCGCCGTGACGGTCGCCAACAAGCATGGCATCAGCCTGAGCGATCTCAAGCTGGCGGTCGCCTGGGGGCTCGGCGGCGCCTTTTCCTTCATCAGCGTGCTGGCGCTGATCAAGGCCGGGATGGCGCGCCTCTAGTCACAGACCGACCAACTGCCTGACGTCGTGCGGCGACATGCCCGCCTCGCGAAGCGCGGCAAGACCGGTGTCCCTGAAGCTCTTGGATAGTTTGCGGCCATCCGGACCAAGGATCAGGCGGTGGTGGAAATAGCGCGGCTGCGGATGGCCGAGCAGTTCCTGCAGCAGGCGCTGCACCCCGGTCGCCGAATAGAGGTCCTGGCCGCGCACGACATGGCTGACGCCTTGCAGCGCGTCGTCGAGAACGACGGCGAGATGGTAGCTGGTCGGGATGTCGCGGCGGGCGACGATGACGTCGCCCCAATCCTGCGGTTGTGCCGCGACAGTTCGCGTCGCCGACATCGTCTCGTCCGTGAACTCCATCCATGACAGGCCGGCCGCGAGGCGCGCCATCGCCGCCTCGACGTCCAGCCGCCAGGCGAACGGCACGTTGTCTGCGATCCGCCGCTTGCGTTCCTTCACCGGCAGTGCCTTGTCGAGCGGCGGATAGAGCGGCACGCCGTCCGGATCGCGGGGCCAGTCGCGGCCGCCGGTCTCGGCGATGAAGGCGCGGATTTCGCCACGGCTCATGAAAGCAGGATAGACCAGCTCCTCGGCGATCAGCCGGTCGAGCACCGCCCGGTATTCGGCAAAATGCTCGGACTGGCGGCGCACCGGCCGCTCCCAGTTCAATCCCAGCCATTCGAGGTCGCGGAAGATGCCGGCTTCGAACTCGGGCGTGCAGCGGGTGATGTCGATATCCTCGATGCGCAGCAGCAGGCGTCCGCCCGCTTGCGCCGCCATCCGCTGGTTGAGCAGGGCTGAGTAAGCATGGCCGAGATGCAGCTCGCCATTGGGGCTCGGCGCGAAGCGGAATGTCAGGAGCGTCATCTTTCAGGCGGCATTCAGGTTGTCAGGTGCTTCCGCCGGTTGATAGTTAGCCATCATTTGTCGCCCTGGGAACAAGCAACGTGCAACGCATCGCCTCGCTCGACGACATTGCGGCAGGGCTCGACGCGCTCTGCCGGATCGATCCGCGGCTGGAGACCGTGCGCGGCAACGCGGGCGAAGTGCCGCTTCGGCTGTCGGAGCCAGGGTTTCAAAGCCTCGCCTCGATCATCGTTTCGCAGCAAGTGTCCCGCGCCAGCGCTGACGCGATCTTTGGGCGGCTGGTCAAGCTGGTCGATCCTCTGACGCCGCAGGGGATCCTTGCCGCCGGCGAGGACATATTTCGCGAGGCCGGGCTGTCGCGGCCGAAGCAGCGCGGGCTGCTCGCCGTCGCCGAAGCCGTGGCCGGCGGGCTCGATCTCGATCACCTGTGCACGCTGGACTCCGGCGACGCGATCGCGGCGATGACGGCCGTGCGCGGCATCGGCCCATGGACGGCCGAGTGCTACCTGCTGTTTGCCGCCGGCCATCCCGACGTATTTCCCGCGCGCGACGTCGCACTGCAGACGGCGGTCGGCCATGCGCTCGGCATCGACCCGCGCCCGCCGGAGAAAGTGCTTATCCGACTGGCCGAATCATGGAGCCCCTGGCGGGGTGTCGCGTCGCGGCTTTTTTGGGCCTACTACCGCGAACTGAAGGGAAGGGAGGCGGCGCCGCCTGTCGAAATGGCCGAAAAACGCTGAAAATTATGCGTTTTTGGGGATTTGGTCGCACGACAATCCGCTTCACATCCCTGTCATGTCGGGCTTACAGTATCCGCGCCGTTCGGTTCTAGAAGCAAGGAGGCGAAGGACGTGACGGTTGCCGTATCTCCGGATGGGCTTCCCGCGCTGGTGCTGAATGCGGACTACCGTCCGCTCAGCTATTACCCCCTGTCGCTCTGGTCGTGGCAGGACGCCATCAAGGCTGTCTTCCTCGACCGGGTCAACATCGTCGCCGAATACGAGCACGCCGTCTCCTCGCCGACCTTCTCGATGAAACTGCCGAGCGTGGTGAGCCTGAAGGCCTATGTGAAGCCGTCGCGGCATCCCGCCTTCACCCGCTTCAACGTGTTCCTGCGCGACCGTTTCCAGTGCCAGTATTGCGGCACGCCGGAGGATCTGACGTTCGACCATGTCGTCCCGCGCCACCGCGGCGGGGCGACGACCTGGGAGAATGTCGTCGCCGCCTGTTCGCCCTGCAATCTTCGCAAAGGCGGCATGATGCCGGCCCAGGCCAAGATGTGGCCGCTGCAGAAACCCTACCAGCCGACGGTGCACGACCTGCACAACAATGGCCGCCTGTTCCCGCCCAACCATCTGCATGAAAGCTGGATGGATTATCTCTACTGGGATGTCGAACTCGAACCCTAGAGTTCGGCAGAAATCCGCGAGCCCGGCCGTCTGCCGCAGCTTTCTGCGCTTCCGGTGCTCACGTGCTTCAGTACGCTCCGCTCCGGTTCTCGAAAACCGCGCCAGCCAATCCGGGCTGGCGAATTTCTGGACGAACTCTGCGTCGTGCCACTCAATCGAGTTGGTTCAGTCGCGCGACAGCGCGCTGCGGAAGGCGACGGCGGCGAGGATGAGGCTGGCGATGGCGTTCCAGCCGGCGAGCGACAGGCCGAGGATGCGAAGCGCCGCCCTGTCGCAGGAGGGTGGCACGAACTTGTCGAGCGCGTCGAGCACGCCCTTGCCGCCGGTGTCGACCGGACCGGCGCCGGCGGTGCAGTCGGCCGGACCTTTCCACCACGCCCATTCGACGCCGGAATGGTAGACGCCGAGATAGAGGCCGTAGAGCATCAAAAGGCCGCCGATCGCCAGCAGGCCGCGCGTTACCCAAGCCGGTGCGCGCAGCATCGAGGCGATCCCCGCCAGCACCATCAGCGGCACGCCGATATAGTAAGGCGTGCGCTGCTCGAGGCAGAGATGGCAGGGGATGTAGCCGCCGATATATTGGAAGGCCAACGCCGAGCCGACGGTCGCTGCCATCGCGACGGCAAGAAAGAGCGCCGCGCGCGTGCGCTGGCGTCCGGTGTCGGCATTCATGGTCGCGGTCATCGATGGAATCCGTTGTTGCGTCGCTATCCGTGGGCGTATCTGACGAGGATATAGAGCAAAATCAGGGCAGCGGCGCCGGCGCCGACAATCAATCCCAAGCGCTTTTCGATGAACTCCCTGATCTCTTCGCCATAGCGGCGCAGCAGCCAGGCAAGCAGCAGGAAGCGGGCGCCGCGCGCCACGATGGCCGAGACGATGAAGACCAGAAGATTGACGTGAAGCGCGCCGGCCAGAATGGTGACCACCTTGATCGGCGGCAGGTGCGCGGCGCCCGATGTGACGAGCAGCACCAGCATCAGTCCGGCGCCGGACGACTGCCACTTCTCGAACGTGGCAAGGCCGCCGAAATGCTCCAGGATCGGCCGGGCTATCGTGTCGTAGGCATAGTAGCCGATCAGCCAGCCGGCTATGCCGCCCAGCACGGAAGCAGCCGTGGCGGTCAGCGCGTAGCGATAGGCGCGTTCGGGCCGCGCCAGCGCCATGGGCAGGAACAGCACGTCGGCCGGGATGAAGAACACCGAGCTTTCGACGAAGGCGATGAAGGCCAGCCACCATTCGGCGGATTTGCGCGCCGCCAGCGACAGGGTCCAGTCGTAAAGTCCGCGAAGCATCGGCTCTCCTAATGCAAGTTGACGCAATTCCTGACGGAAAACCGCAGCGCACTTTTCCCGGAATTGCTCTAATCAATGTCACCCGGGGCGCTTGGCGGTTTTGGGCAACGACAGGCAGGAAGGCAAGGACCCAAAGCGCCGCATCCAGCTTCCGGATGCGAGGCGCCTAACACCTCATCTGTCTAGAAAGATTTTCCGCGACGCACAACGTCTGCGTCGTCACGAGGCCGAAGGGTGGGGCAATACCGCCAATTGCGCCGGCGATTCCTCGACAAGCAGTTGACGAACACCCATCCGGCCGTATAGTCCGCGCCCATCCAGGCCGCCCGGCCTGAGCCCCTATGGCGGAATTGGTAGACGCGCTCGACTCAAAATCGAGTTCCGCAAGGAGTGCTGGTTCGATCCCGGCTAGGGGCACCACCACTAAAATCAGGCGCTGATTTTATTGGGTTTTTCTTCGGTTTTTGCCCCACTTTCTTCAACCGCCTGATCCGGTGGGACAACTTCGTCCATTTTTTGTTCCGGCGTGAATAGCAGTTTGTGGGCGGCTCGGCCGGCAATCAGCTTGCGCCTAGCCTTCTTGGTGTAGTGCGTCGATTGCGCCTTTGTGACCCATCCGTAGATCGCCATCAGCTCTTCGTCGGTCGCGCCGTTCTCGGCCGCGATCGAGGCGCCGAGTTTCCGCAAGCCGTGAAGAGAGCACTCAGTCAGCCCAGCCTGGTCGCACCAGTCGCGCATCTTGTTGCCGAGCGTGTTGACGGTGAACGGTCGCTTCCATTCCGATTCGAGGAACGTCATGGCACCGGCCGCGCCAGCGTCGATCTCAGCCTGCAGAATAGGCAGGATAGGCAGTTCGACGATGACACCGGTTTTCTTCTCGGTCTTGCCCGGGCGGATGGTCAACCATCCAGCTTTGACGTGCTGCTTCCCGACAATGGAAAGGTCTTCGCGACGGAGACCGGTGAACATGGCGAGATACAGCGCAAGGCGCGCCTTGGTGCCGCTGGCGTGCTTCGCCTTGTAGGCCTCGAACTCGTCGACCGTCCAGGAATGGAAGCCGTCGCCAGAATAGAGGCGCTTGATGCGCAGCGCCGGATTGACCGCGGCAACGCCTGCATCCACCGCCCATCCGAACATCGCCGATATCACCTTGACGACCTCGTTTTGAGCGCCGGCCGTCGATCGGATTTCGTCCCGGATTTCGAGGACGTGCTTGCGCTCCATCAGCGCGAAGGGCACCCTGCCGGCAATGGCGGCCGCGCCCGAGGCATTCGGCATCGGCGTAGCGTCGGCACCCTTGCGCTATAGCGCCAGTATCGGCTCAGGGGCTCTGATCAGCGGTGGCGACGCAGCGGTTCGGTCAGGTGGGGATACAAAAGAGGCCCTGAAGGGCGGGCTTATCGGCGCGCCTCTCGACGCTGTTCGGCCAGGACAAGGCCAAGGCTATCATCGACCTGCTCGATCGCGAAAAACTCTTTGCCGACACATCGAACATCGTGACGCGCAATTCCGAAACTGCCGCGCGCATCGCCGCTCAGGACGCCATTGACGGCGGCGGTAGCCGAGGCTTTGGCGTTCGCGAGGGCTTTATCGCAGGCGGTGCACGTGGCGCAGCCCGCGCGGCCGGGACGAAAGCTGTGGAGCGGGTGATCGACGCATTGAGCAACGGCGGCAACGAGAAAGCGATATCGGATATGGCGCGGACCCTGACGGCTGGACCTCAGCAAAGCGCGGTGCTCGACGCGTTGATGAAGGCTGGTCGCGGCTCTAGGCTGCAGCAGTCACAGGTCGATCGTGTGGCGCACGCTTTGTTGCTCGGCGCCCCTACCGCCGCCAACCGGCCGTGAGCGTCGTTCTTTTCGGTCTTCATAAATCCAGACCAGCAGGATCAGCGCCATACCGACGAACACGCCAACCATGAAATCGATCGACGTTTTGCTGAGGAACCAATCGAGCCCCTGGTGCAAAACGGCCAGGACCGCGATGGTGATCACCGCGGCGATGAGCTGAAGGACCGTGTTGCGCGACATAGGCGCGGAACATAATGCGGATTGGGTTCGACGAAAAGGGCGACCGGCGCCTTATCATTTGTGAAAGCGCACGCGCCGACATGCGCGCATTGTAGTGGCTCGTCCCTTGGCGGGGTCGAAACCATAGCCAACCATTTTCACCCGCTGGCTTCTGCCGGCGGGTTTTTTTGTTGGAACAAGGCCGCAGGAGTCGCGAAGCACGCGACCAATCCGGCGCCTGCTCCGCTGCGGCTACAGATTGCCGCGCAACAAAAAAGCCCCGGACAATTTTGCCGGGGCTTTCTGTTAAGGTCCGCCGATAAACTAGAATTTGTAGTTCAGACCAACGCGAACGGTGTGGAAGGGGACTTTGACGTCAACACCAACACCACCACCACCGGGGTTGAACGTCGCTTTACCCAGGTCCGTGTAAAGATACTCAGACTTGAGCGACCAATTGTTGGTGATGGCGTATTCAGCGCCCGCACCAACGGTCCAGCCGACCTTGGTCTTGGACAAGTCGAGGCCGGGGGCAGAGATCTTTTCGTGACCGTAGGCCAAACCGCCAGTGCCATAGACCAAGAAGCGGTCGACGGGCGTATAACCAATGCGAGCACGTAGCGTGCCGAACCAGTCAATCTTTGTTTCGAGAAAGGGGCCGCTGATCGATAGGTCGCCCTTGATGTCGGCACCCTGGAAGTCGGCTTCGACGCCGTAGACGAATTGGCCAGCCTGCCAGTTGTAACCGGCCTGAATGCCTCCCAGGAACCCGCTCGCACTGAGGTCGATAGAGCCAGGGCCGCCGCCAGAAGGAGAAAGCTTAAACGTGCCGAAACCACCGCCAGCGTTCACGCCGATATATGCGCCGGTCCAGTCATAGGAAGCAGCAACCGGTGCCTCCTGCAAAACGTCAGCCGCGTAGGCGGTGCCGGTCGCGAGGACGAGAGCGGTTGCAAGAAGAATCTGTTTCACGGGAATACCCTTTGTTGCCATGCTCAGGTCGGATGAATGCCCCAACGTCACCAACCGAGTGGATAGCAATGTCGCGGAACGCCTTCTGTTGTCAACGCCGACAAGTTCGAGGGCGTGGATATTGTTCGGGAGATGCGTGGAAGCCACACCTCACAGCACGGTTTCGAAAGCGCAGCACA
>NZ_VFUA01000141.1 GCF_006440735.1 Mesorhizobium sp. B2-7-1 | reverse complement strand
AATACGCCGCTGCCGACGTGCGTGAAAGAATGCGCACCGACGGATCGGCGATCACCATTGCTTTCGCGGATCCGATATTCCGCGCGCAAGGCCTGCGCGACGACACTTACGGCGAAGCAAAGCGCTTCTTCGAGATGAGCGACTGGCAGCTGCACGAAGTCGTTTGCCATTGCCATGTCGGCGCCAACATGCCGGCCCGCTGGGCAGCGTCGCGCGTGCGGGCGGCGATTTCGCCGGGCGCAGGCATTCTTGCCTGGCTGAGAGCGGTATTCATGCACTAGTCGTGTCCCTGCGCACAGGGGCGCGCGCTGGTCTAAGGCCTTATAGGAGCAACGGAGACTTGGCGAGTTCTCCGCGCCCTCCTTCTTTCAGCGATCGATCTCGCCGAAGACGATGTCGAGCGAGCCGATGATCGCGGCGACATCAGCCACCATGTGCCCGCGCGACAGGAAATCCATCGCCTGGAGATGCGCGAAGGACGGCGCCCGTATCTTGCAGCGATAGGGAACATTGCTGCCGTCCGAGACCAGATAGACGCCGAACTCGCCTTTCGGCGCCTCGACCGCGGCATAGACTTCGCCCGGCGGCACGCGGTGGCCTTCGGTATACAGCTTGAAATGATGGATGGTCGCTTCCATCGAGCGCTTCATGGTGGCGCGCGGCGGCGGCGTGATCTTCTGGTTGGGCACGGCGACCGGACCCCGGCCATCGGGTGAACGCAGCTTTTCCAGGCACTGCCGCATGATGCGCACCGACTGGCGCATCTCTTCCATGCGCACGAGATAGCGATCGTAGCAGTCGCCATGCTTGCCGATGGGGATGTCGAAATCCATCTCGGGGTAGCATTCATAAGGCTGCGCCTTGCGCAGGTCCCAGGCTGCGCCCGACCCGCGCACCATTGGGCCGGAGAAACCCCAGGCCCAGGCATCATCGAGGGAGATCACGCCGACGTCGGCGTTACGCTGCTTGAAGATTCGGTTGTCGGTAAGCAGGCCCTCGAGATTGTCGCAGACCTTGAGGAACGGATCGCAGAAATCCCAGATGTCATCCAGCAACTCTTCCGGCAGGTCTTGGTGCACGCCGCCGACGCGGAAATAATTCGCGTGCATGCGGGCGCCGGATGCGCGTTCATAGAAAACCATCAGCTTCTCGCGCTCGACGAAACCCCAGAGCGGCGGCGTCAGCGCGCCGATGTCCATGGCCTGCGTGGTGACGTTGAGAAGATGCGACAGGAGCCGACCGATCTCGCAAAACAGCACGCGTATCAGTTGGCCGCGCCGGGGGACGGACAGTTCGAGCAGCTTTTCGGCGGCGAGGCAGAAGGCATGCTCCTGATTCATCGGCGCGACATAGTCGAGCCGGTCGAAATAGGGCAGCGCCTGCAGATAGTTCTTGTATTCGATCAGCTTCTCGGTGCCGCGATGCAACAGGCCGATATGCGGATCGGCCCGGTCGACGATCTCGCCGTCCAGTTCCAGCACCAGCCTGAGCACACCATGCGCCGAGGGGTGCTGCGGCCCGAAATTGAGCGTGAAGTTGCGGACTATGGCTTCGGTCATGACGACCTCCGCATGAGTGAGGATCGAATGCGAACCACGGCCCGCCAGCCGCCGTCCGGCCGGGTCATGCCCCCAAAGATCAGGCCGTCGTCTGGATGATCAGCGTCAGCGTGCCTTCGCCGTCGATGTTGGCGGCGACGACCTGCGAGGAATTCAGTCCGTTCGCGTGCAGGACCGACGTTGCCTCGGGCGAGGCGTCGACCGAGCTCTGCAGCTTGGCCAGTTCCTTGGCGGTCGTCCTCGTGACTATGGCTTCGGCCTGCGCCTTCACTTCCGAGGGCAGGTCCTCCATCGCCACCACGACGATGTTGGTGACGTTCTGGGCGGCATCGTCTTGCCCGGGTTGGGGTTGGCCGGGTTGAGGCTGGCCGGGGATCGGCTCCTGGGCAGCAGGCGGGGCTTGCGGCGGCTGCGGATCGGCGCGTTGAGCGGAAGCGGGCTGCGCCAATGCCATTGCCGACAGCGTCAGGACCATCGTCAACATGCGCATCGTCTTTCCTTTCCATCTGGAAATCTGACGACACAACCCGGGGGGCCGGCGATGGTTCCGGCATCAGGCCTCACGAATCCAAGGTCCCCGGTGGCGCGCGGCGCTCCGAATGCGAGGAATGCCAGGTGGTCGGTTGCCAAACCTTCGGAGCACGTGTCGTTATCGTATTGGCGGACAGTGCCGAAGGCACCGGAAACCTCAATGTTTACATGATGCTACAATAGGGATATTATGCATCCTTAATATGAGGTGATCGGCCAATTCCCGGAAAAGATCGATGATTTTGAAAAGCCAAGTTGAATGGGCGCTGCACTGCTGTGCCATTCTCTCCGGCCTGCCCGAGGGACGTTATCTGTCCACCAAGGCGCTGGCGGAACTCCACGGACTTCCGAAGGAATATCTCTCCAAGGCGCTGCAGGGCCTTTCGCAAGCGGGCCTTGTCGATACGACGCTCGGTCCGTCGGGCGGATATCGTCTTGCAAAACCGCCGGAGCAAGTGACCTTTCTTGACATCGTCGAGGCCGTGGAAGGCAAGACGCGCACCTTCGTGTGCAACAACATCCGCGCGAACAATCCCTGTGTGCCTGAAAATTATTGCTATAGCGGGTCGTGCGCCGTCGCGCGCATCATGTGGGCGGCCGATGAAGCCTGGCGCGACAAGCTGCGCAGCGTCACGCTGTCGGATCTGGGGCGAATGCTTGTACAGGAAACCCCCCCCGCTCTCTGGAAGGACACATTCGATTGGGTGTTAGACCGCGCGGGATGAACGCGCATCGATACGTCCGACGGTCTTACCCGCGCTGATCGCGGCCGGCCCGAAGACAATGCTTTCGGCCGGAGCGGCCAACGAAAGGCCATCCGCGTTGCATTGGCTGTAGATCAGGTCGATGATCTCGTTGCCGGCCGCTGCCCAGTCGGCTGGGTTTGCGACGCGGAACAGCAGGTCGACCTCGATCGCGACCGCATCGATGGTCTTCAAGGCGACAATCGGCGGCGGGTCCTTGACGATCCGCGCACTGCCTTGCAGCGCGCAGCGCATGGCCTGCTCGACGAAGCTCGGTTGCGTGGGGACGATGCGCACGGTCAACGTGATCTGGCGTGTGTCATCGGGACGGCTGAGATTGGTCAGCGCTTGCCTGGCCAGAACGCTGTTCGGCACCACGACGACATTGTACTGCGCGGTGAGCAGGTTGGCGGAGCGCCAGTTGGTTTCGATAACCCTGCCTTCAGGGCCATCCTTCATCCGGATCCAGTCGCCTATGGCATAGGCCCTGCCAAGTGTCAGCGCGATGCCTGAGAACATATCACCGAGCGTGTTCTGCAGGGCCAGGCCGAACACGACGGCGACAATGCCCGAGGTCGCGATCAGCGTGCCGACCGGCATGCCGAAAACGAAGCCTATGATCGACAGCGCCACGCCGGGATAGATGACGCCGACGGTCATATCTCGGACAAGGTGGGCTTCGCGCGGCCCGCGGTTGAGCATGAGCCAGATGTGGACCAGGCCGATAATGGCCCATGCCAGATGCGTCCACCACAGGATCATGGCCGATTTGGCGAGCAGCGCGGCGAAACCCTGCAGATTGGTGTCATCGCCATGCTGCGGCGAGACACCGCCCAGATAGAGCACGAAACTCATCCCGGCAAAGAACAGGATCTGGACGATCAATCGGCCTGTCGGACGGTTGCTGCCCTGGAGATGCCAGACGACGATACCGGCGATACCGAGGATGTTGGTCAGGACGAGCGGCATCAAACAAACCTCTTGGTGGAACTGCTCAAACCTCGTGCGTGTCGCCTGGGTCGAAAGGGTCTTTACAGCTCGGCAATTAAGGATATTATCTATCCATAAGGATATCAATTATCCTTAATAGGCAAACCCGGAAAAGGCAAGGCCGGCTTGTGATCGAGCGATCAAGCCGCGTGCTCAGACCGCCCATCGAACAAAGAGCGCGCTGCAAGCGCAGGCGCGAAGGAGACATCGCATGAAAATCGTCATCATCGGGGGCACCGGCCTGATCGGTTCGAAAACCGCCGAACGCCTGCGCAAGCATGGTCACGAAGTGATCGCGGCCTCGCCCAACACCGGCGTCAACACCACCACCGGCGAAGGCCTGGCGGACGTGCTGGCCGGGGCAGAGGTGGTCGTCGACCTGGCAAATTCTCCTTCATTCGAGGACAGGGCCGTGCTCGAATTCTTCCAGACCTCGGGCCGCAACCTGTTTGCCGCGGAGAAGGCCGCCGGCGTCAAACACCATGTCGCGCTTTCGATCGTCGGGACGGATCGGTTGCCCGACAGCGGCTATCTTCGCGCCAAGGCGGCGCAGGAGAAGATCATCAGGGAGAGTGGCATCCCTTATACGATCATGCGCTCCACGCAGTTCTTCGAATTTCTCCGCGGCATAGCCCAGGAGGGCACGGTCGGCGATACGGCACGCCTGTCGACGGGCTACCTTCAGCCGATTGCTTCTGACGACGTCGCGGATTTCGTGACGGACGCCGCCCTTGCCGCCCCGATCAACGGCATCGTCGAAATCTCCGGTCCCGAGCGCTTGCGTCTGTGCGATTTCGTCGCTCGTTACCTCAAGGCGATCGGCGACACGCGCACCGTCATAGCCGATCCGGAGGCGCGGTACTTCGGGACCAGACTGCAAGACGGTTCGCTGGTCTCCGACAACCATCCCCGCATCGGCCGCGTCGGCTTCGACGAATGGCTCGCCGCTCAGCCCAAGAAATAATCTCTCCAGCCGCCTTCGTCCGGCGGCGTCCAACCCCGTGAAAAGGAAAATCGACATGATCAAATCACTTGCCGTTGCCGCGACTCTCGCGGCGTTTCTGCCCGGTTCGGCCCTTGCCGATGGCACGCCTGGCGGCGGAAAAGGCGCGAAGGTCACTTTGGTCTATGACCATGAATTGCCCAATGTACCCGGCAAGAGCATCAAAGGCGTTCTCGTCGAATATGCGCCCGGAGGCTTCTCGGAGGGTCACACGCACCCTCAGTCCGCCTTCATCTATGCTACTGTCTTGGAGGGCGAGATCCGCAGCCAGGTCAATGACGGCCCCGTCACGGTCTACAAAGCTGGTCAGAACTTTTCGGAAATGCCCGGTGACCGGCACGGCGTCAGCGAAAATGCCAGCAAGACGAACCCGGCAAAGCTGCTCGCCGTTTTCGTTGTCGATACGGGCCAGCAAGAGCTGGCCTTCCCGACCAAGAAGTAGTGGCTGGTCGTCCTATCAGACTGTTCGGTCGACGCGGAGCGTTCGGAAAGTGACTGAGTACCGGTGTTGCGCGACCGGCGGGATGGAGTGCTCCCACTCGTTCCGCGCCGGTCCGGCCATGAGGTAGAGCGACCGCGGCTCGACCTCGATCGTTTCACGGTCCCATGCCGCGCCGTTCTTGCGGCGCAGCCGGAAGCTGCAGGGCGCCAGCAGCGACACGCCGGCGACGAGCTCGAAATGCGGCTTGTCCCGGTGCCAGCCGATGCCGGCGCCCGGGCGGTACTCGTTGATCAGCACCTGCGCGAATTCGGCGGCCGGAACGCCCGCAAAGTCGGCCACTTCGGCGCGAAGCGGCAGCAGAAAGTCCGGGATCGGCGGCGCTTCGAGCACAAGGCGGCGCTCGTAGTCGTAACGCAGGCCGAAGCCGACGACTTGCCGGTTGGCAAGATGGCCGTGAAAATCGAACGGCTTGAAAGGCAGGCCTTGGATGCGACGGACCAGTTCGTGCTCCTCGTCGCGCGCAATCGGGTCCGGCTGGTAGGAGAAGCCTTCCGGTACGGGCGGCAGGCTTGCGGGCGCACCGAAGAGATCGCCCTGGAAAGCGTCGTCGGCGGCTTGGCTTTTTGATGATGGCATGCGGCTCAAATAGGCAACCGGAGCGCTTGTGCAAGCCCAGTACCCACCATGCCGGAACCTCGTGTCGCGGCAAGGATTAGGGGTGGAAAGCAGGATTGCGAACATGCCTTCCACCGCCATCCTGAACATCCGTTACGATCCGTCGAGGCGGATCCTTTCGGTATGGTTCGTCCCAAGCGGCGACCGCTACGACTACGAAGGTGTCGCGCCCGAGACTTATGCGGCTTTCAAGGCGGCGTCCTCAAAAGGGCAATTCTTCAACGAATGCGTTCGCGATCGTTTCAGATATCGCCTGGTCGAGCATGGAGGTCGTCATTGAGTGCCATGACCGGTGCGAACAGAGGGATGCTGGCCGGCGGCGCAGCGACAGGTCAGCTAAGTATTTTATATTATTATAAAAATATGGCGGAGAGAGCGGGATTCGAACCCGCGTTACGGTTTCCCGTAAACACACTTTCCAGGCGTGCGCCTTCAACCACTCGGCCACCTCTCCGTCGCTTGCATCGCGCGTCGGCCGGTTTTGCCGCGCGGGTTGGGGAGATGCTCCCATGGGAAGTCCTCAACGGATCATCTGGCTGCCTTCAACCGGCTGGCAACCCTTCCCTGCACCGCTAGCCGTCTAGGCAAACAGGCGCGGGGCTCATCTAGTCGATCCGAAAGCGAATGCCAAGCCATATTGGCATCGCGGGGACTTTTGCCGCGGATAGCGCCAAGGCGGGCTCGGGCGGGAGGCCGATGCGTTTGAATGATGTGCACAGGCCGCGCCTCCGGCTGGCTGCGCTTGACTTCGGCCGCGCCCGGCTGTCGACTGCCCGGACTCTTTGTTTTCATGCAATCCCGGTTGGAACGGTTGCGAGCTCTCCCTGGTGTTGCCGGTTCAGTTTTGCAGTTCCTGATGGAAAGCGGCTGCGTGCTTTTCCTGGAATTGCTCGGGCGAGGGGCATCGTCCTGGCATGGCATCGATCGACCAGCAACCCGCGGGGCGGCCGGATAGCGGGCTTTCCTTCATCCCGGTGGCCTGGCTCGTCGTCGTCATGGGGCTGTCGGCCTACGGCCTGTTCGCAAACTGGCGGCTGATCGGCGACTTCAGCCTGCCGGAAAATGCATTCTTTCTCGTTTATGGCGGCTTGACCGCCGGCGCGATCACCATCCTGTGGGGATTGTACCTGCTCGGCCTTGCCTTCAACCGCTCGGCCCGTTTCCCGCGCCACTACACGATCTGGCAGATCGCCATCATCATCTGGCTCGTCCTGCGCCAGGCCTATGTGTCCTATGCCTTCGTCTTTTCGGTAGAGGCGCTGGGCTTCACCGTGGCCGAGATCGCCATCGGCCTGCTCTGCATCTACCTGCTGCGCAACGGTGCCGGTTCCGAAACCGTCTACGCCAATCCGGAGACCGAGCGGCCGCCGGTCTTCGTCTCGATCCTTGCCGCGCTGCTCGGCATCATCCTTGGCGCGGCGATCGGCGCCTGCGCCGGGTTCTTCGCCGGCTCGCTGATCGCGGACCTGACGCATATGAGCTGCTTCGAGGGCGCCTGCGGATTTTTCGCGGCTTTCGTCGGCCTGGGCGGCCTGATCGTCGGCGCGATCGCCGGCGGTATTTTCGCCATCTGGCGGGTGAATCGGCGCAGGCCGGCGCGGGCTCGCTAATTTCACGGGTCGCGATTGCACGGGAACCACGCACGCTCTATGTCGATTGCGGGGTAGACGGGAGCTTTCCCGGGGAGAGCGTCGATGTTGCGTTTCATCTTTCGGCTGGCAGCCATGATCGCGCTGTCGATTTCCGTCATCATGGCGGTGATCGACACGACACGCTCGGTCGCCGGCTCCTCGCTGGTGATGACGCCGCTGAACGCAAGCTGGCTCGCGGTCTCGCCCGATACCCGCGCGGCCTTCGAGACTTTCGTGCGCGCCAAGGCAAGCCCGCTGGTCTGGGACGGCGTCGTCGCCTGGGTGCTCGCTCAACCCGGTTTTGCGGTGTTCGCGGTGCTGGCCTTCCTGCTCTACGCCATCGGCTATCGCCGCAAGCGCCGCGGCGCGGAATTCGCTCCAACCCCCTGAAGGCTTTTGTTCCGACGCAATTCCGGATGGCAGGGCCGCGGCGAAGTCGCCGAGCCTGACCGCCTCACACTTTTCCTGGAATTGCTTCAAGAGACGGCCGGCGCGCCGGTAACCGCTTTTTCCAACAGGTCAAAATTCCACGTGAATTTTGTTTCGCGCCGTGCCAGATTGCCCGCGAGCGGGAGGGAAAAAACACTTCCTGCCTGGCGCCGCAAGCCCGCCGGAGAACCGGGCGGGCAGGCAGCGCAAAACGGAAAAATAACCGACAGGGTGTGGATCACATGAAACGTATCGTTCTCGGCCTCCTGGCCGCAACCGCAATGGTTCTTCCGGCTTTCGCCGCGGATGTGCAGCCGGCCATCCTCTACGATCTGGGCGGCAAGTTCGACAAATCCTTCAACGAGGCCGCCTATCACGGCGCCGAGAAGTTCAAGACCGAAACCGGCATCGCCTATGTCGAATTCGAAGTCTCCAACGCCTCGCAGCGCGAGCAGGCGCTGCGCCGCTTCGCCGAAGACGGCCGCAACCCGATCGTCATGGCTGGCTTCGCCTGGGAAGACGCGCTGAAAGCGGTCGCGAAAGATTATCCAGACCTGAATTTCGCCATCATCGACGATGCCGTCGACCTGCCCAATGTCCGCTCGCTGGTGTTCAAGGAGAATGAAGGCTCCTATCTCGTCGGCATCCTGGCGGCGATGGCGTCGAAATCGAAGAAGGTCGGCTTCATCGGCGGCATGGACATCCCGCTGATCCGCAAGTTCGAATGCGGCTATGTCGGCGGCGCCAAGTCGGCCGGCGCCACGGACGTCATCCAGAACATGACCGGCGACACGCCGGCCGCCTGGAACGATCCGGCCAAGGGCGGCGAGATCGCCAAGACGCAGATCGATCAGGGCGCTGACGTGGTCTATGCCGCTGCCGGCGGTACCGGCGTCGGCGTGCTGCAGGCGGCGGCGGATGCCGGCAAGCTCGGTATCGGTGTCGATTCCAACCAGAACGGCCTGCAGCCCGGCAAGGTGCTGACCTCGATGATGAAGCGCGTCGACGTTGCCGTCTACAACACCTTCATGGACGGCAAGAACGGCACCTTCAAGGGTGGTCTGGAGAATCTCGGCCTCAAGGAAGGCGGCGTCGACTACGCCATGGACGACAACAACAAGGCGCTGGTGACCGATGAGATGAAAGCGGCCGTCGAAAAGGCCAAGGCCGACATCATCTCCGGCAAGGTCCAGGTGCACGACTACACCACGGACAACAATTGCCCGTATTGATCGGCAGCTGAATCAGGGCAGGAACCGCCGGGCCAACGCCCGGCGGTTTCGTTTTTGGGGACCGCATGATGCGACCGATAATCCAAGCCATGGCCGAAAGCGACGTCGAAGCGATCGCGCGGCTTCGGCTCGAGGCTTTCTTCGAGGGCACTGGCCGGACACTCGAGGAGGACACGGCCGGGCTGCGCGGGCTGATTGCCGGCGATGGCTTCGAGGCCGCCTTTGTCGCTCGCGACCGAGGCCAGCCGATCGGGAGCTGCCTGCTCGTCCGCGACGAAATCAGTTCGCCGCACGACCTGACGCCATGGCTGGCCGGGCTGGTGGTCGAGGAAACTCATCGCGGCAGCGGCGTCGGCACGGCGCTGGTCAAGACCATCGAGGCCCATGCCGCGTCGGCCGGTATCGGCACGCTCTACCTTTATACCTGGCAGGCGCGCGGCTTCTACGAAGCGCTCGGATGGACGGCGATAGAGGCCTTCGAGCAGGGCGGCGAGCCGATGCTCCTGATGTCGAAGTCTCTACCTTGACGCAATTCCGGACGGAGGGCTACGGCGAAGGCGCCGAGCCTAATGCATGTCGCCCAGAAGTGCGCAGCGGTTCTGGGACAACGACATGCATCAAAACAAAGGCTTAAAGCGCGTCGCCTGAATCCGTTTCAGCGCGACGCGCTTTAATCGTCCGCACTTTTCCTGGAATTGCTCTTATAGCGTTCCGGCGAGATAGCCGAGCGCGAAGGCGGCAACCAGGGCAAGCGCGATGACGAAGCCCAGCCTGCCGCCGAGCGAATGCAGGCCGACGCCGTAGGGTTTGCGCTCTAGGCGGTGGATCACGGGCGGCGGCGCTTCCGCCTCCGGGGCGGCAACGCCAGCCAGCCGCGGCTGCATCTGGGGCAATTCGGCAAGGCGTTGCGTGACCAGTTCCCAGCGGTTGTCGCGCCCTTCAGGTCCCGCAGGCTCGAAGGCGTGCAAACGTTCGGCGAGGCGCAGCACCGTGTCGCGAAAGGCGGCATCGATCTCCAGGTCGCGCTCGGCGCGGGCGCGTTCCCTGTCGTTCATCAGGCCAAAGACATAATCGCCGGCCCGAGCGACGCGGTCGCTTTCACTGGACATGGCCGTCTTTCCCCGTGGCTCCTCACCAATGCGGCGGCTTGGTCACCGGAACATCGGAGGCGGTCTGCTCCTCCAACTCCAGGAACCGGTCGGTGAGGGCGGCGAGCTTGCGCTCCATGCGCTCGATCACCTTCCACTGTTCGGCGATCTGGCCGGACAGTTCCTCGATGGTCTTTTCCTGCTCGGCGGCGCGGATTTCCAGCGTCGTCAGCCGATCGTCGGGCATGGCCATGCAAACCGATCCTTATGAATGTGAAGCCTCCACCCAAGCAGATATTCGTGGGCTGCCCGACGAATATCTGCTTATGGTCTGTAGGTTTTCGCCGGTCCTTATCGCAAAACCGCAGAGCACTTTTGCGGAACCTGCTCAGGTTCGAAATTGACAAGGGCGCGGGGATTTGTCGAGAGTGAACGGCCGATTGGCATAAGCGGGGCATCATGCTAGGCATTTTGACCAAGCGATAAAAAAATAGTGGGAACAGGCTGCATGGCGCAAGCCGCAATCGAGCTCATAGGCATCAACAAGAGCTTTGGCGCCGTGCGCGCCAACCGCGACATCAACCTGGAAGTCGCGCGCGGCACCATCCATGGCATTGTCGGCGAGAACGGCGCCGGCAAGTCGACGCTGATGTCGATCCTCTACGGCTTCTACCAGGCCGACAGCGGTGAAATCCGTGTCGGCGGCAAGCCGGTGTCGATCAGCACTTCCAACGATGCGATCGCGCTGGGCATCGGCATGGTGCACCAGCATTTCATGCTGGTCGACAATTTCACGGTGCTGGAAAACATCATCCTCGGCGCCGAAAACGATGCGCTGCTGAAGAGCAGCATCGCCAAGGCGCGTTCCGAGCTCGACCGGCTGGAGCGCGAATATGGCCTCGAGGTCGATCCCGACGCCGTCATCGAAGAGCTGCCGGTCGGGCTGCAGCAGCGCGTCGAAATCCTCAAGGCGCTCTATCGCGGCGCCGAGATCCTGATCCTCGACGAGCCGACGGGCGTGTTGACGCCGGCCGAGGCCGACCACCTCTTCCGCATCCTCAAGCAATTGAAGGAACAGGGCAAAACGATCGTGCTCATCACGCACAAGCTGCGCGAGATCATGGCGATCACCGACACGGTTTCGGTGATGCGCCAGGGCACGATGGTGGCGACCAGGACGACGAAGGAAACCACGGTCGGCGAGTTGGCCGAGCTGATGGTCGGCCGGCGTGTGTTGCTCAGGGTCGAGAAGGGCGAGTCGGAAGCCGGGGCGGTAAAACTCTCGGTCAAGAACCTGACGGTCAAGGATTCGCGCGGCGTCACCATGGTTGACGACGTCTCCTTCGACGTGCGCGGCGGCGAGATCGTCGGCATCGCCGGCGTTGCCGGCAACGGCCAGTCGGAGCTGCTGGAGGCGATCTCCGGCATCCGGCACGCGGTGTCCGGCGAGGTGATGCTCGACGGCAAGCCGATCGATCTCACCGGCAAGGCCGATCCCGGCGAATTGCGCGACCGCGGGCTCGCCCATGTGCCGGAGGACCGCCACCATGTCGGGCTGGTTCTCGCCTTCGAGGAGAACGAGAATTCGATCCTCGGCTATCACGACGACGAGCGCTACCTGAAGGGGCCGTTCCTCGACGTCGACGCCATCATGGCCGACGCCAAGGACAAGATCGAGAAATACGACATCCGCCCCGGCAATCCGCGCCTGAAGACGGCCAATTTCTCCGGCGGCAACCAGCAGAAGATCGTGCTGGCCAGGGAGATGGAACAGGACCCGGGCGTGCTGATCGTCGGCCAGCCGACGCGCGGCGTCGATGTCGGCGCCATCGAATTCATCCACAAGCGGCTGATCGCCATGCGCGACCAGGGCAAGGCGGTGCTGGTGGTCTCGGTCGAGCTCGACGAGATCCGCTCGCTCTCCGACCGCATCCTGGTGATGTTCGCCGGCCGTGTCGTCGGCGAGCGCGGCCCGGACGCGACCGAAGGCGAGCTTGGCCTGTTGATGGCCGGCGTCGAGCACCAGGAGGCCGCCGAATGAGCACGCCTTACGCCAAGCTGCCGGCCTGGGCCGATTATGGGTTGATTCCGTTGATCAACCTGTCGGTCGCCTTCATCGTCGCCGGCTTCGTCGTCATGCTGGTCGGCGAAAACCCGTTCCGCGCCGCCGTCATCCTGGTCGAGGGCGCTTTCGGCAAGGGCACGGGCGTCGCCTTCACCCTGTTCTATGCCACCACCTTCATCTTCACGGGCTTGTCGGTGGCGGTGGCGGCGCATTGCAGCCTGTTCAACATCGGCACCGAGGGCCAGGCCTATATAGGCGGCCTGGGCATCGCGCTCGTGTGCCTCAGCTTCGACAGCGTGCTGCCCTGGTGGGTGATCTTTCCGATCGCGATCGTGGCCGCGTCGGCGTTCGGCGCGCTTTGGGGTCTGATCCCGGCCTATCTGCAGGCCAAGCGCGGCTCGCATATCGTCATCACCACCATCATGTTCAACTTCATCGCCGCCTCGGTGATGGTCTATCTGCTGGTCGGTCCGCTGAAGCCGGCCGGCTCGCAGGCGCCGCAGACGCGCAATTTCCTTGCCGGCGCCGAACTGCCGAAGCTGAACTGGATGATCGAATTGTTCGGCGCCAAGATCCGCTCGGCGCCGCTCAACATCTGCTTCCTGCTGGCGCTTGTCATGGCGTTCCTGGTCTGGCTTCTGATCTGGCGGACCAAGCTGGGCTACGAGATGCGCACCTACGGCCACAGCTCGAAGGCGGCGCGCTATGCCGGCATTTCGGAAACCCGCATCATCATCACCGCGATGATGGTCTCGGGCGCGCTGGCCGGCATGATGGCGCTCAACCCCGTCATGGGCGACCAGCACAATGTCGCGATCGATTTCGTTTCCGGGGCCGGCTTTGTCGGCATCGCGGTGGCGCTGATGGGCCGGCTGCATCCGGTCGGCATCGTGCTGGCGGCGATCCTGTTCGGCATGCTCTACCAGGGCGGCGCCGAACTCGCCTTCGAGATGCCGGCGATCAGCCGCGACATGATCGTCATCATCCAGGGCTTGGTCATTCTCTTCGCCGGCGCGCTGGAACACATGTTCAGGCCCTACATCCAGGCGCTGTTTGCCTCGGTCAGCCCGAAATCGGTCGGCATGCAGGCAGTGAACGGGAAGGGGGCCTGAGATGGACATTTTCAACGCCATCATCCAGGTGCTGGATTCGACCATCCGCCTTTCGGTGCCGCTGCTGCTCGCCTGCCTGGCGGGCCTCTATTCGGAACGGGCCGGCATCTTCGACATCGGGCTCGAAGGCAAGATGCTGGTCGGCGCCTTTGCCGGCGCTTCGGCCGCCGCCGTCTTCCATTCGGCGCTGATTGGCCTGGGCACCGCGATCCTGATCTCGGTCGCTTTCGCCCTGGTGCACGGCTTCGCCTCGATCACGCATCGCGGCAACCAGATCGTGTCCGGCGTGGCGATCAACTTCATCGCCGCCGGGTCGACCATCATCCTCGGCCAGGCCTGGTTCCAGCAGGGCGGGCGCACGCCGGCGCTGCAGCCGGGCGAACGCTTCGCGGCGATCACCTGGCCCGGAGCCGACGCGATCAAGGATGTGCCGATCATCGGCCCGATCTATGCCGAGCTGATCTCAGGCCATTCGATCCTGGTCTATTTCGCCTTCGCCATGGTGCCGTTCACCTGGTGGGTGCTGTTTCGCACCCGCTTCGGGCTCAGGATGCGCGCCGTCGGCGAAAATCCGGCCGCCGTCGATACCGCCGGCATATCGGTCGCCTGGCTGCGTTATCGCGCGCTGATCTGCACCGGCATCCTGACCGGCGTCGCCGGCGCCTATCTGTCCATGGTGCAGAATGGCGGCTTCGTGAAGGACATGACGGCGGGCAAGGGCTATATCGCGCTGGCCGCATTGATCTTCGCCAAATGGAAGCCGGTCAACGCCATGTTCGCCTGCCTTTTGTTCGGCTTCCTCGACGCGGCCTCGATCCGCTTGCAGGGTTCGCCGCTTCCTCTTGTCGGCAAGGTGCCGGCGCAGTTCATGCAGGCGCTGCCCTATGTGCTGACCGTCATCCTGCTCGCCGGCTTCATCGGCAAGGCCATTCCGCCGCGGGCCGGCGGCGTGCCTTATGTGAAGGAACGCTGAGGCGAGATACCGCTGGCCGCGACCGGCATTTGAACAAGATCGTGGGAGAGAAGAACAGGATGTCGCATGATCTGTTCGAGGCGGCGAAGACGGCGATGGCCAAGGCCTATGCGCCCTATTCGAAGTTCCCGGTGGGTGCGGCCCTTCGCACCGAGGACGGGCGCGTCTTCACCGGCGCCAATATCGAGGTGGCGTCCTATCCGGAAGGCTGGTGCGCCGAGACGACCGCGCTCGGCCATTACATCATGGGCGGCGGCGGCAAGATCGTGGAGATCGCGGTGATCGC
>NZ_VFUA01000140.1 GCF_006440735.1 Mesorhizobium sp. B2-7-1 | reverse complement strand
GTAGATCCGTCGTGCGAATCCTTGCGGCGGATAGATGGTATTGCCCTCGAAATTGCGCTCATCCCGGGTGAGCCCTGAACAGAGCCCGTCTCTGCGTGCGTAAATGAGATCATCCGGCACCGGAGGGATGAGCGCGGCGAACGCCTCAATGGTCGCGGTCTTGTGTCGGTCCGCTGCCAGGTATGCATCGAACACCTCGCGAAACTTGGCATCGAGGGTCAACAGGCTCGGGTTTTCCTCCGGCCTGGTCTGTTCGGCGATTGAGGCCACGGGCAGCGCTACAGCTCCTCCTATGGCCGGAATAGAGGCTATTGCGCCAAGGGCGGCGCGTCGTGTCAGGCGCGCGCTCATGCCCACGCCTCCGGGTTGTCGATGTGGGCGATCCTGTCCGCTTTCCAGTTGGTGATGGATGCCCTGATCGCCGCCGGATCGGCGCCGCTCTCCTGCATTTGCCAGACACGCTCGATCACAGCGTAGAACTGCTCCCGAAGGTTCTCGGCTACCTTGGGCGGCAGCAATGCCAACTTCGCCTCAATGCCGGCCCACCGCTCCGCGTGGTTGAGACGCGGCTTGATGGTGAGCGACATAACTGCCGGCAGTCCCGGAAGCGCTGTAGCGCCTGCCAGGGCCGGCAGAGCGGCTATTGCGCCGACAAGCATGACGCGGCGGGAAAACCGCCCGGTGATAATTTTCATTCCCTCGGCCCCGGGCATAGCTTCGCCGGCAGCCGGAACAGTGATGTTCGGCATCGTATTACTCCAAATGGTGATATTTACACCATTAACGATAAATCCATCACCGGTTTGCCGTCAATGCCTTTTGGTGATAAAAACACCACATGAAGCCAGTTCAATGCCGTATGGGGCGCGCAGCCCTCAATTGGAGCACTCTCGACCTTGCCAAGGCGGCAGGAGTTGGAGGAAATACCGTCAACCGGTTTGAAGCTGGCCAGGACTCCCGCGTCAGCAGCGTCGACAAGATGCGAGCGGCTTTGGAAGCGGCCGGCGTCGAGTTCATCCCAGAGAACGGCGGCGGCGCCGGTGTGCGGTTGAGGAAAGGCGGCGGCATCGATAGCGGCGGCTAAATTCGCCTATTTCAGGCGCTTTTCAGCAATGGCTAAAAGATGATACGTTCCCGCAAATAGTCGATCGGGGGATCGGGGGAATGTTGTTCAAGGCAGCATTGGCTTTTGTGGCGTGTCTGGTGCCGACATTGGCGTCAGCGAATGACGAGACATTGCAGTTCCAAATTGAGAGCGAGCTGGCTTACTTGAAAGTCGGCTACGGGATCGAAACCCTGACCGTTGAGGCCGAAGGCGTCCGCACTCGGGTCATTATCGGCGTTGATAGCGTCATCTCGAATTTCAGCGATGTGATGTGGGATACAGCCCAGCGGGCAAGTCTCATGAGCCCGGCACCTATATTGCTGCTGGCGGTTGAGCAGCATTCAGCGTTTGGGAGCCCGGACGGTAAGAAGCTTTGCTATCTCAGAGCCCGCAAGGGGCAGGTTTTTGAGGGGACGTGCTGAGATGAGCACCCAAAACGTTGCTGCGCTTTGTGTGGGCATGCTGATAGTTCATCCGGCCCTTGCCATGACCACTGATGAGGCATGTGCGAATGTGGCCCGGGCGGCAGAAGCGGTCATGCAGGCGCGTCAAAACGGCATGGCAATGCAGACGGTGCTGGAAAAGTTAAACGACGCCCAATTTACAGCAGCGGGCAAGGATGGCTTCCGCGCAGTGATCATGATGGCTTACGACCAGCCCCACTTTAACACAGACGAAAACAAGCAGAACGCGATCAACGATTTCCGCGATCAGGTCCAACTGTTCTGCATGAAGGGTGGAAACTGATCTGCCAGCCCCGCCAGCAGTGGAAACAGTTTTTCCACTGGCCGCTGCCTACACCGCCTCGGCGTCCGGCGCGCTCTGGCGCCTACCTGTGGCCTGAATTCGGGCCATCATTCGTGCCTCGGCGGCAATGCGGATTCGATCAAGCGCCTCCTGGTGTGCCCGCTCGCGCTCGCGCTTGATGGCCTCAGGCACCGGCGGGTGATCGGCCGGCGGCTTCTTCATGGTCCACTGCGCCCGGCGATAGCCCCAATGATCGAGTCCGACCATTTCGCTACCGTCGAACCAGCACGAAACATTGAGCTGCGGGAAATGGAGCACCCGAGCCATCCACCAGACCCGCTCGATGTCGTGATCACCTTGCCCTTTTGCCCAAGGTGTCCAGCCGCGGCCAGGTCGCTCGGTCAATTCGTGGTCTTTCATGGGGGGATTCACAATCTGCCGGAACGCGCTTTTCGATGACATCGCCGCAGCCCTACGGACGCCCTATGAAAGGCGCCGGCCCGGCCGCCGCTAACCCCACGCATTGAAACCTGACGGCGGCGTCTGGCTGAAGGCGCTTCCGCCAAAGTTTGCAGTCGAGTTGTCGTTCACGCTATAGACGGAGATGCCGGCATAAACAGCGCCGGAGTTGAGGCCGCTCGGCAACGAGATGCCACCTGCGCCGGTCGCAGGATCGTCGGTGCCTGATCCGTTCCAGTTGCCAGAGCCGTTGCGCACCCACAGCAGATGCGCATCGATATCGATCGCCAGTCCGCAGATGTCACCGTTGGCAATGGTCGAGAGGTAGGTCGTGCCGGTGAGATTCTGATAGACTTGCCCGGTCGTCACTAGGCCAATGCCATTCAGGTCGCAGCCTACAAATGAATTGAACCCGCCTTCCAGAGGGGCGCTCGCATTGAGGAATCCTGCGTCACCGGCGTTGGCCCCCTTTTGGCCTATGGTCCATTCCCAATAATATTTGACGGAGTTGTGCGATGTCTGAGAGCGGACGGAGGCCCAGGCATTAGACCCGCCTTCCTGGCGAGCTGTCAGATTGGCGTTGATCAACGAGATAGTAGAGGCCTTGTCCGACGGATTAAGCGTGCCAGGCGTGAAGAGATCCGCGATCTGATCTATAGCGATGGAGAACGGCCCGGCATCGGCATTGTTGAACCAAAGGGCGATACCGAATGTCTGGACGCCCGAAACATTGGAAAAGGGCGATGGCGTCTGGCCGGTAAATTCATCGATCCATGTCGAACCGTTAGCGCTGCTCTGGAACTTATAGGTTGCGCCGTCGGCCGAGATAACGAGTCGGATATAGTTGGGACCGGCCTGCGTGCCGTTGGCTGAGGCACCGCCGTCGTTGGTGGTTTGGCCGGCATCCTTGTTCCAGCCGTTCGGCGGCGTGCCATAGACCTGATATTTATGGATGCCGGTCGAGCCGTCACCGCGAAGACCGACGATGTGGAAATCATTGTTGGTCTTGAAGCCGAAGCCGACCATGGCAAGCTTGCCTTGCTGGGCGAGCTGCGAGAACTGCGGCGTGTAGCGGAAGGTGTATTGGCGGCCGGCCTGCACGCTGGCGATCGGCACCACGATCTTGCCGAACGAGCCGGGCTTGACCTTGCCCTTGATCGAGACGTCGCCGGTGGCCGTGGTGGTGACGATCGGCGGCTCGACGAAGCCGCCGTCGGTTATTCCGGTGCCGGTGCCCGACCCGCCCCCGCTGCCGGCTTGCGGCACATAGGCGCCAGGTCCGCGCCTGCCGATCAGATGAGGAAACATCAGGCCTGCCCTCTTGGCTCTGCCGCTGCGAGGCCCGCAGCGAGACGGTGCTGGTTCATATCGTCGGTCGCACCCGCAAGCTCGATGATGAACTGCGGCACCCAATCGGCCCGAAGCGCGAACCGATGGACTGAGCCGTCAGGCATGACGATCTGGAAACCCAGGCGCCCGCCATCTTCTGATGTGCCAAGGGCATAGCCTGAGACTAGCGCTTCATCGAAGCTTCCGAACTGCGCACGGAAGCCCTTGCGGCTGGCCTCAATGATCTCGGCAAGTTCGGGCGGTGGTGCCGGAAGCGTTCTATCGACCACGGGCGGCCCTCTGTGCATCCATGAAGCCAAGCGCGGTCGCGCGGCGAACGGCGGCCAGGCTGTCTTGGGACGGCGGCGTGTTGCCGTTCCAGTGATTGGTCTGGCTGAACTGGATCGGCCGCTGATCGTTTGCCGCTTGCGTGCTCTGGTTCTGATTGGCACCCTGCAGCGCGTTCATCTGCTGTGGCGTGAAGATCGCCACGGTTTCCTCTGGCGATTTGAAGAACTTGACCTCTTGGCTATCGCCGGGTGCGATCATGCCGCCGGTGTTGAAGCCGAAGGACTGGCTCACCTGCTGGTTCTGCTTCGCCATGTCGCGTTCGTAGGAGGTCGAGCCTGCCGCTCCGAGCGGCGATGCGCCGCCATAGACGATATTGCGCGCGATCTCTTGGGGCGAAGCGGCCAGACCGTCCAGACCATAGCCAATGATGCCGCGCCCGATGATGCCTGCCGCCTGGAAGTTGGATTTGATCTGCTTCAGGACATTCATGTATTGCGCCGAAAGCTGATCCTGCTGGCTGGTGTCTCCGCCCGAAGAGCCGCCGCTATAGGACGAGCCGCCAAGAGACGACGACGCGCTTGCAGATGCCGTCTTGATGTCGTCGAGGATTTGCGCCGTCTTGCGCGTGTTGGCCTCGACGTTCATCAGCACGGTCCAGGCGCGGTTGTCGTTGGCGGTCGGCTGGGTGCCGGTGAAGCCCGATTGCGGATCGGCGAGCGCCTGCATCTGGCCCGGTGTGAAGATGCCAACCGTTTCGTCGGGACTCTTGAAGAAGGATACTTGCTGCGTATCGCCTGGATGGATCATGCCGCCGGAGTTGAAACGCCAGACGTTGACCGTGCTGGTGCCGCCGGAAAGGCCATAACTGGATCCGGAACCAGATGCCTCACCACCGCCGCTATAGGAAGATACCTGATTGGCGGTGACCGACGGGCCGGATTGATCGCCTGGATTGGCACCATACCGCGTGACGCCAACAGTGTTGCCGCCGCCCACATCATAGAGCGACTGCGTTCCAGAGCCGATGCGCTGGGTTTTGATAGTGATGGTGACGGTCTTGTTCGGGAGATGCGCGATGCTGCTGCCGAGTTGCAGCACGTCACTGTTCAACTGGCGTACTCGTTCCTCGCCCTGAACGATCGAATTAATGAACGTGTTGACGCTCGCACTGTCACCGCCAAGCGCGATTAGACTGGCGCGGACGCGCTCGATCTCGTTATGCACCGCCATCACCGACGCGTCGCCGGTATCCCAGAGTTTGAAGACCTGGTCGATCGCGTTGTAGGCCGCCGTGATGTCGGACGCGGTTCCCTTGTCGCCAGCGCCAAACAACAGGTTTGGCGATGTCTTGCTGATCTGCTCAAGCTGAACCTGGACGTCGCTGAGTTGGGTCTTGAAGACCTCCAATTCGTTCGTTGCCGATTGGAGCCCGATCAACTGGTCGAGCTTCGCCTTCGCGAACAGTTGGGTGATGTTCACGATGGGCGCGGCCATCCCGCCAAGTTCGACCTTGACGCCATCCGCCGAGTTACCAACACCGGCAATCGCCAGCCCCAGGGCATTGGCGCCAGCAATAGGCTTGTCGAAGGTGATGCTGCTGAGCGCCTTCAGGCTCGCCTGTTGCAGGCTGAGGTCCCGGGCCTGGTTGAAGGTCTCGAAGGCCGCGCCGACTGCATGGGCCTTCACGATCATGTCGTCGAACTTCTGGTTGATGCCGGTGACCGCGCTTTCGTAGGCGGTCAGTCCAGACATGCCAAAACTCTGGTCCGCTGCTTTCAGGGCTTCCGCCGCAGTGTTGCCGGCCTCGATCATGTTGGCGATAACGGCATCCCCTTCGCCGCCGCGGCTGCGCATATCGTCCTGGGCCTGTTTCAACTTCTGCAAGGCAACAGAGGCGCTGAGAGCGTCCTTGACCAGATCCTCAAGCTCCGAGGCCGATTTGGTCAGTGCCTCATTGTTCGGATCGAGAGCCCACCTGTCCTCGATCATTTTCTTGAAGCCGAGGATATCGGGCGCGCCGGCGGCCGCAGTCTCGCGAAGGTGGTTGATGGCATCTTCGAACGGTTTGAAATCGTCGTAGATCTGGAACGGATTGCTGCTGTCGAAGCCTCCGAGATATCCGACCGTGGACGTGAAATCCTTGGTCTTGTTGGCGATGTCGAGCTGCAGGCCGTGGATGGTCGCGGTCGACGACAGGCCGAAGCTGGTAAGGCCGTCGACCGAGAACGAATTCGCGGCCGCGGCGACGTCCTTGTAGGACTTGCCGAGGGCGGTCAGCTCGTCGGCCTGGTCCTTCAGGTTCTTGGTGAGGTCCGACGATCCCGTGCTGAGCTTGTCGAAGCCCTTGATCGCAAGGTCCGTGCCTATCGTGAGGCCAAGAAACCCGATCACATATGGGTTGAAGATGACCGACGCCAAGCCGCCGAACGCCTTCATGAAGTTGGAAAGCGTGAGCACGCTGGTGCCGGTCGAGACCAGACGCTCATTGAGCACGATCAGCGATCCGGGAATACGGCTGAAGTTGCCGCGCGCCACCTCGGCACCGAGCACGCTGAACTCACGCGTGACGCCCGCGCCAAGGCCTGCCGCTTCGGTCTCGGCAGCACCGAGGGCGGTCATGCCCGCGGCGGCCGTTCTGCTGGTGATGGCCACCGTTTCCATCCCGGCAGCAACTTCCGAGGTGGTGGCGGCGGTGCGCACGTTCGCGGTCGCCAAACCCTCGGTCTCGGTCGCCAGCCCGAGCATGGCAGGCGTGATCCGGTCCAGTCGGCCGCCGGTCTGTTCCAGGGCTTGCGCAAAGGCCTTGGCTGAAATCGCACCCGATTCCAGGGCTGCGGCTGCGCCGCTTGAACCGCCGATGCTCGCCATCTCAGCATTGACGGCCTTGGTGGCCACCGCGACTTTACTTAAGGCCTCCGTGGTGGCCGTGGTCGACGCGGTAACCTTGGACAAAGTCGCGCTCGCGGAAGTGCCCGATGTCGTCAGCTTTGCGAGGAGCGCGTTGGTCTGATCGACGCCGGCCGAGATTTTCTCCAGACCGGCACTCAGACCCGAGCCGCTCAAAATCGAGCTAACCTTCGCATTGAAGGCGAGCGTCATCTGCTCGCCCTTGGCGAACGCCGTCTCGAGCGGCGTCAAGTTGCCGCTGATTTGAATTTCGACTGAGCCCGCAGCTTCCACATCAGCCCCCTATTTCTGAAAATTGCCGGCGGCACCACGCAGCGCCGCCGGCTCCCTTGAAGGAGCCCCGCACGATGTTTCACCGGTCACCATGCAGGGCGCGCGGAAAGGGAGATCCCGTCTCCCCGCGCACGCGTCGGTGTAGAAGGTCGCCAAACCGTCGCCGACGCGATTCATAATCAGGCTGCCTTGTGCTCGGCGTAGAGGCGCCGGCCGTCAGGCGTGTCCAGAACTGCGGTGTAGGCCTTGGCGTAGGGCTCGCCGGTTTCGCCCATGCGCTTCTTGGCGAGGCTGTCCAGTTGCGTCTCGGCGGTGCTCTGTATGCCGTGGCCGCCCTTGGCCATCCGCTCGGAGGCCTGTTTCGCGATCTTCGCACGGAAGGTTTCCGAGTGGCTTTCGTCCCGGTACTGGTCGAACAACTCCGGGTTGTCCAACCAGGCAGCGGCGCGCGCCTTCTCGATCGTGGGATACTCTTTGGCGTCGAGCGCTCGCTTAGCGATGTCCTCGACCTTCCGTTCTGCGGCAGTCTTTCCGTCGAAAGGCTCCATGGTTCGATCTCCTGTTTTCGTGATGACGGCCGCGGTGCTGTCGAGCTTGAGCAACCCCATCATGCGGCGCTTGGCGAAGGCTTCGTGGAAATCCATGTACGGCATGACGGCCCCCCCCTTTAGCGTTCGGGTGTGTTGGCGAAGGTCGCCGCGCGCAACTGCAGCCCGCGGCCGGTGTAGCCGTCGAGGTCGCGCGAGATGGTCGGATTGATGTTGGCGACGTGTGCCACGAGCCAGCGGCCGACCAGCCTGGGTTGGCCGCCGGCGGCGATGTAGGCCGTGACTGCGGCCGAGAGGGTATCGAACGCTGCGTCGATCGCGCCTTTTTCGGAATCGAGTGCCATTGATGTTGCCTCCTATGCGGCGCGCGGCGTTGGCGAGCCGCCGATGATGTGGGAATCGTGCTCGGCGAGCGTGCGGGTGTGTGAGACGTTGCCGCCCCTGTCGAAGTCGGCGAACTGGCCAAGTCCATGTCGGGCCAGCGCGCGATTGATGGTCATCGGTGCACGGAGATGGTTGCGGGGCCCGGAATCAAGCCCGAGTTTGGCCAACTGGCCTACCAGGTTCTCCCGGCGCCGCAGCGCTTCGACCATGGCGGTGGCGGCGGTATCGAAGGCCACACTCTCTGCCAGAATCAGGCCGGACACACGACTGACCTCCGCAGCCTTGAAGGCGGCGTCCTGGCGCGCGACGGCGGCCTCGGCCTTCTGGACGTTCTGCCGGGCCTCGGCGATGGCGGCCTCGATGCTGGCCGCTTCGGAGGTCTGCACGCTGATTTCGGTATGAAGGGCGTCCAGCCGCTTGCGGGCCCCTTCGTCGCCAGTGTGCGCCAGAAGGCTGATCGTGGCCCTTTCGCTGGCCAGTTCGTCGCTGTGGCGCGCTGCGGCCTGCTTCTTGGTCTCCAGGCCATCCAGGACCTCCTTGGCGTCTGCCAGGGCCGCAAGGGCCTCGGCGCCATCCTTCGATCCCTCCGCGAGCGCTGCGGTGCTGGCGGCCTCCTTGCGCTCCTTGCGCACCCGGCCGCGCTCTGCCTCGATTTCCGCAAGCCGGGCCTGACCGTCGGCGATCTGCCGATCGAGATCCTTCACCATGCGTTCGCTCTGGCCAAGCGCCCACATGCGCTGCGCATAGGTGTCTCGGTTCTCGCCGGGCTTCTGGCTGCGCTGCACCTTCGAAAGGTCGATGAGCAGAGCTTCCTTGGCGTGCTGAAGCTTGCCGAGTTCGGCCAGACAGGCCCGATATGAGGCTTCGAGGGCATCGGCATCGCTCTGGAGCGCATCGGCATTCGACCGTGCCCCGGCGATGGCCTGTTTGATGTTCTGGATCAGTTTCACGATCGCGTTCTCCTCAGTAGTCGGCTCGGTAGCCGTAATCGCCACCGCCATATTCCGGGCCGTCATAGACGGTGATGATCTCGGCGCCCCCAGCGAGGTTTTCGAACTGGTCAACCGGCTTGGCGATGAGCAGGTAGCAGACCCCAGCAATGGCGTTCGCAACGTCGTCGTGACCGCCCGGTGCGTGGTCAACACTGTCCCTGCCGCCGCGCGCCGTGCGCCGCTCAAGGCTGACAAGCTGGTCGACGGCACGGTCATCGTCCAGCAGCGAGACACGGCCGGAATTCAGGGCCGGAACGAGGGCAAGGTAGAGTTCGGATTTTGGCGCCTCGCTAAGCTGGTATTCGATGCCACGGCGCCGGAACGGCTCTCGACACCATTCACCGCCGAACCGGTCACCGGTAACGCGCCGGATGCCGTAGGACAGCAACACCTCACAGAACTCGTCCGTGACCGCTTCCGGGCTGTACGGCGGCCGTTTCTCAAGCGTCTTGTCGAGCACCGCCCTCGTGCCTTCCTTGTGGCCAATGGCCATGGTCATGCTGTCGCTCGACCCGCCGCTCGGATCGACGAAGCCGAAGTAGGTCACACCAGGCTGCCGCGCCCGCTCCGTGGTGTTCCAGTCGACGGCGCCCTCCACGGTCTCGCGCACAAGCAACTGCTCGACGTCGGTGCGGAACTCGCCGCCGTACTCCGCAACCGCCGATGCCGCATCGCGGGCATAAGCCTTGTCGATCTCGGCCTGCGACAGGCTCGGGTTGAAGGTCTTGGACGCGCCCTTGGCGACCAGCAGGAGCGGATCGGCCGCCGGACCGTAATCGCTCCTATAGGCCCGATAAAGCTCGCCACGGCGCGCATATGGGCTGCTGATGACCATGAGCGGGCCACCCGTGGTGATCAGTGCCGGCCGGACAGCGGCCAGGATCTCGCGGTCGGGATTCTTGCTGCCTTCGATCTGCCAGAAGGCGATCTCGTCGCAGATGGCGGCAACGGCGGTGATCGAGCGAACTGTGCGGAAGTTCGCCGGCCTGATCTGGACGTCGATCCTGGTGGACAGGCGGATGGTGTCGGCCGTGGGCTGGCCTTCGATCATGCCTGAAAGCACCGGCGAGTGTTCGAGCACGCCAAGCACATGCTGAAAGGCCCGGTCTGCCTGCGACGTCGAGGCAGCGAGCACGGGCAGCACGCCACGCTCGCCAGTCGCAAGCTTGTCCGTCCAGTCGCACAGCGTTGCCACGTAGGCGCCCAGCGTGCCAGCAGCACGCGTCTTGCCGCCGCGGCGCCCTACGATCGCCCAAAGCTCGTCGACGCGTTCCAGAGGCTCGCGCTCGCGCCCTGTGATGGCAGCGAAGGCCACGCGCTCGGAATCGTCCAGTGCCTCACCCATGGCGGCCGTCAGCAGCGTGCGCCAGATCGACCAGCTATCGCCCGGCAGCGCACCGCCAAGCAACTGAGGGTCGGCCAAGGCCTGCCGCATGGTGACGCGTGGCTTCATGCAGCGGCATTCCCAGACAGGTAGGCGTCGAGCGAGGGCTTGGCCGGCTTGCTGTTGCGGGCAGCGATGCCAAGCGCCCGTTCTGCCCGCGCCGCCTGGTTGCTGCACCTGACCACGTCGTCGGCCGTTGCACCGGCACCAGCCAGGAAGTTTGCCCGCGTCATCTCGGCGACGACGGCAAGCTCGGCCGCTGTCTCGATCTTGGCGGCTAGGATCGGCGACACGACAGCGTCACCGAGGGCAGCGGTGAAGACGGCGATCAGCTCACGACGGCGGCGCCACTCGCGAGTCCGGCGATCGATCATGTCAACCGCCAACGGCCGGCCATTCGCATGGCTTTCGGCATCGCTTGCGGCGGCTATCGTTGAGGTATCGGAAAGCACCGTTTGTAGCCCTTCTGTAGCCCAGAACGCTGTTACTGCGGTGAAGATGCGGCGAGAATCCTTGATTTGCAAGGGTTCCATCCATATCGCTCAACCGGTTGTTAGCCGGTTTTAGGCACCGTCAGAACGCTATAGCGGTGCTTAGACAGGACAAAATATTCTTGAGGTCGCGGCTACTCAGCCTGCCTGTTTGCATCGCCGGGAAAAATGCGAGCGCGTTTGCATCGCCGGGAGGTGGCTGTCATTCGCCCCTCGATCTGGCTGCGTAGGAATTGGCCGGCTCGTTGTCGTCGACAAGCCTGCCCGTCTTGCGCAAATGCTCCTCTGCCTCCGCCATCGACATCGACATCACGTTCGGCTCTCGCGCGCGCATAAGCGCTAACCTTTCTTCCTTTTCTTCCCGGAGAGAACTTTCTGATGGTGATGCTGATGGCCATTGGCAAAACGATGCGTTTGCCATTTCTTCGGATGCGTCTGCCATGGTTGTGCCATTGGCATCCGCAATAGCTTTGCCATGGGTGCGCCACCTGGCTGCTGCACCCCTCACACCGGCTGCGACCTTCTTTTCACGCTTCGCAGCGGCGCCAGAACGTTCATCTTCCAGCTTACGGATACTGTCGGACATGAGTGGCCCGATGGCCTTCGCGATATCTTCCCACCTGTGGGGATCAACGCCGGTAATTCGCATCAGGCGAGTGTCATCTTCAGGTAGCGAACCATGCTGCCACCAATGCCTGCGCAGGCGCTCGTAGCAGCCAAACTCTTCGGGGCTCAGATGCCCTGTCAAAGCCGTTTCGGTACCTATGTAGACCGGCATCCATGGAAGCTCGCTCATGCCGCCGCGCCCTCCCTGAAGGTGTTCCCGTTGATGAACGGCGCCAGGACTATGATCGGGATCTGACGGTCGACGGAGCCGAAACGCCAATCTGCGATCGGCAGCGTGAAGCGCCGGGTCAGAAAATGGACGATGATGTTAATCGGCCGGTCTCCCTCGACATCGACGAAGGGCAGCATCGGCCGCCTCGAGGCGATGCACTCCTCCTCGCCGTCATGGTCGGTGACGATCATGCCGGCGTGATAGAAACCGCGGTGCTGATGGTCCTCCCAGACATAGCCGACGCCGCGGCCTACGGGCGTTTCGCCATCTTCGGGATCGTAGATGAAAAGCGCCTGGTCGAAGCTCGGCAGTTGCCATTTCGAGGTGAAGGCCAGCGCGGCGCCGATGCCGCCCAAATCGGACACGATGTCCGAATTGAGCCCAGACCGTGCAATCTGCATTAGCCGTCGCGCACGGCGCTCGTGAATGCCAGCACGATCGAGAAACGGCAGCCACTGGCCGTGCTCGCAAGATGCCTTTGCCTCGACAAGCATCTGTCCGGCATCCAGCGCCCTGGAGACGCTTGTGCGCTCGGCCGTGTCCGATTCCGACGCTGCTTGCCGCACTTGCTCCGCCAGATCGGCGAGGCTGTTGGATAGCAATTCGATAGTGTTCAGTTTTTGTTGAAAATCAGTCAGATTACCGTTATTTTCGTGAACACTCGAGCTTGAGTAGTCCCCCGAAGAGCCCGTCGCCTGGTCCGCGACGGGTTCTCGTTTTTCAGGCGGCTGCATTGGCGCCTCCCGTGCGAAGGCTGGCCGCTTCGCGGATCGCAGCAACGGCTTCCGCCGTCGTGAGCCCGAAAGCGCTTTTTAAGGCTGGCACGATCGGCCGGCCGATGCGTTCTCGAGAGGTCTGGGAAAGCCACCTGGCAGCCATTTCGATCGCAGCCGAGTGTTCATGGTCAATGCCGCTGTTCATGCCGCCACCTCGTCGTGATCGACGCGCTTCGGCTCCTTCGGCTCTTGGGGCGGCGGCCGGTGCAAATCCGGTTGATCGACACGCGCCTGCACCCATGCGTCGATATCAGCTTCGATGAATGCACGGCGCCGCGGCGATAGAAAAACCGGCTTAGGAAAGCGGTCATCCTTGATCAGCTTATCGATGTAGTTGCGGCTGTAGTTGATGCCCTTTGAGGGCAGTTTATCGAGGGGAATGAGCGTCATTGCTCTAGAGCCTCCTAGGTGTCTATTCACGCCTAAGAAGGTGAGCGGGAAGCCTCAGACCGTCACGAACGCACGATGGTCTATTTTCCCGACGTTCGTTCGCGCACGACACGACGGCTGGCTCGGTGGAGGTCGGCTTCCTCCCCCGTTGCATAAAGCAACAACAGCGATGCAAGCGATTGGACCGGGCCTAGAGTTGGTTCCGGCCTGTGCTCGATCGGCACTGCGGAGAACTGCCATAGTAGGTTTCGCGACAGATAGGCGGCCTGCAGGTGAACAGGATCGAGCGTTGGAGCGCCAGGGCCGACTTGAATACCCTCGTCCTCACGTACTGGATCGAAGAGATCGGCCGCAGCCTTGATCTCGTCAACGTAGGCCAACAGAGGCGCCGCAACCAGTTCATGCACTCCTTGCAACTCCTTCTGCATGCGCATCGCCAAGTCCCGAATCTTTCCAAAGCGCTGGCGCTCCTGCCTTGGCGTAGGGGCTGCGCGAAGGTGGACGACATTTTTCAGGCCTTCGATTGCGCGGGAAATAGCACTCTCGCACCGCTCGAGTTTCTCGGCCGGCGGCTTGATCAGTTCCAGCGCGCCATCGAGCGAGTTCGAAATCATGCCCGGGCCGTCCTCTCCACCATCGAAACCACATTGTCGGCCTTTTTGGTCCCGACTATGCCCGCCAGTTCACCCTCCCATCGGGCCAAGGCCTCGCGCTTCACCTTGAGGCGGTCAGATTGATTGTAGGTGCGGATGAGTGACGTAGGCACATGCCCTATCACCGCTTCCGCGACCTCGTCCATTACGTCAAGCTCGGAAAGCCTTGTGCGCACGGTGCGGCGAATATCGTGGTTGACCCATGCCGGCACCGTAGCCTCGGGGTTATCTTCCCGCAGCGCCTCCAGCATGGCGGCATCGATCCGCACCTTGACCTTATGCCCGATCGTGACAGGCCCCAGCCCGTCCAGCGAGCAGAGCCAGTTGCACCGCTTGAAGCGCGGCAACTTGCCAAGGATCTCGATAGCGTCATCAGTGAGCGGCACGACATGATCGCGACCTGACTTGAAGCGCGCCGCCAGCACGGTCAAGGTTTTGCGGTCGAGATCGATTTCAGACCATGAAGCCTGTGCGATGTCGTTCAGCCGCTGGCCAGTGAGCAACAGGAGGCGATAGACGGCGCTGTAAACATCGCCTGCGGCGGTTGCTGTCCAAAGTGCCGCAATCTCGGCATCCGTCAGAACGCGGTCTCGCGATGTCTTCTCGCCGATCGTGGTGCGCACCTTCTTTGCCCGGAAGGGCGAGGCCGCAATAAGCTCATCGTCAACGCACCAATTGAAAAACGTCCCGATCTTCTGTGCCATGTTGAGGGCTTGGCGGGTCGCGCCACGCTTGTTGATCTTCTCAAGCACCGCCATCACGTCGGCACTCTGAATGTCTCCCACGGTCTTCCCTCGCCACGCTGGCAGGCATTCGCGCTTGAAGTCGTTTCGATCTTCCTCGACCTTGCGGATGCCGTCACGGCGCCGGGCGGCGATGTAGCGGACCAGAACGCGCTCGAACTGCTTGCGGCGGCGATCGGCGGCACCCTTCACACGTTCCCGCTTTTCAGCTTCGACCTTTTGGCGCGCTTCCTCCTCCTGGTCTTTCGGATCGATCCCGCTCTTGATCAGGTCACGCCACGCGCCAGCCTTCTTGCGTGCATCTGCCAAGGACATGCCGGCGTGTTGGCCGGAATCGTCGGCCTCTATGTATTCGCCTATAACCCGGCGCTCGGGCGCCGATTTGCCGGGGAAGCGGCTATAGAAAATGAAGGTGCGCTGGCCCTTGTCATTGACGCGAATGCCGAGCCCGCGCGCCTCAGAATCCATCACGTCATAGCGTTTGCCGGGCGGTGCCTTCTTGAGACTCTTCACCTTGAAGTCGGTCAGGGAAATCTTGGGCATTCGAGCCTCCGGGCTACATCAGGGCTACAAATCAACCCTCCTGCCTATGTAGCCCTAAGAGTGCCTAAAAGGCAATAAGCAATCTAGAAGCCTTGCAAATCAAGGGGTGCGACGGAACCAGAACAACCGGTAAAGTGGTCTAAGAGGG
>NZ_VFUA01000014.1 GCF_006440735.1 Mesorhizobium sp. B2-7-1 | reverse complement strand
TTCAGTCCCCGCAACCAATTTTATCATAAATCAATTACCGTCCCGGTCTAACCGGGGCGGTTTTGCGCTTTAAAGGCCAGGGATCTCTCAGCGGCGCCGGCTCTCCGCCCTCACCAACGTTGCAGGTCTCTCATAGGACCGTTTCCGGGTTGGCAGTTCTCAGACAGGTTCTGATGGAGGCCGCCGTTCAGCCTTCTTCGAGGTTGGAGTGCGAGAGACCATGGTCCAAAGCGGTCCACCCGGCCGGATCTGGCCCGCGGACGAGCGCCTCCATTCACCGGTGGCGATAACAGTCAACCCTCGATGAAGTTGAAAACTATTATCCCGGGTGGCGGCGTGCCCGCCACCACCCAGGTTGCTTCAACTCCTGATGTCGATGCGCTTGACCTGCGACTGGGCCTTTTCGCTCTTCGGCAGGGTGACGGTCAGCACGCCGTTCCTGAAGCGCGCCTCCACCTCGTCTTCCTTGACTTCGTAGCCAACCGGGATGTGGCGTTCGAAGCGGCCATAGTACCGTTCGGAGAACTGCCTATCCTTGTCATCCGTCTCGGAGCGCTTCTCGCCTCGCAGCGTCAGCACGCCGTCGTCGAGCAGAACCTCGATGTCTTTCTGTTCGAGGCCCGGCACTTCGGCCATTACCTTGATCTCCTTCTCACCGTTGGAGATTTCGACGCTCGGCCAAGCAGCGCCGAGGGCGGAAACACCGCCAAAAGACGGCAACCGGCTGTCGACGCCGCGAAAAACATCGTCGAACAGGCGGTTCACCTCACGATGCAGCGACAGGAACGGATCGCGCTCGCTGTCGCGGAACATGCTTGGAACCTGGTTGCCGTTGCTTCGGCCCCAGGGAATCAGATCACGGACGCTCATGGTTTCCTCCTTTCTGTTCACCGGCTTGCAAAGCTTCCTGCCGTGCCGGGCAATGTACCCGGCACGTTGCGCGGATGCCCTGAGGGGCGGCTCCTCAGGCGGCTTGCTTCTCGGCTTCGATCTTCTTCATTGCGCCTTTGGTCGCCTTGTCGGCCGCGATCTCGATCCGGCGCGGTTTCATCTCTTCGGGAATCTCACGCTTCAGATCGATCGTCAGCAGGCCATTGACCAGGCTGGCGCCGACGACTTTGACATGATCGGCAAGCTCGAAGCGGCGCTGGAATGCGCGACCGGCGATGCCGCGATGCAGGTATTCACCCTTGTCCTCCCCGGCTTTCTGGCCTGAGACCATGAGCATGTTGTGCTCCTGGGTGATGGCCAGTTCGTCCTGCGCGAAGCCTGCCACCGCCATGGTGATGCGGTAATCGTCTTCCGCGGTCTTGGCGATATCGTAGGGTGGCCAATTGTCGACGGTGTCGATCCGGCTCGCCGTTTCGAGCGCATTCAGCATTCGATCGAACCCGATGCTCGACCGGAACAGCGGACTGAAGTCAAAATTGGTTCTCATAGCTACATCCTCCGTTGAGCAACATAGATACGAGGCGCGCCAAGGAAGCGGCGCCCCTTGACTTGCCGGTCTCTCAAGCACCGGCAAAATCGATCTGGGAATTCAACGCCGGGACGTCAAGACCCGCCCCGAAGCCGCATTCAAAGGTCTTCGCATGCATGCGGAAGGCGGCCGCACGACGACCGCCTTTGGCGGAGCCGGTTTTCAATGGATCGCAATGATCCCGTCGACGGCCCGCCATTCCGATGGCCTGATCAACCGATGATGGGCAACGCGGACAGAATGCAAGGCTCCAGCAAGCTCGCGTTCCCAAAAATCCAAAAAAACCCTCAGCGCGGGGAAATCCGGGGCGAGATCGTACTCCTGCCAGACATAGAGCTGCAGCAGGCTGGGATGGTCCGGTAAATGATAATGGATTTCGGCAGTGGTCAGGCCGTAGCCATTCATCTGCAAGCGGAATTCCCTGCTGACCGCGTTTGCCATCGCCTTCGGCCTCACGCGCTTAGCCGCTCGACCAGTTGACGCTGGTCATCATCGGCAGGGCCGCGTGGCGGCGGGGCGGTTGCATCGAGCCGGCGCAGCGCATCCATGATCTCGTCGAAGGAGACCGGTCGCTCGGTGCCCGGCGGCTGGCGTAGGGCCGGCATCGATTCCACGGCGCAGGCGTCGGACGCCCAGGACGAAAGGATCGCCCGCTTTTCCCAGAGGTCGAGCGAGTCGTCCTCCAACACATCTCGCGGGTGTTGAAAATGGCTGGCCGGGGACAGCAGCCAATCGAGCGAAAGGTCTAATCTTTCGGGAGCAAGGGAAGGGATGATCGGCGAGAGCGTCTGTCGGTCCATTTCTGTCCTCCGTCTCCAAAAACTCCTTGGTTCGGGTTCCAAATTTCTCAGCGGTCCCGGCGCTGCCGGGCGCCGATAATTTTGTTCAGCTCAATCGCGAATTCAAGCCTTTCCTTTGTCGCGCGATGGGATTTATCGCATTGTTTTCAGCACGCTAGCACTCGGCGATCGAGAGTGCGAAAATTTTTTCGACACCCCCTTGAAAGTAGAAGAAGGCAAAATTAGCTCCACATGCGCGCGACGCCGAAAGGGTCGCGCGCCCCTCTCCGGACTTCCGGTCCGGAGCGGAGGAACCTCTCGCAATCTGTTTGTCCTGAAGGAGAACGATATGACGTTCCGTCCATTGCATGACCGCGTGCTCGTCCGCCGAATCGAGGCCGAAGAGAAGACGGCCGGAGGCATCATCATCCCCGACACCGCCAAGGAAAAGCCGCAGGAAGGCGAAGTCATCGCCGTCGGCCCGGGCGCCCGCGACGAGAGCGGCAAGCTCGTGGCCCTCGACGTGAAGGTCGGCGACCGCATCCTCTTCGGCAAGTGGTCCGGCACCGAGATCAAGCTCAACGGCGAGGATCTGCTCATCATGAAGGAAAGCGACGTGATGGGCGTGATGGAGCAAGCCGCGACGCTGAAGAAAGCCGCCTGACCGGGGCTTCGATCGGAACCGCAAACCAGTCAATGAAAACTGCCTAAAAGGAGTGATCCAATGGCTGCCAAGGAAGTCAAATTCCATTCCGATGCCCGCGAGCGCATGCTGCGCGGTGTCAACATCCTCGCCGACGCGGTGAAGGTCACCCTCGGCCCCAAGGGCCGCAACGTCGTCATCGACAAGTCGTTCGGCGCCCCGCGCATCACCAAGGACGGCGTCACCGTCGCCAAGGAGATCGAGCTCGAGGACAAGTTCGAGAATATGGGCGCCCAGATGGTCCGCGAAGTCGCATCGAAGACCAACGACCTCGCCGGCGACGGCACCACGACGGCCACCGTGCTTGCGCAATCGATCGTCCGCGAAGGCGCCAAGGCCGTCGCCTCGGGCATGAACCCGATGGATCTGAAACGCGGCATCGACAAAGCGGTGGATGCGGTCGTCGTCGAACTCAAGACCAACGCCCGCAAGATCACCAGAAACGACGAGATCGCACAGGTCGGCACCATCTCGGCCAATGGCGATGCCGAGATCGGCCGCTTTCTGGCCGAGGCCATGGAAAAGGTCGGCAACGAAGGCGTCATCACCGTCGAGGAAGCCAAGACCGCCGAGACCGAGCTGGAAGTCGTCGAAGGCATGCAGTTCGACCGCGGCTATCTCTCACCCTACTTCATCACCAACCAGGACAAGATGCGCGTCGAGCTCGACGAGCCCTATGTGCTGATCCACGAGAAGAAGCTCGGCAACCTGCAGGCGCTGCTTCCCGTGCTGGAGGCCGTGGTCCAATCGGGCAAGCCGCTGCTGATCATCGCCGAGGATGTCGAGGGCGAGGCTCTGGCCACGCTGGTGGTCAACAAGCTGCGCGGCGGGCTGAAGGTCGCCGCCGTCAAGGCTCCGGGCTTCGGCGACCGCCGCAAGGCTATGCTGGAGGACATCGCCATCCTCACCGGCGGCACGGCCATCAGCGAGGATCTCGGCATCAAGCTGGAGAACGTCACGCTGGAGATGCTCGGCCGCGCCAAGAAGGTCGCGATCGAGAAGGAGAACACCACCATCGTCGACGGCGCCGGCAAGAAGGATGAGATCCAGGGCCGCGTCACGCAGATCAAGGCGCAGATCGAGGAGACCACCTCCGACTATGATCGCGAGAAGCTGCAGGAGCGGCTGGCCAAGCTCGCCGGCGGTGTCGCGGTGATCCGCGTCGGCGGCGCGACGGAAGTCGAGGTCAAGGAGAAGAAGGACCGTGTCGACGATGCGCTGCACGCCACGCGCGCCGCGGTCGAGGAAGGCATCCTGCCCGGCGGCGGCGTCGCCCTGCTCAGGGCGGCCAAGGCGCTCGAGGCGGTTGCTGTCGATAATCCCGACCAGAGATACGGCGTCGATATCGTGCGGCGCGCGATCGAGGCCCCGGCGCGCCAGATTGCCGAGAATGCCGGATCGGAAGGCTCGATCATCGTCGGCAAGCTGCGCGAGAAGACGGACTTCGCCTATGGCTGGAACGCCCAGACCGGCGAATATGGCGACCTCTACAAGCAAGGTGTGATCGACCCCGCTAAGGTCGTGCGCACCGCCCTGCAGGATGCGGCCTCGGTCGCCGGTCTACTCGTCACCACCGAGGCGATGGTGGCCGAAAAGCCGAAGAAGGAAACCGCGCCGGCCGTGCCGGCCGGCGCCGGCATGGACTTCTGAGATAGAGATGGGAGCCCGCTCCCGGCTACGGGAGCGGGCGTTTCACCGAAACTTGGGAGGCCCTCATGAACATGATGAGCGCAGATGGCTCGATTCCCGCGCCGACGCATTCGGCAAGCGAATTCCTCGCCTATGAAGCCGAATGCCGGAGCACGCTGAAGCCGCTATTGGCAAGCCTGCTCGATGCGGCTGAATCCGCCGGATGGAACCGGCGGACCGTCGCCTCGACGCTGATGTTCCTTGCCGCGCAGCAGGTGTCGGCCAACGAAACATCCGCGCGAAGCTGAGCGAGATCGGTCCCGCCCCTCGCGGGCGGGGTCGACGCTATGGCCCAACGCTGATTCACGAAGCCGCTGCCTTGGCTACCGCCATCGTCAAGACGGTCGACAAGCTTACATGGCCCCTGCCGCACAGCGCAGAAGGTGGCCCAAAAGACCGGGCTAACAGAAGGCGTATTTGACCGCTAATTGACGGCTTTGCCTAGCATGACGCTAGGTGCCTGAAAGGGCACGCCCAAGGGGAATCGAAACCCTGTTACCGCGCCGTGAAGCGTTATCCGCTCCCCGACAACGGGCTCACCACTAGCGCCGCTGCGTTCGTGGTGGCGGCTTTGGAACCGGCCTGACCTGCATCCCAACATCGCCACTCCCTATCGCAAGCGGGTCGAGCAGCTCACGCAAGCGCTCGCCGACCACGATGACGGGCGTCCAGCCGCCGAGGCGTTGCGCTCGTTGATCGGAGAGATCTTGTTCGCGCCCGGCGACAAGCGCGGCGAGGTGCATACGGAGCTACGCTGTTCAGTATCCTCGAACTCGCCAAATGACCAGTCCGACGATGTTATGACAAAAGGGGGTCCCCGCAACCAATTCTATCATAAATCAATAACCGTCCCGGTCTAACCGGGGCGGTTTTTGCGTCCCCAGGAACGTAGCGCCACTTACGCTGGCGTAAGCGCGATATCGCAGAACCGCGATTTTGTCCCTTGCGATCTAGTCCTGATTTGGAGTTTCGTTCTGACCGATTGCTGTGCTGGCTACCGCGATCCGCGGGTGGCCGCGGACGAGACGGTTAGGATAAGTTGGCGGATGCATCGACCCATGGGGATCTTCGTCGTCTTCCGCACGCTCCTTTTCGATCCCGCAACGTAGGCAGCTGTTTGGGACGTTGACCGGTTGTTGAAATTGGGTATGTGGCGCACCCTAGCATCCGACTTGGACGCGGCGATCCAATTCGTTGGTACTTTGTGATCGCGGAGCTCCCTCAGCCGGATAGAAATCTGGGTGCATTCTGGAGAGTGGCAGCATCCGCGGTTGCTGACCCGCTTCATCCCAATCGGATCGGAATGCGTGCTTCGAGACGACCGAAAGCCCATACGATCAGGCCGGTGAGGATCATGTATATAAGAGCCAGCAATAGTAGCGGCTCGTATATGATAAACGTGTCCTGACGAACACGCAGCGCTACGGCGTAAAGATCCAGCACTGTTATAGTCGCGACGAGCGGCGTCGATTTCAGCTGCAGTACGGTCTCTCCCGCCAATGTTGGCAGAGCCTTGTGGATCGCCTGAGGCAACCAGACGCGGCGAAACACCTTCCAGCGGCTCATCCCGAATGCCCGAGCCGCCTCGATCTGCCCACCCGGCACTCCAGCAAAGGCGCCACGCATCACCTCGCCTTCGTAGCCCGCGAAAGACAGGGTAAGCGCGAGCACCGCATAGGGCCATGCCTGGCGGACGAGCGGCCAGAGGAAGGATTCGCGGATTTCCGGAAATTGTGGGAAGAGCGTGCCGAGCCCGTAGTAAAGCAGCCAGAGCTGCAGAAGCAGCGGTGTGCCGCGGATCACGGTGCAGAACGCTTTGGATGGAACGCTGAGCCAGAGTGGCCCCATAACCTGGGCAAATCCAAGCGGAACAGCCAGAGCGAAGCCTAGAACGCAGGTCACGACCAAGATCCAGATCGTTTGCCATAAGCCGGAGATGGCAAGGGGATAGTAATCGGCGAGCCAGTCCCACCGCATGAAGACACCCGCGGCGACGACCAGGCTCGCTGCGATCGCGGCCAATGCGATGCGATGCGGCTCGAACCAGGCAGTTGTAATGAAGCGGTCCGTCGACAGGGTTGGTGCGTAAGTCATCAACGCCTCTCCGTCATGCCCGGCTGGCCGCGCCTTGCCCGGTTCTCGATCCGACTGATTAAGAAATTGGAGACCACGCTCAGCGTCAGATAAAGCACGCCGGCAGCCATGAAAAAGGTGAAGTATGCCTTCGTCGCCCCTGCGGCCTGGCGCGTTTCCAGCGTCAGCTCGCCGAAACCGACGACGGCCAGAAGCGCGGTGTTCTTCGCCGCGACCAGCCAAAGGTTCGCCAGGCCCGGTATTGCGAAAGGCAGCATCGTGGGCACCGTGATGCGCCGCGTCAGCATGATGGAGCTCATGCCGAAGGCTCTCCCGGCTTCGATCTGCCCCTGTGGCACCGCGAGAACCGCGCCACGCAGGACTTCCGTCGCATATGCCCCTTGCACGAAACCGAGCGCGATGACGCCGGCAACCGGCCCGCTGATGTCGATCGGTCCGTATCCGGCAGCCTCCATAAGCCGATTGATAAGATCCGTGCCGGCGAAATAGATCAGGAGGATCAGCACCAGCTCAGGCACCGCGCGAATGAGGGTCGTGTAGATGTTCAGCAGATCACGGGTAACGCGACCGCCATAGAGTTTGCCGCCGGCGCCAGCGGCGCCGACGACCAGTCCAAGGGCAAACGCGCCGCCACCGATCTCTATGGAACGGACAAATCCGCGAAGCAGATTTCCGCCCCAGCCCGGCGGGCTGAGCGCAAGCAGATCAAAAAGCCCTGGCTGCGAAAGCGGTAAGGGAATATACGCGGTCAAGAGCGAATGCCTCCGTGGCGCCTCTCGGATCGAAATTGCCGGTTCAACTCAATCGCCGTAGATGTCAAAGCCGAAATACTTCCTGGAAATTTCGCCGTATTTCCCGTTGGCGCGGATTGCCTTGATCGCTGCGTCGATCTTTTCCTTGATCTCGTCATCTCCCTTGCGCAGCCCGGCGCCGACGCCTCGCGCCATGATGTCGGGATCATTGGCGACCGAGCCCTTGATCTCGCAGCAGGCCTTTCCCTGATCGCTTTTGAGGAATTCGCCGATGGTAATCCTGCTTGCCAGGATGGCGTCCAGGCGGCCCGCCACAAGGTCTTGATCAGCCTCGTCCTCTGTCTGGTACGTCTTGATCTCGGTTGCGCTGTCGCGGAAATGCTTGGCTGCGTAGACCTGGGCATTTGTGGACACCTGAACGCCGAGGATTTTGCCCTTGAGGCCGTCGGCTGTGGGCTCCATGGCGATCCCCTTCGGACCGGCCACGGTATATCCGCTGTCGCTATAGTACTTGTCGGAGAAATCGATCGTCTTCTTGCGTTCCTTGGTGATAGACATCGAGCTCATAATCACGTCGATCTTCTTCGACGTAAGGGACGGAATGATGCCGTCCCAGGCAACCGGGGTCAAAACGCAATCAAATTTCGCTTCGGCGCAGACGGCATCGATGATCTCGATCTCCCAGCCGACCCATTTTCCCGATGGATCCAGGGACGAGAAGGGCGGGTATGGCTCGGCGCTGATGCCAACCCTTACCTGCTCGGCTTGCGCTGTCAGGATCGATAGGCCCAGGACGGCTGTCGCCACTGCTGCCTTGAACAGTACTTTCATGATTATTTTTCCCCTTGTTTTCCGATAATTTCGTCGTTCTGTCCGCTAGCCTACCCGACGGATGAATTGCTGAAGCCGCTCCGATCGCGGCGACCCGAAAATGGCCTCAGGCGGCCCTTCTTCCTCGAGGCGCCCCTCATGGAGAAAGACCACGTGTGTGGCGACGTCGCGGGCGAATTTCATCTCGTGCGTCACAAGGATCATCGTCCGGCCTTCCCGCGCCAGGTCGCCGATGACACCAAGTACCTCGCCGACGAGTTCAGGATCGAGCGCCGATGTCGGCTCATCGAAAAGCATGACTCGGGGTTGGACCGCGAGCGCGCGGGCGATGGCGCCCCGCTGCTGCTGCCCTCCAGACAGGAATGCCGGATATGTGTCGCGCTTTTCCAGCAGGCCCACCCTGGAGAGCAATTTCTCCGCCTCGGCGATGGCCCGTTCCCTCTTGAGCCCAAGCACGTGAACGGGCACTTCGATGACGTTTTCGATCAAGGTCATGTGGCTCCACAGATTGAAGCTCTGAAAGACCATTCCAAGCCTGGAGCGGATGCGCTCGATCTGCTTGCGGTCGGCGGGGACGGTGTTGCCGTAGCCGTCAGCCCTTAGCCGTATCTCCTCACCATTCACCCTGATGATGCCGCTGGTAGGGTTTTCCAGGCAGTTGATGCAGCGCAGCAATGTCGACTTGCCGGAGCCGCTCCCGCCGATCACCGCCACCACGTCGCCGTCGCGCGCGGACAGCGAAACCCCCTTCAGCACCTGCAGCGTACCGAAGTTCTTGTGGAGGTTTTCGACATGGATCGCTTCCGCCGCCACCTCTCTCGCTGCAGGGGAAGTTTCACTTGCCGGCCTGGTCATTGGATTTCCATGATCGATGGTTGGGGGAGACGATCCCGAGGGCGTTCTCGACGAGCTCCTGCGGAGCTGGATCTCAGACATAGACGCGCGGAACATGATCCCGGAGCTGGGCGTAGAGCCCTATCAGATCGGTATCCCAACAGGCCGCGACCTCGTCGTGTGTGATCGCCTTGTCGCCTTGTCGCCCGAGCAGCAGCACCTGATCGCCGAACCTGGCGTCGGGGATTTCCGTCAGGTCGATGCGCAGATGCTCCAGATGAACCGGAGGAATGAGTCGCGCGCGCTGACCGCGCACCAATGCCGGCGTTCCCGCCGCAAGATGCCGCGGGATCCCGTCTCCCCATCCCATGCCAAGCACGCCTATGGTCATCCCCTGACGAAAGCCGGGCAGATCCGGCGCCGGACCGAGGGAAGCATCGACCTGCTTGATCGAGACCAGGCTTGCGCAAATTGCCTTGAGCGCTGGCCGCAGCATAACGGATCGCACGCCCTGATCCGTCTCGGAGAGGCCGACGAACAGGGCGCCGGGGTCGACGGCGTCGAAATCCATCGCGGGCCATCGCAGGACCCCAGCCGTGCTCGCCATCATCGCGACGGGCGGGCGCGTCCCCGACGCATCTGCCTCTTGGAGAATTCGCTCCAGTCGGGAGATCTGGTCGCTCTCCTGCGCAGGCGAAGAGGCGGGCAGTTCGCTGAGATGCGCATAGAGCCCATGGATCTCGACATCGTCGTACGCGTGAGCGGCCGCGAGTATCTCGCCCACTGCCTTTGGCGTCGCGCCGGCCCTATGGAAGCCGAGATCCACCTTGACGAAAATTCTCGTGGCGCCCATGACGGCGCGCCACTGCTTGAGTTCGTCGATGCTGGAGACGGTCACAGTGAGGTGCAACGCCTCGATTGTCTCGGCCGATGCCGGCAACGGCCCGGGGTAGAGCAGGATCGGGGTCTCGACCCCCGCTCGCCGGATCGCGATGGCATCCGGGAGCGCGGCGACGGCAAAGCCATCAGCGCCCTCCGCGGCGAGCGCCCGAGCGACGGGCCCCGCCCCGCATCCGTAGGCATTGCGCTTCAGGCACGCGAAAATCTTCACCGCCGGCGCAAGATGGGCGCGCAACTGGCGATAATTGTGCCGCATTGCGCCGAGGTCTATCTCATACCAGCTTGCCCGCGAAATGAGTGCCTCCCGGTACAAGCCGGGCACGTCCGAAGGGGTAGGATCAATCAATATCTGGTCACCGAATTGCATGCCGGAAACGATGGAAAGAATTTCAAAAACCGTCAATTTATTAAGTTTTTTCGACACCCTATTAGCTCTGCTGATATAGTGGATGAGGAAGGCCTACACGGTCGAGCCGGTTGAGGAGATGGCAATGATGGATGCAGCTTCAGACCGGAAGAAACCCGGGTTCAGGTCGGCGGAGATCTTCCGAGAAATCATTAGGACCGGCTCGACCAGGCGCGCCGCTCGGGAACTCGGCATCACCCAATCGGCGGTGAGCCAGTATCTGAAGCTGTTCGAGGAAGCTGTCGGGGAGAGCCTGTTCGTCAGGGATCGTCGCGGTCTTATCCCCACGACGCGCGCCATTGAGATCTACAATCGCGTCGATCGATACGTCACGACCTTGAAAAGCATCGAGCGGGAAATATCGGAGTCGTTCCGGACCGATCTGAACAGCCTGACGATCGCCGCACCTCATATTTGCGCGTTCAGGATTGTCCCCGAGATCATAAAGGTGCTCGATAACCTGGATCCCACGACGGAGTTTCATTTCAAGGCGCTGAGATACGACCAGATCATGCAAAGCATGATGACGGGAGAGGCCGATATTGGGATCTCGCGCCTGCCGTTGGACGAGCGCTTTTTCGAGTGGCAGGCAATCGCCGAAAGCTTCAGCGTCTGCGTCGTTCATCCCGGCCATCCGCTGGCGCAGAAAGATATCATCACAGTGGACGACATCGCCAGCGAGCCGCTCATCGTGCTGGAAAGGGACTACACCTCGAACAAGCTGGGCTTGGCCTCATATGGGCACAGGGAGTTCCCGCTGAAGCCGAAGGTCCATTCCGATACGATCGGTCTTGACGCTTCGTTCGTGGCGCACGGCATAGGCGTTGCAATCGATAACGAGTTCATTGCGCGCCAGTACGACATGTTCGACTTAAGGATTATCCCCTTTCAACCTGCGGCCAAATACCAGTACGTGGTGTTCTGGCGACGGGAGAGTGGCAGGTTTTCGCGACAGTCGCACATCGTCCAGACAATCGTGGATGTGGTCAGCCGATCGACGGAGCGCTGGCAAAACGCAGCGAGGACGGATGCCCGCTAGCTGGAGCAGGGCGGATTGAAGCGCGATCCGTCATCGGCTTCAGCGCTTTGAAGCGTGACCTGCCCGAAAGGTTCTGAAGCTTTGCACATCCTCAAGTGCTCTCCGCAAGACGCCAATATAAGGCCAACCTCAGGCCGGAATTAACCGGGAAATTGTAGCTCGCCAGGCGAGACTTCGGGTGGCATCGGGCAGACATAGGGGCGCCCACCGGTGCGCTCGTTCAATTCCGCCCTGGCCTGCGGAAGGAGAGCCGGATCGCGGATGCAATCGGCCGCAGTGCTTGCCATGGCTTTCGCCGCCAGCAACATCCCCTTGTGAGCTGCCGGGAGATTTCCTTGCGTGACGAGTTGCCAGGTGTGGAACTGCGTTCCAATGGCGAAGCAGGCCGTGTTGCACTGAACGGTCGGCACGATCCAACTCACGTCGCCGACATCGGTGCTGCCCATCACCAGGCCCTCGCTCGCGGGCATGGGCAGCAGCCCGTCATGCAGCGCTTGCGCGGCTAGGGAGGGATCGTAAGTGCAAACGCTTGCCATCATGTCGTCTTCGGTCAGCGCGGCCTTCCGGAGCCTCCCGGCAAAGGCATGGTCCATCTCGTCAAAGTCCGGCCCACCCAGATGCTGCATGTTTTCATGCATGGCCTCCTGCAGCACCGTGTTGGGAAGAACGTTGGAGTTCGCGTCCACGACCCGCATCTCGACCGTGGTTTCGGTCATCAGCGCCGCACCCTCGGCGATCCTCCTGACGCGCTCGAACAGCCGCTCGGCCTGTCGCAGATGCGCCGAGCGCACCAGATACAGGCTCTCGGCATTTGCCTGCACCACGTTCGGCGCATCGCCGCCCGCGTCCACGATGGCATAGTGCACACGCGCGTCGGACGGCATGTGCTCGCGCATGTAGTTCACGCCCACATTCATCAACTCCACCGCATCGAGCGCACTGCGCCCCAGGTGGGGAGAGATTGCCGCATGGGACGCGGCGCCGGTAAACCGGAACCGAGCCTGGATACAGGCAAGAGATGAAGCCGTCTGCACGATGTTGACCACATTGGGATGCCAGCAGAACGCGGCATCAAGATCGTCAAACAGGCCAGCCCGCGCCATGAAGGTCTTGCCCGATCCATTTTCCTCGGCGGGGCATCCATAGTAGCGCACCCTGCCGGCAATGCCTTCCGTCGCGAGCGCTTCCTTCAAGGCGGCGGCCGCGAGCGCGGATCCGGAACCGAGCAGGTTGTGCCCGCAACCATGCCCTGGCGCTCCCCTGCCTGAAGGCTTGCGCTCGGTTTGCCCCGACATCTGACCAAGGCCCGGCAGCGCATCGAATTCTCCCAAGAAGCCAATGACAGGTCCGCCACTTCCGAACTCGGCCATGAAGGCCGTCTGCATGCCCGCGACGCCCTTTCGAATGTGGAAGCCCTCGCGCTCCAGCAAGGCGATCTGTTCGCTCGCCGCGCCATGCTCCTCGAATGCCAATTCGGGCGCGGCCCATATGCGGTCGCTGAGCGAACAATAGTCGTAGCGCCTGGCGTCGACGCGCCGGCCGATCTCGTCGAGGCTCAGGAGATCGTTTCGCATGGGTCTTCCTCCTTTGGCGCCTCGTCCTGACGCGCGTCTTTGAGTGTATGCACAGGCCGTCCGCGACGTTGGCGGTCCGCGCGAGTGGAGGTGACCGGTCTGTGGACGCGCTATCCGGCGCTGGCAGCGGCGCCGCGACGATTGTCCTCGGGCAAGACGACCCGACCGTCGGGCGTGATCTCCAAGCCATGCCTGCGCGAGCGCCGGGAAAGATCTTCGAGCATGGCTCGAGCCAACGGCCTCGAGGCTGGAACAGGGAAAATCCGTTCGTGATAATTGCCGGCCTGAAGCATCCTTTCGTCCCCGAGCACGATCGGCATTAGATCGATGGAGCGCAATTCGTCGTCATGAAAGCCGCAGGTCGCGACGACACTTTGCCAGATGTCGGGAGAGCTCCATTCGTTCTCACCCTCCGGCAAGTGAAACAGGAAGTTTCCCAATCCGTAAAAGATCGGGACTCCCCGGTAGACTTCGATCGCCTGCAGGACGGGCGCGCCATGGCTTGCAAACGCTCTGGCGCCTGCATCAACACACGATCGCGCGAAGAGCTGGACCCAGTCGGGAACCTCGCTCCAGTCCGGCTCCCAGTGATGATGATGAAGATAGGCGATGACAAACGCCCCTTGCGACGCGGCTTCCCGGATCGTCGCCAGCTGTCGACGCAGGCTGGTCTCGTCGATGATCAACCGTCGACAGTCCTGTGGGGCGCGGCGAAACACCGTTCCGTAGAAGTCGATCTCATCGGGCGATGTCAGGGCGCGCGGATCGTCGGGCTGGGCATAGACGGTGCGCTCTCTTTCGTTGCTCGCGAATGTTTCCTGGATAGCGCGCAAATGTCCGAACTTTTCACTGCTCACTTCGAACCGCCGGGACACTTCGAGCCCGTTCACCCCCGGCCGGGCGGGACGATCGGCGGCTGAGTCGCACGCATACATGATGGCTGGTCCGGGCCCCGCGTCCATAGCCACGAGCGCGACCTTCCTCCCGCCGATTTTCTTCACGCCGGCTTTGCTTGCGGCAGCCGCGTCAGCGCCGATTCCTGCGTGCAGGAAGCCCCGCTCGCGCACTTCTTCAAGCGTTGACAGCACTCCGGAAGGTCCCAGGTCGAACGCGTGATTGTTGGAGAGAGCCAGAGCGTCGAAGCCTAAGTCCTTCAGGCTATCCAGCACAACAGGCTGCGAGCACCCGAAATACGAGCCTTTGAGCGGCCATCCGCCGTGACGGCCGAAAATCGTTGTCTCCAGGTTGGTAAATGCGACATCGGCGCTCCGGATCAGGTCCCTGACGGCGCGAAAGCCGTTATCCGATATGTGCCGCACATCGTGGTGAATGAGAGACTGTCCGGTCAAGGCGAGGGTGAATGGCAAAGGCATGGCTCGACGTTAGAACTCCATAAGGCTCAGCTTGGCGATCGGAATACGATCCGTGCCATCAGCGGAAATGCTCGCTGTTCGAGAATCCGTCAATTTATTAGGTTTTTATGGTCAGGTATTAATTCTACTGATCAGGATTGAATCGCCGCGCTCTCCACTCATCTTCGAGCCACCCCGCGAGTGTCGGAACGGGTATCATTGATCACCACAGGCCTATCGCCAACTACGCGATTGCCGATCTGCTTGCCGACAGCCCGCAGGCTGACGCAGGTGACGAGGAGCCGGAGGAAAGGGTAGGTGAGACGGCTGCAGCGCCTAGCCTGTCCACGATCGCTGAAATGATGCCTGGGCGCATGATCGGGTGGCGCAGCTCGCCGGCATGCAGACCGAAGCGATCAAGCTCGATCTCAAGATTGAGTCCGGAGAGCGAAGCGCGGTGGACGGACGATTTGAACCGGCATCATGGGCTCTACGAACGCATAGTCGATGCCAAGAGAGAGAAAGGCAAAATCCTGTCCCCGCAACCAATTTTATCATAAATCAATTACCGTCCCGGTCTAACCGGGGCGGTTTTGCGTTTGGAAGGGCACGCAATGTCGTCGTTGATGAGCAGCCGGACCCAAAGAGCCAGCACCCGTGCCGCTCATTGCGAATTGGACGGCCTTGGTCTTTCCGATGACGACGCAGCCGGCGGCGGCGAGGCTGTGCATGAAACCGCCCGGGGCGCCGATCAGGTCCGAGACATCGACATCCGAGCCGGCCGTTGTCGTCATTCCTTCAATGGCGATGATGTCCTTGACCGCGACGGGAACACCCATCAGGGGCCCGAAATCAACGCCGCGGGCGAGTGCTTCGTCGACGGCTTTGGCGGCTTGCAACGCGGCTGAGGCCGCCACGTGTTCATGGGTTTGCAACTGGCGATCGAGGACGGCGATCCGCGCCAGGTAGGCTTCGGTCGCGGCAACCGCCGTCGTCTCGCCGGCCCGCAGCCGGCGCCTGAAGCTACGAATGCCACCGGGATCGAGTGGGTCGGCCGGAATGGTCATTGGAATTCAGCCTCCTGCAATCACACGCCCGCAATCATGTCCAAAAAGCCCTCGGGGAATGCACTAAGTTCTAGCTTGGCACCGCGCGATGCTCGAGGCGCAGCACGACGTCTAGGGAGCGGCTGGTCGCTGGGTAGGGGCGACTCGGCCGGCTTGCGCCAGCGCTATAATCTGCGCCAGTGCTTTTTCGACCGTGCTGCTGTGGCTGTGCTCTGGAATTAGTCCCGACAGGGTCGCTGCCAGTGCTGGGCCGCCGCTGGTCGCGTTCTCCAGCCAACGTGCGAGGAAATCGACTTGCAGCCGCTCCGCCGTCAGCTCCGCCTTTTTGATCTGGGCGCGCAGCTGTTCCTTCGCATTGTCTGCAATATCCTCGCGTGCCGGCTTCAATGTACGGCGAAGCGCGCGCAGCGGAAGCACCACGTCTTGACGCCAGCTTGACATTCCGGCCCGCATCGCTGCGATCTCACCGTTTGAAAGGGACTTGCCCAAAGCTATGTCGGCATAGACGAGCATCAGCATCTCCACCACGTCCAGACCTGCCTCGTCCTGCAGGACGAGGCAGGCTTCGGAAACACCCACGCGCCCATAGAAATCGACCAGGAACGCCCATGCGGCGTCCGCGGGGGAGGACTGTTCGTTCAAGTCAATCCTCCTCGTATTGGCTCGCTAGTTCACCGATCGACACGGGTTTCAGGGGCGGGCGGACACGGTAATACCCCGTTGCGTCGGGAGTCTGGCCGGTTTCGCGCGCGATGATGGCGCTGACCGTGGGACCGCACATACGGCCCTGGCAAGGACCCATGCCGCAACGCAGGAACGCCTTAACTTGGTTTGGGCCGAGACAGCCCCGCCGGACGACGTCGCGAATGGCCCGGGCACGGATCGCCTCGCAACGACATACGACCACCTCGTCCGCCGGAACGAGCATTTCGTCGCGCGGACGATAGAGCCGGTCGAGGAAAGGCCTGATCGTCAGGTGGGCGTCAAGGGCCTGCTGTGCGACGGCCTTTCGGCTTGCAAATTCGGTATCGGAAATCTTGTCGAGACGCTTGAGGATCGCAAGCGCGCACAACGCGCCGGTATGGGCGCTTGCCATCGCGCCCACGATGCCGCCGCCGTCGCCGGCGATGAAGACGCCCAGAATGGAGGTTTCCCGCATCGAGTCGAGGATCGGGAGGAAGCACTGTTGCTCTTCATTCCATCGATGGGCGCAGCCGATGGATCTGGCTATCTGCTGGCTCGGTATCACGCCCTCGTGCAGGGCAACCAGATCGAGGTCGATGCGCATGGTGTGCGTTCCGGCCCGGAAGCTGGCGGCGACAGCGCGCTCGGCGCCCTCGATGCGGAGGTTGGAAACGCCGCGGTGGATTTTCACGCCGCGCCGGCGCAATGCGGCCATCAGGCTGAAGCCCTTGCGAAGGTAACCCGGACCGTGGCCGAAAACGGCTTTCGGCAGGTGCCGCAGCGCTGGAATAAGATTGGCGCGCTCGGCTGTGTCGAGAAGCACGAGGTCGGAAACGCCGGCTTCAAGGCACTGGGCCGCGAACAGATAAAAGAGCGGACCGCAGCCGGCTAGCACGAGGCGCCCGCAAGGGCGAAGCCCCGCATCCTTGAGCATGATCTGCAAGGCTCCGACCGTCATGACGCCGGGTAGTGTCCAGCCAGGCACCGGAACCGGCCGCTCCATCGCGCCAGAGGCAATGACGAGGGTCCTTGCCTGCAACCGCTCGACCTTGCCGTCGGCCTTCGTCCAGACCGTGCCGTCAGCATCGATGCGCCAGGCGCTCGTGCTGAAGCGCAATTCCGCCGCGCTGGCGCGCATCCTGGCCACCAGCGCGGCGCCGTCTGCATAGTCAGAGCCAAGCACCGCGGAAAGGCTCGCATTGTCAGAATTGCGTTCGACGGCGCGGTAGATCTGTCCGCCAGGCGCGGGCTGTTCGTCGATGACGAGCGTGCGGGCGCCGCCTTCGGACAATGTCGCGGCCGCCGTCATTCCGGCAGGTCCGGCTCCGATCACGATAGCGTCCCGCAGGCTGCTCATCGGAGCGTCCTCGCGCCGTGCTGGCGCTTGATGATCATCCCCGGGCAGGCCCTCGTCAGGCAGGACTGCTGGTTCTGCCTGCCGTCGATTTCGACCAGGCACTCGAAGCACACGCCCATCATGCAATAGGGCGCGCGCGGGCTTTGGTCGACAGGGGTTTCTCTCAAGGGTGAGACACCGGCCGCCAGCAACGCCGCGGCGACACTGTCGCCGGACCGGAAAGGGACCGGCGAGCCCTCGAAGTCGAGGACGTTGCCGCCCGAAAGCGATGCGGAACCGGGTTCAACCCTGGTGAACATCGAACCTGCCGCTTGTGAAACTTGAAACATGTTCGGGTAACTGGCCTTTCGCCAGTGACGGGCCGATTTCCAGCGCATGCACACTCGCGAGGGTAACGCCGCTGTGGCAAGTGACGGCAAAGGCGCCCGGAAAACGAGCGGATTCCTCGTAGATGGGACGGCCGTCAGGTGTCATGACGCGCAATGATCCCCAACTGCGCACCACCGTGGCCTCGGCCAGCGCGGGAAAGACACGGGCAGCAGTCCTGCAAAGCGCGGCCGCGGTAGGCACGTCTGTCTCGTCGTCGAAACCTCGGTCTTCATGGCTGCTGCCAAGCAGGACCGTGCCCTCGACCGATTGCCGGATGCAGTTGGTGGCAAAGGGCAGGAATGGCTTAATTCGCTCGGTGACGACAATCTGCCCCCGCTCGGGCTTCACCGGCATTGAAAGCCCCACATGTCTGGCGAGGTTGGCCGCGCCCAGACCAGCAGCCAGGGCGATGCGCCTGCCGGCAACGCCGCCGGTCGGGCTGACTGCCTTGAACCCGTCCCCTTCCTTGGCGATGTGCTCGACCCGGAAACCCGGGCGGTAGCGGCCGCCGGCGTCCTGAAACCCTTGTTGCAGCGCGCGTAGCAAATACAGCGGATTGACGTGGCCATCGAGCGAGGAAAACGAAGCGCCAACCACCTCATCGCCGATACCGGGCAGCAGAGCCCGCAAGTCGGCGCGGTCGAGGATGGAGATGTCGATGTCGCCGCCATCGGCCTGTGTGCGGGCGATGACGTCGCGGCGCTTGTCCAGTTCCGCCTCGCTAAAACAGAATTGCAGCCCGCCCGGTTGCCGCCAACCGATGTCGAAGGAAACGGCGTTGCTCAACCTGGCGGCAAATCCCGGCCACATGCGCCCCGCGTGCAGTGACAACTGCATATAGGGTGGGGTGCCGACGCCCTTTCCCTGCAGCCAGACAAGGCCGAAATTGCCACGAGCGGCGCGATGGGCCTGGTCGCCTTCATCAAGCAGGACGACGTTGGCTCCGGCAGTCTGCGCGCCCCATGCAAGGGCCGCCCCGACGAGGCCGCCACCCACGACGATGAGGTCAAACGGCTCCATCGCGCTGTACTTCAGGAGGTTTTCGGGTGGAAACCGCGAGGCCTCAAGCCTGCGTGAAGCCACTCGATTAGCGACACGACATCGTAGACAGGCACGCCAAAGGTCTTCTCGATTGCCTGCGAATAGGGAGGAAGATTGGCGCATTCGCTGACCAGGGCGCCTATCGACGGCGTTTCGGCGAGCATGCGCTCCACAGTCTCGAGGGCGTCGCGTTCCTGTGCCGCGTGGGAGACCCTGGGGACGTTGTTGCGCATATTGGCGCGGATCGGCCCGTCAACGGCGAGCTCACCAAGCGGAAGGCCGACGGGAGCCCCGATATTTATGAAATGCCTGTCGGTGATGGCCTTGCGGTCCGAAACGATGACGCCGACGGTCTTGTCCGCCGGCAATGTCTGCAGCACGAGCGGAATCTGCATCAGACTGGATGAGGCAACCGGCACCGTGCTGTGGGCGCGCAATTGCGGATGCACCGCCGCCAGGAAGCCGCAACTGGTGGCGACGCCGTCGACACCCAATTCGGTGAGCCGGTCTATCGCGTCGTAGAAAGCCGGCAAGACCTTTTCTGGGGCGCCCTCGATCACATCCTGGGGGCGCACTCCGGTGACAACATGATACTGTACCGGGAAACGCCAAGTCAGGGCATTGGCGACATCACCGGGAAGGCGCTCGAACCCGGTGTCGAGCACGATGATGCCAATATGGGCGCCGTGGACCGGGCGGTGGCGGCGTGGGCAATCAGCGGTTTGCTCGACATTTATGACAGGCTGCATGGGTAAGGGCCCAGTTTGGTCAGGAGGCGTCGTCGCCGGGCTTCGGACAGGCTTCGCGGTCGACGCTCATTCCCTCCCATCGCACCACCTTGCCGCTATCGATGCCAAAGAGGTCGAGCGCGCGGCCGACGCTGTGGTCCACCATCTCTTCAAGCGATCGCGGCTTGGCGTAAAAAGCAGGCACAGGCGGCATGAGGATCGCGCCCATTTCGGCGAGCGCGGTCATGGTCCGAAGGTGCCCGAGATGCAGCGGAGTTTCGCGCAGCATCAGAACGAGCTTACGGCGTTCCTTCAACACCACGTCGGCGGCGCGGCTCATGAGGCTGGAGGTGACGCCGGAGGCGATCTCGGACATCGTCCTGACGGAGCAGGGCGCGATCAGCATGCCGAGCGTCCGAAAGGATCCGCTGGAAATCGAGGCGCCGATGTTTTGAACGTTGTGGACGACGCTTGCCCGTTCGGCGATCTCCGCCGGACGCATGCCCAGTTCCTGAGAAAGCGTCAGATGCGCCGACCGCGTCACGATCAGATGGGTCTCGACGCCAGCGGCCCTGAGCTGGTCGAGTGCCCTGATGCCATAGACGGCGCCGGAGGCGCCGCTGATGCCAACGATGATGCGGGGGGGCTGTGGCTCGCCCGTGCTGCCCTGCCAGGATGAAGCCGATCCGCTCACGCGTTTTCGAACCAGTCCGCGAGATCGACCTTGTCGGCAAGCCGGATCTTCTTGCGTTCGAATTCGGCCTTGCGGTGAAATGGCTTGGTGGCGTCGACAAGCAGGCGCCCCCAATGATCCTTGGCTTCGTCGCGATAGAAGGAAGGCGTATCGGGAATGATGATCATATCCTTGTCGGGGCGGCAACGGGTCAGGGTCGCCCACATCACGTCGTCCATGCTGTAGATGTTCACGTCCTCGTCGACGACGGTGACCACCTTGGCCCAGATCGGTTCGGCCCCGATGGTTGCGAGCATCACCTGACGGGCGTGGCCCTCGAACTGCTGGTCGACCTTGATCACAGCATGATTGACAAAGGGCTGGCAGGTGACATCGAGAATGCCGGGCAGCGCCGCGCTCAACCGCTGGAAGATATTGGCGGACACCGACAGTTCCAGCGTCAGCACCTCTTCGGCCGAACCGCACAGGATGCTGTGGAACATGGCGTCGCGCCGCACCGTCACTCCCAAAACCTCGAACACCGCATTCGGGCCTTCAGGGACGTAGTAGCCCATGAACTCGCCGAACGGGCCTTCAGGCCGACGTTCGTTTGGCAGGAAGCGGCCCTCGATGACGATTTCGGTGTCGGCGGGAACCTCAAGGTCGATATGCTTGCACTTGCGCATGGCGATGGGGCTGCCCTTCAGCCGCGCCGCGACCTCAAGCTCGTCCACGTCATAGGGCAGCGGAGCCGCGGCGGTGAGGAAGGATGTCGCCGGTGCGCCGATCAACATCGCCGCCTCCAGCGGCTTGCCCATTTTTTCGGCCTTCTCATGATAGATGGTGAGGTGATGGCGCGGTGCCAGGCGGCAGCGCAGTTCGCTGTCGTTCACATACATCGAGCGGTGATAGGACAGGTTGCCGACCCCCGTCTCGGGATCCTTGGCAATGAACATGGCCGAGGTGAAATAGGGCGCGGCGTCGCGATCGGAGTAGGTGATGAGCGGCAGTTCAGACAGCTTGCATTCGGTCAGTTCCGGATCCTCGACCTTGACGAAGGGTTCGCCGACGCTTGCCGAGCCGAGATTGGCAAGATTGCTCCACTGGCGACAGAAATCGGTGGAATCGATGCCGATCACCTCCGCCAGGCGCTCACGCGAGCCATAGACGTTGGTAATGACGGGAAAGCGTGTGCCCTTGACATTGGTGAAAAGGATCGGCTTGCCCCAGCGCTTCTGGGCCACATGGGTGACGGCCGCCAGTTCATGGAACGGGTCGATCTCCTTGTCTACAACAAGCAGGTCGCCGCGTTCACGCAAGCGGGCAACGTAGTCTCTCATCGGATTCTCCTGGATGCCGCGGCGCTTCGCTGCTGAGTGCTGCCGCCGCGGTTCGGTGTGGCTTCATGCGAACTGCGCAGCCGGTAACGGTCGCCCGGATAGAGGAAGCGGCTGCGGGTGACGGGCACGCCCTCGCGCCACGTGCGGCGATCGAGCAGAAGGCAGGGCTGGTTGCCGTCGATCTCAAGGGCGCGCCTGCTTTCCTCGTCGGCCCGGATGGCCCGGATCGTGTTGTCGACAAAGGTGACTTCGGTTTCCCGCAGGAGATAGGCGTGGGGCGTGATGCGGGTGAAGTCCTGCTTCAGGTAGTCGGGGGCCTCGGCCGGGTTGACGAAGCGGTCCTCGATCTGGATCGGCGTTCCGTCTTCCTTGTGGAGCAGGCGTGAGTGGCAGACCGGTCCGTCATAGGGCAGGGGCAGCATGCCGGCGAACGGACTTTCGGGAGGCACGAAGCCGAGAAACAGCACCTCGCTGGTATGCACGCCGCCACTGAGGGCGATTTCCTCGGAGACGTCGGGCAGGTCAAATATGGCGCACTGCATCCGGGGGCCTACGACGAAGGTGCCGCGACCCTGGATGCGAACCAGCATGCCTTCCGACTGAAGCTCCCGCAGAGCCCGACGTACCGTCAGGGAAGAGGCGCCGAATTCCTCGGCCAGAGACTCTTCGGAAGGCACCCGGAAATCGGCAGGCCATTCGTCTCCGCGTATGCGCTTCTCAATGGCCGACTTGATCTGCTCGTAAAGGGGCTGCGAATTTTGAAGTTCGTTCGCCATTCCTCTCTCGGTCCCCATTGTAATATCATATGTTGGATGGATTGATACGACGAGTTTGGGCGGATTGTCCAGCATCATTTGGTTGGCGGAGATCGCTGCGAGGCTGGAATCGGCGGCAAATTTACAGAAAACTTGCGAAATCCGAGATCATCGAGAACCCATAGCGCTTCCTCCAAACAGCAAATCCCAACCGCTTGACAATGGCTATGAGTCACTTATCCTATCATATAATTTTTGATGTAATATATGAATTTGAAGCAGCCATTGGCGCGGGAAGGTGGGGAATGAGCAGCGATATCGTTCGACATGGCGAGAACAATCGCATGAGCCTTGCCGTGGAGGCGGGTGGCTTCGTTTTTCTGGCTGGCCTCACCGCGGTCGAGACGCGCGGGGGCACGGTCGCCGCGCAGACAAAAGAGATACTCCAGAGGGTCGACCATCACCTCGCCCAAGCGGGAACGAGCAAAGCGAATCTCGTTAGTGCGCAGATCTGGCTGGCCGACGCCGCTACTTTCAACGAGCTCAACACTGTGTGGGAGGCATGGGTCGCCGATGTCGGTAAGCCCGTTCGCGCCTGCGTGGAGTCGCGCTTGGCGGACCCTGCTCTTACGGTGGAAATCATGGTCACAGCTTGGCGGTGAGCGGTCAGCAACTATCGATGGATGAGATGTCTTTAGCGCGCGGCATGGCCGCCAAGGTCTCGGTGGCCCTGCGGCCGAACGATGTCTCTACAGAACGCAGTGATGCGGCGGCCTGATGGAAGCGACATCCACACGCGACTGGGATGTGATCGTTGTAGGCGGGGGTATCGTCGGATGCTCCGCGGCATATTATGCCGCCAGGAGTGGAATGCGCGTCCTGCTTGTGGAGCGGGACGCGCCGGGGTCGGCGCAATCCGGCCGCAACCTCGGCTTTGTCCGCCAGCAGAACCGCGACTTTCGAGAGCTTTCGCTGATGATCGGCGCGCTGTCGATATGGGAAGAACTCGAAGCGGAACTGGGGTGTCGGGTAGGGTGGCAACAAGGCGGGAACCTGTCTCTGGCGTTCAGCGAGGCGGATCTTGTTTCCCGGCGTGCCTGGCAACAGCGCGCGGCTGAAGAGTTTGGCCTCGACACGCGGATGCTGTCGGCAGCGGAAACCCACGCGCTGGTGCCTCAGCTGGCAACCGATTGCGGCGTGGTCGGAGCGATGTACACGGCTAGTGACGGGAAGGCCGAGCCTGCTCGAGCGACCCGGGCATTTTTTGATGCGGCGCTCAGAGCTGGAGTGGCATTTGCTTTCGGTGAGTCGGTCACGCGTATAGAAACCAGCGCTGGAAAAATCTCAGGTGTTCAGGTCCGCGGTCGGCTTTACCGCGCGGGCACGGTAATCATCGCCGCAGGGGCCGGGAGTGCCGCCCTCTTGAGGAAGACTGGATTGAATCTGCCGCAGGAGTTCATCCGGGCGACGGTCGCAAGGACGGTGGCAAGGCCCGAACCGCGCATAGCGGCCTGCGTCTCGGGTCAACATACCGGGATCCGTCAAGATCTGAACGGAGCCTATCTGATATCGGTCGCGGGAGGTGAATATGACCTGCGGCTCGATTCCTGGCGTCATATGCGGCGGTATGAGGCCACGCGAAAGTCCAATCCCGATGCGGCTCGCATAGATTACCTTGCGCCGATCAAGCGGCTTTTTCCATTGCGGGTGCATTTGCCGGTCGCCGACTTTCCGCCCAGCCGCGACAACCCGCATCCGGAATTCTTTCGCGTGGAGCAGGCAAGCCGCGAATTCTCCCGGCTCTTCAAGACCTTGGCCGATCTGCAGATCGAGACCTGCTGGGCGGGGATCATCGACACATTGCCGGATGTCGTTCCAGCCCTGGGTCCCGTCGAAGGGATACCAGGCATGCTCGTCGGAACAGGGTTCAGCGGTCACGGCTTCGGGCCGGGTCCGATGGCCGGAAAGGTTCTCGCGGAGCTCGCGGCGGACCGGCAGTCGCCCGTCGATATCTCGGCCTTGTCCCCAATGCGCTTCGTAAGAAACTAGATCTCGTCGAAGGCAGGATGAACACTGCGGATCAGGGTGTTGGGCGGTGGAGTCTCTCTCGCCGGAACTCGTCGCGGGCTCGTGCCCAGCCGGATCTTGGTCTCGATCTGATGAGCAGGCGCCTTGGCCGCTTCATATGACGATTGCCAACCCAACAGCTCGGCCGGACAGACCAGAGGAGGGGTAAGCCATGCAGCGCGGAAGCGGAGCGATCCGCTTCCGGGATTGTCCGTCAGCCCGGGACTACAGAGCCGGATCTGGATGCGGTGATCTCGATCTCGACTCGCGCGCCTGGAGCAGGAATCTGGCAGATGAGAAAGGTGCTTGTCGGTCTGATGTCGCCAAAGACCTCACCAAGAACCGGTATGACGGACGATGCCGCCTCGGCGTCTGTAACGAAGACGCGGCTAACGATGGCATCGGCCAGGCTCGATCCCGCCTGGCGAAGAGTATCGTTGATCGACGACAGGGCATTTCGTGCCTGCTGGGCTGGGTCCTCGGGAAACTCGTTCGTGACGGGATCGCGTCCGGTCGTGCCTGAAACGTAGATGGTGCTGCCATCGATGACGGCTTTTGCGTAACCGGCGATGGCTTCGGACGGGGCTCCGGAAAAGATTCTATTGCGCATGAAAATTCCAATCTCTGATTGAGTGATGCTGCCGATGGGTAGGAAGGCCCATCGTTCCCTGCGCATCACAGAAGAGGGAGAACGCAGCTTTGGTGCGACCCGACAGGGCGCCCAAAGTCAGATCGGCCCAGCTGGGTTGCGCCTGTTGACTTCGCGTGGTCGGTTCACCAGGCGCCGAAATTAGGCATTGTGACCCAAGGCTCCGCCGGCGCCAGCGGCGCACCTTTCTGCATCAGCTCGATTGAAATGAGGTCGGGCGACCGGACAAACGCCATGCGACCATCTCGGGGTGGCCGGTTCAGCGTAACGCCGCCCCTCACCAGCCGCTCGCAGACCGCATAGATGTCGTCCACTTCGAGGCCCAAATGTCCAAAATTCCGGGCCGATCCATAGTCCTCGATATCCCAATTGTAAGTGAGCTCGATCTGAGGCGCGTTGTCCCCGAGAGCCTCGATGTCGTTCGGAGCGCAAAGGAAGACCAGCGTGTAGCGGCCTTTTTCGTTCTCCATGCGCTTCACTTCGACAAGCCCGAGCTTGTGCACGTAAAAGTCCAGAGCGGCATCCAGATCGCGCACCCGCACCATGCTGTGGTTGAACTTCATCCTATCCTCCGCAATTGATCGGCTCAGCACATTGCTATACGCACACGCGGCCAATTTCCATATTAAAAATTATCGGTAATAATATTTTTGATGAGTGCTGCGGACTCGACCCCCTTGCTGGGGCATCAAGCTGTCGACGATCTCCAGTGTTTACAAGGCTTTGAGTTCCACCATCGGCAGCGCAAGAGGAGGGTCTTAGCGTTCGCCGCATAGGGCTGAGATCTCGGAAAGTGGCGGTGAGGCATCCTCCAACGGCAAAGCAGGCCCCAAGCTTGATTAAAGGGATATATTAATGTAGTATAAAAAATATTGTTTTGCACGGAGGGGCAAGTGTCGACTCTTGAGGTGATTGGCCGGGTAATCATTGGCGGCTTTTTCCTGATTGCCGGCGCTCGGCACTTTCTACATTTCAAGCAGCGGATCACTGCAGTGAAGACCAGCTATGGCTGGCTTTTGCCGGCGCCGATCATGGCTGCCGGGTTCGCGGCTCAGGCGTTGTCAGGCCTGGCGCTGATCGCCGGATACTGGATATTGCCGGCGGTGTTTGTGCTGATCGCCTTCCTCGTGGTGGCGACCCCGCTATATCACAACATGTTCATGTATAACGGGACGGAACGCGACCGACATTTCTACATGATCCTGGTCAATTTCTCACTCGCGGCGGCGCTGCTGCTTATAGCGGCAGACGCGGTCTAAGCATGACCTCAGGGTCCGAAGCGTGTTCAGGCGTCATGCCCTATCTCTTCGATGAGGTCCGGATGATCCGGGGCCGGTATGGTCCGAGATCATCCGGCTGCAGGCGTCGTCCGCTGGCGCGGTAATCCGCCGACCTCGTGCGGCAGAATGTAAGGAGGCAGGCCGATGGTTGCGGCTGACGAAGCGTGCGACGTCCTTATCGCGGGATCCGGCTCGGCCGGCCTTGCCGCGGCGCTTCATGCTTCCGCCTCGGGGCTATCCACCCTCATTGTCGAACGTGCCGGTCTCGTCGGCGGGACGACGGCGATTTCCGGAGCCGCCATATGGGTTCCGGCGAACCACCGTGCCGCCGCCGCGGGTCTGTCGGACGACAGGGAGCGTGCCCTGACCTACATCCGGGCTGTAGCTCCCGACGGCTGGAAGGAGACCGAAGACGCACTCTGGCGGAGCTTCGTGAATGACGCTCCGAACATGCTAGCTTTTCTCGAAAAAGAGACACCCCTGCGCTTCTCGCTACTCACGGAGGCCGATCCTTATCTCGAACAGGCGGGGGCTTTGCATATGGGGCGGATGCTTTCGCCCGGGATACTGCGAAGGAAGTTGGCCGGGCCATATGCCCGGCTCCTGCAGCCCCCCACCCTGCCGCATGTATTCACCTTCCAGGAGATGCTTGAACTCGACCCATTCCACCATCCGCTCGAAGCCGCTTTCAAAACGTGGCCGCAACTGCTCTGGCGCTGGCTGACGGGGGCCAGGGGAATGGGAACCGCTCTCGTCACAGGGTTGCTCAAAGGTTGCCTTGATCATGGCTGCCGGATCGCACTCGAAACCCGCGCGATCGCCCCGATCGTCGAGGAGGGGCGGGTGAGAGGGCTGGTGGTCGAGGCAGGTGGCCGGAAACGGAATATCCTGGCCCGCAAGGGAGTGGTCCTGGCCACCGGTGGATTTGAATGGGACGCTGAATGGCGGGAAAAGCATTTTCCCGGACATTGCGATTTCCTGGGAAGCCCGTCGAGAAATGATGGCGACTCTCATCGCATCGCTGTCGAGGCTGGCGCCGAACTCGCTCACATGGATCAGGCGAACATCACCGGAGGCCTGCCACTGACCGCCTCACGTCGTCCATTCGGCATCAGCTCCTTCTTTCATCAGGAACCCAACGCGATTGTCGTCAACCGCCATGGCCGGCGTTTCGTCAGCGAATACCGTTTCAACCTGGGCGAAGTCATAGATGAACGCGATCCCTCCACGGGGCAGCCGGCACATCTGCCGGCATGGCTGGTCAGCGATCAGGCGTTCCTCGAAAACTCGCCCATCGTAAGGTACTTTGCAGCGCGCAATCCGGGTTGGATCAGGCAGGGGCAAACAATCGCGGTGCTAGCCGAAGCGACCGCACTGCCGGCTGATGAACTCGCGCGGGCGATCGAGCGCTTCAACGCGTCCTGTGCTTCAGGCGTGGACGAACAATTTCATCGCGAGAATACGGTAGCGGCTCCGGCGAAGGCAGGTCCCGAGAGAAGCCGCCTGTTACCCATCCAAAAGGCTCCCTTCCTCGCAATTCCATTCAACCGAACTATCGTCTCGACCAAGGGCGGACCTCGAACCGACGCGGGCGGCCGCGTGCTCAGACCGGATGGAAGCTTGGTGGAAGGTCTCTATTGCGCGGGCGCGGCGATGGCTAATCCGTTCGGGACGTGGGCGGTTGGAGCCGGCACCACGCTTGGACCCAACATGACGTGGGGCTTCATCTGCGCGAAGTCTATCATCTCCGCGAACGACTGAGCCGTTCGAAAGGTGCCTGAAAGGGCGGCAGGTCGACGACCGCGCGACTGCCCGTCAAACGAAAGCAACCCGGCGCTGCCGAGTGCTGAAAGGCACGCCGGCCAGCGCGACGATTCTCGGCGGCTCGCACTGACTCATGATGGCGACGCCCCATCCTCAAGGGATGAAAGTTCGGGAACGGCTACGCCGCTTCGACAATGCCATCGCCGCGGGTGGCAGGCGTCCGTTTTGGCCGGCATGCGCCTGTTCAGATGATGCGCGAAAGAAATGCACGTGTCCGCTCCTGGCGGGGGTCGCCGAAAATCAGCTTCGGCGGGCCTTCTTCAACGACCATCCCGCCGTCCATGAATACGACCTTGTCTGCCACCTCTTCGGCAAAGCGCATCTCGTGGGTGACAACGATCATCGTCATGCCATCGGCGGCGAGCGAACGCATCACGTCGAGCACCTCACCGACGAGCTCGGGATCAAGCGCGCTCGTCGGCTCGTCGAAAAGCATGAGCTTGGGCTTCATCGCCAAGGCGCGGGCGATCGCCACCCGCTGCTGCTGCCCTCCGGAAAGCTGATCGGGATATGCATCGAGCCTGTTGCCCAGCCCGACCCGTTCGAGAAGCGCGATCGCCTCGGCGACAACCTCCTTGCGTGGGCGCTTTTGAACCAGGATGGGGGCCTCGATCACGTTCTGCAGCGCTGTCATATGGGCAAACAGATTGAAGCGCTGGAAGACCATGCCGATGTTGGATCGCCTGACGGAGATTTCGCTTTCCTTGAGTTCGTGAAGTCGATCGCTCCTGCGGCGGTATCCCACCAGGTCGCCATCGACATAGAGCGCGCCGGAATCGATCTTCTCCAGATGATTGATACACCTGAGCAAAGTCGACTTGCCTGAACCGGAAGGGCCGATCAGGCACACGACCTCTCCGAGTTCGACATCGAAATCAATTCCCTTGAGGACCTGGAGCGCGCCAAAGCTCTTGCCCACCTGAACGGCGGAGACCATGGGCATTGTCATTTCGGATTCCTTGTGACTGAGCCGCCGAACATTCTTCTCGACCAGGATGTCGTCACCGTGCGGTTTCCCCGGGCAAACCGCTTCTCTATCCGTCCCTGTATCGCCGTCATCACAGAGGTTATGGCCAGATACCAAACGCAGGCGACGAGCAGCAGCGGAATGGTCTGGAAGGTACGGGACGAGATCGTCTGGACCGAATAGAGGAGGTCGGATAGCGCGATGACGCTGACCAGCGATGTCATCTTCAGCATCCCGATCGTCTCATTGCCGGTCGGCGGTACGATGACGCGTACTGCCTGCGGGAGAACGATCCGCCTCAGAATCTGTCCCGGCCGCATTCCCAGCGCCCGAGCAGCTTCCTGTTGCCCTTGATCCACCGACATGATGCCGGCGCGGACGATCTCCGCCATATACGCGCCCTCGTTGAGGCCGAGGCCGAGCAGGGCGGCGGAATAGGGTGTAATCAGATCGTTGGCCGAACCTCTGAAGAAGGTCGGACCGAAGGGTATTCCGATGACAATTTCGGGTATCAGAAATGCGAGATTGTACCAGAAAATGAGCTGCACGAGGATCGGTGTTCCGCGGAAGAACCAAAGGTAAAGTCCGGCCGGGATGCTGAGAAAAGGGTTCTCGGAAATCCGCATGACCGCGAGAATGACGCTCAGCACAATTCCAATGCCCATTGCGGCAACGGTCAGCCAAAGCGTCAACCCGAGTCCTTGCAGGACAACCGGCTCAAACAGGTTCGCGAGGACGACGTCCCATTCAAAGTTGGGATTGGTGACTATTCCATACGTCAGCCATATCGCCACTGCTGCCATTATGGCCCCGGCGATCCACCTGCCGGGCTTGCGGACAGGAACAACCGTCAAATTGTGGTCAGACGCAAGATTGCGTTGCAGCCGCTTTGCTTCCGCTTGGTCGAGCGGTGTTTCAGGCACGAGACTGTCGAATTTTCGCGCTTGCATGGCTTCCAACGTTACCTCCCATGCGCCTTCGTCTTGCAACAAGAGTCGGCGCTGTCTTCATCGAAGTCCAGACGGTTGGCCCGGCCGGTTCTTTCCGGCTTCGATTCCCGATTGGGCGATCGGAGCCGGAAAGCTGCGGAGCCAAGGCAATGATGGACGCTTATGCCTTGACGATTTCGGATATCAGTTGGCGGTCGCGCCCTTGGAGACCAGATTGATGCCGGGCGTCTTCAGTTTCAGAGCCGCGATATCCCACTTGTCAAAGATGCGGTCATAGACGCCTTCGTCCATCAGCGCTTTCGTTCCGGCCAACAGCGCATCGGCCAGTTCCGTGTTTTCCTTCTTCACGATGAAGCCGTCGATCTGCTTCGGCATCACATCCAGCACGATCAGCTTCACCGGCCTAGACGACTGTTTCTTGATGTACGCGGCGGCGGATGCATCGTTGACCAAAAAATCGACGCGACCCGAAAGCAAGGCCAGGATCGTGGCATCAGCCGAAGCGAATTCGTTCGTGCTGATCGGCGCCTTGCCGTTCTTTACGCAGAGAGGCGAAAGCAACTCCGTAACGCTCTGGACAAATGTCGTGCCCTTCTGCTCGCCGCTTTTCAGGCCGCATAGGCTCAGCGGGTCCTTGGTTATCGGACTGTCCTCACGCGTAAAGATGCCGTTGATGGAAATCGACAGATCAACGAACGTCACCTGTTTTTCACGCTCGGCAGTGTCGGATATGCACTCCATTGCGGTGTCGTAGCGACCGCTCTGGACGCCTGGAATGAGGCCATCGAAGTTGATCGATTCCGCCTTGACCTTCACCCCTAGCTTCTTGCCCAGAGCATTCCAAAGGTCCGGCTCCCAGCCGACCATCGTGACATTGTCCTCCGCAAAACTCTCGCATGGAGGATAGTGCGCGTCGGTCGCCAGCTTGATAATTCCGGACTCCTGGATGCTCTTGGGCAGCATTGCGTGCAGGGCCGGGTCGGTCTTGACCGAAGCGGTAATAGCATCATCGGCAAGCGCCATTGTCGGCCTGCCGAGCAAGAGAGTAGCCACGGCCAGGAAGCCGATCGAAACTGCACTTATCACTTTCTTCATTTTACTTCCCCTTTGCTGGTGAGGTTGGGAGGTTCGCCCCCCTGGTGCTGATCACCCTTTCTGCTGAGGGTGCTCCTGCCGGTCGGGAATCGATTCCGTGGACCGGCCAATTTGCTCGCGTAAGCCAGGATTGGCTCATGCGCTTCCCGACCGTCGTTTTCTCAAATCGGTCAGCGAATAGCGCGTATGGATGGCCTCGGGATCGAGGACGAGCTCGATCAGCGCGGGCTTGCCGGAGCCGATCGCGCGTTCGAATGCCGGAGCGAAATCGTCGGTCTTCCGCACGCGGTCAGCATGGGCGCCGTACGCTTCTGCAAGCATGCAGAAGTCGGGATTCACCAGGCTGGTCCCGTTGATACGGCCATCGAGCCTATTTTCCTCGTGGATACGAATCGTCCCGTACATGTTGTTGTTGAAAAGCAGGATGATGACGTTGGCACCGTATTGGATGGCGGTCGCAAGCTCTTCTCCACACATCTGGTAACAGCCGTCGCCGACGAAATTGACGACGGTCCGGTCCGGGTAAAGCAGTTTCGCCGAGATGGCAGCCGGAAGGCTGTAGCCCATCGAGCCGCTGATCGGACCAAGCTGCGTGTGCAGCTTATGATGGGCGAAATATCTCTGACTCCAGGTCGCGTAGGCGCCCACCCCGTTCGTCACGATCGCATCATCGGGCAACCGGTTTCGAAGCCATTTCATCATGTTCGGCAAGTCGATCGGACCCGGACATGGTCCCGGCGTTGTTTCCATTTCGAAGGTTTTGCGCAGCCGGCGGACCCATTCCGCTCTCGCGGCATGCTCGACCGTGGGCAGCCTGGCGAGCGCGGCTGCGAACGCATCGTTGTCGGCAAGTATCGCGAGATCGACCTGAAAGACCCGGTTCAGTTCTCCGAGGCTGTTCGTCACATGGACGAATTTTTGCTTGGGCACGGGGATGTCGAAGAGCGTGAAACCCTCCATATACCCGGCCCCTATGGTGTTCACATCACTGAGCGCGTCATTGACCATGATGACGAGGTCGGTCTCCCTGATATGTGAAAGCAGGGCAGGGTTGGCGCCGATGCCGATCTCTCCGGCGTAGCATTCCAGCCGATGGTCGATGATGTCCCGGCGTCGGAACGTGGTGACGACCGGCACCCGGCAACTCTCGGCAAACCGCTGGATGTCGTCGCGCGCCTGCTCGGTCCAGCCGGAGCCGCCGACGATGACGACGGGTCGCTCCGCGTCGGCGAGCATGCCGCGGACCTGCTCCATGTCGGCCGGGCCCGGTATCCCCACGGAGGCTCGCGTATAGGGCTTTCCGCCCGCAACGGCGCATTCCTCCTCGATCACGTCTTCCGGCACCACAAGGACGACCGGGCCCATCCGGCCGGTCATGGCCGTGTGATAGGCGCGTTGGATGAATTCCGGGATGCGTCTTGGGTCATCTATCTGCGCTACCCATTTCGTCATGGGCGCGAACATCGTACGGAAATCGTAGGACATGAACGCTTCGCGCTCCATCAATCCTCGTTTCACCTGGCCCACCACCAGGATCATCGGCGAAGAATCCTGGTAGGCTGTGTGCACGCCGTTCACGGCGTTGGTGGCGCCGGGACTGCGCGTGACAAATGCGATGCCGGGCCGTCCGGTCAGTTTGCCGTAGGCTTCGGCCATCTGAGCCGCGCCGTTTTCGTGGCGGCAGGTGACCGTGCGGATTTCCGGATGGCGGCAAGCCAGGGCATCCAGCACGGGAAGAAAGCTCTCGCCAGGTACGTGGTAGACGAGCTCGACTCCGTTGAGCCTGAGTTCATCAGCGAGGATCTCGCTGCCTTTTCGCTTCATCATTTGCGCACCCACTCCTGGCCCGACTCCGATCTGCCCTGGTCGCCTTCAACCGATGACAAAGGGATTTTCGATTTCCTTGGCCATCGATAGCCACACCGCCTTCGTCTGGAGGTATTCGCGAATGCCTTCCACGCCGTTTTCGCGCCCAAGGCCGCTTTTCTTGTAGCCACCGAACGGAGTCGTGTAGGAGATGTCGCGATAAGTGTTGATCCAGACGCTGCCCGCATCGAGCTGCTCGGACATGCGGAGCGCACGCTTCATATCCGATGTCCAGACGCCGGCCGCCAGGCCGAACTCGCTGTCGTTCGCGATCGCTACCGCCTCTTCCTGTTCGTCGAATACGATCGTCGAAAGGACCGGGCCGAACACTTCCTCGCGGGCAATCCTCATATCGTTTTTGACGCCGGTGAATATGGTCGGCTCTATGAAGAACCCGTTCTCGCACTCGGCAAGCTCGGGTCGCTTGCCTCCCAAGACGAGGCTGGCGCCCTCCTGCCTGGCAATATCTATGTAACCCAACACCCTGTCGTACTGCATCGCGTTGGCAATTGGGCCAATCTGGGTCTCTGCCTTGCGCGGATCGCCAACCCTTGCCGCGCCGCTGAAGGCGGAGAGCTTCTCGACGAACTGGTCGTGGATGCGCCGTTGCACGAGCAAGCGCGAGCCGGCGATGCAGGTCTGTCCTGTCGCTCCAAAAATGCCTCCGACGACGCCGCGCACGGCATTGTCCAGATCAGCATCGTCGAAGACTATATTGGGCGATTTGCCGCCCAGCTCGAGGCTGACCCGTTTCACGTCGCGAGCCGCAAGCGAATACAGATGCGCTCCAGTTGCGGTCGAGCCCGTGAAACCCAAGTGTCGCGTCAATGGGTGCGTGACGAGCGGCTCGCCAATTTCCTTGCCGAACCCGGTCACGACGTTGATCACGCCGGGCGGGAAGCCAGCCAACTCGACCAACTCCATGAGCTTCAGGGCGGTGGCGGACGTATGCTCCGCCGGCTTCATGACGATGGTGTTCCCTGCCGCGAGAGCGGGCGCTGCCTTGAGCGAGAAAAGCAGCAAAGGCGCGTTCCATGGAACGATGCCTACGCAAACCCCCAAAGGCTCCGGACGGGAATAGCTCAGCGCTGGCTTGTCGCAGGGATGGACGACGCCTTCGATTTTGTCGGCGAGGCCCGCATAGTAATAGTACCATTTGGGAATGTAGCGGATTTGATGCCGCATTTCCGCGAGCAGGCGGCCATTGTCGCGCACCTCGATCTCCGCGAGCGCGTCGGCACGTTCTTCGATGAGGCTGCCAAGCCGATGAATGAGTTTTCCACGCTCGGAAGGATGCATGGATCGCCAGGGGCCTTCCCTGAAAGCGCGATCCGCAGCGCGGATGGCGCGGTCGGCGTCCGCTGAATTTCCTCTCGGCACCAGCGCCCATGGCTTGGCCGTGAAAGGATCCACCGTCTCGAAGTAATCCCCTGATGCCGGCTCGACCCATTCGCCGCCGATATACATCTTCATTTTGCTGAGCTCGCCGGCCATCCCGTTCTCCTGCTTTCCCTTGTCCAGTGTCTCTCCCGATGGCCTGATCGGACATTGGTGAGCGCTTTAGGCATCTTTTCTTTGTGGTAGTGATATCATTTTATGGAGAAAATACTTATGATTTGTGCTTGTCAAGAGCGCGGAACACGGAAATAAGGGGCGTGGAGTGGGGAAAAGGGCCGCATGATAGGTGGCTAAAGAGCCCAAAATGATATTAGTGACGTTAAGCACCCGAAGTTTTGGGTGAACGACGCTCCATCCGCGGCATGCCCGGATCAGCCGTCATCGTGAAGCGCAACCCCGATGGTGAACAGCGTGCTGATTTTCGATTACAGCCGCGAACAGCCATTCGCCGCGCAATTTTATGCCTCAGCGCTGACGGTACCTATGGCTGGAGTTACGTGCTGCTTCGTTAGACCTGGAGGTGGTCAGCGAGTGAGTGAAGTGGCGATTCCACATTGGACGCGCGCAGTCTGCGTTTTGCGGGTGTCGGCTTTCTGCCCCAATCTTCCGAAAAGCTGACGGTTCTCTTTCGGCCCCTTAACCTGTCAGTGCGGCAAGCGCCTAAGATCGGGCATTAAGAAGGCCCTCTCACGTCCTGTAGCGGCTTGCCGGGAAACTCGGATAGGATCAGAATCGCCCCTGATGCGCTGAAGTGGTGGTCTGATAAAAAGGCCGAGCACGGCGAGCTAGCTACCTAAATAGCCGAATTTCACGCTGATCTTCGAAGCGAATTCTTTCACCAGCGGCACGATGCTCGCCTCGACATCCGCGTGCCTGCTGGAGATCGCCGCCACGTCGAGGGCGGCGATGATCTCGCCCGATGCGTTCTGGATCGCTGCCGCCACACCGATAGAGCCTATGTCCATTTCCTGACTGGAGATGGCATAGCCGCGCTGGCGGGTCTCGCGAAACAGCCGGCGAAGATGCGTCTTGCTGATTATAGTGAACGGCGTCAGCTTCACCAGTCTCTCACCGGCGAGATATCGATCGACGGTCTTGGCGTCTCTGGCGCCCAGCAGGACGCGCCCCATCGCCGAGCAATAGGACGGCACGCCGCCCGAAAAAGGAGAGTCGTAACGGACCGCGCGGTTCGCGACGCATTTTGCGATGACCTTGAGCATCAGATCCTGGTTGAGGATGCCAAGCATAACCGTTTCGCCGCATCGGTCGCGCAAGTCGCGCATGTAAGGTTCGGAAAAGGAGATCAGCTCCGCGTCTGGACCGCTCGCCCAGCCCGGACCGTTGCGAAAGGTGGCATGCAGCATGTAACGACCTGCATCGTCGCGCCTGGCGTACCCTTTGGCGACCAGCGTCGCCAGCAGTCCATGGGTACTGCTGGGCGGATAGCCCAGATTCCGCGCGATCTCCTTCAGGAATAGTGGCCCCTTCGCCCTGCCCAACAGCTCCAGGACATCCAGTATTCGCGCCGCGCTCTTCACCATGGTATTCATATATCTGAATGACTTTCCGATTGTTGAACGACATGGAACCTGTTCCTAATAGCTCCGGCAAACGACATTCAAGTCAAATTTTCGATCGACGCAACTTCCGAAGGACCTGATGGCAGACGATAGATCAAGGGCAGGCGGCGAGGGCACAAGCGACCGGCCGGACCCCATTTCCATGGAACTGATCATGAATTCCCTCGGCGGAATCTGTGAGGAAATGGCCGATGCGCTTGTCAGATCGAGCCGTTCTCCGAACATCAAGGAGCGGCGCGATTGCTCCTGCTGCGTCTATACCGCCAAGGGCGAAATTGTAGCGCAGGCCGAGCATATTCCGATCCATCTTGGCGTGATGGCCGGTGCCCTACGGTTCATCCTGGAAGACTTCAGCCCCCGGAATATGCGTGAGGGCGACGTCTATATGGTCAATGATCCTTACTTTGGAGCCAATCATCTTCCCGATTTCATCATTGTCGGCCCTCTGTTCGTAGGAGGCAGTGTTGTCGGTTTTGCCGCCAGCATGGCGCACCATACCGATGTCGGCGGCATTTCGCCGCGCAGCATGCCGGCGAACGCAACGGAGATTTTCCAGGAGGGTTTGAGAATACCGCCGGTCAAGCTGGTGGATGCCGGCGTCCTGAACGAAGCGGTCGAGCGCATCATCGTGACCAATTCGCGCTTGCCGGAAGAGCGCCGGGCCGATCTCATGGCGCAAGTGGCGACCATCGTCGTCGCCCAGAAGCGGTTGCAGGAAATGGGCGCTCTCTATGGCGCCGGCGAGATCGTCGCGACGATGAGCGACGTTCTGGATCGATCCGAAGCGGCGCTGCGCAGCGTCATCGGCGCGCTGCCTCGCCAGCGGTTCCAAGGGGTGTCGCTGGCTGATTTCGGCGGCTCGGCGATCCCGGTCTGCGTCGCGATCGAACCGCGGGGCAATACGCTGGTGATCGATTTTTCCGACACCGGCGGGCAGACCTCCAGCCCCTTCAATTCCAGCGTGGCGGCAACGCTCGCCTGTGTCTTCATGGCGGTTCGCATCACTGTCGCGGAAGGCCTCGCCGTCAATGCCGGCCTCTATCGGGCGATCGAGGTGAAGCTGCCAACCGGCACGATCCTCAATCCGTATTTTCCGGCCGCTATTTCTGCCGCGGCCCAGGTGTCCTACCATACGTTCGAGGCGCTGATGGCCGCATTTGCTGTACTCTATCCCAACCAGGTCATTGCCGGCAGTGGCGGCGGCGGCGTGTTTTCGTTCGGCGGCACCAACCCGGAGACGGGTCGTCTTTTTGCCTATGGCGAGGCGCTTGGCGGCGGGTCGGGCGCGAGCGTCTCGGCGGATGGTGAAAGCGGCATGATCCCGCCCATCGCCAATCTTCATGACACACCGGTCGAAGCGCTCGAAATGAGTCTGCCGGTCAGAATAGATCGATACGAACTGGTCGAGGACTCGGGCGGCCCCGGCAAGTTCCGTGGCGGCTTCGGGCTGCGGCGCGCCTTTCGTATGTTGACCGACGTTCGCTGCTCCTTCCAAGTCAGCATGCCAACACATGGGCCGATCGGCCTGGCCGGAGGGCAGCGCGGGCGTCGGACGGAAATCGTCATCACCGATCCGTCCGGAGCGATGCGCCGGATCGACCGCTTTTCGGAAATCACCGTCGACAGCGGCACGCTGATCAATATCGAGACCGCCGGCGGCGGCGGATATGGCGACGCCGAAGAGCGCGACGGGCAGGCGCGGCGGGACGACGCGCGGCGCGGATACGGATTCACACCGCAGGTGCCAGCATGAGCCGCCTCGTCGCAAGCGCCGATGTCGGCGGAACGTTCATCGACGTGGTGGTCGCTGACTTCCGGAACGGCGCGACGCGCATCGCGAAAGTCCTGCATCGCAAGGGCAACCAGGGTCCGGATATTATCCGCGCCATAACGGCACTGGTTACCGAGATGGGCCATGGCATCGATGCCGTCGAAACGCTTGTCGTCGGCACGACAGTGGTAACGAACGCCCTGCTGGAGGCGAAACTCGCGCGCACCGCGTTGGTGACCACCAAAGGTTTCCGCGATGTGATGGAGATCGCCCGGATGCACCGGCCTTCCTCCTACGATCTCCACAAACGCCGCTCGAGGGTGGTCATAGAGCGGGAGCTTCGGCACGAAATCGACGAACGCCTCGACCATCACGGCAACGTGCTGACTGTGCTCGACCCTGCGCAATTGCAGGACCTCGTTGTCGAGATCAAGGCGCAGCAGGTCGACGCGGTCGCCGTTTCGCTGCTCTATTCTTTCCTTGACCCCGCGCATGAGCACGCCATCGCGGACGCGCTGTCGGAGCTCGGCGTGCCGGTATCCCTGTCATCCGACGTCCTGCCGGTTTTTCGCGAATATGAGCGCACGGTCGCGACCGCGCTCAACGCAGCGACCAATCCGGTCATGGGCGATTTCCTCGAGGGATTGGCGCGCATCGAGGCGCAAGGGGCAGCCCGCACGTTCGTGATGAGTTCGGCGGGCGGATCGATGACCTTTTCCGAGGCGCGCCGCTTCCCGATCAAATGCGCCATGTCCGGGCCGGCGGGAGGGGCGGTAGGCGCGCAGGCCTTCGCAAGGTTTCACGGTCTGCAGAGCCTGCTGACGCTGGATGTCGGCGGCACCAGCACGGATATCGCCATGCTGCGCGAGGGGAGGATTCCCAGTACGAACGAGCGCGTCATCGGAGGCTATCCCGTGGCCGTGCCCTCCGCCGAGATCGAGACAATCGGGGCAGGCGGCGGTTCATTGGCGAGCGTGGACCGCGCCGGACGTCTGATGGTTGGTCCTGAAAGTGCCGGCTCGATGCCGGGCCCGGTCGGCTACAGCCTCGGAGGTAGCCAGCCGACGGTCACCGATGCCCATCTGGCACTGCACCGTCTGGGTGAAAGGAGCATGCTGAAGGGCGAGTTCGTTCTCGATCGTGCCGCCGCCATTGCCGCGATCGAAACCGAAATCGCCAAGCCGTTGAACGTCACGTGGCAGCGCGCCGCGCATGGCATTTTGGAACTGGCGAACGCCAACATGGCACGGGCCGTCAGGATGATGTCCATAGAGCGCGGCATCGATCCCAGGACCTCCCGCCTGCTTGCATTCGGAGGCGCTGGCGCCCTGCATGCGGTTGATGTCGCCAGGCAGCTGAAGATCCCCCGCGTCATGGTCCCGTTCTATTGTGGCGTCTTTTCCGCTTTCGGGATCCTGTCCGTCGAAGCGAGCTACGACACCCAGCGCACTTGGCGAAGGCCGCTGGGATCGGTGACGATGGCGGATATTCGATCCGTCACCGAAGAGATGAAGGCGCAGCTGGAGGCGCGGGCATGCGAGGACCACTCCAGCACTCCCGAGCTTAGGCATCTGTGGATGCTTGAGATGCGGTATATCGGGCAATCCTACGCAATCGCCGTGGAACTGGCCGTGTTCTCTGCGGAAGGTCTGGAGGCGAGCAGGCAGGAATTCTTGCGCGAGCACATGGCGCGTTATGGCCACGCATCGCCAACCGACGCGGTGGAGATCATCAACCTTCGCCTGACGACTACCGTATGCGGCGAACACATCCGGGATCATCAGCCGCCAGCGGGTCCCACTGTCGCCCCCTGCGCTCAGGCCACTCGTGAGGTATGGTTTTCGCCGGAAGCGCCGATGACGTCCCGGGTGTTTTCCCGGAACGACTTGCCCGACGGCTGGACGCAGAGTGGTCCGCTCATCATCGAACAACTCGATTCCGTGACAGTGATCGGTCCCGGAGATGTGGTCGAGGTCATTCCCCGAACGCGAGCCTTGGCGATCACGCTCGATAAATAAAAATGTCCTTCAGATGGAGAACCCGATGTTCAAGAAATCCCCTTCTTTCCTGCTTCGCGGCGCGTTTGTCGCGATGGTTGTCCTCGCCGGTTCAGCAGCCTCGCCAGGGCTCGCCGATGAGGCGCTCGCCAAATTGTCGGTCGGCGCCGATCCGGATTTCCGGCCGATTTCCTTCACGGGGCCGGACGGCACCCTACAAGGCTACGATGTCGATTTCGCTCAGTCTCTCGGCAAGCACCTGGGCGTGCCGGTCGATTACCAGGGCATGGCCTGGGACGGCATCATTCCGGCTCTTCAGGCCGGCAAGATCAATGCGATCACCAACATGGCCATTACCGACGCCCGCAAGCAGGTCGTCGATTTCTCCAAGGCGATCATGAGGCAGTCCATTGTCGCGGTAGTGAAGGTCGGCTCGCCGAACCAATCGGTCGGCCCGGACGATCTGGCCAAGCTGAAGGTCGGTGTCATGACCGGCACGTCGGCGTCGAATGCGCTCGCGGCGATGCCGGGTGTGTCGCCAACGACCTACAATACCATTATCGATGCCTATAACGATCTGTTGCTCGGCCGTATCGACGCCGTCGTGGTCGAGAGCGTCAACGGAAGCTATCTGGTCGAGAGCCAGTTCAAGGGCAAGCTCGTAGTCGTGGACAAGCCTATTACTCAGGAAGTCACCCTAAACGGCGTGGCGCTGCGCAAGGGGGACAAGGCGCTCGCACAGATCGACCAGGCGATAGACAAGATGAAGGCCGACGGCAGCTTGAAGGAGATTTCCATGAAATGGTTCGGCAACGCAGCGAACGTGCCGGAGTGATTGGGTAGCGCAATGGTCGCAAATGACGTCCGCTATACCGAGGTCCTGCGGATCGAGGCGCTTGGCAAGTCTTTCAAGGGAACGCCCGTCCTCTCCAATGTGAATTTGACGGTTCACCGCGGAGAGACAGTCGCCATTATCGGACCCAGCGGTTCGGGAAAGACGACGCTGCTGCGCAGCGTCAATTTCCTGGCGCCCTACGACAGCGGAAAGATCCTACTCAATGGCAAGCTCATGGGCTATGTCGAGCGCGGCGGCCGGCTTCAACCGGATACCGACGCGAACATAAGCCGCCTCCGTCGCTCGACCGGCATGGTGTTCCAGCGCTTTGCGCTGTTCCAGCACCGTACGGTCCTGCAAAACCTTATCGAGGGGCCGGTGCATGTGCTCGGCCTCTCCAGGGAATTGGCGTGCGAGCGAGCGCGGACCGCCCTCAAGACGGTCGGCCTGAGCGACAAGATCGACCAGTATCCCGCCCGACTGTCGGGCGGACAGCAGCAGCGCGTGGGCATAGCGCGCGCTCTCTGCATGGAGCCCGACATATTGCTGTTCGATGAGCCGACCTCGGCGCTCGATCCTGAGCTCGTGGGCGAAGTGCTTTCCGTCATGCGGCAGTTGCGCGGACAAAACCGCACCATGCTGATCGTCACCCATGAAATCGGCTTCGCCGCAGATGTGGCGGATCGGGTCGTCTTCATGGAGGCTGGCGCCATCATCGACGATCGGCCTGCTCGCGAATTCTTCGGCAAGCCGAACAACGCTCGCATCGAGGCCTTCCTGGCCCGCCACCGCAACGAACGCAGTTCGAGCATCTGACGAAAGGGCGAGACGCGTGATCGAATTCGCCGCAACTTATGCCGGCCTCTATTTCAAGGGGCTGCTGCTTGGGCTTGGTCTTACCGTTGCGGCCATGGCCGGAGCCTTTCTCATCGGATTGTTCGTCGCGCTCGCGCGGCTGTCGCAACGCGGGTGGCTGCGGGCGGCCGGCGGAGCCTATGTCGCTCTGTTTCGCGGCATCCCGCCTCTCGTCCTGCTTTACCTTGTCTATTTCGGATTGCCCGCCTGGGCGGCTCAGGTCGGAAACCCGTTCCTTATCGCCCTGCTGGGGCCGTTGGATAACCGCCTTCTGGCCGCGACCCTTGCCTTTTCGGTCAATGCCGGCGCCTATACGACCGAGATCATCCGCGCCAGCATCCAGGCGCTGCCGGCCGACCAGATGGAAGCAGCCAAATCGATCGGGATGACCCACGGGCTTGCGATGCGGCGCATCGTCCTGCCGCAGTCGCTCCGCATCGCCTTTCCTCCGCTCTGCAACGAATTCATCGTCATACTCAAGGGCACTTCACTTGCTTCGGTTATCGGCGTGACGGAACTCATGCGCAGCGCGCAGATGGTTGCGGCCGCGACTTTCCTGAATCTACAGGCTTATATTCTGGCGGCTATGTTCTACGTCGTCGCTGTCATCGTCCTGCAGACCTTGTCCTCGCTAATAGAATTGAAACTCCTGGCCGGCAGCACGACAGGAGATTAGGTGTGGATGCCCCACCGGAATGCCCGCTTCTGGTGGCTTAAGCCTAGAAGCCGCCGGTGCACTCTCGGCCCCAAAGCCGTGAGGCCGGAATGCGTCGCATCGCAGTCATTAAGATCGGGTGCTTGTCGGCTGGAAGCGGACACTCGGATCAGCTTCCGGCAGCGGAGGGCTCTTACCGTGGTACCAGGACGTCGAAGTGTCTAGCGCCTCACTGGAGCCGTGCTTTCCCTGACGATCAGTCGGATTGCCAGTTCGCGTTGCCTCAAATGCAGCCGCTGCGACGGCGATGCCAGGATGTAGTCCGCGGCGATTCGGCCCATGTCTCGCGCCGGCACCTCCAAGGTGGTCAATTCTGGTGAGGTGAGTTCCGCGATTTCCAGATTGTCGAAGCCAACGATCGAAACTTCTCCGGGGACCGCGATCCCGGCGGCGTGACAATATTTGATGGCGCCGGCTGCGAGGATATCGCTGCCGCAAAATACCGCCGTCGGCGTTGTGCCTTCTTCCATCAGCCGCTGCATGCGCCGCCGTCCGTCATCCAGCCTGTAGGCTCCTTCGACAACCGGAACCCTTGCGGGGTCGATGCCTGCCCGCTCAAGTTCATTCAGGAAGCCGTCGCGGCGGCCTGCTGCACGATCATTGTCTTGGGTGATGCCTGCGATCATCCCGAACTGGGTGTGGCCGAGGTCGAGCAAGTAGCGTGCCGCAGTACGCCCGGCCTTCTCGTTGTCGAACCCTACTGCGGCGCCCGACTCGATTGCCCTCGATGTGTATGTGTAGACGTAGTCGATACGCTTCTGCTCAAGCATTGCGAGCGTGGCTGGCAGGTGCGTAGACCCAACCAGCACCACCGACTCGACCCCCCGTTCGACCAGCAAGCGAGCCTGCTCGTATTCGAGATCGATGTCGTAGCCCGAGGTGTTGATGATCAGCGAGACGTCCTTTTCGGACAGCCGGGCCTGAAGCCCGTCAACCATCGTGGCATAAATCGCGTGGTCCAAAGTCGGAATGATGGCGCCGACCAGTCTTGTTCGCGTGGATCGCAGCGCCCTGGCGGAGCCATTGGGCACATAGCCAAGCTCCCGGGCGGCTCGCACCACGCGATCCCGGACGGCCTCATTGACGTTTGGATTGCCATTCAGGACGCGCGAAACAGTGGCCGGCGAGCAGTTCGCAAGCCGGGCCACGTCAACCAGTTTGGCGCCGCCGTCTTCGATATCCATTGAGTATGGCCACTGCCGATTTCGAGAAACCGTTTTCTAGATCGCATAATTTCTTTCAGATCGCCACATGTCTTTTTCAGAGAGACTCCCGGAATCGTTGTTGACAGCAACAAGAAAAGCTGTGAAAACGATTTCACAAATGCGCAACCATAGCGCTGCTTCAAGGGAAGAGACATGCTCAGCGGGATCAAGGTCGTCAGCTTTTGCCATTTCCTGCAGGGCCCGGCAGGCGCCCAATATCTGGCCGACATGGGTGCCGACGTCATCAAGGTCGAACCGATAGATGGCGCTCATGAGCGTCGTTGGTCGGGTGCGGACGTCTATGTCGACGGCGTCAGCGGCTTCTATCTCTGCGCCAACCGCAACAAACGCTCCATAGGCATCGATCTCAAGAGCGCCGAAGGCAAGGAGGTCACGCGCCGGCTGATCGCCGAGGCCGACGTGGTCATGGAGAATTTCCGGCCGGGCGTGTTCGCCAAGCTGGGCTTCGACGAGCAAGCGCTTCGCGCGATCAATCCCACGCTGATCTTCGCCTCGGCGAGCGGGTTCGGCGCTAGCGGCCCGATGGCGCTGAAGCCTGGTCAGGACCTTCTCGCTCAGGCACGGTCAGGTCTCATGAGCGTCACCGGCACCCCGGATCGGGGCCCAACGCCGGTTGGGGCGGCAATCGTCGACCAGCATGGCGGCGCGCTGCTGGCGATGGGCATCCTGGGCGCGCTGGTGCGCCGACTTCGTGATGGCAAAGGCACGCGCGTCGAAGCCAGTCTTATCAACTCGGCGATCGATTTGCAGGGGGAGCCTCTTGTCAACTATTTTGCGGGCGGGATGAACCGTGACGTCCTGAAGCGAGAAAAGAACCTCGCCACTTGGTTTCACGCAGCGCCCTATGGCGTCTATCCCGCCACCGACGGCCATGTTGTGATCTCGCTCTGCGATCCCTCGGTGCTGGCCGAAGCGCTCGGCAGCGATGGTCTGCGCCAAGTGGCGGACGTCGACCGATACGCGGATCGGGACGAATACGCTCGCCGCTTGGCCCAGGCCACGGCGATCTTTTCTGTAGCGGACCTTGCTGACCGCTTCGATCGCCACGGCATCTGGTGGGCGCCGATCAACTACTATGACGATCTGCTGGCTGATCCGCAGCTAAGCCACGCTCAGGTGTTCCGCCAGGTCACCGTGCGGGGCCGCACCATCTATCTGGTCAATCATCCCAACCGCTATGACGGCGAGGTGCCGGCACTGCGCTGCCTGGCCCTCGAGATTGGCGAGCACACCCGCGAGATCCTGCACGAGCTCGGTTATGCCGAGGGCGAGGTCAAGAGCCTGTTGGCCTCGAAGGCAGTGGTCGCCGCGAGCGGTGTCGGCGCTGCCGTGGAAAGGAAGGCATCATGATGCTGAACCAGACTGCGGTCCGGGACATGGCTGAACGGCAGTCCCCCGGCGACCGCGGTCTTGCGGTTGTCACAGGCGGCCGACGCGGCATTGGCCGCGCCATCTGTTGCGAGCTTGCACGGGTGGGCTTCGATATAGCAATCGTCGATATTGTCGATGACGAGAATGCCAGCGAGACTGTCGATCTTGTGAGCAGGCTCGGGCGCAACAGCGCTTTCTACCGCAGGGACATCTCCGAGACGTCGGGCAACGCGACCTTTGTCGAAGGCCTTGAACGCGACCTGGGCGAGATCACGTGCCTGGTGAACAATGCCGGCGTGCAGGTGAGCGTGCGCGGCGACCTTCTCGATGTCACCGAGGAAAGCTTCGACCGGCTGATCGGTGTCAACCTGCGTGGCACATTCTTTCTCACCCAAGCCGTCGCGCGCGCGATGCTTTCAAGGCCGCAAGCCGCGTCGGAGCGATCGGTCGTGACGATCACCTCCGCCAATGCCGGCCTCGTCTCGCCGGAGAAGGGCCCATATTGCATATCGAAGGCCGGGCTCTCGATGGCGTCGCAACAGTTTGCGATCCGCCTGGCGGACGCCGGCATCCGGGTACACGAGATTCGCCCCGGCTTGATCCAGACCGACATGACCGCAGACGTCTACGAGAAGTATTCGTCGCAGGTCGAGGCAGGTGAGTTGTCGGCGATCCGGCGATGGGGCCAGCCGGACGACATTGCTCGCGCAGTCGCGACCTTAGCCGCAGGCGGCCTGCCGTTCAGCACCGGAGACATCTACCACATCGGTGGCGGCATGCAGATCCACCGCTTGTGAGCTTTTTTGAGCATAGCCTGAAAACGATTTCTTGAGGCTCAGGGTGAAAGACGCAGTTCTCGAGATGCGCGGCATCCACAAGCGCTTTCCCGGTGTGTACGCGCTGAATGACGTCAGCTTTGCCGTCAGCAAAGGCAGCGTCCATGGCGTTATCGGCGAAAACGGGGCCGGCAAGTCGACGTTGATGCGCGTCCTCTCCGGCGCCTGCCTTGCCAATGAGGGCGAGGTGGTCATCGATGGCACTGTCGTGCCGATGCCGACGCCGGAGCGGATGCTCGAACTGGGTATTGCGGTCATCTACCAGGAACTGGCTCAGGCGCCCCATCTGACGGTCGCCGAAAACATCTTTCTCGGCCGATTGCCGAAGACTGTGCTCGGCACCGTCGACTGGCGCAAGACCCAAGCTGCGGCTCGCGAGGTGTTGGACAGGTTGGGTTTCCGGGTTGATCCGGCCGCCCGGATCGATGCGATAAGCGTAGCCCAGCGTCAAATGGTGGAGATCGCCAAGGCGATTGCACGCGAAGCGCGCATCGTGGTCCTCGACGAGCCGTCCGCTGTCCTGGGCGACGCCGAGTTGGAACACCTGTTCACGACGATCCGGCGGCTCAGCGCCGAACAGGGCGTGTCCTTCATCTACATTACGCATCGTCTCAAGGAGCTCTACGAGATCTGCGACGAAGTCACCGTGCTGCGCGACGGGCAGGTTGTCGCGTCCATGCCACTGGCGCAGACGACAACCGCCGACCTCATTCGCCACATGGTCGGACGCGAGCTGAAGGACGTGTTCCCACCCCGTCCGAAACCGGGCCCGGATGTGCGCCTTGAAGTGCGCAATATCTCGCGAGCAGGCGTTTTAAGGGACATTTCTTTCGATGTCAGGCAAGGTGAGATCGTCGGCATCTGCGGTCTCGCCGGGGCCGGTCGGACGGAGGTGCTGCGGGCAATCGCCGGCGCCGACGCGATTGACAGCGGCGAGATCAGGATCGATGGCAAGGCGATCGCGGTCGATGGGCCGCGTGCGGCGCTCGCGCATGGGATCGGCCTGTTGCCCGAGGACCGCAAGACCGAGGGCCTTTTCCTCGAACAATCGGTTGCCTTCAACGTCACCGTTTCCGAACTTGCAGCCATCGTCCAAGGCGGACTGATCAGCCGCAGACGCGAGCAGGAGCAGGTTTCCCGCTTCATTCGGCAGATGCGCATCAAGACGCCGAGCGCCAGCGCCAAGGTGCGAACGCTCTCGGGTGGCAATCAGCAGAAGTGCGGCATAGCCCGGCAGTTGCATGCCGGGACCGAGATCCTTCTGGTGGATGAGCCGACGCGCGGCGTTGACGTCGCCGCCAAGCGCGAGATCTACGACCTGCTTGTTGAGCTGACCTCCACGCGCGGTGCGGCCATCGTGATGGTTTCGTCCGAACTTCCGGAAATTCTAGGCCTCTGCAACCGCATCGTCGTGATGCGGGAAGGCGCCGTCTCGGCGGTCCTGGATGGGGAGGGCGCGACCGAGGAAACCATCATGGCCCATGCGGTCTGGCAGTAGGAGCGAGTTGGGCATGCGCAGCTACCAACAATTCATCGGCGGGCGGTTCGTCGCCGGCACGAGCACAGGATCAATTGAACGCAGAGCGCCAGCAAGTGGCGAGCGGGTCGCCACTTATGCGGAAGGCTCGCCGACAGATGTCGATCTGGCTGTCGAGTCGGCGCGGACCGCTTTCGAGGAAGGGCCCTGGCCGCGCTTGAGCGGCATCGAGCGAGCCGAAGTGCTCAACCGGTTCGCCGAACTCATCAGCGCCAATCGGGAGCGGCTGGTGAGGATAGAGGTGGAGGAGGTTGGCAAGCCGATAAGGTTTGCTCGTGGCGACATCGACGGCGCGATCGGCCTGACGCGCTACGCCGCTTCCTTTGCAATGCAGATGGCGGGTCTATCCTACACCAACATTGGCGAGGGCAAGACGGCGCTGGTCACGCGTGAGCCTGCCGGGGTCGTGGCACTGATAACGCCATGGAACTTTCCCGCTCTCATCCTGTCACAAAAGGTGCCGTTCGCGCTTGCCGCCGGCTGCACGGTCGTGCTGAAGCCGTCCGAGTTCACATCCGGCTCGGCCTTTGAGATCGCGGCGCTGGCGAGCGAGGCGGGGCTGCCGGCCGGCGCCTTCAATGTCGTCAGCGGTTATGGCGCCGCGGTCGGTGATCACCTGACCGCGCATCCTGGCATCGACTTCGTTTCCTTCACTGGGTCGACCCGCACCGGCAGCCGCGTCGTCGCCAACACATCGCGCCATCTGGTCAAGTCCTCGGTCGAGCTTGGCGGCAAGTCGGCCAACATCGTCTTTGCCGATGCCGATCTCGATGCCGCCACTGACGGCGCGCTGATGGGTGTCTTCTTCAACAATGGCGAATGCTGCGTCTCAGGTTCACGGCTGTTCGTTCAATCGTCCGTCGCTGACGAGTTCATCGCCAAAGTGGTCGCGCGGGCGCGCACGATGAAGGTGGGCAACCCGTTCGAGGAAGACACCGACATCGGGGCGCTGATCGACGGCAACCATTTAGAAAAGGTGGCGGGGTTCGTCAGGGATGGGATCGAGGATGGCGCGGAGCTTGTCCTGGGCGGCAACATTGCAGCCGGAATGCCCGGACACTTCCACGAGGCAACCATATTCGATCGCGTCGAGCCGCGCATGGCGATCTTCCGCGAAGAAATTTTCGGCCCCGTTCTCGGCATCACCCGGTTCAATACGGCAGACGACGCGGTAAGGCTGGCCAACGATACCGTCTATGGCCTGTCGAACTACATCTGGTCGAAGAACATCGACACCGTGCTGACGGTCGCCAAACGCCTGAGGAGCGGCTGGGTCCAGGCCAATACGATCATCGATGGCGCGCCACAGCTTCCGCTCACCGGTGTCAAGGGATCCGGTTTCGGTTACGAAATGGGCCAGGCCGGCTTCGAGGAATTCACGCAGCTTAAGACGCTTCTCATCCAGACCGGTCCTCGTGCCCCGGTGTTTCCGATCCGAGGCGGTCAATGACCATGCCACGCCTCGTTGTTTCCGACGTCGACCGGACCCTGCTCACCCACGACTACGTGCTGCCGCAGCGAGTCGCCGATGCCGTGCGCGTGGCTCAGGACAGGGGAACCGTGGTCGTTTTGGCGACCGCGCGTTCTCCGCTCGGGGTCAGGCCCTTTGCCGAACGGCTGGGAATCGCCGATCTCGTCGTCGCGTTCAACGGCGGCTGGATCGGCAATGTCGCAACCGGGTCCGCGCTCTCGCAGCAGCGGATCTCACGCTCCGACGCGCTGCACGCCATGGCGACCGCGCAAGCAGCGGGCGTGCGGCCTATGTGGTTCACCGGCGATGCTGTTTTCGCACTGATGAACGACCCGCTCATCGCACGCGAAGCCGCGGTGACGAGGGAGCCTCTGTTCGTAGCCGAAACGATTGAAGCGCTCCCGGGCGAACCCGGCAAGATCATGTGCGTTGCCGGGGGCCCCCCCGACCGGGAAGCCTTCGCAATGCTCCGCGAAACGCTTGGCGAACGGCTCTCCTTCTCGCGGTCGCACTCGCGCTTGCTCGAGATCGGGCCACCCGGAGTATCGAAGAAGACCGCGATAAGCCTCGTCACTGCGCGGCTCGGCTTTGCACCCGCTGAGTGTGCGGCCGCTGGCGACGCGGAAAACGACCTCGAAATGCTGGCTTGGGCGGGAACCGCCATGACCGTCGCAAATGCCGTGCCGCCGGTCATCGAGCTTGCGCATTTCGTCGGACCGTCCTGTGACGAAGGCGGGCTGGCCGATGCCATAGCCTGGCTGATGCGGAGCCAGCAGCCGAGATCCACTGCCGCGCAATCAATTGGAGGAAGGGATGGTTGAGATGACGACAAGACAAGCATCGGCCGCGCTTCAGCCGGGGTCGATCGGACGCCTGCGCGGATGGGCGCAGAGCCTCGGGCTGCTCTGGGTTCTGATCGTGCTGTGTGCATTCGCCATATACCTGTCGCCGAGCTTCGTTCACATGGGCAACGTGCTGAACGTCGGTCGTCAGATCGCCCTGTTCGGCATTGTCAGCGTCGGCATGACCTTCGTCATTCTGACACGCGGCATTGACCTTTCGGTCGGCTCGATCGTCGGTGTCGTGGCTGTCTCGACGGCGCTGATGATTTCGAACGGCGTCTCACTACCGCTGGCCATGATCGCCGCGCTCGCCATCGGCGCCTTGTTCGGCGCAGTAAATGGCGCCGGCGTTGTCTTCTTCGGCATGCCGCCTTTCATCATGACCTTGGGCACATTGGTCATGGGCCGTGGCATAGCCATGACGATCGCCAATGGCGAACCGAAGGCGCTTGGCGAATCCGCGGACGCCTTCGCTTATCTGGGCAGCGGATTTCTGCTCGGCATCCCGGTTCCGATTTGGCTCTTTGCCGCCATCGCCGCCGTGGCCTTCGTCGTCCTTCGCCATACGCCGTTCGGGCGCCAGGTCTATGCTGTCGGCTCCAACACCGAGGCCGCGCGGCTGGCAGGGATAAGCGTGTCTCGCACCTTGATGTCGGTCTATGTGATTTCTGGCCTGCTGTCGGCGCTGACCGCCCTGGTTTTCGTGTCGAGGTTGACCGTCGGCGAGCCGACGGCAGGAACCAATCTTGAGTTGGAGGCAATCTCGATCGTCGTCATCGGCGGGACCAGCCTGTTCGGCGGGGAAGGCGGCGTGATCGGCACGGTTATCGGTGCCGCGATCATTGCCGTGATGGCTAACATCCTGAACCTGCTCGGTATTTCGCCCTTCACGCAACAAATCGTGAAGGGCGCCATCATCATCGCAGCGGTGATGTTCGAGGTCTACCGCCACCGCGTGCGGTCCTGACATCCAAGCGTGTCCGGTCCCGCCGCGGCAGACCGGTTGGGGCGCTTGGAACACCTTAACTTGAAGTCCAACGGAGGAGTTAATAATGACAAATCGCAGACATTTCCTACGCACGACCGCACTGGCCGCGACGCTGCTGGCAGGGGGCATGCTGGCCGGCGCCGCCTTCGCCGAGGAGAAGATCAAGATCGGGTTCAGCCAAGGTACGATGAACCACCCGTGGCGCGTGGCTATGGTGGAAGGCAACAAGAAGTACGCAGCCGAACATTATCCGGACGTCGATCTCATCATCACCGACGGCAACAACGATGCCTCCAAGCAGGTGGCCGACGTCGAAAACCTGATCGCTCAGGGTATCAAGGTGCTGATGATCTCGCCGCTGACCGAGCAGGCGCTCACGCCCGTCGTCAAGGAGGCCATGGATGCAGGCATCAAGGTCGTCACGCTCGACCGCAAGGTGAATACGCCGGTGACGGTCCATGTCGGCGGTGAAAATCTTCCGCTCGGCGTCGGAGCGGGCGAGTTCCTCGCCAAGAAGTTGAATGGGAAGGGCAACATCATCGAGCTTCAGGGCACCGCGGGGGCTTCCGCCACCATAGACCGCAACAAGGGCTTCGCCGAAGCGATCGCGAAGTTTCCGGACATGAAGGTCGTCGCCTCGCAGAACTGCGACTATACGCGTGACAAGGCGGTCAAGTTCATGGAGGACATGGTTCAGCGCTTCGGGCCGGGCCAGATCCAGGCCGTTTACGCGCACAATGACGAGATGGCGCTCGGCGCCATACAGGTGCTTGAGGCAGCCGGCAGGCTGAACGAGGTGGCTGTCGTCGGCATCGACGGCCAGGAAACCGCGTTCGAAGCCGTCAAGCAGGGCAAGCTGGCGGCGACCTTCGTCTACCCATTCGTGGCCCCGGAAGGCATCGAGACCGCCTACAAGGTCGCCAAAGGAGAACAGGTCCCGCCGACCATCACGCTGCCCACAGTTTCCGTCACCGCGGACAATATCGCGCAGATGATCGGAAAGGGCTTCTGAGGCCACGATTCATTGGGACGCCGCGACTTGCGGCGTCCTGCCATTTCTGAAGGGAATCCGATGATGAGCGAGAAGAGACAATTTGCTGCCAAAGGCGTCATCCCAGCCTGCCTGATGCCGTTCAGCGCCGACCTGGCCGTCGACGAGGGCGCCTATCGCCGGCATCTTGGCGACGTCGGGTCCGTGGAAGGTATCTCGGGTATCACCATCAACGGACATGCCGCCGAAGTGCACGCGCTCACGATCGAGGAACAATTCCGCGCGATCGTCGTGACCAAGGATGTCCTGCAAGACAGGGTCCCGACCATCGTCGGCATCTATACCAATTCGAGCCTGGAGGCCGCTCGCATCGCTGCCTATGCGGAGCATGAAGGCGCCGATGCTCTGCTGGTGTTTCCCCCTGACTTCATGACGCTTGGCGGGCATCTCAGGCCTGAGATGATCTACGAGCATCTGCGGCGCATTACGGATGCATCGGGGCTGCCGATCATTCTTTTCCAGTATCCGCTCGCCTCAAATCTTGCCTATCCGTTGCCGACTTTGCTGGAGCTTTGCCGCCGCTTCCCATCCATCGTCGCCATCAAGGACCAATGCGGTGACGGCAACCTGCACGAACGTCAGATACGGGAACTGAAGGCGCTCGATCGGCCAGTGAATACGCTGACCACACACAGTGCCTGGCTGCTTGGGTCGCTGGCTCTCGGATGTGACGGGCTCCTGTCGGGGGCCGGAAGCATCATCGCCGATCTGCAGGTTGCGCTATTTCGCGCCGTGCAGGCGAACGACCTGAAGACTGCCAGGGCGATCAACGATCGCATTTATCCGACAGTCAGGGCTTTCTATGACGCGCCACTTCTCGATATGCACAATCGCATGAAAGAGGCACTTGTGATCCTCGGTCGATTGGACGAAGCCCATGTCAGGCCACCACTGATGAAGCCTGGTGTTGCCGAAATCAAAAAGATCCGCGGACTGCTGGCCAAAGCTGGTCTCAGCGCAGGATACAGAAAGGTCGCCTGATCGATGACCGACGCCCTGGTGCGGACCGAGGAACCGTCTCCCGGCATCCGCCTGCTGACACTCAGTCGGCCCGAAAAGCTGAACGCGCTATCAAAGGAATTACTCGGCGAATTGCGCGATTTGCTCGCGATCTATGATGCCGATGCGAGCGTTGGCTGCGTGGTCTTGACCGGTGCAGGACGCGCCTTTGCGGCGGGGGCGGACATTTCAGACATGCTGGAACGAGGAGTTGCCTCCTACAGCGATCCGGAGCGACTGGTTTGTTGGCGTGCGATCGAGGGCTTTTCCAAGCCGATCATCGCCGCCGTCAACGGCTACGCTCTGGGCGGCGGTCTCGAACTTGCTCTGCTGTGCGACATCGTCATCGCTTCCGATGCGGCGAAATTTGCCACGCCGGAAATCAAGATCGGCTCCTTCCCTGGTGACGGCGGCACGCAGCGCCTGCCTCGTCTGGTTGGCAAGTCCTTCGCCATGCAAATGGTGCTGACTGGAGAGATGGTCGACGCGGCGCTGGCGGAACGCAAAGGGCTGGTCAGCGAGGTGGTCGCGCCTGAAAGACTGTTGCCCAGGGCGCTGGAAATCGCTGCTGCGATCGCTGCCAAGTCGGTCGCCATCACCCCCTATGCCAAAATGGCAGTGCTGGCGGCGTTCGAGACCGATCTGAAATCCGGGCTGGAGATCGAGCATCGGCTGACGGTCGAGGCATTCGCGAAGGAGGACCGCATCGAGGGCTTGCGAGCCTTCGCCGAGAAACGGCCGCCTGTGTTCAAGGGCAGGTAGGCCCTTGCGATCTGGTGCGAACTAGGGTGGAGAAGTCTATGTGGGATTACATCATCGTCGGCGCCGGCTCGGCGGGTTGCGTGCTGGCCAACCGCTTGTCGGAAGATCCTGAGGTCAAGGTGCTGCTTTTGGAGGCTGGCAGTCGTGACTGGAATCCGATGATCCACATTCCCGGCGGCATCGGCAAGTTGTTTGGTCCCGGCGTCAACTGGCGTTTTCATACAGTACCTCAGACGAATCTCGACAACCGCTCGATCTGGTATCCGCAGGGCAAGACGCTTGGCGGCTCGAGCTCGATCAACGCCATGATCTACATCCGCTGCCAGAGGGAGGACTATGACAACTGGGCGGTTCTCGGCAACGAAGGGTGGGCCTACGAGGATGTCCTACCCTATTTCCGGAAGTCTGAGGACAATGACCGGCTGGTCAATCGCTATCACGGCCAGGGTGGTCCGCTATGTGTTTCCGACCAGGTCGGCCCACACCTGCTGACCCGGGCCTTCGTGCGCGCGGTGCAGCAGTATGGCCTGCCGTACAATCCGGATTTCAACGGCGAAACGATGTATGGCGCCGGCTTCTATCAAGTTACTTGCCGGGATGGGCGCCGGCGTTCGTCCGCCGTCTCCTATTTGCATCCCGTCAGCAAGCGCGCCAACCTAACGGTCAGAACACATGCCAGGGTCACTCGCGTGGTGGTTGAGGGCGGACGCGCGGTTGGTGTCGAACTGGCGCAGGGACGGTCGCGGCAAGTCCTGCGCGCTGGTCGGGAAGTGATCGTCTCCGCAGGCGCAATCAACTCGCCGCGCCTGCTGCTCCTGTCCGGTATCGGGCCGGCCGATGAGCTGAAAGCGCTGGGGATTTCTCCGGTATGTGATCTTCCGGGTGTCGGCCGCAACCTGCAGGACCACCTGTGCACCAACGTCCATCTGACGCTGAAGGATCCGATCAGCTATGACGGTCAGGACTGCTATCCCAAGGCACTTCTGCACGGCATGCGCTGGCTGCTCTATCGCGACGGCCCGGCCGCTTCCGTGATCGTTGAAGGCGGTGGTTTCTTCCAAACGGAGGGTGCGACGCGCCCGGATCTTCAAATTCACATCGCGCCGGCAATGGTGGTGCGCGGCGGTCAAACGCGGCTTGATGGACATGGCTTCACCATCAACTCGACGTTCCTACGACCGCGCAGCATAGGCTCGGTCAGGCTTCGCTCCGCCAACCCAGCGGACGAGCCGCTGGTCGACCCCAATTACCTTTCGGATCCACACGATCGAGCCATGGCGCTGAAGTCGGTCCGCATCATCCGCGAAGTGCTGGCGCAGAGCGAGATCGCCAAGTTCATCAAGGTCGAGCGGCTGCCCGGGCCTTCCGCGAAGAGCGACGAGGAAATCATGTCCTATATCAGGCAGTATGCCTGCTGCGACTACCATCCCGTAGGCACCTGCAAGATGGGCGTCGACGTGATGTCGGTCGTCGACCCGGAATTGCGGCTGCGCGGGATAGAAAGATTGCGGGTGGTCGATTCTTCGATCATGCCGGTGCTGATCAGCGGAAATACGAACGGTCCGACGATGATGATCGGAGAAAAGGGCGCGGATCTCATAAGGGGCGTCCGGTCCGTCCGCTCACATCCCGCAATAGCGGCGGTCGCCTGAGCCTGGAGATCGATCATTGCAATTCCTCGTTCTGTCTCGCCGCCGGACTGACCAGTTCAGCGACGCGGACTTCGAACAACTGGTGCCCAGCGAGGGTGCGCAGGCCCGCTATCTATACAGCCTCGGCTTTACAAGGCAGATCTGGCACCGCGGCGACATCCCCGGCGCATGCCAGATCGTCGAGGCAAAGGATGCGAGTGAAGTTCACGAGAAATTGGCGACGCTCCCGTTGGCGAAAGCGGGAATGCTTGATTTCGAGGTTGTACCGCTGAACCCCTACGCGGGCTTCAGCAAGGTGTGACGCAGTGGACATCTGCTTTCGATGGGAAGTTGTCGAGGCAGGATGTAAAGGTCGGCGGTGCGTTAGAGACAATAAGTCTCTGAACTAATGATCAACTCGTTTAGTGTCCTTTAGGTTCGCCGGACCAAACGGGAGAATACGAAGGAGAATGGGTTGGCGAAACACTCGCTAACGGTTTTTCCTGGAGAAAAACGTTGACCCTCCGGGCCTACCAAAGACTGATGCAGAGAATTGCGTTGATTGACGACATTACTCAAAACACCGACGATCAGCGAATGTCGGAATCGATGGCTGCGTGTCCCCGCAACCAATTTTGTCATAAATCAATTACCGTCCCGGTCTGACCGGGGCGGTTTTTGCGTTTTAAGGGCACGCAACCACCGCAGCCCGCCAGGCGGTGCATCACCGTGCCGAGAAGTCGCGCAAAACGGCGGAGCGAGCAAGTTATCGCGCCTTAGCACGGCGTACCGCGCCCTTAAGGGGGAGGCGATTATTGTTGACGGTTACCGGTTGCTGGTGTTGGGACAAATAGGACACCAAGGCTTGATGTTGGAAAGACAGCTTTGCGCCTGCTATCGGCCGTTTGACGCCATGCTGGCATTGCCTGAAAGCAGACGATCCGGCATTTGAGCAAGGGACGCCGGAAAGGCAGTTCGGCGGCTGGCACTGTGCACACGTCTGCTTCTGTCCATCCAATTCCGCAAAACGCAAAATAGGGCGCAATCCCCCGATCACTGGGCCAGATACCCACCATCTATGTTCAGCTCCAGGCCTGTCACGAAGGAAGATTCGTCACTCGCCAAGTAGAGCACGCCAAAGGCTATCTCCTCCGGCCTTCCAGCGCGACCCATTGGCGTTACGGCTATGATGCTGTCGTTCATCTCCTTGCTCTGGCCCTCGATCAGGGGTGTCCAGATGATGCCGGGATGGATGGAATTTACCCGGATGTTGTCCTTGGCGTAGCTGATGGCCGCGTTCTTTGTCATGGTGCGGACCGCTCCCTTTGCGGCTTGATAAGGGGCCGCTCCGGCGGCGCCGGTGGTGCCCCAGATCGAGGAGAAATTCACGATGGATCCGCCGCCGTTACGCTTCATGACGGGGACGATCTCGCGCATGCCGAAGAAGGTTCCCGTCTGGTTGACCGAGATGACGCGGTGCCAGGCCTCGGTGCTGGTGGCGTCGATCTGGCCATAGTGCTCGACAATGCCGGCATTGTTCACGAGGACATCCAGGCGGCCGTGACGCTCGACGATCTCCGAGACGACGGCGCGCCAATCATCTTCTTTCGAAACGTCGAGCCGACGATACTCCGTGCCGGACTGCGGCTGCCCTTTCGGTGACGGCTGGACGTCGGTCAGGTAAAGCACCGCGCCCTCGGCGGCGAAGAGCTTTCCGATCGCCGCGCCAATACCTTGTGCTGCACCGGTCACAAGCACGATCTTGCCCTCGAGACGGCCCATTGTTCTTCCTCCTAGGTCAATGAAAGTCGTGATGCCGCCGGGTCTAGGCCGCGACTGCGATGAGAACCTTCAGATGGTCCTGGTCCGGCCGGGCAAGCGTATCGAAGCCTCGGGCGATGGCGTCCTCCATCGTCACCCGACCCGTTATGATTTTTTCAGGGTGGACCTGTCCGGCAGCGATCAACTGGACAACGCGGGGGCCGATGGTGATCGGAAAGCCCCAACTCGTTGTCAGCGTCACGGCCTTGGAAACAAGCAACCGCATGTCCACGCGGGGAGGATCAACGAAGATGCCCACCTGAACCACTATTCCGCCACGCCGCACAAGCCGGATACAGTCGGCCAGGGCGCGTTCGTTGCCCGCGCATTCAATCGCCACGTCGACACCCAGGCCCTCCTCGGTCGGCCTCAGCACGGCATCGCCAAAATTTGCCAAAGTGGGGTCGACGATCTCGTAGCCGAGTTCGAGAGACTCCAGCCTGCGGCGGCGTGCGGGGTTGGCTTCGGACACCACGACCCTCGATGCGCCGGCGGCTTTCGCGGCCATTGCCGAAAGAACGCCGATCGGGCCGGCGCCGGTCACCAGAACGGTGCTGCCAGCATGAACACAGCCCCGATCGATCGCATTGATCGCCACCGCCATTGGTTCGAACAGCGCCCCTTGCTCGTCGCTCACGCTTTCCGGCAATTTGACGATGTTGTCCTGCGGAAGGACCGCATATTCCCCCATGCCGCCATAGGCCGAAGAGAGGCCCACCAAGGCCGTCGTATCGCTGATGTGACCAATCCCGCGGCGCACGAAATAGTCTCCCGGCTTGTTGAGATGGGGGAGGATCGCAACCCGGTCGCCCTCGCGGAAGCGGCCGACACCGCGCCCGACAGCGGCGATCTTGCCTGAGAATTCGTGGCCGAGCACGAGCGGCGCCGACGCGCCGGTGAGAGGGTGCGGCCGCGTCGACACGAATATCGGTCCGTCCAGATATTCGTGAATGTCGGTCCCGCAAATCCCGCAATGGCTGACCGCGACGATGACGTCGTTCGGCTCCGGGGCGGCAGGCGGGTCTATGTCCTCCAGCCTTAGATCGCGAGCGGCGTGAAAACGAAGGGCCTTCATGATCTGTCCTCCCAGATGGTCTCTTTTGGCGCCACACGGCCGGCGGCAGGCATGACGATGCAAGCTAGTTCCTCCACCAGCCCGCTCGCTATGATTACTATCCACGTGTAAATCTGATGGTCAATAGAAAAATAGATTTTTTGTTGACATATCTTATTTTTTGGAAAATCCTTGCCTGAACAAACAGCACACTGTGAGCGAGGAAACGCATGCGCTTCGTAAGGTTCGAATTGGGGGGTCACCGAGGCTTGGCGGTGGAAAGGGCAGGTCGACTGCGCGGCTCGATTGCCGCCGGCACGGATCGCACGCTCGAGCTTGAGCATTTGATAGCCGCCGGCCCGGATGAGCTGTTACGCGTCGGCCATAAGCTCGCGGACGGCACCGAGTTTAATCCCGATGCGGTCACTTTTCTTCCGCCTCTGGCGCGGCCGCCGAAGATCATTTGCGTTGGGCTGAACTATGCCGACCATACCAAAGAGTCGCCATACGAACAGCCGGACTATCCAACACTGTTCGCCCGCTTCGCCACCACGCTGGTGGGTCACAACCAGCCGATCGTGCGGCCGCTCGCGTCGACCAGCCTCGATTTCGAAGGCGAGATGGTGGTTGTCATAGGGCGGGGCGGTCGCCACATCCCGAAGTCGCGTGCCCACGACCACGTGATCGGCTATTCGATCTTCAACGAAGGATCGGTCCGTGAATACCAGTTCAAGTCACCGCAATGGACGGTGGGCAAGAATTTCGATTCCACCGGCGGCTTCGGCCCCGCGCTGGTGACTGCCGATGAAGTGCCAGCCGGCGGCAAGGGGCTGAGGCTCGAGACGCGGCTCAACGATGTGGTCGTCCAGTCGGCGACCACGGACGACATGCTCTTCGACGTCGCCACCATCATCGAGACGATCAGCGAGGCGATCACGCTCGAAGCCGGCGACCTGATCGTCAGCGGCACGCCCGCCGGCATCGGATGGGCCCGCAATCCGCGCCTGCTGATGAAGGACGGCGACAAGTGCGAAGTCTCGATCGAGGGGCTTGGAAAGCTGGTCAATCCGATCCGCGACGAAGTTCGCCGTGAGGATATGACCGGCAAGGCCGCCTGACGCAAAACCGGAAGCAACGCTCCGGAGAACTGAACCACCAGCGTCACCGCGCCTGCGTGGCGCATGGGCGCGAAGCAACCATTGCCTGAGGGATCCATGGACACCGGATTGAAGGGAAAGACCGTGCTCATAACGGGTGCGGCAAGCGGCATAGGCAGGGCGACGGCGCTCGCGTTTGCCAGGGAGGGAGCAGATCTTCGGCTCATCGATATGGATGTGGCGGGCCTGAAGGAGACGGCCGCATCGGCCTCGGCGACGGGCGTCGACATCACGCTTGCGGTCGCCGATCTATCGTCGGCGCAAGGTGTCGAACAGGGGATCGCCGACGCGTTCCCGGCCGGAAATGGCAGACTGGATGTCTTGGTTAACAATGTCGGCATTGTCGACGCTCAGCCGTTCGATCTGCTGACCGACGCGCACTGGCAACGCACATTCGATGTCAATTTCCTCAGCAATATCCGCATGACCCGCGCCCTGCTGCCCCGGCTGCGCGAAAGCCGCGGCGCGGTCGTCAACAATACGTCCGATCTCGCCCGCCAGCCCGAGACCATCCCAGCCGACTATGCCGCCCTGAAGACCGCGCTGGTGAGCATCACCAAAAGCCTGGCACGCGCCGAGGCTCCCCATGTTCGGGTGAATGCGGTCGCGCCAGGGCCGGTCTGGAGCCCGCTGTGGTCCCGGCCGGGCGGGTTTGCGGACAAGCTTGCGGAGGTTCACGGCATGCCGCCGCGCCAGGCGGTCGACCATGAAATGAAACTGCGGCAACTGCCGCTTGAGCGCATGGGCGAACCGGAGGAGGTTGCCGACATCATCGTCTTCCTCGCCTCGGAGCGGGCATCCTTCGTCACATCATCGGTTTGGGGCGTCGATGGCGGTTCGATCCGCAACCTGTTCTAGGAGCAGTCGGATGAAGGCAGTCGGATTCACCAAGGCCGGACCCGTCGACGCGCCGGATGCGCTTGTCGACGTCGAATTGTCCCGACCGAGCGAATTGCAGGACCGCGACCTTCTGGTCGAAATAAGGGCGATTTCGGTCAATCCGCTCGACGCCAAGCTGAGGCGCATAGCCGACCCGGGCGGTGCGCTCAAAGTGCCCGGCTACGACGCCGCCGGGATCGTCGTGGCGGCGGGCTCGAAGGTGACGAACTTCAAGACAGGCGACGCCGTGTTCTACGCCGGCTCGGTCGTTCGCCAGGGCAGCTACGCAGAATACCAGCTTGTTGACGAGCGGATCGTCGCGGCGATGCCGAAGAGTCTCGATTTTGCGCAATCGGCGGCCTTGCCGCTGACCACGCTGGCAAGCTGGGAGCTTCTGTTCGACAGGCTTGTCGCCCGTCCCCGGCCGGCCGCAGATGGACGGACCCTGCTGATTGTCGGCGGCGCCGGCGGGACCGGCTCCATGGCGATCCAGCTCGCGCGCGCCTTGACCGATTTGACGGTGATCGCGACGGCGTCCCGACCGGAGACGGCTGACTGGTGCCGGAAGCTTGGCGCCGCCCATGTCATCGACCACCGGCGGCCGTTGAAGCCGCAGGTCGAGGCGTTGGGCTTCAAGGGCGTGGAGCTCGTCATGGCCCTGGCCCAGACGCCTCGACATCAGAGCCAGTTCGTGGATCTGGTTCAGCCGTTCGGGTCGATCGGGGTCCTCGATGATCCCGATCCGTTTCCGCTCGCGACGTTGAAAACCAAGTGCATTGCCGTGCATATGCATTCAGTGATGGGACGGCCGGTTTTTCAGCGCCCGGACATGGCCGAGCAGGGCGCAATTCTACGCAAGCTGGCGCAACTGGTCGATGCCGGGCAGGTGCGAACCACGCTGACGAAGCGCCTGGGGCCGGCCTCGGCGAACGCGCTGATCCAGGCCCACCGGGATATCGAGGCCGGTTCCGTGAACGGCAAGATTGTATTCGAAGGTTTTTGAGGCGCCATTGCTTCGCGCCTGGCTGCGACAAGGAGGAGAGTATGGACAAGTCGTCGACGATCATGTGGGTGGGAACGGTGCGGTCGCTGCCGCTGAAGGAGCAATTGCGCGCCTCGCGGCTGGCAGGCTGCGATGCCATCTCCATCACGCCATGGCACTATTGCCGCTGGCTTGCTGAGGGCATCACAACGAAGGACATGCTGCTCATGGCGGATGACGAGGGGGTGAAGCTCACCCAGCTCGATCCCTATTCGCGCTGGGCGACGCACTGGCTGCCCGACAATCTCGACCCGGCCGCGTTTTCGCTCGGCTTTTTCGGATTTGACGAAGACGACTTCTTTCGTATCGGCGAGGCGCTTCGGGTCGACTCCATGAGCTGCATCATCACCTGCCCGAAAAGCCAGGTCTCGATCGATCAGCTCATTGAGGGCTTTGCCAGGACCTGTGACCGGGCCGCCGGCCTTGGCTGGCGCTGTGACCTCGAATTCATCCCGTTCTGGGGCCTTCCCGACCTCGAGACCGCCTGGAAGATCATCAAGACCGCGGATCGCGACAACAGCGGCCTGGTGTTCGACTTCTGGCACTATCTGCGCGGAAAGCCGGACCCGGCGCTGCTCGACACGATCCCCGGCGACAGGATCTCCACCGTGCAGATCGCCGATGCCGACGCCAAGCTGAGACCCGGCCGGTCCCTGCTGGACGACTGCATCTTCCATCGCGTGGACGCCGGCACCGGCGGCTTCCCGGTGGTCGAGCTGCTCCAGCAGCTTCATCGCATCGGCGGGCTCAATCGTTATGGACCCGAGACCTTCTCCGGTCTCTACGACACGCTGTCGGCCGATGAGATCGGCAACCGGAGCCGGGTGGCGCTCGCAAATGTCTTCGACAAGGCGGGTATTCCACACCGTTTCGGGACAGCCGAGGCCGCCTGAATCGGTTGCAAGTCAACAACGGCGTTGCGGGCCAATCATCGGCAGATAACGGGCTGCCTGCCACGGCCGCGGCCGGCGCGGCGTTCCGCCGGGCCGGCGGAAGTCCGCGACGCCATGAAAAGACAAGCGAGGGATTGTGATGACTGCACCGGTCGATTTCGTCTTCTGGCCTGCGTCGGCGCGCGCACACGGGTTCCGGGGGCATGTGGAAGCCGCGAGGGCAGGAGGCTTCACCGCCCTTGCCATCGCGCCTGAAACCTACCTCGATGCATTGGAGTCGGGGCTCACTCCATCGGATATGAAAGCGATGGCCGCCGATGCCGGCGCCCCGCTGCGCTATCTGGATTCGCTCACCGACTGGGCGCCCATCCGTGTGCCGGCGGAATGTTCGCCGGAGCTGCGCGCCCGCTTCGACGTCAGCACCGATCATTCGTTTCGCATGTGTGAGAAGCTCGGTTTGACGTCGATCCTGGCGGTTGCCGGCTATGACAAGGGAACGGTTGAGCTCTCCCGGCGGATCGACGGGTTTGGGCGGCTCTGCGAGCGCGCCAAGGCGCAAGGGTACTGGATCGATCTTGAATTCATGCCGTTCTGGGGAATGCCCAATCTTTCCGATGCCTGGGCGATTGTCAGTGGCGTCAATCCGTCCAATGCCGGCATCCTTGTCGACGTATGGCACTTTTCCAAGGGCGAATATGAGCTCGACCTGCTCAACAGCCTGCCGGCCCGGCACCTGGCTGGAATGCAGATCGATGACGGTCTGCGGCGGCAGGTTGGCAAGTCGCTCTTCGATGATACGATCAACTATCGGAATTTCCCGGGAGAGGGCGAGTTCGACGTCGTGGAGATCATCAAGATCGTCGCGGGCAAAGGCAACCTCCGCCATGTCGGCCCCGAAGTCTTCTCGCTGGAAGCCGACGCGCTGTCGGCGTCAGCGGCTGGGGTGCGTTCGGGAGATACCTCCCGCAAGGTGCTGGCCGAGGCCGGCGTAAGGCTGGCAACAGCCTGACGCTTGCGCCCGGACAAAAGGTCCGGGCGCTCGCATGTTATCTTGTGTTTCGTTCCGCGGCGAAGCGGCGGGCGAAATCCCCGAAGCCGGCGGGCTCGCGGCCGAGGATCATCGACGCCACCACCGGATTGCCGCCCGGCAGACCGAAGCGGTCATAATGCCGGCACATCGCTGCATAGATCCGAAGATAGTCGTCAGGAAACCGGTCGCGGTTGCGGCGTCGCCATTCCGTCGGCGCATAGCGCGACGCTTGAACCGGTTTCCCCAAAAGTCCGGTCAGCACCTTCGCCATATCGGCATGTGAAAGCGGCTCGCCGCCGACCAGCTCATACGTGCCCCCGATGTAGCGCTCGGTCGTCAGCACGACCGCCGCCGCCTCGGCCAGATCGGCGAGATCCACCATCGCCATGGGAAGGTCTGTCCGATAGGGGCGTTCATAGATGCCCTCGGCTTCGATCTTCGACCATTCGAGCGCGATATTCTGCATGTACATCGCCGGCTGGAGGATGGTGTAGGGCAGGCCGGATTCGATCAGCATCTCCTCCAGCCGAAGCTTCTGCCGGTGGTGGATCATGGTTCGGCACTGCGAATGGAAGACCGAATGAAGGACGAAATGTCTTAGGCCGGCAGCGCGGGCCGCCGCGATGATGTTGGTCCCCAACGCTATTTCGCGGTCGCTGAAACGCGGTCCGATATGGTACAGCCGCGCAACTCCCGAAACCGCGCTATCGAGCGACGAGCGATCTCCGAGATCGGCGACCGCGATCTCATGCGCGCCCGCCGCGCGAAGGCTGTCCTGTGCCGCCGGCGTGCGGGTCATGGCACGAATCCGCGCTCCACGCGCGGCAAGCGCGGCGATCACCGCTTTGCCTGTCCGCCCCGTGGCGCCTGTGACTAGCACGGTTTCTCCTGTTCCCATGGTCGAGCCTCCCGGGATGCGCTGTGCATCGATCGTCACTTTTTCTTTTAGATAATTTATTCAACTTTACAAAATAGATTTTTTGAGGAAATGTAACTTCGCAGGCCGTAGAGCACGGCCCGTCGCATGAACACGATCATCGGGAGGATGAAGTGAAACTGCTGAAGAGGATTTCAGCCGCGGTAGTGGCGGCTGTGGCGATCGTCGTTGGACCCTTGGCCAGCCACGGCGCAATGGCCCAGGAGAAACCAAAAACCGTCTATCTGGCGGTCGGAACGACCAGCAGCGAGTATTGGCAGGAAGTCATCTGGGGCGCCCAGCAGGTGGCGAACTCCGTCGGCGCCAAGCTCGAGGTCTACGAGAGCGGCTTCGACGGCCAGAAGCACATGCAGCAATTGGGGGCGATACTTGCAGCCGGCTGCGAAGGCTGTGCGTTCGCCTGGTTCCCGGACTCGACCGCTTTCACCAAGGCTTTCGTTGAGCGTGCCGAAGCCGGCGGCGCCTTCATGACGACGATGTGGAATCGTCCTGAGGAGATCCATCCATGGGACACGGCTTCCGATGCATGGATCGCCAACATTTCGTTCGACGGTGTTGATTCCGGCTATCAGAACGGCATGGCGCTGTGCAAGGCGATCGGCGGCAAGGGCGGCATCGCGGTCCTCAAGGGGACACCGGACAATCCGCCGTCGAAGCAGCGCGAGATTGGCCTCCTGAAGGCGGTCTCGGAATGTCCGGGCATGACGATCCTCGACACCCAGATCGGCAATTGGGGGCAGACGGAAGGTCAGAACATCACCCGTACATGGATTGCGCGCTACGGGGACCAGCTGAAGGGTGTCTTCGCGCAAAATGACGGCATGGCGCTCGGCGCGGTCGCAGCGCTGCGCGAGAAAGGCCTGGCCGGCAAGGTCCCTGTCACCGGCTCCGACGGATCCAGCGACGTGCTGAAGCTGATCAAATCCGGCGAGATGCTGTCCAGCATGCGGATCAGCTCGCAGCTGCACGGAGCCGTGGCGGCAGCTCTTGCCTACGCGGTGGCCTCGGGAGACCTCAAGATCGGCGACCTGGCGCAGGCGCAGCGCGACTTCTACCTGGTGCAAACGCTTGCGACCAAGGACAATGTCGATGCGATGCTCTCGGCCCAGCCGAACCCGGCCGACTTCACCTACGACGCGCTGAAGAAGAATTTCTGGGCGCGGTCAAAGGGTCAGATCCCGGTCGGCGTGAACTGAGCCGCACCATGACCCAGGCGCAATTGCACGCCCACGACACCAGCGCAATGGCTTCCCCGCGTCGCGGGGAGGCCGGAACGCAGCGCCGATCCGGGCACATCGGACTCGGTGTCTTGAAGTCGGCCGGTCCCATAGTGTCGCTGCTTGCGATGATTTTGGTGTTCGCCAGCCTCACCCCGAATTTCGTTTCGGTGGCCAATTTGCAGGCGATCCTGGAGTCGGCGGCGGTTCCCGCCGTGGTCGCAATCGGGATGACTTTCGTGCTGGTGCAAGGCTCGATCGACCTGTCGGGCGAGGGAGTGGCTTCGCTCGCCAACATCCTGCTTTCTATCCTCATCGCCAACAGCGTCACCGCAAACGATCTTGGCGCGGGCGCAATCGGGGTCGTGCTGGCCACGGGTCTGGCCATAGGTGCCCTCAACGGGACACTGTATGCCTATCTGCGCATGCCGTCGCTCATCGTCACGCTTGCGATGTGGTTGATCACGCTCGGCCTGGCGGCTTTGCTCTTCCCCTCGAGGCAACCCCAGATCCTCGACAGCGGCTTTGTCGGGCTGGCCCTGCACAAACATCTGGGCCTCAGCGCGCTGGTGTACCTTGCCGTGGCGCTCGCTTTCGTCGCCTTCATCGTCGAGCGGCGCACCAAGCTCGGCCGTATCGGCTTTGCCATCGGCGCCGACGAAGCGCTTGTCCGTTTGGCCGGCGTGAACGTGAATGCTTACAAGGTCGGCGCCTTTGCCATCTGCGGATGCCTGACCGGACTGGGCGGCATCCTCACCGCGGCGCAGATCGGCGTCGGCAATCCCCTGGCGGGAGAGGGGCTGCTCTTCCCCGGAATTGCCGCTTGCGTGATCGGCGGGACGTTGCTGTCCGGCGGCCGGGGCGGCGTGCTGCATTCGCTCGTCGGCGTCCTTGTTCTCGTCACCCTGCGCAATGGGCTCGTGCAGACGGGAGCCAACCCTCTGCTGCAGAAAGCCATCGAGGGAATGGTGATCGTCGTCGCGGTCGCCGCGTCCACCTGGCACCTGCGGCGCAAGACCAGAGTGGTAAAATGAGCGCGCTCCTGTCCCTGCAAAACATCTCCAAACGCTTTCCCGGCGTTCTCGCTCTCGATGAGATCGACATGGAACTGCGCGAGCACGAGGTTCTCGGCCTGATCGGCCAGAACGGATCGGGCAAGTCGACATTGATGAAGATCATCGGCGGCCTCCATCAACCAAGCGCAGGCGAAATGCGTCTGCGCGGTTCGCCCGTGCGCTTCGGCTCTCCCCTCGAGGCCGCGCGAGCGGGCATTGGCCTTGTCCATCAGGAGCAGTCGCTCATCGGCAATCTCACCGTTGCCGAGAACCTTTTCATCGACAAGCCGACCGACTTCAGCCGCTTCGGATTCTATCGGCGGGGCCGGATGAACGATGCGGCCCGTATCCAACTGGACAAGGTCGAACTGGATGTCGCGCCCGATACGCCCGTCGACCAGCTGACCTTTGCGCAGCGCCAGATGGTCGAGCTGGCCAAAGTGCTGTCGCTCGAGGAACTGGTGGAGGGCCATCTCGTCGTCCTATTCGACGAGCCGACGTCGGTCCTGACGCCGACCGAGATCCAGGCGTTGTTCCGCCAGGTGCGGCGGCTGAAGATGCGCTCATCGGTCGTCTTCATCTCGCATCGCATGGACGAGGTGCTGGCGATCTCCGACCGGGTCTATGTGCTTTCCGATGGACGCAATGTCGCCGAAAGAGCGAAAGGCGAGACTGATCCCGACGAGCTGTACGAGCTGATGGTCGGACGCCAGCGCGCCGGTTCGGTGCTGCCGAGGAACAATCCGCCGGACAAGAGCGCGCCGAAGCGACTGGCAGTCCGCGACCTGACGGTGCCGGGCAAAGTCGAGGATGTGACCTTCGATGTCGCGTCCGGGGAGATCGTCGGCTTGATCGGCGTCCAGGGATCCGGCGCCGAAGCGGTCTGCCGCGCGATTTTCGGCGTCGAGGACAGCCATAGCGGCCACATCGAATATGAGGGTCGGCCAGTGCGTGTCAGCTGTCCGAGCGGCGCCGTCGGTCTCGGCATAGGCTATGTCCCCGCCGAGCGTAAGGCGGAAGCGATGATGAAAGGGATGAGTGTCTGCCAGAACATGACCGTAACCTTCGGGTCGGACTACGGCTATGGCGGGCTCTTGCTGTCGAAACGGCGCGAACGGCGCGAGGCGGCGAACTGGGTTGAGCGGCTCAAGATTAAAACGCCGTCGCTCGACCATCGCATCGACCAGCTCTCCGGCGGAAATCAGCAGAAGGCTGTGCTCAGCAAATGGCTTCTGGGTCGCTCGCTGCGGCTCCTGGTGCTCGATCATCCGACCCGCGGTCTGGATCCCGGAGCGCGCGCCGATCTCTTCAACGCGATCCGTCAATTGGCCGAGGACGGCCTCTCGATCGTCTTCGTGGGCGATACGCTGGATGAGATGGTGACGCTCTCGGACACGATCCTGGTGTTGCGGGACGGGAGGCTCAGCCAGCGCTTCGATGACGTGCAAACCCAACGGCCGTCAGAGGAAGACATCGTGAGGGCGATGGTATGAGCATGCGCCGCGACCCTCTCGATCGAGACTGCACCTGGTGGACCCATCGGAGCCGTTCATGACCCCCGCACTCGCCCGAATGTTCCCATCCATCCGATCCGTTGGCGACCTGCTGCGTGCTTGCGGGCCGGCCATTGTCCTCCTGCTGGTGTTTGCGACCGTGATTTGGATCGCGCCAGGCATCCTCAAATGGCGCGCGATCAATGCGCTGCTCTTCGATGCCGCGCCGCTGCTGATCCTGGTTATCGGCAGCACGCTTCCGGTGCTGCTCGGCTGCATCGACCTGTCGGCAGCCGCCATGGCATCGTTTTCAGCTGTGGTCGTGGCACTGCTTGTCCCCGAATTCGGCTCGGCCGCCGTGCCGCTGGTGCTTGTTGGAGCAGCAGGGATCGGGGCCGCCCAGGGATGGCTGATCGGGCGGCTTCAGATTCCTTCCTTCGTGATGACCCTTGGAACGCTCGGCCTGTTTTCGGGCCTTGCCCTTTATCTCAGCAACGCCTCGACCGTCGCCCTCGGTCCTGAAGTTGCGCCGCTCGACTTTCTCGGCGGCAGGACCCATGGCGTGCCCAATGCCTTCCTCGCGGTGGTGGCGGTGTGGATATTCCTGTCTCTTTTGCTGCGTTTCACGCGTGTCGGCCGGGATATCTATGCCTTCGGAGCGAGCGAACTGGCTGCCTATATGTCCGGCGTCCGGCGCGACCTGATCCGGAGCTGCGCGTTCGCGATCTCGTCGGTCTGCGCCGCCCTCGGCGGGATGATGCTCCTGTCGCAGACCCTCTACAGCGCGCCGACGATGGCGAGCAATCTGCTCTTGCCTGCGCTGGTCGGCGTGGTGGCGGGCGGGACCGCGATCTCGGGCGGGGTAGGCGGCCTGTCTGCAAGCCTGATAGGCGGGCTCACGGCAATCATGGTCCGCGTCGGCGCCACGATCGCGGGCCTGCCGGGCGCGGCGCAGGACGTCGCCTTCGGCATCATCATTCTGGTCGCGGTCGCCGTTACAACGGACAGGACCAAGATCGGCATCGTCAAGTGATCCGGGCGGCGGCCAAAAAGCATATCTCGGGAGGATTTGATGAGACCAATGGTTCAGCGGCTGGGCTATGTCGCCCTCAACGTGGCGGATATCGAAACTGCGATAGAAGACGCTTGCACGATCGCAGGCGCCCGCGTCGTCGAACGGGAGCGAGGACGCGCGTTGCTGACCTCGAACCAGCGTCAAGCTGAACTCGTCCTGCATGCCGGCGATAGCGACAGCGTTCGATCGATCGGGCTGCAGGCCCATGATAGCGAGGCGGTCGCCGCGGTACGTATCCGTGCCGAACAGGCTGGCCTCAAGATTCTGTCCGAGCGTCCCTCGCTTGCGTGCATCGAGCGCTCCGTCACTTTCGCGACCAGCGAAGGCCATGTCTTTGAGGTCCACACGCCGATGCCGCTCACGCAGCCGGTCCGTCACACGGGCCCGGGCATCCGTCCGCGCTGCCTCGATCACGTGAACCTGTCGAGCAGGGATTCGAAGGCGATCAGCCGGGAGCTCGAAGCCGTGCTCGGGCTTCGGCAGTCGGAGAGGACCACCGGCCATGAAATCGTCTGGATGCGTGCGGCCGACAACCGGCACCACACGGTCGCGACCGTCAAAGGACCAAGCGGGTTGCACCACTTCAGCTGGGAGTTCGCCAGTTTCGACGATTTCAAGCGGCTGGGGGATATGCTTGACGCACAGGGACGCTTCCTCGTCTGGGGACCTGGCCGCCATGGCGCTGGCGACAATCTGTTCGCCTACTACATCGACCGGTCCGGGTTCATGGTGGAATGCATCGCCGAGATGGAAGTCATCGAAGACGAGAACCATCAGCCAAGGATTGCCGACCCGGGTGAAAACCTGTCAAATCCCAAGGTCGTGAACCGCTGGGGCGCACTGCCGCCCCGCCTTTGGACGGAGCATTTTATGCCGTTCGCCGCGCCGATCGCTGCCTGAAATCGGGAGGAAAATCATGGATTTGCAAAAAGTAGACCTTGCCGATGAGGTTCGCCGCGTCATCGAGGGCCTCGAGGAGAAACGCTATTCGGCGATGCTGGCGTCCGATGTCGCAACGCTTGCGGATCTCCTTGATGACGACCTGGTCTACACGCACTCCTTCGGAGAGCGTGACGACAAGGCGGGTTATCTGAAAAAAGTCGCAGACCGGTTCTTCGTCTATCACGAAATCCATCACAGCAGCGAACGCATCGTCGTGCGGGAAGGCCTGGCCGTCGTCGCCGGCACCATGCGCGCGAAGGCGACGGTTGGAGCCGCGGTCCGCGAGATCGACAATTCCTGCATGGCGGTCTGGGGAAAAAGCAAGGACCGGTGGCGTCTGATCGCCTATCAGCCGACACCCTTTCGGAAGTAGTTAGATCGTATCATTGACTTAAAAATATATTTTTTGTAACGATGTGTGAGGTTCGACGGAAGTGAGGACGTCGGATGCGACGGGCGGAGGATGAACAATGACGGCAATTCGCAAGCGGCAGCTTGAAGCGGGCGGCGAGGGCATTCTCGGCATCCACTCCGTCAACCATTTCGTGCTGGCCGTTCCCGACCTCAAGGAGGCCGAGCGCTTTCATCAGGCTTTCGGTCTCGACGTGGTGAACCATCGCTCGGGCTATGCGGTGCGCACGGAAGGGATCGACCACGACTGGGGCTTCTTTGTCCAAGGCTCGCGCAAGCAGCTGCAGCATCTGTCCTTCGGCGTCTTCGACGAGGATTTCCAACGCTTCAAACTGCATCTGGAGGCCAAGGGGATGGAGCTGTTGCCTCCGCCCCAGGGCTTCGAGTCCAATGGATTGTGGTTCCGCGACCACGACGGCAATCTCATCGAGCTGATCGTCGCCGCCAAGACGTCGCCCGACTTTAAGGCGCAGTCGGGGCATGCCTCAACGCCCGCCGGCGTTGTCGCCGCGCCGCTGCGCAGCAAGGCGGCGAAGGTTCGCCCGACCCGACTTGCCCACATCCTGATCTTCACCCGTGACGTCCAGAAGGCGATCGACTTCTACACCGAGGTCCTGGGCATGGGGCTGTCCGACCGTTCGGGAGACAACATCGCATTCCTGCATGGCCGCCACGGCAGCGACCATCACATGCTTGCCTTCGTCAAATCATCGGCGCCTGGCCTCCATCATACAAGCTGGGACGTGCCGCTGATCGACAATGTCGGGCAAGGTGCGATGCAGATGGCCGACAAGGGTTTTTCGAGAGGCTGGGGACTGGGGCGCCATGTGCTTGGTTCGAATTTCTTCCACTACATCCGCGACCCCTGGGGCAGCTACGCCGAGTACTCGTGCGACATCGACTACATCCCCGCCGAGATGGATTGGGAATCCAAGGACCACGATCCGCAGGATTCATTTTACATCTGGGGGCCGACTCCGCCTGACGACTTCGCGCGCAATTATGAGGCCGAGTAGGCGAAACGGGCTTTTCGACACCATTGCAGCCCGTCGGGATGGATAAGGCTCCGGGCAAAGAACGCAGAGCAAAGGAAATTGCATGATCAGAATACTGAAGTCGGGGCGATCCGCAGAAGCCAAGGCGACCGATGCCAGCGCCGTCCGCGGGGCGGTCGAGAGTGTTCTCATCGACGTCGAGGCCCGTGGAGACACTGCGTTGCGGGAACTGTCGCAGAAGTTCGACCGGTGGTCGCCGCCGTCCTTTCGTCTTTCGCAGGACGAGATCGATGCATGCGTCGGGGCGCTGTCTTCCCGCCAGCTGGACGATATCCGCTTCGCGCAGGCGCAGATCCGCCGCTTTGCCGAAGTCCAGAAGGCCGCCCTCAAGGATGTCGAGGTCGAGACTCTGCCCGGGGTGGTGCTCGGCCACCGCAACATTCCGATGAATTCGGGCTCGCGCCGCACGGCATCCGGGTCAACAGCATTGCCCCCACCTTCATCGAGACCCCGATGACGGCTCCTTACTTTGAAAGCAAAGCTTTTCGAGATGAGGTATTATCCAAAGTCAAGCTTGGCCGACTCGGTCGAGTCGAGGACCTGACGGGGGCCGTTGTCTTTCTTGCTTCGGACGCTGCTGCATTGATGACGGGCACTTCCATCAAGGTCGACGGCGGTTGGACGGCGGAATGACTTTGGCAAGTTTGACATTCGATACAAGTTGGCCAAGAAGCGGCACGATGCCAGATCCATTTGAATCACTTCTACGGTCAGACAAGCGACATTGAGATGGACTCGGTAGCCCGCACGATTGCCAACGACGTTTACGAGCAACTGCGCCACGACATCATTTCGTGCCGCATGCTTCCGGGATCCAAGATCAACATCCAGGCCCTCGTGCAGAAGTATGAGGTGAGTTTGGGCGCTGTCCGCGAAGCGCTGTCGAAACTCTCGGCCGAGGGCCTTGTCGACGCAAGGGCGCAGCGCGGCTACACGGTTTCCGACGTGTCTCCGGAAGACCTCGCTGAATTGACCGATGCTCGCGTCCGCATCGAACAGGAGTGCCTCAAGCTTGCGATCGAGAAAGGCGGGCTTGAGTGGGAGACAGATATTGTGGCCGCCCTCCATCGTCTCAGCCACACGCCGTACACGATGCCCGATGACCCCGCTGTTCTGGACCAGCGCTGGGTCAAGGCGCATCGAGAATTTCACCGTGCTTTGGTTTCAGCCTGCGGCAACCGTTGGCTGCTTCGGATTCGCGGGCAGCTTTACGATCAAAGCGAGCGCTACCGGCAGCTCTCGGTGCCGCTTGCCAGAGCCGAACGCGATGTGGCGCAAGAGCATAGAAACATCGCAGATGCAGTCATTGCCCGCGATGTCACACGAGCCTGCGCGGAGATAGCATCGCATATGTGGACGACAACGCAGATCGTCACGACCGGGCTGACCTAGGTACAACGACCTCTGCAACCGAGTTCGTCTGTTGACCGGACTTCGCAAGCAGGCTCGACAGGCTCAAAATCCCGTCCCGGATTTGAACCTATGGACTAAGACTTGAGGCAGCAGCGATCGAGACTTCGGGCAGGTAGTCGCCGGTTGCTTGTGGAACCATACGGAACGATACGGGAGGGGTCGTGAATTTCGCCCACGAAAAACGCAATGAAATCAAGTTCCTTACGACATCCTCCGGGCCGGCCAAATTCTCGACGCCGTCTATCCGGTCATTGAGCGCCTCGCAAGGAACATAGCCAGTGATACCTTGAAGCCAGGGGGCGGTACCGTTACGGCAACCGCCGGGCAAGTGTGCTACAATTTGTGCTACCTATTGTGATACAAATCGTGTCGCCAAGGACAAAAAACTAAGCAAAAACAATGGCAATTGCAACGTGGTGATCCCAGCCAACGGTACCATCGGCTTCCGGCGTCAGGCGAAGCCGGGGCATCATCCAAGAATTCTTGGCGGCGTCTCGCCCCAACAACATAGCAGTCGTCAACCCAGCTCTCGTGGGAACGATCCATTCTCTTTAAGACCGCTGGCTCCATAGAAACCGACATTCAGGTGCCAACCCGATTGGCTACGGTCAGCTGCTATCAGCGCGAAGCCATCGCCCGATACAAAACTTGTACGGACTTCGCAGCAATATGGCCCGCTCATCGAATTGGGGAAGAGGAAGGTTTCATCAGCCTGGAAATTATCGGGAACGCCATTTGCAAATGGGTAGGGTGCGTACAAGCCCGAACTATGGACCGAATGCAGGGTGCACTGTTTTTCAGTAATACAGTTCGTTACCCGGGCGGTAACAACGTTGCACAGGTGCTCATCACCTGAAAGGAAGACCACACGCTCGACCTCTTTGTCGCAAAGAAACTTGAGCAACGCATGGAAGGAGCGCGGGTATCCGTCCCACGCGTCAGAATGCAGGGCACAGCTGGAGTGTCCGGCCACTTCTCTGCGACGTGGTAGGATGGCTGAAGGTGTAAGAACAAATTTAGGCAGCTCGGCGTATTCGGGCTTGGTCAGCCATGCGCACAGCTCGTCGAACTGTTTCGGCCCCATGATCTTCGCTTTGTGGCAATTCAAGGCTGTTCTCCCCTCACGCTCGGTGCGGGTATCGCTGAGGAAGAACGGCACGCCATCGTGGGTGAAATTGCGCCAAAGATGAGCCGGAAGGCGCCCGGTTTTGCCGCGTTGATATTTAAGATACGCCTGTGTTCCCGCCTTGAAATCGGTGTCTTTGCCACGCATTTTGGGATCGGGGTCATTGGCCCAGTTGTCCCGGATCTCATGATCGTCCAACATGGTTTCGACCACCAGATTCAGGCGCTGCGTTACCGCCATCACACCGCGGCTTTGACCGCGACGTTCATATGCCATTCGGAAGCGATCATCGGTCACCTTGGGGTCGAAGAGACCGGCGGTTGCGTCGATGTATACCTGATCACCAGCCAGAAGCAGCAGGGTCGGCGCGCCGCTTTCGCCCAGCAGATCGGCAAGCGCAAGCAGGGAGGCATCGGCTGGCCCTCGTGTGGCGTGCTCGCCGTTGGGCATATGGTCGAGGAAGTCACTGGGATACTGGCAGCTAGCGAGGGCGAAGCGAATTTGCGTTGGCCGGCTGCCGTTCTTGCGGTCGTAGCTCCGGCGCAGCTTCCCAGGATCGCCTATGATCAGGCCGCCACGCAAGTCGTCAAGCGTGTCAGCCTCCAGCGCGTCACGAACCGCCTGGACGGCCTCGTCCGGTGCCTTCTGCGCATGTGGGCCGGTATCGAAGACATCAGGTGTTTGACCTGCCAAATCGGGTAGTCGCGGCAACCGGGCAAGACCGCCGATACCCTCGGCCTGTACGTATAGCAAAAGCACCAGGACTTGTTCCGCGGGAGGCCATTCGTGAAGCGGAACATCGAACGCGTAGGGCGACGCGCTTTGCGGCATGTAAAGACCAATCAAACTCTCGCCTTGTTCCATCTGGTCGGGACCAGGTGCAGCCGCTGTCTCGACCATGCAGAGCCGATTTCCTGTCCTGCGAACGGGGACAAGGAGGGCGGCGTGAGGGAACCCGCGCCCTCCGCTGTCTGCTGCCTGAACTCTGATCTTGCCGGCTTCGATCCCAATGCGAACGCCGAATGCTGGGGCCCTGGCCTCGTAGGGGAGAGAACGCGTCAAAGCTCAATACTCCACCGCTTGTGTGACGGGTCGCCTGATCAGACCGACCTGTTGTCTGGAACTCCAAGGTATTTTGCTATGACGCCGCAGATCGACGCGGCGTCTTTGCCGATCAGGCAGTCCTGATGGCCGTGGCCAGGTATGCACCAGGTCAGATAGGAAGGCTGGCCGAGACCCAGATGTGACTGGTTTTCATCGATAACCTGCCTGATCGCTTCCTTTGATTGTGGCTCTTCGACGGCTTCCGAGGATGAATTCAAGTGCGGCACACCGGCCTCTCCGAGCATATTTCGCATCAGCCTCAGCGTCGAAGGGTCAACCAAACCGTTTTCCGCTCCATGGATCGACATCATGGGAAACCGCAGTCGATCCCTTACCCGATCGGGCAGCACGTAACGATTGATGCCGGCCCTATTCGTGACGGTGTTGAAACCGGCGAAATGGATAACCTGCGAGACCGTCTCGACGCTAAGCGGGCCGAAGAAGTCGTCGATTTGGTCGAGCACGGCGTCGGAGAGGTTTTTGAGTGAAAAGGTGCGCGAGTAGAGCGCGTCCATCCGATGCCTTGTCCCGACCCAGGGCGTTACCTTACCCGGAGGCCAGATCGGATTTTCGCGCCGAAACTCGTCAGGCGGCATTCTCGTCGCCGCAAGGGCGCGGTCGAGCAATTGACCGGGCAGTGAGATTTCACTGCGCGGGCTAAACACATAATCCTGAACTTGAAGGAAGTATCGAATATACCGCATTATATAGGCGGCGAGCACATTGGATGAGCTTAAGAGCATCGCCGGTCCGACCTGCGAAAAAACCACCCGCCCAATCTTCTGGTGTAGATCTTGTTGATCCGATCCGCCAAGTATTGCCATGCTGAACATGGCCGCGCCCATGCAATGGCAGACGACATCGAGCTTTTCCTGCTCAGTGACAGCCAGCACGTGGCGGATGGTGATCGGAATATCCTGCTCGGCCATCGTCTCGAATGGCCAGTTGCCGGTGGCTGTTGTCAGGCCCGAGCTCGACCGCATGTCGAGCACCCACACGTCGCGGCCGGCATCGCACAATGTCTGGGCAAGATTGCCGGGCACGGCGGTGTGGGCAAAGGTGGTGCCGCTTGCGCTGTAGCCATGGATGAGCAGTACCGGGCGTTTCGAAACACCGCCCTGGCCAAATCTGGCGAGAGCACCGTTGTAGCGCGCCAAGCGGATGCGAACCGACGGCATCGCCTTGTCCAAGGTCAGCCATTCGATTTGAGGGGTTGGCAGGCCCGTTATTGTCCCGGGCAGCCTTTGTGGCACACGCTCTGAGGGAGGGTCGGGGCGGCGAAAACTCAGCGCATGTATCTGAAGGACGACGCGTAGGCCGTAAAGCAGGAAGGACATCAAATCCGCCAGCGCGGCGACCCTGTTTTCCTGGCCGACTATTCGCAGCAGGGGCACCTGCTGCCGGGCAAGGTAGCGCTTGTTGAGTTCCAGCACCGGTGGTTTCCTGCCGAGCGCAGTCTTGCGCATGCCAGGGAAAGCCACGACCGACATCTCTATCAACTGCGTCCACGGACTGGTGCCGCGTCCATATGTGAGCCGCTTAACCGCTCTGATCTTCCCATGTCGGAATATCGAGCTGTCACCCCCTGCATCGGCAGCGGCCTTCCCGGGCGTCAGGTCATCGGCTTTGACGATCTTGTCGATGCTCAGATCGTACTCGATCAGCCGCACCGCGCCTGCCCGGGAACAAAGGTACAGAATGTCGAACGGTCCGACGCCTGATGGCCCTGCGCTGTCGGGAGGCTTGAGACGTAACCATTTCTGGCCGTGCCCGATCCAGGTATATGCGACGTCGCGAAATCCACGGTTGACCGCCCAGGCCAGCAAAGCCCGTAGTGTTCGAGTAACGGGACCAGACTCTTCGCGATCGAAAAGGCGCAGCGTGCCCGAAATCTCGGCTTCGACGGCGACGTCGGCTTCATAGGCTTTGTCGGCGACAGGGTCGAACCGCTTTCCTGCTCGCAGGATACGCAATCGACCGTCGGCGATACGCAAGCGGCGGCCTTCGGGTGTCTGCGAGGAAAAAAGATCGGACAGGACCACCGGCTTCGTGGTGATGGTCACTTCGACCATATGCGGTCTTGCCCTGCCGCTGCCGCGCGTCACCAAGGGTATCTGGCCTCGCACCTGCTCAGTCAGCTCGATCCTGGTTGGAGCAGGTTTGGGGTTGGTCTGCGGCGTGGAATAAACTGGCCTGACGACGCCGGCGGAATTCCCAGGCACATGACTGTCGGTCAAGCGACCGCCGCTGAGTTGCCATTTCTCCTTGAGCGCGCTGATTGCGCGCAACGCAAGGACGGCGATAGTCAGGGCAGGGTTGATGCCCAATGACGTGGGCACGATCGAGCCATCGAGCACGATCAACCCCTCATGAAGACTGTTAGGGCCGGCGCCGGCTGCGTCGAACACACGGCCGAAATGGTCCGTGACGCCTTGCCGGACGTCATCACCCATGGCGCATCCCCCAAGCGGGTGAACCGTGACCAGGGGGCCCCGCTGGCGGCCGAATACTGCTTCCAATCGATCTGACAACGGACGCCAAAGCAGATTGTTCACAATACGCCCGCCCAACCCCGATCTTTGAAGCATATCGCCAAGACGTGCATGATGTTTCTCGAACCGCGGGTCCAATCGCAACTCCGGCCATCGCACGGTGAGCATTCCATCGCTGTTGTCGGCTATGGCGCCGCCCGGGGCCAGTTCGCCCTCCGCATCGTCGCGGCCGATCATCGCCAGCACAAGGGAGTTCGCGATGGCGTTGGGATCGACTGCAGCGTCGTCGACCCATGAGGGATTTGGCTCGTGCTTCCCCCAATCGCCCTCGGCCACGCGATTGAGCACATCGAATGTGGTGGTGCTCTCTTCAAAAATGCGCCGCAGCGGTCCCGGCACCGCCAGGTCTTGAATCACCAGATCGGTGTCCGCGTTGCCTTCGCGCAGATCGATCATCGCGGTTATGGTCGGACCGATCGCGCGGCCGCTGTCGTCGGCAGCGTCAGGAGCAGGAGACTGCGTTTCATCGGCAACGCCATTGACCCGGGTCGCCAGGGCGTGCGCTACCACAAGCATATCCCCGTTGGCGGAAAACTTGCGACCCAACTGATCGGAGAATCTTGTCCGGTCATCCTGCGAGCGCATCAAGATTTCCGTCGAGCCGAAAGTTCCGGCAGCGAGAACCACCCGCCTTGCCCGCAGCGCAAATGGCTTCCGTTGGCGGTCTCTCAACTGCCCGTCCGTGTGGTTGACGTCCACCTGCCATCCATTCTTCAATGGCCAAACGCGCAGGGCGGTTGCGCCGGTGACGATGCGGACTCCGCTTTGTTGGGCAAGGCGCAACAAGTTCAGATCGAGAGATTCTTTGGCGTTATAGTTGCAGCCCGTCGCGCAGTCGCCGCAGCGGCGGCAGGGACTCATCGCAACCCCGGCGGAATTTGTGTGGCAACGGGACGCAACGGTAATATGGGCGGATCGTGCCTTCCCGTCAGCCAACCTGCCAAGTGCGTCGGTTTTGGCTAAGGAAGGGGTGTCGGCGACATCCGTTGCCTTGGCTCCCAACCAAGCGCGCAGTCGTTCAGCCGTCTCTGCAAGCTTGGGTTCTTTGCGAATTTCGGAAGGCCAGCGCGCCTCCTGGAAGATCTGCGGGTGAGGCATCTCCATGACGCCGGCATTAATCAACGAGCCGCCGCCCAGGCCAGAGGCTATAAGCGCGGCCGCGTCGTCGCTCCAGCGCATGTCGTACAGTCCGTCGAACACCCCGCGCTGCCGCTCCGCGAATGGCGTCGTGAAGCGGACGTGCCCCGCCAGGTCGGCCATGCGGGCCGGGAACATTCCCGCCAGGTACTCCTTGCCGCGTTCCAGAAGGCAGATGCTCAACGGGTTTCCCTGAGCATCCTTGCAGTTGCTAAGTTCGGCGGCGGCAACAGAGCCGCCATAGCCGCTGCCAACTATGACAATGTCGAAATCAAACTCGTCCTTGGCGCGTCTTCTCCGCGGGTTTGCTATCTGAGGCATATCGATAGCCAATGCTTCGAGCCCTCGCGAAAGCCAAACTGTTCCGCGTGGTGGTTCGGCTGCGCCTTCGGGATCGATGGACATTGGCCCCTCCCAACATTGGGCCTGAACTATATGCGAAATTTGATGTAACGTCAGGAAGCCGCACCCGTCATACTGTGGTAGCCTTAAGGATGTCTGCGAGGTCCTATTCTTGGGGCTGTTGGCCGCGACTGCGGGGGGAGGCCATGACGGAGACTCAAGCGCTACTGGAGAGTTTCCTTCCTCTTAAGTTACTCGGGAGACTTCACGCGGCTCGCTCCGATGGTCCGGTAGCGGTCGAGTTTCCGGCCGCCGTGATGTTTGTCGATGTGTCGAGGTATACCGCGCTGGTCGAGCAGCTGGCGCGCCGGGGACAGGAAGGACTTGAACGAATTCCAAACCTGCTCAACCGGTCGTACTCACGCTGTGTGGAACAAGTGCATGAGCGTGGCGGAGAGGTTTTATATCTCGCAGGCGACGAGTTGCTGGCCTATTGGGCGGCGGACGCCGACGGGCTTGCAGGCGCTGTAAAAGCGGCAACCGCTTGTGCCGAGGCCATCTGCGGTAGCCAGAATGACCGTTCGGACAACGGCGAAAGTGACGTCGCACCGGCACTGCACGTTGGTGTCGGCGCCGGGCCACTCTGGGCCGCGGTGTTGGGTAGCCAACGCGTCTGGACCCTCTTCGCCGGAGGCAGCGCGGTGGTGCAAGCTGCGCGCTCCCAAGCTGCCGCACGCCGATGGGAATATGTGGTTTCGGAGAAGGCAAGCTTGGCGCTAACGGGGCTGCACGGATCGCGCCCTTATCTGGATGCCCGAGCGACGATACCTCCCCCAGCCGACTGGCTGGCGAGGTTTCTGCCTGTGCAACTCAGGGATCTGATCACTGATGTCGGATCGGGCTCGGCAACCGGAGGCAGCGCTATCCCGCTCCGCTCCGTGGAAAATCGCCGGACAGCCATCCACCTGGACACCCTTGCCGAAATAAGACCGATCACTGCCTTGTTCGCGCGAATAGTCGGGCTCGACTATAGCCAACCTCAGGACCTTGCTCGCTATCAATCGCTATACGCAGCCTTGCAGGAAGATTTGCGTTCGCGAGGCGGACCGGCCGGCGAACTGCTCCTGGATGACAAGGGCTTGGTTTTCTTCGCGGCGTTCGGAGCGCGGGGCAGCTTTCACCGCGATGATCCCAGCCGAGCGGTCGATGCTGCCCGCGCGATCAGCCTGACAGTTCAACATTTGGGGCTTTCGGCGTCGGTGGGAGTAGCTACTGGCGATGCGCATTTCAGTGTCGTCGGCAGCGCCCGCAGGCGGCAGCTAATGGTGTTCGGAGCCGCCGTCAATCGGGCAGCTCGGCTGATGACCGCATCGACGACCATTCTATGCGATGCGCCGACCGAAAGAGCCAGCCGGAGGTCATTTCGCTTCGACGAGCGTGGCACGCTGCAGCTCGAAGGGCTAGGCGAAATGGCGACCGTCTTTTGTCCGGCGGACCAACGCGCTCCCGAAGACAACACTACCGCTCTCCTTGGCCGGCAAAACGAAATGGCGGCCCTGGAACGTGCATTTCGCGAAGCCCGGGAAGGAAGCAGGCGTCTAGTTGTGATCCTGGGCGAGTCCGGCATTGGCAAGACTGCCTTGATCAAGGCCTTCACAGATGAACTGCGGCTGATGCCGACCGCCGTCTTTGTGGCTGACGCCGAACGTGACGATCGCCGCACATCGTTCTTGCCGTGGCGACGCCTGTTTGCGGCCGTTCTCGGGATCCTCTCCGAAAGCGACGGCGTGACGATTCTTCAACGTGTCACCGAGCGTATTCATGGCCACCCGTCGATCGTTGCGCGGCTGCCTTTGCTCGCGGATGTGCTAGGCGTCGAAATTCCGCAGAACGAAGCGACAAGGCACTTGGAGGGAGCCAATCGCGCCGATGCGACCATGCGACTTCTGGGCGATCTTATGGATACGTTGTCGCCCCGCCCGCTGGTATTGGTGCTGGAGGACAGTCAGTGGCTGGATTCGGCATCCTGGCGTCTCGTGGAGTGGGTTCTATCCTCCTTGACATCGCTGCTTTTGATCTTGTGCGTGCGCTCGGACGAGGTACCGGAGCAGCTGAAAAACCTGCGCAAGCGGGCCGAAGCACCTGGCATGAATGCAGGCGCAACCGACACCGACGACCCGGCTCGCTTTTGTCGTATCTTGGATCTCGAGGAACTCAGCGACGCATCAATCTGCGAATTGGTCGCCCGCACGCTGGGCGATGCGCCGCCACATGATGAACTCTTGCACCGGGTGTGTGCATTGGCTGGCGGCAACCCGTTCTTTGCAGAGGAGATAGTTCTCACGCTCAAGAGTCAGGGTCTCATCGCTTTGCGCGATGGCTCCTGGCGCCCAATTCGGCCACTGGATCGCCTCAAGTACTTCGATGGTGTCGAACGGGTCATTCGCGAGCGCGTCGATCGGCTCGACGCCGGCGCGCAAGACGCGATCAAGGCGGCGGCCGTGATTGGCCGTACTTTCAGCCGTGAGGCGCTAGTGACCTTGCTCAAGGGCGTGCTGCACCGCGACGCGGTTACCGCGGCCGTCGACTCGCTGGCGGCCGCACATCTCGTGCATCAAGTCGTCGGCTCAGCGAGTTATGAGTTCCGCCATGATCAGATCCGGGACGTCGTCTATGGCGCAATCCACGGCGAAGTGCGCCAGCGGCTTCATGGAGCATTGGCTGCATGGATGGAGTCAAGCCAGTCGGCTGCCACGGGCGCTGATATCGCAACACTTGTCCAGCACTTCGAAGCCGCGGGGGATGGCCTCAAAGCAGTGAGATACGCAAATCTTGCCGCGACAAAGGCCCTGCAGATCGGTGCATTTCGCGAGGTCGAGTCATTCCTGGGAATCTGCCTGAACTACGAGCCCGAGCAGCCTTGGAGTGCCGTTCAAAGGCTCCAGGCAGTGCGTTGGCGTAGGCAGCTAGGCGAGGCCCAATATAGCCGTGGCGACCTTCATGGTCAGGGCATTTCTGTCAGACGAGCGCTAAAATTGGCGGGCGAGCCAGTTCCACGCTCGTCAATGGCTCTTCTGACCCGACTGCTCGGAAGCGGGGGGCGCCTTGCATTCCAACAGATATTTCCTCCCTCGGCGCGATCAGGTCGGGACGAAGCCACGGTTTCTTGGGAACAGGAGCTCACACGCTGCCTGAACCAGGCTGCTGTCGTGGACTTTTTCGAACTTCGTTTCTCGCGCGCTTTCTCGCACACAGTTGCAGCTGTCACCTACGCAGAGCGGACTGGGGTCACAACCGAGGTGGCGGTGGCGTCAGCACAACTCGCGTGTGGTTTAGGGATTCTCGGGTGGCGGCGCGCCTGCCGCTATTTCATGGCGCGGGCGGAACGGGTCGCGATCACGCTGGCAGACCCATCGATCCATTCGCACCTCTGCAACCTCGATGCGTTGTGGCGTATCGGTCATTGCGATTGGATGATGGTGGATCGCCGTCTCGATCAGTCCCAGGAGCTTTGTCTCCAGGCGGGGGATCAACTGAGTTGGTGTAACGCGCAGGCCATTCGCTTCTGGTCATTGTACTACCGGGGGCACTCCGGTGAGTTGGAGCACACTGCCCAAGCATTGCTTTCACGGGCGCAGAACAGCGGAAACCTCCAGCAGGAAATTTGGGCGCTGCGATGCAAGTCCTTGTGCGTTCTTCAAGCGGACAGCCCGCGGGAGGCGGTCGACATTCTGCGGCTGACCACGTCCGCAATGGTCGGGTCCGCCGATCTCGCCGACATGGTTTCGGCGAAAGGCTCGCTCGCGCTGGCGCTCGCTCGCATTGGGCAACATGCGGAGAGTGTCCGGACCGTTGTGGAGACGCTGCGTCTACTTCGCGATATGGGCCGACCGACTGTACACAGCACGCTTCCTGGCCTGACCGGTGTCATAGAAGTGCTCCTGCGCGGCCGCGAGGCAGGCCTGTCGCGGGAATACGATCAATGGCGGCACTGGGAGCGGCAAGCCCTGCATGAACTCAAGCGCTATCGTCGCGTGTTTCCCGTCGGTGGCCCACAGCATGAGTTGTGGGTCGGTGTGGCGCATTGGCTGGATGGACGCAATGAACTCGCTGTCTCTGCATGGAAACGTGGGCTCGCGGCCGCTCAGCGCCTTGCATTGCTTCGCGACGCGTCGATAATCGCGGCCGAGATGAGACGCCGACTGGATCGGGTTTAGCAGCTCGATTAGGCAATTCCCACCAGGTCTGAATCTCTACGCATTGGCCTTGGTGCGGTGCCGAATTTTCCGGATCAATTCCTGAGCGACAAACAGGTCGAGGTGACCGCCGCCGCAATTCTTGAAAAGAGTAATGTCCTGCGGTGAAATAGGGCGCAGATTTGAGCTGCCGCACAATTCAAAGAGGTCGGCCTCGATATCGTCCCATGTCATGACCCCGCTCTCCACCGGCTGCAGGAAGTCGCCGCACGAGCCGCATTGAGAACGGCTGTCGGTGAACAGCCTCGCGCGCTCGATCGTCCGATCGTCCACTTCCCGCATCTGGGGGTTCCAGCCGCCGATCAGGTTGACGTGGCAACCGGGACGAAGCACATCCCCGTGGATCAACGGGACTTCCGCCATCGTCGCGCTCGAGACGATGTCGGCTTCGCAAAGAGCGTCGTCAAGCCGCTCGGCCACTTCTATCGGAAATCCGTCTCGGGCCATCGCGGCGGCTATCTCTTTCGCCCGTTCCGGTGTTCTGTTCCAGATGCGGATGGCGTTGATGGATGGACGGACCGCGAGCATCGCGCTGATAACGTGAGGCGCCAGCGCGCCGGCGCCGATCATCAGCAGGCTGCGGGCGTCCGGCCTTGCCAGAAGATCCGCCCCGAGAGCGGAGTCGGCGGCCGTTTTGCGGAGCGTCAATGCCGTGCCGTCCGCCACCATCACCGGGGTTCCGGTCTCGGCATCGAAGGCGGCGTAGATTCCCTGATTTGCCGGCACCGGTTCGGCGCGGGACGGGTTCTCGGGGAAGACGGTAACCAGTTTCGCCCCAAGAAGCGCGCCCCGCTGCCAGGCCGGCAACACGATCAGATTGCGCGCATTGTCGCCTCCGGGCTCGCCGAGCACGACCTCCTGAACCTCCGGCATCGGAGCCTGATGCGCGAGGCGCAGCGCATCGACGAGGCTGCGGTAGCCGAGGAGTTCATGCACGGTCGGGCCGTCGATCAGATGCATGGCGTCGTTCTCCCGAATTCCCGCGCGACAAGATTGATGTATCGATCGACCTCCCGCGTGACATCGGCTGGCGACCAGCCCATGAGGTCGGCAATCGCCTCGGCCGCTTGCCGAGCGATATCCAGGCCGAGCCGCTCCGACCATCCGAGCGGAAAGCGCCGAAACAGGAGGTCGTCGAGATGGAAAACCATGTCCTCGCGGACAGCCTGTCGCAACTGCTCGATGTCGATTCCCGTCTCGCCCAAGGTGGAATGACCGTTTGCCGAGGCAGGCTTGGCAATCCGGGCAGCGTAGGAGACGGGGCGGCTGGGATGCTCGGGCCGGATGCGCTTCGACACCGCCTCGGCGATGCTGGCGCCGGCGTTCCGATGCGTCATCAACAGGCCGCCTGTATAGGTGTAGTAGGCTGCCCCGCCCGGTTTTGACAGATCGTGCAGAAGAACCGCCTCGCAGCCGTCCGGATGGCCCGCGCGCGCTGTTCTGGGCCGCACCCCGGCCCAGCTATAAAGGACATCTTCGCGCGCGATGGGAAGGGACGGAAAGACCGATCTGAAATCCTGAAGGAGCGCGAGTATGGTCGGTTCGTCGGCGCGAAAACCATCCGGCGATGGGTCGCATGGTTCGTCGCGCGGCCCGAAATAATGCAGGTCGCCCCAGGGGATGACATAGAAGGGATTGCCATCGGGCAGGGCGGTCTCCACCGCCAGACCGCGGAATTCGTCCGGCAGGCGCACGACGATGTTGGTTCCCTTCAGCCCTTGGTTCACGCGAGGGACGGAAAGGCCGCATCGGGACGCTGTTTCATCGACCCAGGCGCCGGTCGCGTTGACGATGCAATCGGCGACCACCGTCGACACGGACTTGGCCTCCTCGGCTCGGCCGCGCCTGTCGGCGACATCGAGATGCCACCTGCCATCCGCAGCCTGTCTGATGGCGACGACCTCGGCGTAATTGCGCGCCTGCGCGCCGCAATCGCGAGCATTCATGACGGTGTCGAGGCAGATGCGCTCGGGCCAGTCGAACTGGTACTCGGTGAACTTGACCGCGCCGATCAGGTCCTGCCTGTCACGCAGGTGGCGAAGCGCAGATTCGCTTGCCGCCTCTTCGGGACCGAGCAGCTCGAAATCGAGTGGCACGCCACCGGGATCGAGCAGTTCGAGCAACCGGAAGCCCAGCCGTGCCTTCCAGGCCGGGATGCCGTCGTTGCGATAGAGCGGTGTGTAGAAGCGCACGGGGCGCACCCGTTCCGGCGTCGCCCGAACGAAACGCGATCGGTCGCGCATCGCGCGCCTTGCCAGTTCGAGATGCTCGATCGCCATGCGCGGATTGAGAAGGAAATTCCAGATCGAGCGTCCGGGCGAGAAATACGTCAAGCCGCAATGCTGCAGGCGGCTGGAGCGGCTCGACGTGCCGGAGGCGAAATCTCCGCGCTCGAGAAGCACGGTGCGGAAACCGGCAGCGGCCAGATGGTTGGCGGCGCTGGCGCCGGTGATGCCGCCGCCGATCACGGCGACCTGAAACGACGAGGCCTGGTTCATAGGGTGAGCGACAGGCGGAATGCCTCGTAGATGGAGGCGTGGATGTTCCTGCTGGCAACAGCATCGCCTATGCGGTGCAGCTCGAATCCTCCAGTGTCAGTGACCTCTCGCGCTTCTGTTGGGCTGATTAGCGCCGGCAGCGAGGTCACGCCCTTGTTGCTGGAGAGATCGCGGAGCGCGTTGAAGACCTCGTCGAGAGGCTGCGTGCCGCGCTCGACGATGATGCGAGGGGCGGAAATCTCCAGTTCCTGTCCGGTCAGCTCGTGCCTGAAGACAGCGTTCAGCAGGTTGGAGCCGTTGCGTTCGACCCTGACAAGATGGTGGTCGACGGTCACCTTTATGCCGCGCTGGCGGAATTGCTTGCGGTAGACCGCACGCGAGGAATATTCGATCTCCTGCCCGAGGCTGTCGTCGATGGTGACGAGATGGACGGACGCTCCCTGCTCGGCCAGGTGCAGCGCCGTCGATATTCCTTCGTGCCTGCCGGTTCCGTCATAGAGCATGACGTCTCCCCCCTGATGGGTGCTGGCGCTCAACACGTCCCAGATGTTTTCGCAATGCTCCGCGCCAGGCAGCCAATCGAGGTCCGGCAGGCCGCCGGTAGCGACGATGACGCTGTCCGGTTTCTCGGCCAGCACATCGGCATCGCTGGCGTAGACGTCGCAGCGCACGTCCACGCCAAGACGCTCCAGTTCGGATACCCGCCAGTCGACGATGCCGATCAGGTCCCTGCGCCAGGTCGCGCGGCAGGCGAGCAGAACCTGCCCGCCGGGCTTGCTCGACGCTTCGAAAAGCACCACCCGATGGCCGCGTTCGGCGCACACACGCGCGGCTTCGAGGCCGGCGGGGCCGCCGCCGACGACAACCACCTTGCGGCTGTGATCGGCTGGTTCGATGACCTGCGGCAAAATCGTCTCGCGGCCCGAGGCCGGATTGTGGATGCAGTTCACCTTCTTGTGCATGCAATAGGAGGCGCCAACACAGGGGCGGATGCGGTCTTCCTCGCCGCGCATCAGCTTGTTGACGATCTGCGGGTCCGCCATGTGGGCGCGCGTCATGGCGACCATGTCGAGCAGCCCGTCGCGAATGGCGTGCCGCGCCGTGGCGAGGTCGGTTATGCGGGCGGCATGGAAGACGGGAAGCTTGGTATGCTGTCGGAACATCCCGACCCGTGAGAGGAAAGGGGAGAGAGGCTGCGACATGCCCGGCATGTTCTGTTCGGCCAGCGCGATGACCGTATCCATCCTGCCGAATATGCAGTTGAACACGTCGATAAGCCCTTCGCGTTCGAAGATCCGCGCGATCTCGAGGCAGTCCTCGAAATTCAGGCCGTCCTCGCTCGCCTCGTCGATGACGAAGCGCATGCTGACGACAGTGTCGTCGCGGACGCGCCTGCGGATTTCCTCATGCACCATGAGGCCGAAGCGAACGCGATTTTCCACCGAGCCGCCAAAGCGGTCGGTGCGGAAATTGGTGCGCGGCGAGAAGAACTGGCCGATCAGGTGGCCTCCGGTCAGCGTCTCGACGCCGTCCAGGCCTCCCTCCACGCAGCGCGCGGCCGCGTCGCCATAGGCTTTGACGACGCGCGCAATGTCATATTCATCCATTTCCCTGGAGAAGGCGCGATGCTGCGTCTCGCGCGATCGGGAGGGAGCGATTGCCGGCAGCCAATTGCTGGTCGTGGCGTCAGCGCGGCGACCCAGATGCGAAATCTGGCACATCAGCGCCGCGCCGTGGGCATGGATGCGCTGCGAGAACTGCTGCAGGTGCGGGATGATCTCATCGGTGGCGATGTTGATCTGTCCGCCGCCCCAGTTCGAATCCACATCCACCATGGAGGAGCCGCCGAACATGGTCAGGGCCAGCCCGCCCTTGGCCTTCTCCTCGTGATAGCGCTGGTAACGTTCCAGCGGGAAGCCCCCTTCCTCCATGAAGGAGGCGTGGCTGGTGCTCATGATGCGGTTGCGCAGCACCAGCTTCTTGATGGTCAGCGGCTGCAGCAGGGGATCCTTGCCGCCTGCTGGCGCGCTCGAAGACGAATGTGACTGGGGCATTGCCGGATCCATGGCTCGTGCTTGCTCTGGAGCGGAGGTACGGAAACGGGCGTTGTTCAGAACCTGCCTTCCGCCCGGATCTCTCCCTGCACTTTCTCGATGCTGTCGCGCAGGATCGAGATCATGGTGTCGATCTCTTCCTTCTTGATGATCAGCGCCGGCGAGAGCACGCACATGCTGCCGATAGGCCGCACGATCAGGCCGTTTTCGTAGCAAAGCCGATCGATGCGCAGCGCGACGGCCTTGTCGAAATCCGTCGCGGCCGGCGCGTGCGGATCGGTGGCGCATTCGACGCAACCCAGGAGACCGATGCCGCGCGCGTCGCCGACAAGGGGAATCTCGCCGAGCTTGCGCAACTGCTCCTGGAAATAGGGAGCGATTTCGCGGACATGTTCGAGCAGCCCTTCTTGCTCGATGACCTCGATGTTGGCGAGCGCCGCGGCGCAGCTCACGGGATGGCCGCTATAGGTGTAGCCGTTGGTGTAGGCGCTTCCCTTCGCGTTCTCGCCCGATATGCGACCCAGCACGGCGTCCGAAATGACGAAGCCGCCCAGCGGCACGTAGCCCGAAGTCACGCCCTTGGCGAAGGTGATGATGTCGGGAACGATGTCGAACACCTTCTCGGACGCGAACCATTCGCCGCAGCGGCCGAAGCCGGTCACGACCTCGTCGGAGATATAGAGGATGTCGTGCTTGCGGCAGATATCGCGGAAGCGGCGATGATAACCCTTGGGCGGCACGATGACGCCGCCCGAAGCCAGCACGGGCTCGGCCAGGAAGGCGCCGACATTCTGCGGGCCGAGGCTCTCGATCCGCTCTTCGAACTCGGCCACCAGGAATTCGAGGAAAGCGGCCTCGTCGCCGCCCTGCGGATGGCGGTAGCGGTTCGGCGCCGAGATGAAGGTGACGTTATCCAGCTCCAGGTCGAAATTGGGGCGGTTTCCGGCGCGGCCCGAGCAGGCCGCGGTAAGATGCGAGCTTCCGTGGTAGCCGTCGATACGGCAGATGATCTTCTTCTTGCTGTGACGCCCCAGCACATTGTTGAAGAACTGGACGAAGCGAAGCGCCGAATCCACCGCCGACGAGCCGCCGGTGGTGAAGAACACATGGTTGAGGTCGCCCGGAGCGAATTCGGAAATGCGCCTTGCCAGCTCGGCCGACGGGCCGTTCAGGGAATACCAGGGCGAATTGTAGCAGATGCGCAGCGCCTGCGCGGCGATCGCATCGGCAATGGGCTTGCAGTTGTAGCCGACCTGCGTGCACCACATTCCGGCAGGGCCGTCGATCATCCTGCGGCCGCGACTGTCGGTGATGTAGATGCCGTCGGCCGAAGTGAACAGAGGCCGGCCGCCGGCGGTGCCAAGCTTGGCCAGTTCCTCCGCAGGGCTGATGAGGTGGCGGTGCGCGGCGCTTTCCAGTTCCGCGACATTCCACTGGGATCCGGTCTCTGAATACATGTGCACTGTCTTCTCTTGTCTTGTTGTGTGTTGTTGCCGATTGGGCGGGCCGCTTCAGCGAGGCGATGCAACAGGCATCGGGCTGAAATCGTCCGGGAAGAATGCCGACAGGAATGTCAGGCAAATCTGCCTGTAGCGCTTGCGGTCCTGGGGGCCGTTCTGGCCGGTGACGTGCCCGAATATCCAGCAGCCGTCGGTGATGGCATAAAGGCCCTGGGACACCGCTTCGACGTTGATGTCGAGAGACCTGAGCGTGGCAAGTTCCGAGACCAGGTCGGTGATCGACTGCAGGGATCGGCGTTTCAGCTCGCTGCAGCGCCTCTTATAGGCAGTGACACGCGGAGCCTCGTCCCAGAAGGCCATCCAGACCGCAAGATCGGCCGCCCTGGCTATCCTTGGATCGAAATCGACTTCAAGCAGGATGCGCAACCGCTCGGCGGGAGAGCTCGGAGCGGCCGCCATGGCCTCGGACCAAACCGCCTCATACTTGCTGGCCACGACATTGAGGGCGGCAAGCAGCAGGCGTTCCTTCGTCTTGAAGTGAAAGGCGATGACGCCATAGCTGCACCCGGCTTCGTTGGCGATGTCGTTGACCGTGATTCCGGACAGGCCGCGTCTGGCTATCACCGCGCAAGCGGCCTCCAGCAACTGCTTACGGCGCTGCGCGCTATGGCTCGATATCTCATTTTTTTTTGATCCCATATGCGATGCTATGAACTTTATGTGATTGTCGTCAATGGTATTTTCGGGAGATTTTTTTGATTGATCGATCATATTTTTATTGACCGATCAGATTTCGAAACTGATATTGCGAGCCAGATGAAAAAGGCGGGTGCCGGTTCCGGATCGAACGGGTGCCGCCTTCAAAGAGCAAAAAAACAAAGGGGAATGACATGCAGGACAAGCAGGATCGGGGCCTCGCCGGGTTCACGGCGACCCGTCGCCAGTTCATGGGCGCCGTTGGCATGCTGGCTTTGAGCGCATCGCTTATGGCGCAGACTTCCGTGGCGCGCGCCGAGCCCAAGCAGGGTGGCTCGGTGAAGTTCGCCATCAATGACGGCACGCAGACGGATTCCTACGATCCGGCGACCTGGCAGAACTCTTATACGCAGGTGATCTTCGGCGGCACGCTGTGCAACGCGCTGACGGAACTGGACGTGGAGGGCGCGGCAGCGCCCGACCTCGCGGAGAGCTTCGCCCCCTCGGACGATCTCAAGGTCTGGACCTACACGCTGAGGCCGGGCCTCAAGTTCCATGATGGCACGCCCGTCACGCCCAATGACGTCATCCAGTCCTACCGCCATCATATGGGGCCGTCTTCGTCGTCGGCTGTGAAGGCGCTGGTCGATTCGATCGTGGACATCAAGGCCGATGGCGACCGCAAGGTGGTCTTCACCTTGAGCGGTGGGAACGCGGACTTCCCTTACCTCACCGCGGACGTTCATCTGGTGATCTTGCCGGCCAAGCCTGAAGGCGGCGTCGCCTGGGAGAAAGGCGTCGCGACCGGCCCCTACATGATCGATGACAACCAGCCGGGCATTTCGGTGCGCATGAAGCGCAATCCCGCCTATCACAAGCCCGGTCAGCCCTATTTCGACGCGATCGAATTCGTCAACATCATCGACGTCGCCGCCCGCACCAATGCCTTGCTG
>NZ_VFUA01000139.1 GCF_006440735.1 Mesorhizobium sp. B2-7-1 | reverse complement strand
GATCTCGCCCTTGAAGTCGATCACGCCGATCATCTCGCGTCCGGTCGACTTGTTGAATTCCTCGACCTCCGGCATCGGCTCGGTGAGGAGATACATATGCTCCATCGCCAGCACCGGCAATTCGACGCCGACCATGCGGCCGATCTCGCGCGCCCACAGGCCGCCGCAATTGACGACATGCTCGGCGTGAACCGTTCCCTGTTCGGTGACGACGTTCCAGGTGCCGTCCGGCTGCTGCGTGAGGTCGACGACGCGATTGCGCAGCACGATCTCGGCGCCGAGCTTTTTCGCGGCCTTGGAATAGGCGATGGTGGTGCCCGAAGGGTCGAGATGGCCTTCGACCGGATCCCACATGGCGCCGACGAAATTCTTCTCGTCCATCAGCGGGAACATCGCCTTGGCTTCCGACGGTGTGATCAGCTCGGTGTCCATGCCGAGATAGCGGCCCTTGGCGTGTGCCAACCGCAGGAAGTCCATGCGTTCCGGTGTATCGGCCATCATCACGCCGCCGGTGAGATGCAGCGAGCAGGACTGGCCGGAAATCTCCTCGATCTCCTTGTAGAGCTGGACCGTGTAGGCCTGCAGCTTGGCGACGTTCGGGTCGCCGTTCAACGTATGGAAGCCGCCGGCCGCATGCCAGGACGAGCCGGAGGTGAGCTCCGAGCGCTCGATCAGCATGATGTCGGTCCAGCCGGCCTTGGCGAGGTGATAGAGCACCGAGCAGCCGACGACGCCGCCGCCGATGACAACCGCTTTAACGTGAGATTTCATACAGATGGGTCCGTGTTTACAGAGACTGAATCGAATGATTGGGTTTGAAGGCTAAAGCGAAGCTCGACTGAGCGCAGTCGACTGTTCACCCTCAACACTGAAAATCAGAAATCGGTCGGCGCGCCGCCTTCGGCGCGGCGCTTCTCGACGAAGTCGTTGAGTTCCTCGCGGATGGCCGGGTCCATATACGGCTCCTCGTAGGAGGCAAGGCGTTCCTTCCAGACCTTGTTGGTCCGCTCCATCGCCGTCGGCGAGCCGGCCTCGGTCCAGCTCTCGAAGTTGCGCCAGTCGGAGACGATCGGTGAATAGAAGGCGGTCTTGTAGCGCGCCTGCGTGTGCGGAGTGCCGAAGAAATGACCCCCCGGGCCGACCGACTGGATGGCGTCGAAGCCGAGCGCGTCCTCGGAGAGGTCGAGCGGGGTGAGGAACTCGGCCACCATCTGCAAAAGATCGATGTCGAGGATGGTCTTTTCATAGGAGCAGCGCAGGCCGCCTTCCAGCCAGCCGGCGCCGTGCATCATCAGATTGCCGCCGCCCTGGATCGCGCCCCAGAGCGAGAACACGCTTTCATAGGCGGCCTGCGCGTCCACCGTGTTGGCGGCGCAGGTGTTGGAGGTGCGGTAGGGGATGTTGTAGCGGCGGGCGAGCTGGCCGCCGACGAGCTGCGCCTTCATGTATTCGGGCGTGCCGAAAGCCGGCGCGCCGGACTTCATGTCGACATTGGAGGTGAAGCCGCCATAGCCGACCGGAGCGCCTTTCTTGACCATCTGCGCGAAGGCGATGCCGGAAAGCGCCTCGGCGTTCTGCTGCACCAGCGCGCCGGCGACGGTGACGGGCGCCATGGCGCCCGAGAGCGTGAACGGGGTGACGATGACAGCCTGGCCCATGCTCGACATCTGGATGATGCCCTCCATCATCGGCACGTCGAGCTTGAGCGGCGAATTGGTGTTGATGATGGTGAAGACCGACGGTTCCAGCATCAGCTGCTCGCGGCTGATGCCGCGGGCGATGCGGGTGATCTCGATGCCGTCGACATTGCGCTCCTTGCCGAGCGAATAGATGTGGAAGACCTTGTCGGTCAGCATGGCGAGGTCGCGGATGCATTCCAGGTGCCGCACCGAGGGGTGGATATCGATCGGCTCGACCGGATAGCCGCCGGTGCATTGCAGGATGTTGTGCATCTGCGCCAGGCGCAGGAAATTGCGGTAGTCGGCCTGGTTGCCGGGCCGGCGGCCGCGGTCGAGGTCGGAACAGTTCGGCGCCGAGGCCATCATCGACAGGATGACGTTGTTGCCGCCGAAACGCAGATTGTGCGCCGGGTTGCGGGCATGCAGCGTGAATTCCGACGGGCAGTGCGAGACGAGCTCCAGGATCATGTCGCTGTCGAAGCGCACACGCTCCGAGCCTTCGCGCACATCCGCGCCATGCGCCTTCATGATGCGGCGGGCTTCCTCGTGCAGAACGTCGACGCCGATTTCCTTCAAGACGCGCAACGAGGCGATATGGATCGATTCCAGCTCGTCGTCTGACACCAGCTTGGTCGGGGTCAGCGGGTTCTTCAATTGCCGGAAGGCGGGCTGCTCGAAAGCGGCCGAGCCGCCGGCGCGCTTGCCCGCGCGGCCGCCACGGCGGGCGCGATCGGTTGCCAGGGCCGGCTCGGCGGGATGAAGGGCGGCAGTCATGAGAAGCCTCGTGAGGATGCGAAATCGGCCGCATAATGGACTGGCGGCAATGCAACCGGTGAGGAGGCGGCGACCACTAGGACGAGGGAAGCGACATGCCGGAGGGGGAGCGGGCTGGATCGCCAAATTGCTTCCGCTGAGGCATCAGGGAGGCTCTTGCTGCTGATAATGATGCCGTGATTGTTCAACCGCGAGCCACAATGACCGCTTCCGTCCAGACCGTTGAAGACAGACCGCAATGGGCAGCCCTTGCCGGCGTCACGGCAGCACTTGCCATGTTCGGCGCGGCGCAAGGGTTGAGCTCGCCGCTCTTCACGCTGCTGATGCAGAAACAGGGCTTTTCGCCGGGCTTGATCGGTCTTTCGGCGGCGATGATGCCGGTCGGGCTGATCCTGTCGGCCTCCTTCGTGCCGGCGGCCGTGCGGCTGGTCGGCGCGCGAAACCTGGCGGTCGGCTGCTCTCTGCTTGGAGCGCTGTGCTTCCTGGCCATCGGCTATTTGCAGAACTGGGTCGCCTGGTACATCATCCGCTTCGTCATCGGCGTGGTCATCAACCCGCTCTATGTGCTGGGCGAGGTCTGGGCGCTGTCGCTGGCGCCGCCATCGCGGCGCGGACGCGTCATGGGCGTGTTCAACACGCTGATGGGCGCCGGCTACGCGGCCGGGCCGTTCACGCTCACGCTGGTAGGCACAGTCGGCTGGGCGCCGTTCGGCGTCGGCATTGCCGGCTTCACCGTTTGCGCCGTCATTCTGCGCCTCGTCTCCTCGAAGCTCACGGGTTTCGAGGATGACGGGCAGCCAGCCGGGAGCTTTTTCGGTTTTGCCCGGCTAGCGCCGGCGCTGCTCTTGGCCGTGCTGGTCTCCGCGGCGGTCCAACAAAGCACCTATGCGTTGGTCCCCGTCTTCGGCGCCGGCTATGGATTGCCCGAGGCGACGCTTGCCGCGCTGGTGATGATGCTTTCGCTGGGCAACATCGTCCTGCAGATCCCGCTCGGCCTGCTTGCCGAACGCTTCGGCGGGCGGCCCATGATCCTCGCCTGTGCAATGGCGACGACGGCTTGCGCGATTCTATTGCCGCTGTTGATCACCACGCCATCGATCTGGGGCGTGCTTCTGGTGATGGGCGCGGTCGGCTATGGCGTCTACACGATGGCGCTGGTCGAGCTCGGCGGCCGCTTCAAGGGCTCGCTGCTGGTCACCGGCAATGCGGCTTTCGCGCTGCTATGGGGCGTCGGCGGCATCGTCGGGCCGCCCGGCGCCGGCGCCCTGATGCAGGCGATCGGGCCGCTCGGGCTGCCTGCCGTCATCATTGGGCTCGACATTCTGCTGGTGGCGTTCGCCCTGTATCGGTCCCTGCGGCGCAAGCGTTCCTGACAGGGATTGGCTGGAGCATCCGCTTTCGCCGGCGGTGGGCCTTACGGCAACCGGCCACAACGGTTATGCCTCCAACCGATTGGATCAGGAACTGATGGCTCTGGCGGATTCAGAGAGCAGCGGGAGCGTGCAGTGGGCAGCGATCACCGGCGTGATCGCGACCGTTTCGGTGTTCGCCATAGCGCAAGGGCTTTCCTATCCGCTGCTCAGCTTCATCCTGCAACGGCAAGGCGTCTCGCCGGCGGTAATCGGGCTGTCGGCGGCAATGACGCCGGTCGGCTTCATCCTGTCCTCGCCGCTGATCCCGGGATTGGCGCGCCGGTTCGGAGCAGGGCGCACCGCGCTCACCTGCGCCGCGCTGTCGGCGCTGGTGCTGGCACTGATCGGCTGGACGCAGAATGTCTATCTGTGGTTTCCGCTGCGCTTCCTCATCGGCGTGGTGACCAATCCGCTTTATGTCTTGAGCGAAATCTGGGTGATCGCGCTGGCGCCGCCGTCGCGCCGCGGCCGCGTCATGGGCGTCTACTCCACCATCATCTCGGCGGGCTTCGCGGCCGGACCGCTCTGCCTGCTTGCCGTCGGCACCGAGGGCTGGCCGCCTTTCCTGGTCGGCATTTCTGCTTTCGTCTTTTGCGGCGGCTGCCTGGCCGTGGTGGTGAAGCGGCTGCCGAAGGTCGACGAGGCCGAGAACAAGGTTTCGGTGCTGGGTTTCATACCGATGGCCTGGCTGCTTATGTCGGCGGTGGTCGTCGCGGCGGGTTTCGAGCAGGCGATCCTGGCGCTGCTGCCGGTCTATGGAACGCATCACGGCATTCCCGAAGCGCGCATGTCGGCGCTGCTGTCGGCAATGATCGCCGGCAACATTGCCATGCAGGTGCCGCTCGGCCTGCTCGCCGAAAAGCTGACGGCGCGCCTTGTTCGCTTCGGCTGCGTCGTCGTGACGATCCTCGGATGCGTGCTTTTGCCCGCGCTGATCGAGACACCGCTGATCTGGATCTGCGTCTTTGTCTGGGGCGCGGTTTCCTACGGCATCTACACGATGTCCATCATCGAGCTCGGCGAACGTTTTACAGGCTCGGCGCTGGTCGCCGGCAACGCCGCCTTCTCGCTGATGTGGGGCCTCGGCGGCATCATCGTGCCGCCGCTGACCGGCAGCGTGATGGACGTCGTTGGCGCCGGCGGCCTGCCGGTCACCCTCGGTGCAATCTGCGCGGCGCTGGCTGCGGCGACGGTCGCGCGACGGCGGGTTTTGTGATCGATCCCGCCACGGCTCTTGAATATCAACGCAGTGAACGCGATGTAGGCGGGGCCGCCAAATGGAGTCCCGCATGACCAGCACGATGACCAGAACCCAGCCCGAATTGACCGCCAATGATCCCTTCCTCTGGCTGGAGGATCGCAACGGCAAGGAAGCGTTGGACTGGGTTCATCGCCAGAATGCGCTGACCGTCGCCGAATTGCAGGGCGATCCTTCCTATCAGGCGACTTTCGAGACCGCGCTCGACCTGATGACGGCCGAGGATAATATCCCGGTCGGAGCAGCGCTTGCCGGTTACGTCTATAATTTCTGGCAGGACAAGACCAATGCGCTGGGACTCTGGCGGCGCACATCAGTCGCTTCCTACAAGAACGAGAAGCCGGAGTGGGAGACCCTCATCGACTTCGACCAGCTCTCGGCGAAGGAAGGTGTGAAGTGGGTGTTTGGCGGAGCCAGCCGGCTCTATCCCGAGTTCAACCGCTGCCTGCTCTACATGTCGCCCGATGGCGGCGACGCCAGCGAGATGCGTGAATTCGACATCGCGACGAGGTCCTTTGTCGATGGGGGTTTTTCCGCGCGCGCCTCCAAGTCCGGCTTTTCATGGCTGGACAAGGATACCGTCATCGTTTCGGCGGCTTTCGAGGAAGACGACAAGACGCAATCCGGCTATCCGCGCGTGATCAAGCTGTGGCGGCGCGGCACGAAGCTCGAGGACGCCACGCCGATCTTCGAAGGCGAGGAGCAGCATCTCGCGGTCGGCGGCGGCGTGGAACATGACGGCGACAAGCGGCATGTGCTGCTCGGCAAGACGCTCGACTTCTTCACCTCGCAAAGCTTCCTGCGGCTGGCTTCGGGCGAAAACCGGCGCATTCCGCTGCCGGACGACGCCACCGACACGGCGATCTTCAAGGGCCAGCTGATCTTCGGCGTGCGCAGTCCGTGGACGGCGCCGGACGGCACGCGCTGCCTGCCCGACGGGCTTTACTCGTTCGATTTCGACCGCTGGATCGAGAGCGGCGCATTCGGTCCGTTCCAGACCGTGCTCGAGCCGGCGCATCGTGTCTCGATCGCCGGGCTCGCCAGGACGCAGGACCGGCTGTTCATCAATTTGATGGACAATGTGCGCGGCAAGGTCATCGCCTGCGACCGCACCGCCGATGGCTGGTCGCTGAAACGGATCGCGCTGCCCGACAACGGCAATGTCGGCATCAGCCATGTCGAGCATTTCGGGTCGAGCGTATCCTTCTCCTTCACCGATTTCCTGACGCCGAGCTCGATCATCTGGTCGGACGACAATGGCGAGAGGCTTGAAACCGTGAAGTCGCAGCCGGCCCGTTTCGATGCCGCGCCTTATGTTTCTGAGCAGTTCGAGGCGCGCTCGAAGGACGGCACGATGATCCCGTATTTCGTCGTGCGGCGCCGCGACCAGAAAGGGCCGGTGCCGGCGCTGCTCTACGGCTACGGCGGCTTCGAGGTGCCGCTCTTGCCCGGCTATGCCGGCATTCGCGGCAAGCTCTGGCTGGACAAGGGCAACGCCTATGTCCAGGCCAACATACGCGGCGGCGGCGAGTTCGGCCCGGCCTGGCACCAGGCGGCGCTCAAGGGCAAGCGCCAGAACGCCTTCGACGATTTCGCGGCGGTGGCCGAGGATGTCGTCAGGCGCGGCATCACCACGGCGGCGCAGCTCGGCATCCAGGGCGGCTCCAATGGCGGCCTGCTTACCGGCACGTCGCTGACGCAGCGGCCGGAACTGTTCGGTGCCGTCATCATCGACGTGCCGCTGCTCGACATGCTGCGCTACACCGAACTGCCGCCCGGCGCCTCGTGGATCGCCGAATATGGCGACCCGTCGAAGCCGGAGGATGCAGCCTGGCTCGGCGCCTATTCTCCCTACCAGCATGTCTCGGCCGATGTCGCCTATCCGCCGGTGCTGTTGATGACGTCCACCGCCGACGACCGCGTGCACCCCGGGCATGCCCGCAAGATGGCGGCGCGGCTGCAGGAGGCAGGCCACGGCAAGACGCTGTTCTTCGAGGAAACCGAAGGCGGCCATGGCGGACGCGGCGACCGCCGGCCGCAGGCGGCGCAGACGGCGATGCGCTATATGTTCCTGCAACGGGCGCTTGGCGGTAAGGTGTATTGATATTCAGGTGATGCCGGCCTGACCTGAATCTCAACTCACCTTGGCACGGCTTGAATTTTGGGCCTCAGGCGGCATAAGCTGCCGCCATGATCCGCTTCAGCACATCTGGCGCCTTCGGGGTCGCGGTGACGCCGTCACCGCGGACCCTTCGCGCCGAGCTGTTGCGGTTGTGTGCCCGCATCGGCTATTCGCCGCCTGCCTTCCTCTGACGAATCCGCCCCGGCCGTTGCCGGATTGATTCAAGAGGAAAGATCAAAGCCATGACTTATCAGAATTATTCGCTGAAGCAGCTTCAGCAGATCGACGCCGCGCATCACCTTCATCCCTTCACCGACCACAAGGAACTGCGCGAAACGGGGTCGCGCATCATCACCCATGCCAACGGCCCGTTCATCTACGATGCCGATGGCACCGAAATCCTCGACGGCATGGCGGGCCTTTGGTGCGTCAATGTCGGCTACGGCCGCGACGAGCTCGCCGAGGCGGCATCCGCCCAGATGAAGGAGCTGCCCTACTACAACTCCTTCTTCAAATGTTCGACGCCGACGCCGGTGCTGTTGTCGAAGAAGCTGGCGGAGCTGGCGCCCAAGCATGTCAGCCAGGTTTTCTACGGCTCGTCCGGGTCGGAAGCCAACGACACTGCTCTCAGGCTCGTGCGCCACTACTGGGCGCTTGAAGGCAAGCCCGAGAAGAACCGCATCATCTCGCGCAAGTCGGCCTACCACGGCTCGACGATTGCCGGCACCTCGCTCGGCGGCATGGAGCCGATGCACAAGCAGCTCGGCGGCGCGGTGCCCAACATCGTCCATGTGATGATGCCCTATGCCTATGAGCTGGCGCTGCCGGGCGAGAGCGACCATGATTTCGGCATCCGCGCGGCGAAGGCGGTCGAGGACGCCATCCTCGAGGCTGGCGCCGACAAGGTCGCCGCCTTCATCGGCGAGCCGGTGATGGGCGCCGGCGGCGTGAAGATCCCGCCGATGAGCTATTGGCCGGAAGTGGAGCGGATCTGCCGCAAATACGATGTGCTGTTGATGCTGGACGAGGTCATCACCGGCTATGGCCGCACCGGCGAATGGTTCGCGGCGCAGACCTTCGGGATCGAGCCCGACACCATCACCACCGCCAAGGCGCTGACCTCGGGCTACCAGCCGCTGTCGGCGCTGCTGGTCGGCGACCGCGTCGCCAGGACATTGGTCGAGAAGGGCGGCGAGTTCTATCACGGCTATACCTATTCCGGTCATCCGGTGGCCTGCGCGGTGGCGCTCAAGAACCTCGAGATCATCGAGAAGGAAGGGCTGGTCGAGCGGGTGAAGAACGACACCGGTCCCTATTTCGCGCAGGCGCTGCAGGAGCGGATCGCCGGGCACAGGCTGGTCGGCGAGGTGCGTTCGATCGGCCTGATGGGCGCGATCGAGATCGTCAAGGACAAGGCGACCAAGGAACGCTATCTGCCGTCGGGAAGTGCCGCGGTCCTGGTGCGCGACCATGCGATCGCGAACGGCATGATGCTGCGGGCCACCGGCGACACGATGATCCTGTCGCCGCCGCTGATCTGGACGCGCGACACCATCGACATGGCCTGCGAGCGCATCGCCAAGGCGCTCGATCTCGCGGATGCGGATTTGCGGAAGCGGTAGGCCAATTTACACCGGGCGCTCCTCGATCGGGCGCCCGGTCCAACTTCCCGGACCGTCCAAAACGCAAAAACCGCGCCCCAACGGGAACGCGGCTTTGCCAGATACGCATGGCGTTTCGCTACGAAACACTTGCGAAACTTACGGGCTCCGGTACGCGAGACCTGATCCGGAGCGCCGGGCAGACGCGATGTCCGCCTCGCAGTCCGTTTTAAAGGCACATCGTTACCGGTGAGTTAGCGAGACCTTAAGCAAATCTAAATTTGCCGGCTTCCGAGCGGCAAAAATCGAAAATAACCTTTTTAAATCAAGTTGTTATGCCTGATTTCCCCGCAGGAAATTAATAATGCCGGAAAAATCGGCGCCGGCATGACCCTGCGCGTTGAACAAGGCATAGAGCTGCGTGGCCTCGGCGCCGAGCGGCGTCACGGCGCCCGCGCCTTGTGCTGCTTCCTGCGATAATTTCAGGTCTTTCAGCATGAGCGCGGCGGCAAAGCCGGGCTTGTAGTCGCGGTTGGCCGGCGAGGCCGGCACTGGGCCGGGAACCGGGCAATAGGTGGTCAGCGACCAGCATTGGCCCGACGAGGTGGAGGCGACGTCGTACAGCGCCTGGTGCGACAGGCCGAGCTTTTCGGCGAGTACGAAGGCTTCGGCGACGCCGATCATCGAGATGCCGAGAATCATATTGTTGCAGATCTTGGCCGCCTGGCCGGCGCCGTCGCCGCCGCAATGGACGACGCGTCCGGCCATCGGCTTCAGGATCGGCTCGGCGACAGCGAAGGCCTCGTTCGAGCCGCCGGCCATGAAGGTCAGCGTGCCGGCCGTGGCGCCGCCCGTGCCGCCGGAGACAGGTGCGTCGATCGATTGCAGGCCATGCTTCGCGGCAATCGCATGCGCCTTGCGCGCCGATTCGACATCGATGGTCGAGGAATCGATGAACAGCGCGCCTTTCTTTGCCTTGGGCGCGATGTCCTCATAGACCGACAGCACATGCTTGCCGGCAGGCAGCATGGTGATGACCACGTCGGCGTCCTTCACTGCCGTGGCGGCGTTCGCCATGACGGTAATGCCGTGCTCCTTGGCAGTCGTGAGGTTCTCCGGAACGAGATCGAAGCCGTAAACAGCGTGTCCCGCCTTTACGAGGTTGGCAGCCATCGGATTGCCCATATTGCCCAGGCCGATGAAGGCGATGGTGCTCATTGTCTCTCTCCCAAAAGTCTGTTCAGCGGCCAATCAACGAGCGCGCGATGATGACGCGCATGATCTCATTGGTGCCTTCGAGGATCTGATGGACGCGCAGGTCGCGCACCAGCTTCTCGATGCCGTAGTCGTGCAGGTAGCCATAGCCGCCATGCAATTGCAGCGCCTGGTTGGCGATGTCGAAGCCGATGTCGGTAACGAAGCGCTTGGCCATCGCCGACCATTTGCCGGCGTCGGCCGCCTTGCGGTCGAGCTTCGAGGCGGCGGCGTAGAGGAAGATGCGGGCCGCCTGCAGTTCCGTCTCCATGTCGGCCAGCCTGAACTGCAGCGCCTGGAACTGGTTGATCTTGGAGCCGAAGGCTTTGCGCTCGGAAGTGTAAGCGAGTGCCTTGTCGAGCGCCGACTGCGCTCCGCCCAGCGAACAGGCGGCGATGTTGAGGCGGCCGCCGTCGAGCCCGGCCATGGCGATGCCGAAGCCGGCGCCTTCGGCGGCAAGCAGGTTCTCGGCCGGCACCTTGCAATCCTCGAAGATGACCTGGCGGGTCGACTGCATGTGCCAGCCCATCTTGTGCTCGTTGGCGCCGAAGGACAGGCCCGGCGCATCCTTGGGCACGACGAAGGTCGAAATGCCTTTCGGCCCGTCCGCGCCGCTGCGCGCCATCACGACATAGAGATCGCTGTCGCCGGCCCCGGAAATGAACTGCTTGGCGCCGTTGAGCACGTAATCGCCGCCGCTTTTGACCGCGCGCGTTTTCAGCGCGGCAGCATCCGAGCCTGAGCCGGGCTCGGTCAGGCAATAGCTCGCCAGCCACTCCATCGAGGTCAGCTTCGGCAGGAAGCGCTGGCGTTGCTCGTCGCTCCCGAAGCGGTCGATCATCGAGGCCGCCATGTTGTGGATGGAAATGAAGGAGGAGAAGGCCGGATCGGCATGGGCGAGCGCCTCGAAGATCAGCACGGCGTCCAGCCGCCCAAGCGCCGAGCCGCCGACATCGTCGCGCACATAGATGCCGCCGAGGCCGAGCGGCCCGGTCTCGCGGATCACATCCGCGGGGAAGTGCTTCGCCTTGTCCCAGTCGAGCGCATTGGGCGCGACGCGGTCCGCCGCGAAGGCCTGGGCCATCTCCTGGATGGCGCGCTGTTCCTCATTGAGTTCGAACTGGCCAGCGCCCGCATCGACTGCCGCGTCCATGGCGTGCTCCCTGTCGTTTCAGGCCTTCTGGCCTGTCGTTTTTGGCTTTGCGCGTCGTTCAATCTAGACCAATGATGCCGCCGCGCAACCCGGGCCGTTGAGAACCGGCTGTGCATGGAATGACTAACGGAGCTCTTGCGTGCCGACAATTTTCGATGAGTTGCTGGAGCGATTCCACGTCTGTCTCGCCGGCGTCGACGACGATCTGGTCGTTGACGAAGTCGCGCGTATCGACTGGGATATGCCTGTCCGGCCCCTCCAACCGCGCGCGCTTGGCTGCCTTGGTCATCTCGATCGCATCGCCGAGCTCGCGCCGGCCGGCGCCAAGCCGCTGGCGCGCTTCGTTGCCGACCGTCGGGATGAGCTGCGCTGGGGGCAGACCTATACCGCCGCGGATTTCGGGCAGGGTTTCGTCGACAATTACGGCTGGCTGGAAGTGTTCGGCACGCGCGGGCATTTCGTCAATGAAGAGGTAGCGGCCGGCCTGCTGATCCTCGGGCCGGACATCGTCTATCCCGACCATCACCACATCGCCGAGGAGATCTACATCCCGCTGACCGGCGGCACGAAATGGCGCATGGGCGAGAGCGGTTTCCATGTTCGCGACGCCGGCGAGGTCATTCACCACGCTTCCAATGTCAATCATGCCATGCGCACGGGCAAGGAGCCGCTGATGGCGCTTTATCTTTGGCGGGGCGGGCCGCTGGCACAGAAATCGACCATAGGCTCGGGAGGCAGGGACTGATGGCCAAGGCGATCATGCTGCAGGGCACCGGCTCGGATGTCGGCAAGACCGTGCTGGTGGCGGGGCTCTGCCGGGCCGCGAAAAAACGCGGGCTGAAAGTCAGGCCGTTCAAGCCGCAGAACATGTCGAACAATGCCGCCGTCGCCGGCATCCCGGGCAGCGACAAAGCCGGCGAAGGCGAGATCGGCCGCGGGCAATGGCTCCAGGCGCTGGCCTGCGGCGTGAGGCCGACGGTGCATATGAACCCGGTGCTGCTCAAGCCGCAGAGCGATATCGGCTCGCAAGTTGTGGTGCAGGGCAAGGTGCATGGTGAGGCTCGGGCGCGCGACTACCAGGCGATGAAAGCCGGGCTGATGGACGCGGTGCTGGATTCGTGGGCCAAGGTGGGCGAGGGCGCCGACCTGGTCATCGTCGAGGGCGCAGGCTCGCCGGCCGAGATCAATCTCAGGAGCCGCGACATTGCCAATATGGGTTTTGCGACGCGCGCCAATGTGCCGGTGATCCTGGTCGGCGACATCGACCGCGGCGGCGTCATCGCTTCCGTCGCCGGCACGCATCTCATCCTTCCGGAGGAAGACCGGCGCATGATTGCCGGCTATCTCATCAACAAGTTCCGCGGTGATGTCTCGCTGTTCGACGACGGGATAAGCGCAATCGAAAAGTTCACCGGCTGGCGCTGCTTCGGCGTCGTGCCATGGCTGAAGGCGGCGGGCCGGCTGCCTTCGGAGGATTCCGTCGTGCTCGAGCGCCTCGCTTCCGGCGAGAAACGGGCGTTGAAGGTCGCGGTGCCGATGCTGGCGCGCATCGCCAATTTCGACGACCTCGATCCGCTGAAGGCCGAACCGCAGGTCGAGGTGGTGTTCGTGCCGCCGGGCAAGAGGCTGCCGGAGGATGCCGGGCTTGTGGTCATTCCCGGTTCGAAGTCTACCATCAGCGACCTGCTGAAATTCAGCGAGAATGGCTGGGATCGCGATCTTGCCGCTCATCGCAAGCGCGGCGGTCATGTCGTCGGCATTTGCGGTGGCTATCAGATGCTCGGCCGCGTGGTGCGCGATCCCGACGGCATCGAAGGCAGCGTCACCGAGGCCGAAGGCCTCGGCCTGCTCGATATCGAAACGGTGATGGAACCGGAAAAGACCGTGCGCAATTCAAGCGCGCACTCGGTGCAGTTCGGCCTGCCGCTCGAAGGCTACGAGATCCATCTCGGCCGCACCACTGGCCCGGACACGGCGCGGCCGTCGGCGATTCTCAACGGGGTCGAGGACGGTGCGGTCTCGGCCGACGGCAAGGTGATCGGCACCTATCTGCACGGGCTGTTTTCCGCCGACGCTTTTCGCGCCGCCTACCTGGAGAGCCTCGGCGTCATGGGAGGCGGCATCGACTATCGCGCGGACGTCGAGAGGGCGCTGGACGAGGTCGCGGCGGAGTTGGAGCGCCACCTCGACTGCGACGCGATTTTTTCGCTGGCGCGGTAGACGGCCCTGTCGGGACCACAGGGTTTGTGATTGGCGAAAACACCCATCGGGTCGTCATCCACGGGCGGAGCAAGGAGCGTAGCGACGCAGCGCAGACCCGAGGATCCATTCCGTGACCTAAAAGCGTTGCAACGGTGCAAAATTCTGCTCCGCTGCACTCCTCGTGCAAGGTAACGGAATGGATCCTCGGGTCTGCACGTCCGCTTCGCTCCCGCTCCGCCCGTGGATGACGAAACTGTTGAGGCTTTCGCCAATCTCTAGCGTCGGCGCTGAGGCTCACGCCTTCTCCCCGGCCTTCGGCCAATAGGTGCCGAAGGACCAGACATTGCCTTCAGGGTCGAGGCAGATGAACTCGCGGCTGCCATAGTCGCGGTCGACCAGTTCCTGGATGATTTTGGCGCCGGCCTTCTTGGCGCGCGCATAGGTGGCATCGGCGTCATCGACGGCGATGTAGATCGATTTGCCGCCGCCACCGCCTGGATCACCGACCATCTTGCCGTAATCGTCGTCGCGCGCGCTGCCCAGCATGATCATCGAGGATCCGAAGGTCAGCTCAGCGTGGTGGACGATGTCGCCCTCGCCATAGCGGGCGCGCAGCTCGAAGCCGAAGGCCTCGCTGAGCCAGTCGATCATCTTGGCGGCGCCCCTGTAACGCAGGGCCGGATAGAGACGGGGTGCTTCGTTTGCTGTCGGCATGACATTCTCCCTATGTTGGTTGATGATTGCCAGTCTGTACGAAGGCGGTTTCCGCGTCTTGAAGAAATGTTACCTCGGCTGAGGCCTACATCGACGCCGCGAGGCCGGTCGGCGTCTTGCCGGCAAGCTGGCGGAACTCGCGCACCAAGTGCGCCTGGTCGGCATAGCCGCAATCGGCGGCGATGCCGGCCCAGTCATCATCCTGCCGCTTCGAGAGCGAGAGCGCGCGATTGAAGCGCACGATGCGCGACAATGTCTTCGGGCCGATGCCGATCGCATCGGTGAATTTGGCCGCCATGTGCCTGCGGCTCCAGCCGATCTCGCCGGCGAGCGCAGAAATGCGAGTGCGGCCGCCCGACGCGACGACCGTCCGGTAGGCCCAATCGACTTCCGGCGAAAGGGCGTTCGCTTCGGCGAGGCGGCTGGTAATGAAGCCTTCGGCAATGTCGAAGCGCGCATTCCAATCCGCCGCTTCGCCGAGCTGTTCGCGCAGCGCGATGCCATCGAAGCCCAGCGCGTCGTCCAGCCCGACCATACGGTCCCGCAACTCGCTCATCGGCAGGCCGAAGAATTGCCTGGCGCCAAGCGGCGTGAAATTGACCTGGACGCAGCAGGCGCCGCCGAAGGATTCGATCATGACCGGCCCGGCATAGAGGCCGGCGGCAAAGCTGGCGTAGCGGTCGTTGTCGCCCGGGCTGTGGCCGAGCCCGATGGCGAAGGCTTCGGCGAAGCTGATCACCAGCGGCACGGTGAGCGAAGCATATTCGACGATACGGAAATGACCGGGCCATATCTCGCGATAGCCGCAGATGTCCGTGACGATGCCTGCAAGCGAGGCAGAGGGCTTGCGCCGCACCATCTCGAAATGGAGGGCGGGAGAGCGATTATCCTGGCGATGGCGCTCTGGCTCTTCGGACATGACGCAAGCCTAGTGCATTTCACCGTTTCACGGAAACGGCGAAACGTCCTATCTCTTTGTTTTTACGCAATTCCGGACGGAAAACCGCTCACACTTTTCCTGGAATTGCTCTAGCCGGCCGCTT
>NZ_VFUA01000138.1 GCF_006440735.1 Mesorhizobium sp. B2-7-1 | reverse complement strand
CGGCGGAGCCGAGCAGAAGCGCGGCAAACCCGAGTGCAATCGCTTTCATGATAAATCTCCCTGAGAACAAGCGCGCGGCAATCGCGCGCTCATCCGAACAACGCATTGGCGCGGCCGTTTCTTCCTTGGCGAAGCGGCGACGTGCCACACAATGGTGATTGGCGAAGCGCCATCCGCGTCGCTATATCGTCGCCAGCACAAGCAGGGCGGACGAAATGGCATTGGATATCGGCTATGTCAGCGCGGTCGGGGCAGGGGCGATCTCGTTCCTGTCGCCTTGCGTGCTGCCGCTGGTGCCGCCCTATCTGTGCTACATGGCCGGCGTTTCGGTCGACGATTTCCGCGGCAATCAGGGCGTGACGGCAAAGGAAGGCGCGCGCGGCGCGCTGCTCTATGCGTCCCTGGCCTTCGTGCTCGGTTTTTCAACCGTCTTCGTCGCGCTCGGCGCCGGCGCCTCGACCATCGGCCGGCTGCTGCGCGTCTGGCAGGAACCGCTGGCGATGGGGGCGGGCGTGCTGATCATCATCATGGGCCTCAACTTCCTCGGCATCCTGCGCATTCCGCTCCTGTCGCGCGAGGCGCGCTTCCAGTCGCAGGGCAAGCCCGCCGGCATGATCGCCGCCTATGTCATGGGGCTCGCCTTCGCTTTCGGCTGGACACCCTGCATCGGCCCGGTGCTGGGGCCGATCCTGACTTTGGCCGGCGGGCGCGAGACGGTGGGCGAGGGCGCGCTGCTGCTTGCCGCCTATTCGCTCGGCCTCGGCATCCCGTTCCTGATCGCGGCGCTGTTTTCCGGCGCCTTCATGCGCTTCCTCGGCAAATTCCGTGTCCATCTCGGCCGCGTCGAAAAAGCGATCGGCGCGCTGCTGGTGGTCGCCGGCGTGTTCTTCCTCACCGGCGGCGTGCAGAGCGCGTCCTACTGGCTGCTGGAGAATTTTCCGGTGCTGGGACGGCTGGGCTGAAGCCACAATCCGGAACGACGCCTCGAGGCCGGCGTTACCGGTCTGCATACATAGCGAAGGCGACGAGGCGAGCGTGATAGCCAAGGCTGACGTCCAGAAGTTCTTCAAGGCCTATGAGAAGGTCTACAACGACGCAATCGATGGCAACGCCAACCTCGATGATTTCGAAAACATGTACTCTACCGGCTTTGTCTCCGTGACGTCGGCGGGCGTCATGGCCGGCGAGAACGGCCAGCAATTTAAAGACATGATGGAGAAGGGTTTTGAGGCCTATCGGGCGATGGGCAGCAGGACGATGACCTGCAAGGATGTCTCAATGACGCCGATCGACCAGGACCATTGCGTGGCCAAAGTGCAATGGTCGGGCCAATACGAGCCTAAGGGCAAAGGTCTCGTCACCATCGATTTCGAAGTCGATTATCTCGTCGAACGGCGCGACGGTCGATTGAAGGTTTTCGGCTGGATAGCCGGTGATGAACAGGCCGAATTCAAGAAGAATGGCCTGTTGTAGAGGCGCTATTGCTTGGTCATAAGGTATATGAACAGGAATGCTATTCCGCCGAACAAGGCGAATAGTGGGACAATGAGAAAAGATTTTTCCAGAAAACCTGAAACATCGTAGCTCGGCGTCGAAAAGCTTGTCGTCACGATTCCCGCTACGCCGCCAACAACGGCGCCGACACAGAACAGGACCCCGGCGATCAGTGTATTTACCACGGATTGCATTTTGGCCCCGTCGTTCGCCGTATCCAAGCGTTTCGTTGGGCGCAACAATGCCGATCGAGAATTTATTTTGAATAAAACCAGGGAAAACGGCGCTTCCGGCGCTCAGGCCGATCTCACCGGAATTTAACCGCATTGGTGCAGCATGCCGCCAGATGCTAAGCGTTTTCCATTCCTGATCCAATTTCATACGGTTGCCCATTCATGAGCCAGAGATCCTGCCTGTCCGTCATCCTCGCCGCCGGCGAGGGCACGCGCATGAAAAGCGCCATGCCGAAGGTGCTGCACGCCATCGCCGGCCTGCCGATGGTGGCTCATGTGGTCAAAGCCGCCGAGTCGGCGGGCGCGACAGGCGTGGCGCTCGTGATCGGCCACGGCGCTGAGGAGATGCGCAAGGCAGCGCAGAAATTCGCGCCAAAGGCGGAAACTTTCGTGCAGGAGAAGCGGCTCGGCACCGCGCATGCCGTGCTTGCCGCTCGCAAAGCGATATCAAAGGGTTACGACGATATTCTCGTCATGTTTGGCGACACGCCTTTGATCGACGCGCAAGCGTTGGCCGCCGCGCGGCAGAAGCTGGCGGAGGGTGCCGCGGTCGCCGTCATCGGCTTTCGCCCGCCAAGCCCGACCGGTTATGGCCGGTTGATCGAGAAAGGTGGCCAACTTGTCGCCATCCGCGAGGAAAAGGACTGCTCCGAGGCGGAGAAGGCAATCGGCTTCTGCAATGCCGGAATGATGGCGGTGGCCGGCAAGCATGCGCTCGAACTGCTCGATCAGGTCGGCAACAAGAACGCCAAGGGCGAGTTCTATCTGACCGACATCGTCGAGATCGCCGGCGCGAAAGGGCTCAAGGTCGTGGCCACCGAAGCGAGTTTCGAGAGCGCGCTCGGCATCAACAACCGGGCCGAGCTCGCCGAGGCGGAATCGATCTGGCAGGCGCGCCGGCGGCGCGAGGCGATGCTGTCCGGCGTGACACTGATCGCGCCCGAGACCGTCTATTTCTCGCACGACACCGAGATCGGCGCCGACACGATCGTCGAGCCGAATGTCTGGTTCGGGCCGGGCGTCAAAATCGCGTCAGGCGCCAAAATCCACGCCTTCAGCCATGTCGAGGGCGCGACGATCGCCTCGAACTGCGATGTCGGGCCGTTCGCGCGGCTGCGGCCGGGCGCCGATCTGAGAGAGAAGGCCAAGGTCGGCAATTTCTGCGAGGTCAAGCAGGCGACGATCGAGGAAGGCGCCAAGGTCAACCACCTCACCTATATCGGCGACGCGCGCGTCGGCGCCGGGGCCAATATCGGCGCCGGCACCATCACCTGCAATTATGACGGCTACTCGAAGTTCTTCACCGATATCGGCGAAGGCGCCTTTGTCGGCTCGAATTCCTCGCTGGTGGCGCCGGTCGCGATCGGCAAGGGTGGATACATCGCTTCGGGCAGCGTGATCACCGAAAGCGTGGCGGATGACGCGCTGGCCTTCGGGCGCGCCCGCCAGAAGACCATCCCCGGCAAGGGCAAGGAGTTGCGCGAGCGCTTTGCCTCGGCTGCCGCGGCGAAGAAGAAAGCCGCGGAATGACCTTCAGCGCTTCCTTGCGGAGGCAGTTGCAGCTCGATCAGATATGAACGAGTGGAAACCAGGGCCCTGAAAACGCGAGCGGTTCAGGTAACCGGATTGCAAGCGCAGTCTGGCATTGTGCATGGGCAAAGAACTGTTCCGCTGACACGGAACGAAACGCAAAGTGACTTTCGCGGCAGGCCGGCAATCCTTAGATAACGCCGGGTTTTCCGCTGGGAATCGAGGGTTGTCGCATGTGCGGTATCGTTGGAATCGTCGGCCGAAGCCAAGTCGCGCCGCTCATCGTCGATGCGCTGAAGCGGCTTGAATATCGCGGCTACGATTCGGCTGGCGTCGCCACCATCGAGAAGGGCGAGCTCGGTCGCCGCCGCGCCGAAGGCAAGCTCATCAACCTCGAACGCCGGCTGAAGGACGAGCCGCTCGACGGCACGATCGGAATCGGCCACACACGTTGGGCAACGCATGGCGTGCCCAACGAGACCAACGCGCATCCGCATTTTTCCAACGGCGTCGCCCTCGTCCACAACGGCATCATCGAGAATTTCGCCGAACTGCGCGACGAGCTCACCCGCGACGGCTACTCTTTCGCCTCGCAGACCGACACCGAGGTCGTCGCGCATCTGGTGGCGCGCGAGCTCACCAAAGGGCTGAAGCCGGTGGAAGCCGCGCATGCGGCGCTGAAGCGGCTTTCGGGCGCTTTCGCCTTGGCCATCATGTTCAAGGGCGACGAGGATCTGATCGTCGGCGCCCGCAACGGTCCGCCTCTGGCCGTCGGCCATGGCGAGGGCGAGATGTTTTTGGGCTCCGACGCGATCGCGCTGGCGCCCTTCACCAACTCCATCACCTATCTCGAGGACGGCGACTGGGCTGTCGTGCGCCGCAACAGCGTCGCGATCTACGACATCGACGGCAACAAGGTCGACCGCAAGCGCCAGCAGTCGCTGTCGACCAGCTTCATGGTCGACAAGGGCAACCGCCGGCATTTCATGGAAAAGGAAATCCACGAGCAGCCGGAGGTGATCTCGCACACGCTGGCGCATTACGTGGATTTCGTCTCGGGCGTGTCGAAACCGCTCGACCTGCCGTTCGACTTCGCCAGGATCGGCCGGCTGGCGCTGTCGGCCTGTGGCACCGCCTATCTCGCCGGGCTGATCTCGAAATACTGGTTCGAGCGCTATGCGCGGCTTCCCGTCGACATCGATGTCGCCTCCGAGTTCCGCTATCGCGAGATGCCGCTGTCGGCCAACGACGCGGCCTTCTTCATCTCGCAGTCGGGCGAGACGGCCGACACGCTGGCCTCGCTGCGCTATTGCCGCCAGGCCGGCATGAAGATCGGTGCCGTGGTCAACGTGCGCGAATCGACCATGGCCCGCGAATCCGACGTCGTGCTGCCGACATTGGCTGGACCCGAGATCGGCGTCGCTTCGACCAAGGCTTTCACCTGCCAGCTCTCCGTCTTGGCCGCGCTTGCCGTCCGCGCGGGCGTCGCGCGTGGCACCATCTCGCGCGACGAGGAAAAGCAGCTGGTGCGCGAGCTTTCCGAAGCGCCGCGCTTCGCCACCCAGGTGCTGAAGCTGGACGAGCAGATCGAACGCATCTCGCGCGAGCTGTCGCGCTACAAGGACGTGCTCTATCTCGGCCGCGACACGAACTTCCCGCTGGCCATGGAAGGCGCGCTGAAGCTCAAGGAGATTTCCTACATCCACGCCGAGGGCTATGCGGCCGGCGAGCTGAAGCACGGGCCGATCGCGCTGATCGACGAGAACATGCCGGTGATCGTGATCGCGCCGCATGATCGCATCTTCGAAAAGACCGTCTCGAACATGCAGGAAGTGGCGGCGCGCGGCGGCAAGATCATCCTGATCACCGACAAAAAGGGCGCCGCCCATGCCGGCATCAAGACGATGGAAACCATCATCCTGCCCGAGGTGCCGGAGATCATCTCGCCGATCATCTACGCGTTGCCGATCCAGATGCTGGCCTATTTCACGGCGGTGTTCATGGGCACGGACGTCGACCAGCCGCGCAATCTCGCGAAATCGGTGACGGTGGAATAGCGCCACTCTTTCGTCATCCACGGGCGGAGCAGGAGCGAAGCTCCTGCGGAGACCCGAGGATGACGAAGGGAGGGATGTTTCGGCTAATCCCGAACGGAAGAAGCTTCCGTCTGGAACGCGAAGAGCCGCGATCTTGCAGTTCGCTTTGTATCATAACATGATACATTTCGTGGGAGAGGGCACTTGCCCTAACCCTTTGAGGATACTGAGCTATGCTCAAGTTCGCACGCCCGATCCACCCCGGAGAATTCTTGCGCGAAGAGTATCTTGTGCCGCTCGGGATGAGTGCCGGCGTGCTTGCGAAGAAGCTCAATCTTCCGCGCACCCGGATCGAGCGCATCGTCAAGGAAGAGGTTGGCCTTACTCCGGATACGGCGCTTCGCCTCGCCAGGTTCTTCAACACCACGCCCGGGTTCTGGATGAACTTCCAGAAGGCCTTCGAGTTGGAGACCGAAGCGCGCAAAATAGCGTCGGAGCTCGAGAAGATCGTGCCGCTGGATACAGCGGCATGACGATCGCTCTTTAAAAACTTCGCAGTTCCAAACCGGCTCGCGGTTCACTAATCTCGGCGCTGCAACCCTGCGCCGCGGTGAACTCATGTCCGACGCCCTGAAGACCTCTGGCATGACCCGGCTGAGGAACTATTTCCTGACCGGCTTCATCGTCTGCGCGCCGCTGGCGATCACGGCCTATATCGCCTGGTCACTCATCGGCTGGGTCGATTCCTGGGTGAAGCCCTACATCCCGGTCCGCTACAACCCCGATACCTATCTGCCGTTTCCTGTGCCCGGCTTCGGGCTGATCGTGGCGCTGATAATGATCACGGTGATCGGCTTCCTGACGGCCAACATCGTCGGCCGCGCCATCGTCAATTTCGGCGAGCGGCTGCTTGGCCGCATGCCGCTGGTGCGCGGCATCTATGGCTCGCTGAAGCAGATTTTCGAGACCGTGCTGTCGAACAAGGGCGATATGTTCCGCCAGGTCGGGCTGGTCGAATATCCGCGCAAGGGCGTCTGGTCGCTGGTCTTCGTCGCCAGCGAGAAGGAAACCGAGATCAACCAGAAGCTCGATCAGGAAGGCGATCCGCTGATTGCGGTCTTCATGCCGTGCACGCCCAACCCGACCACCGGCTTCCTGATGTATGTCCGTAAATCCGAGATCGTGCTGCTCGACATGTCGATCGAGGACGGCGCCAAGCTGATCGTCTCGGCCGGCATGGTGGCGCCGGAGGTCAAGGCCAAGCTGGTGACGCTGAACGGCGAACCGGTCGAAGGGGCTTTGGCCAACCCGGCGCTTGGCGCTCAACCGGCGCGCAGCAGCCGTACCGCCTCGTCGCGGCCGAACAGGTAGAGCAACAGCCGCAGCGCTTCGCCGCGTTCGGACTGCAGTTCCGGGTCGCGCGACAGGATCAGCCGCGCATCGTCGCGCGCAGCTTCCAGCAGGTCGGCATGGAACTCGAGGCGCGCCACCTGGAAGCCGGGCGTGCCGGATTGGCGGGTGCCTAGCAATTCGCCTTCGCCGCGGAGCTTGAGATCCTCCTCGGCGATCTTGAAGCCATCCTCGGTCTCGCGCATCACCGACAGCCGGCGTTTCGCCGTCTCGCCGAGCGGCTCCTTGTAGAGCAGCACGCAGGATGAGGGTTTGTCGCCGCGCCCGACACGGCCGCGCAACTGGTGCAACTGCGCAAGGCCGAAGCGTTCGGCATGCTCGATGACCATGATCGTGGCATCCGGCACGTCGACACCGACTTCGATGACAGTGGTGGCGATCAGGATGCGCGTCTCGCCCTGCTTGAAGGCGCGCATCGCCTCGTCTTTCTCCGCACCTTTCATGCGGCCGTGCACCAGGCCAATCCGGTCGCCGAACAGCGGCTTCAGCGAAGCAAAGCGATCCTCCGCCGACATCAGCTTGATTTCCTCGGATTCCTCGACCAGCGGGCAGATCCAATAGATTTTTTGGCCATCGGCGACGGCATCAAGCATGCGGCCCACCAGTTCGTCCAGCCGCTCCATCGGCAAGGTCACGGTGCGGATCGGCTGCCGGCCGGCCGGCTTCTCCGTGAGTTTCGAGACATCCATGTCGCCGAAGGCGGTCAGCACCAGCGTGCGCGGGATGGGCGTGGCCGTCATAACCAACATGTCGGGTGCGTCGCCCTTGGCGGTGATGGCGAGGCGCTGGTGGACGCCGAAGCGATGCTGCTCGTCGACGACGGCAAGCACCAGGTCGTGGAACGTCACGCTTTCCTGGAACAGCGCATGCGTGCCGACGACGATGTCGATTTCGCCGCTGGCAAGGCCTTCGAGCGTCTCCGTACGCTCGCGGCCTTTTTCACGGCCGGTCAGGATGGCAAGGCGCAGGCCGACTTTTCCCACCAGCGGCGCGATGGTCGCCAGATGCTGGCGCGCCAGGATCTCGGTCGGCGCCATCAGCGCCGCTTGGCCGCCGGCCTCGACCGCGCGCGCCATGGCAAGCAGCGCCACCACCGTCTTGCCGGAGCCGACATCGCCCTGCAGCAGGCGAAGCATGCGTTCGGGATCGGCGAGATCCGCGTTGATCTCGCCGAGCGCGAATTCCTGGCTGTGCGTCAGCTTGTAGGGCAGGGCAGCGCGCAGCTTCTCGACGATGCTGCCGTCGCCGGTGAGCGGCCGGCCCGACAGGCGGCGGATTCTTGCCCGCACCAGAGCCAGCGACACCTGGCCGGCCAGCAACTCGTCATAGGCAAGGCGCCGCCATGCGGGGCCTTCGACAGCGACGTCGATCGGGTCCGCCGGATGATGGACACGGGCAAGCGCGTCGCCGAAGGGCGCGAACGTGTGGCGCCGCATGAAGGCGTCGTCTTGCCACTCCGGCAGTTCCGGCAGGCGGCCGAGCGCCTGGCCGATGGCACGGCGCAACACCTTGGCCGAGAGGCCGGCGGTGAGCGGATAGACGGGCTCGACCAATGGCAGGCCGTCGGCTTCGCTCGCCAGCACGATATGATCGGGATGGACCATGCTCGGGCGGCCGTTGAACCACTCCATGCGGCCGGAAATCACCACGCGCTCGCCTTCCGGCAACTGTTTCTGAAGATAGGCTGCATGAGCGTGGAAGAAGGTCAGTGCGACCTCGCCGGTGTCGTCATGGGCATAGACCCGGTACGGGACCGACCTATTGCCGCGCGGCGGCGGTTGATGGCGGTCGACCCGCACTTCGAGCGTGACGATCTGGCCCTCGGCCGACAGCGCGATGCCGGGCCGGTTGCGGCGGTCGATCACCGTGTTGGGCAGCACGAACAAAAGGTCGGCGGCGCGCGCGGCGCGATCGCCGAGATCGGCCGGCACGACGCGCTCGATCAGCAAGCCGACCTTCGGGCCGACGCCGGCAAGCGAGGTGATCGGAACGAACAGCGGATCGAGGATGGTGGGACGCATCCTGTCAGCTTATGTCGCGACGGCGGCAGCGCAAAGGCTGACACCGCTCTCTATCCACGCTATATGCGCCGCTTTGGACAGGGATGCGGCGACATGACCGGAACACAGCGATCAAGCGAGGGGCTGGACGCGCGTCGCCGCAAGCTTCTGTTCCGCTCCTGGCATCGCGGCATGCGCGAGATGGACCTGATCCTCGGTTCCTTCGCCGACGCCGAGATCGACGCCTTGACCGGCGAGGAAATCGACCAATATGAGAGGCTTCTCGAAATTCCCGACACTGAATTCCTGCCGATGGTCACCGGTGAACGCCCGGTTCCGCCCGATATCGACTGCGCGGTCCTGCGGAAGATTCTGGCGTCGCGCCGGACCATGACATTTTGAAAAACGCATATTCATGAGCCTCATTCCTTCCATCGGCCTACCCAAAGGCCGCGCCGGCCAGTTCATCGTCGACGGTGTCGCCGACGGCTACGAAGCCTTCGCCCTGGTGCAGACGGCGCAGGAGATCGCACCCGACAAGCCGGTGCTGTTCGTCGCGCGCGACGGCCAGCGGCTGCCGGCCATCATCGAGGCGCTCGCCTTTGCCGCGCCCGGCCTGCCGGTACTGGAACTGCCGGCATGGGACTGCCTGCCTTACGATCGCGTTTCGCCAGGCGCAGACGCCGCGGCGCGGCGGCTCGACGCGCTTTCGGCCATGATCGCGCTGGCCAGGAAACCGCACCGCGCCGTGATCCTCACCACCGCCAATGCGCTGTTGCAGCGCATCCCGCCGGCCGAACTGATCGAGGCGCAGACTTTCCACGCCAGGCCCGGCAACCAGATCGACATGAACGCGCTGATCGCGCGGCTGGAGATCTCCGGCTTCGAGCGCGTGCCGACGGTGCGCGGGCTCGGCGAGTTCGCGGTGCGCGGCGGTATCCTCGATCTTTTCGCGCCGGGCTGGAGCGAGGCGCTTCGGCTCGACTTCTTCGGCGACACGCTGGAATCGATCCGCGTCTTCGACGTCGCGACCCAGCGCACCACCGGGCAGCGCAAATCGATGTCGCTGCAGGCGATGAGCGAAGTGGCGCTGACGCAGGAGACGATCAGCCGCTTCCGCCGCTCCTATATCGAGGCTTTCGGCGCGCCCTCGCGCGACGACGCGCTCTATGCCGCTGTCAGCGAAGGCCGGCGTTTCGCCGGTATGGAGCACTGGCTGCCGTTCTTCTACGAGCGGCTGGAGACGGTGTTCGACTATCTGCCCGATGCACCCGTTGTCTTCGATCATCTGGCGCATGAGGCGCTGGCCGAGCGCCACACGCTGATCGTCGATCACTACGAAGCGCGGCGAAAGCAGGCCGACAGCGCGCTCAAGGATGCCGTGCCCTACAAGCCGGTGGCGCCGGACCTGCTCTATCTCTCGCCCGACAACCTGAAGGCCTCGCTCGGACCGCGCGAGGACATCGACTTTACCGTCTTCGACGCGCCCGATGTCGGCGGCAAGAAGGTCTTCCATGGCGGCTCGCGGCACGGCCGCAGCTTCGCCGAAGAGCGCGCCGACCCCAACATCAACGTCTTCGACGTCGTCGTGAAGCACATTGCCGACGAGCGCGCCGCGCGCCGTCGCGTGATCGTCGCCGGCTGGACGGAAGGCTCGCTCGATCGCCTCGGCCAGATTCTCGTCGAACATCATCTTGGCAATCTGAAGCCGGTCGCGACGCTTGCCGAGGTCGAAAAGCTCGAGCCGGGGCAGGCGGGTCTCGCCGTGCTGCCGCTCGAATCCGGTTTCGAGACCGACGACATGGTGGTCGTCGCCGAGCAGGACATCCTCGGCGACAGGCTGATCCGGCGTTCAAAACGCAAGAAGAAGGCTTCCGATTTTATCGCCGAAGCCTCGTCGCTGTCTTCCGGCGACATCGTCGTCCACGCCGACCACGGCATTGGCCGTTTCATCGGCCTGCGCACCATCGAGGCGGTCGGCTCGCCGCATGATTGTCTCGAAATCCACTATGCCGGTGACGACCGGCTGTTCCTGCCGGTCGAAAACATCGAGTTGCTTTCACGATACGGCTCGGATTCGGCCGAAGCACCACTCGACAAGCTCGGCGGCGGCGCCTGGCAGGCGCGCAAGGCGCGGCTCAAGCGGCGCCTGCTCGACATGGCCGGACAATTGATCCGCATTGCCGCCGAGCGGCAGATGCGTTCCGCGCCGACCATGATTCCGGCTGAAGGCCTGTACGGCGAGTTCGCGGCGCGGTTCCCTTACGAGGAAACCGACGACCAGCAGACGGCAATCGATTCCGTCATGGACGATCTCGGCGCCGGCAAGCCGATGGACCGGCTGGTGTGCGGCGACGTCGGTTTCGGCAAGACGGAAGTGGCGCTGCGCGCCGCCTTCATCGCGGCGATGGAAGGTTTCCAGGTAGCGGTGGTGGTGCCGACGACCTTGCTGTCGCGCCAGCATTTCAAGACTTTCTCGCAGCGCTTTTCCGGCCTGCCGATCCGCATCGCGCAGGCGTCACGCCTGGTCGGTTCCAAGGAATTGGCCGAGACCAAGAAGGGGATCGCAGAGGGCACGGTCGATATAGTCGTCGGCACGCATGCGCTGCTCGGCAGCTCGATCTCGTTCAAGAATCTGGGGCTGCTGATCATTGACGAGGAGCAGCATTTCGGCGTCAAGCACAAGGAGCGGCTGAAGGATCTCAAGTCCGATGTGCACGTGCTGACGCTGTCGGCGACGCCGATCCCGCGCACGCTGCAACTGGCGCTGACCGGCGTGCGCGAGCTGTCGCTGATCGCTACGCCGCCGGTCGACCGCATGGCGGTGCGCACCTTCATCTCACCCTTCGATCCGCTGGTCATCCGCGAGACGCTGCTGCGCGAGCGCTATCGCGGCGGCCAATCCTTCTATGTCGTGCCGCGCATCAGTGACCTGGCTGAAATCCATGATTTCCTTCGGGAATCCGTGCCGGAACTGAAGGTAGCAGTGGCGCATGGCCAGATGCCGCCGGGCGAGCTCGACGACATCATGAACGCCTTCTACGACGGCCAGTACGATGTGCTCCTGTCGACGACCATCGTCGAATCCGGCCTCGACATCCCGACCGCAAACACGCTGATCATCCATCGCGCCGACATGTTCGGCTTGGCGCAGCTCTATCAGCTGCGCGGCCGCGTCGGCCGTTCCAAGGTGCGCGCCTATGCGCTGTTCACGCTGCCGGCCAACCGCAAGCTCACCGATACGGCCGAGCGCCGGCTGAAGGTGCTGCAGTCGCTCGACACGCTCGGCGCCGGCTTCCAGCTCGCCAGCCACGACCTCGACATCCGCGGCGCCGGCAATCTTCTGGGCGAAGAGCAGTCCGGCCATATCAAGGAGGTCGGTTTCGAGCTCTACCAGCAGATGCTAGAAGAGGCGGTGGCCGAGGTGAAGGACACGGGCGAAGCGCAGGACGGCGGCTGGTCGCCGCAGATCGCGGTCGGCACGGCGGTGATGATCCCGGAAAGCTATGTGCCGGACCTGCAGCTCAGGATGGCGCTCTATCGCCGGCTTGGCGATCTCGAAACCACCGAGGAGATAGACGGCTTCGGCGCCGAGCTGATCGACCGCTTCGGGCCGCTGCCCGAGGAAGTGACGCATCTGCTGAAGATCGTCTTCATCAAGGCGCTCTGCCGCAAGGCCAATGTCGAGAAGCTCGACGCCGGTCCCAAGGGCATCGTCATTCATTTCCGCAAGCGCGAGTTCCCCAATCCGGTCGGGCTGGTCAAGTTCATCGGCGAGCAGGGCTCGCTGGCCAAGATCAGGGCCGACCACAGCGTCGTCTTCATGCGCGATTGGCCGAACGCCGAGAAGCGCCTGGCGGGCTCGGCGGTGGTGATGACGCAACTGGCCCGGCTCGTCGACAAGGCCGCGTAGGCACTTGAACGGGCCTGCGGGCCTGTTGCGGCGGCCGGTGCGCCTTGCAACGAAATAGTAACCCACCTGCAAAGGTCGTGCGCACTTTCGGGACGTGCGACGATCAGGACCATTGCAGTATTTGTACCCGGGCGTTTCAATCGGCGGCGCTAATCATCGCAGTAGGGGCTGCTCATGAACCCGCAAACCTTCGATGAATACTGGCTCGGCTACCTCGCCGGCCATTCAAAACCTTCAACCCGCTTTATTCATTACCTCGGCCTTTTCTTCGCGCCGATCGCCGGCGTCGCGGCCTCCTTCTTCGTGGTCTGGTGGGCCTTTCTGGTCATCATCCCATTCTTCTATCTTGCAGCTCTGTTCACCCACCCTTTGCTTGAGCACAACAGCAACAAGCCTTTCGCAGAACGGCCCTTGTGGAGCGCCATTGCGCTGCTTCGCATGCTGGCGCTCGATTTGACGGGCGGTCTTGGCGGCCAGCTGAAGCGCCTGAACGCGGCTGGCAGATAGGCATGGAAGCGGCGGTCGTCGCTGCCTGTTCGGCCGTGCTTTTGCTTGGGGCCGGATTTCACGTCTATTGGGGTTTGGGCGGCCGCATCGGCGCCAGCGTTTCACTGCCTCAACGCGAGGACGGCAGCCCGGCGGTGAAGGAGACGGCCGTCGGCGCCCTGGCTGTGGGCCTGGTTCTGGCGCTGGTCTTTCTGCTCGTTCTTGGATTCGCGGGCCTGATCCAACTGCCGGTGCCGCACTGGCTGCTGAAGACAGCAATTATCCTGTGGGCGGCGATATTCACGCTTCGGGCATTGAGCTGGTCGAGATATTTCGGGCTGTTCAAGCGGGTCAGGAACACGCGTTTCGCCAGATATGACAGCCTGCTCTATAGCCCATCATGTCTTTTGCTCGGGCTGGGCTTGTTCCTGCTCGCGCTGGCGGACACGGCATAGCGAGGCGGCGGAAGCATTCGCCACCACTGAAAAACCCGGCTAGAATAGGTAATCGGCTTCGTGTAAGGAGCCGCGACCTCGTATTGAGGCGGGAATGGCGGGCAAGCGCGCTCGCCGGTTTGTTTTGACGCAATTCCGACGGAAATTTCATATTTTTCCCGGAGTTGCTCCTAAAGGGCGTTTGGGTGCAGCGATGACGAAATGGTCGCCGAATTCATGGAGAGCAAAGCCGATCAAGCAGGTCCCGGCCTATCCGGATCCTGCCGCGCTCAAGGCCACGGAAGCCCAGCTTGCCACTTTCCCGCCGCTGGTTTTTGCCGGTGAGGCGCGCAAGCTGAAGAAGCAGCTGGCGGCGGTCGCGGCCGGCGAAGCGTTCCTGCTCCAGGGTGGTGATTGCGCGGAGAGCTTCGCGGAGCATGGCGCCGACAACATCCGCGACTTCTTCCGCGTTTTCCTGCAGATGTCGGTGGTGCTCACCTTCGCCGGCGCGCAGCCGGTGGTGAAGGTCGGCCGCGTCGCCGGCCAGTTCGCCAAGCCGCGTTCGTCCGACAACGAGACCAAGGCCGGCGTGACGCTGCCGAGCTATCGCGGCGATATCATCAACGGCATCGAGTTCGACGCCAAGTCGCGCATCCCGGATCCGGCGCGCCAGGAGATGGCCTACCGCCAGTCGGCCGCGACGCTCAACCTTCTGCGCGCTTTCGCGCAAGGCGGCTATGCCAGCCTGGAGAACGTGCATCGCTGGATGCTGGGCTTCGTCGCCGACAGCCCGCAAGGCGAGAAGTACGGCGCGCTCGCCAACCGCATCACCGAGACGATGGAATTCATGCGCGCGGTGGGCATCACCTCGGAAACCAACTTCGCGCTGCGCGAGACCGATTTCTACACCAGCCACGAGGCGTTGTTGCTCGGCTACGAGGAGGCGCTGACGCGCGTCGATTCGACCTCCGGCGACTGGTACGCGACCTCGGGCCACATGATCTGGATCGGCGACCGCACCCGCCAGCCGGATCACGCGCATATCGAATATTGCCGCGGCATCAAGAATCCGCTCGGCCTGAAATGCGGGCCGTCGCTGACGCCGGACGGCCTCCTGGAACTGATCGACCTGCTCAATCCCGAGAACGAGCCGGGCCGCCTGACGCTGATCGCCCGCTTCGGTTCCGACAAGGTCGCCGAACATCTTCCGAAGCTGGTGCGTGCGGTGAAGAAGGAAGGCCGCAACGTCGTGTGGTCGTCCGATCCGATGCATGGCAACACGATCGAAGCGGCGGGCTACAAGACGCGGCCGTTCGACCGCATCCTCAAGGAAGTGCAGACCTTCTTCGAGGTGCACCGCGCCGAAGGCACGCATCCGGGGGGCATCCATGTGGAGATGACCGGCAAGAACGTCACCGAATGCACGGGCGGCGCCCGCGCCATCACGGCGGAAGAGCTGCAGGACCGCTATCACACCCATTGCGATCCGCGCCTCAACGCCGATCAGGCGATCGAGCTCGCCTTCCTCGTCTCGGACCTGCTCAAGAAGAGCCATCCGGTGCAGCACAAGCAGGCCGCCAGCGCCTGAACAGGGCTTGCAGGCCGGATTATCGAAGGCGCTGGCGCGAAGCCGGCGCCTTTTTCAATTTGGCAATTGGTCAGCTCGATTCGATCTGAAATCATCCGGCTGCAGCGGCCACTCATTCCGGGTCGGGCGGTCCGGCTGGATCGCCTGGAAGATCGGCTCGACCGGGCTTAACCACGACAAAGTCGATCGCCAGGGGCGACGCCTTGAGCGACCAGTCGAAAAGCACCGTCTTGACCGGCAGGCCGTCGGTCCAGGCCGCAAGTTGCGGGGAGAGCTTCCAGCCGTGCGGCCATACAAGCAGCATGCCCTGCTCCCGCAGCCGCTGGTCCGTGATCCAGGGGGCCAGGCGTCTGTCGAGGGAGGTGAAGATCGACGGTTGGTCCGGGGCTTCCAGTCCGGCAAGCCTGGCCACGCTGGCGTCGCCGCCGAC
>NZ_VFUA01000137.1 GCF_006440735.1 Mesorhizobium sp. B2-7-1 | reverse complement strand
GGGCTCACCTTGGCGAACTCGATGCCGTCGGCGATCTCCTTGGCGACCGCGTCGCGGATCGCCTGGATGCCCTGGTCGTCGATGAAACCGAAATCGCGCAGCTCGGTCTCGAACAGCGTGATCGGATCGCGGTTCGCCATCCAGTCCTCGATCTCTTCCTTGGTGCGGTAGCGGTTGCGGTCGCTCTTGGAATGGCCCCGGTGGCGATACGTCTTGGACTCGATCAGCGTCGGCCCCTCGCCCGCGCGCGCCCGCTCCACCGCCTTGAAGGAGGCCTCGGCCACCTCGGAGAAGATATTGCCGTTGACGATGACGCCGGGCATCGAATAGGCGGCTGCCCGCTCGGCGATGTTCTTCACCGCGGTCGAGCGCGCCGTCGAAGTCGACATGCCGTAGCCGTTGTTCTCGCACACGAAGATCACCGGCAGCTTCCAAATCGCCGCCATGTTCAGCGCCTCGTGGAAGGCGCCTTCATTGTTGGCGCCGTCGCCGAAGAAGGAGACCACGACCTTGCCGGTCTTCATCATCTTGGACGAGAGCGCCGCGCCCACCGCGATCGGAATGCCGCCGGCGACGATGCCGTTGGCGCCGAGATTGCCCTTGGCGACATCGGCGATATGCATGGAGCCGCCGCGACCCTTGCAGTAACCCGTGGTCTTGCCGAAGAACTCGGCGAACATGCGGCTGACCTCGGCGCCCTTGGCGATGCAATGGCCATGGCCGCGATGCGTCGAGGTGATCTGGTCATCCTCGGCGAGCGGCATGCAGATGCCCATGGCGCTGGCTTCCTGGCCGATCGACAGGTGCATGGTGCCGTGGATCAGGCCGCGCATGTAGCACTCTTCCGCGCCCTCTTCGAAGCGGCGGATGAGATACATCTTGTGAAGCACCGCTCTCAGTTGCTCCGGGCTGTACTGGCGATAGACGAAAGGCAGGTTGGCCCGGCTATCCACGACGGCTTTGCTGGCTCCAGCCATGATCACGCCTCCACAGCGCCGTACACGATCTTGTCCTGGCGGGCGCGCAGCTCGGCGATCTTCGAGCCCGGCGCGGGCGCCGCGTTGGCATAGGTGATGAGCTCGCCCTTCTTGATGGGCTGGGTGACGGAGCCGCCCTGCAGCAGGCCGCAAGGGATGGCGCGCGCCGCATGGGCTTCCGGGGCCGTCATGATCCAGGCGCGATAGCAATACTCGCCGATGGCATCGAGCTTGTCGCCGGGCTTCAGATCCTTCTTGGCGACGGCGCACACTTCGGCCACCGGCTTGGCCAGCGGCACCATGTCGGCCTTGCCGTAAAGCACGACACGGGCGCAGGTCAGCGGCACTTCCAGCGAGGTCAGGTGATAGGGACGATGGAAGGTGAAGTACGGGCCCTTGCCCATCTTCAGGTCTTCCATGCGCTCCGAAATGCGCGGATGCGACATGTCGGCGACGACGAAAACGCCGGGCGCGACACCCTTGCCGATCGAATAGTCGACGACGCCGACCTTCGACAGCACGCCGCCGTCCTTCTGCGGCACCAACACCTTCGACAGTTCTCCGAGCGTCGCCGCCGGGCCGTGCATGCCAGGCTTGTCGGGAACCAGCCCGGTCGCGTTGGCGATCGCCGCCATTTCGACCATGGTCTTCGAACCGTCGACGAATTCGACCAGCATGCGCACATTCATATGCCGGCGCTTCGCCTCCTCCTCGTAGTCCGGAGGCGTGGCGTCGATGTTGAGCGGGTTGTTCTTGCCCTTGCCCGCGGCAACGATCGGATGGCCCATGGCGGAGACGAATTCGATCAGCTCCATGCAGGAAGACGGCTCGTCGCCGGCGCCCAGCGAATAGGTGACGCCGAGGCGGTCAGCTTCTGCCTTGAGATAGGCGCCGATGGTGACGTCGGCTTCGACATTCATCATCACCAGATGCTTGCCGTGCTCCATGGCGCGCAGGCCGATCTCGGCGCCGACGGCCGGAACGCCGGTCGCATCGATGACCACGTCGATCAGGTCATTGCCGATGACAAGGCTGGAATCGTTGGTGACGGCGATCTTGCCCGCCTCCATGGCCGAGGTCATCGCCGAGGCGGTCGACACTTCCCGCGCGTGTCCGGTTTCCTGGAACGCGATATCGACGGCCTTGCTCGCCGCCGGCAGGTTGAGTTCCGAAATGGCGCCGATCTCGATGCCGGACATATGGGCGACGCGGGTGACGATGTCGGTGCCCATTTCGCCGGAGCCGATTAGGCCGATGCGGATGGGCTTGCCGGACTTGGCCCGCTCCTCGAGATCGCGGGCAAGGCCCGTCAACGAAATGTTGGATGCCATACCGTGTATTCCTCCCAATCGCATGCTGTTCGGTTGCTTGACGGGTATTGAACATATGTATTTCTGTCAAGACTAATGTCCATAATTTGGCCAATAGTCGACGCTTTTCGAATTGGTCGAGGCGCAACGGCGAAAGGCGCGGGCGGCGCGCGCCTGTACCAGACCAATGGAAGCAAGCGGCTGCGACCGGAGCGAGGCCGAGTGCCAGCCAAAGCCGAGCTACGGCCCGCAACGAACCATCAGAAGATATCTAGGCGGCAATTGTTATTGGCAAACGTCGACCCATACGGCGCCGACCAGATCGGTCATGCGCTGCGGTGTGATGCGCACCGCGGCATTGGTGGCGCCGGCCGCGGGAACGACCTCGTCGAAGGCCTTGAGCGACAGATCGCAATAGACGGGCAGCGGCGCCGGCAGGCCGAACGGGCAGACGCCGCCCGGCGGATGGCTGGTGACTGCCAGCACCTCTTCGCCGCCCAGCATGCGCGGCTTGCCGCCCATCCTGTCCTTGAATTTGCGGTTGTCGAGCCTTGCGATGCCACTGGTCACGACCAGCATTGTCTCGTCGCCGACCCGCAAGCAGATCGTTTTGGCGATCTGTGCCGGCGTGACGCCATGGGCTTCGGCGGCCAAAGCGACGGTGGCCGAGCTTGCCTCGGTGACGATGACCTCCACGTCCGGCGCGTGCTCGGCAAAGAAGGCGCGAACCGATTCCAAGCTCATAATACCCTCGTCAGGTCTGTCCAACAGCAGCGGTGGCGAATCGCATGACGCGACCATTATTGGCAAGAGCCAGCGCCTCCGCTTCGCAGGCACTAAAAAGCCCGCCGGGCAAAACCTCGGCGGGCTCCTGGGTGGACGCTTCCAGCGTCTCTATTGCTGCGTGGGCCGATTCTCTTCAACCGGCACCCTGATCAATTCCTCTTCCGGCACTTGCAGCGCGGAAGCGATGCGCCGGAGCTTGGCGGGGTCGGCGTCCTTGCCGTCCTCGATGTCGACGATCTCGCCCACGGCCAGGCCGCAGGTCAAAGAAAGTTCCTCGATCGTGTATCCCCTCGTTTCGCGAGCGGCTTTCAATGGATTGAGGCCGGACGCGGCAATGATATCGTTGGAAACAGCGTTACGTGCGGTGTTGGGCATGGCAACTCCTTAAAGATGAAACAGGTCGGATGAAAAGTGGCGTTGCCTGAGACGGGCGGGAGAATGCTCGTTAACAAATGATTTGCCAAGAGCACCGATGCGGCGTCACACCATCGTGAGCGGCGTTTTGGCCGAATGCCTCGGGCTTCGTACATGTAAGGTCGCGCGGCGCTCAATCAAGTTCTTTTGAAGGTCCGTGACCGGATTCGCCGGCATTTTCGATGCCGAGATTCGTTAGCTAGCCGTCACCGGCGGCCGACGGACGGCGCCGGGCAATTCTCGGAAGGATCTAATGCCATGAATTTGAAATCATTCGCAATTGTGCTTGGCGCAATCTCAAGTGTCATCGGCGCGACGCAAGCGTGGGCGGCGGATGCCGCACGCATTCGAGGCACTGTCGTCAGCGTTGCCGGATCGATGCTTACGGTGAAGGACCGCGACGGCAAGACCGATGCGATCACGCTTGCCGACGGCTGGAAGATTTCGGGCGTCGCCAAGGCATCGGCGGCCGATATCAAGCAGGGCGATTTTCTCGGCATCGCCTCGATATCCAAGGCCGACGGCGGCAGTGGCGCGCTGGAAGTCGTGATCTTCCCGGCCGCGCTGAAGGGTACGGGCGAAGGCGATCGCGACTGGGATCTGCAGCCCAACAGCCGCATGACCAACGGCACCGTCGCCGACGTCACCGAGATCGAAGGCCGCACGGTCACGCTCACCTATGACAACGGCCAGAAGAAGCAGATCGCGATTCCGCAGACGACACCTATCGTGACGTTCGCCAGCGCCACGTCGGCCGATCTCAAGCCGGGCATCGCAGTGTTCGTCAACGCCGAGCGGGGCGGTGATGGCAAGCTCCTCGCCAACCGGGTCGTGGTCGGGAATCACGGCTTCGCGCCGCCCATGTGAGGCAAGGCGGCCGGATCCTTGGACTTCCAAGGATCGCGCGACGTCGTCCCTCAGGGCGGGGGCACGCGGCGCTAGAGGGCTCTCAGAAACAATCCAGAAACAAAAATCTACATTTGGGAAAAATTGTCGAAAAAAACCAGGAGGATAGTCCCTATCGCGAGGCTTGGGTCACCGATTTGCTCCGGTGTATCTCGGAACGCCCGCGTAAAAAGGAAACGAAGTCATGAAGAAGTCCCTCCTCTCCGCGCTCGGGCTGGCTCTGGCCCTGGCGTTCACCATGCCGATCCTCGGCGCCACCAGCGCCGATGCGGCTCCGATGAAGAAGCATCACCATCATCGTCATCACCGCACGCATCATCACCGCACGCATCATCACCATCACCACCACCATCATCATCACCACCACAAGAAGATGGCTCCGAAGAAGGCCTGATCCTTCCCTTCAGCCGATGGGAAGGCAGGCCTTCGCCGCTAGAGCGGACCGGTCTTCCCATCGGAATTTTCTGCTTGATTATCCGGTGATGTCGAATCGCATTCCGGAATATGCGTGATGTGGGCCTGTGTTGATCTGCGGGCCAGACACCGCCTGGTGCTGGCGGTCGCCCGTGCCGTCCTGACGCTTCGCCATCCGGCTCTCATTGCCCGCTTCGTGATGAAGCTCGGCTATCTGCCAAATCCCGCCGCCCCGACGCGCTACAACGAGTTGATGTTGTGGCGAAAGATCGTCGACCGCAATCCACGGTTCGTGATGCTGACCGACAAGCTGGCGGCGAAAGCCTATATCCGCGCCGCCTGCCCCGAACTGCCGGTGGCGGAAACGCTGTGGGCCGGGCGGAATCCCGAAGACATCCCTGCCGGCTTGCTGGCCGGCAACGTCGTCGTCAAGGTGAGCCACGGCTGCGCTATGAACATTTTCGTTTCCGCCGGCCGGCCCGCCTGGTCCGAGATCGTGCGCAAGGCAAGGCGATGGCTCGGGAAAAATTATGGGCGGCGCAATGGCGAATGGGCCTACTGGCCGATAGAACCCGCTGTCTTCATCGAGGAGAGGCTGACGCTCGCGAGCGTATCGATCGCCACCGACATCAAGGTCCATGTCTGCAGCGGCGATATCAGCCATGTCTGGGCCGAGGACAAGCTCGCCGGGCGCTCGCATCTGTTCGACGGCGAGGGCCATCCGTTATCCGGACGCGATCCGGATTATCCGCGCGAAGACCAATCCCTGCCGGTCGGTCCCGCCCTGCTCGACCTTGTCCGGCAGACGATAGCGTTGGCGCCAAATATCGCGGGAGACCTCGATCATGCCAGGGTCGATTTCCTGGTCACCGACAAGGGTCTCTATGCCGGCGAGATCTGCATCTATTCCGCTGCCGGCTATGGCACATGGACCAACCCTGTCATCGCCGCGCGGCTCGAACGGTTCTGGCGGCTTGAAGACTCGGCCTATCTCAAACGACCGCATCGCGGAGTGAACCGGCTCTATGCCGAGGCGCTGCGTGCCAGATGCGCGATGCGAGGCTCCGATAAATTTCATGGCCGAACATAAACATCGCCGGTCAAACGAAAAAAATCGCGCGGCATATGAACCTTTCCATTGGGGCCGGCACTAAGCGGCCATGGGCACCGCGAAGGTGCTCCTCAACCCAACGGGACGCCAGGACGGCGATCCCAACAACCAATGGAAGGAAATACTCAAATGACCAACTTCAAGCGTATCACCCTCGCCGCGGCTCTCGTCGTCTCGGCTTTCGGCTCCGTCTCGGCTCCGGCTTCGGCCGGCATCCTGCCCAGCAATGACGGCGCTGTCTGCAAGGGCCACGGCGCGTGCGTGGTGCTGCAGTTCAACTGCAAAGGCAAATATGTCGACGGCACCGATTCGTCCGGCACCGTGTACGGCAAGTGCCGCCCGGCCACCGCTCAGGTCGACCCCAAGAGCCAGATCAAGCTCGCGAAGTAACGCGAGCCGAGTGGCACGGAAATGGCGGCCGTCGAGAACGGCCGCCATTTCTGTTTGTATCCTCTCGATAGATCAGCGCCGGCCGATAAGAAGGCCAGCAAGCAGTCCGACCACGACCAACCCGACGGCGACGGTCGTCGCCGGATGATCGCGCGCCGTACGCTCGAGCGCCCTACCCCTGCGCCTTATTGCCGGCAACGCCTCGTGCAGGCGATCGGCAAGTTGCGAATAATAGTCGGACGCCGCCTCGCGGCCATCCTCGTAATAGGCGTCACCGCGCCTGGCCAGAACCTTCTTGAGATCGTGCAACTGTCGCGAAAGCGCCGCGACCTGCTTGTCGATATCAAGGTCGGAGAGGGTCGAAAACGATGCCATGCTTGTTGTCCTTCTCTTCGAGAAGGCCTAACGCACGGACGACGAGCCAGTTCCGGCGGGCCGGCCGCGCGGCACCAAGCGGAACGATGACCGTTCAACGAACCTGGTCGAGCAGGCGCTTGCATTCCAAGAGGTCGAACAGTGCCTCCTGCAGCAACGCGCGGTTGTCACGCGACAATTTCGAAGAATCGGGTTGAACCGGACCTTCCTCGTCGTTCTTGCCGAGGCCGAAGAAACGGCGGCTGGGTTTCACCTTCGGCTGGCCGACCAGCGCATCCTCGTCGCCGCGCGGCTGCGCGGCTGCGGTCAGCGGCACCTGCTCGGCCTGGCGGCGCTGGGCGATCGCCTCCACGGCGGCCATGTCGCCATTGCCGATGGCGACCAGAAAATGGTTGCCGTTCTCCCGCAACAGCTTCTGCACGCCTTTGATCGTATAGCCCTGATCATAGAGCATATGCCTGATGCCCTTGATGAGCTCGACGTCCTGCGGCCGGTAATAGCGCCTGCCGCCGCCACGCTTCATAGGCTTGATCTGGGTGAAGCGCGTCTCCCAGAAACGCAGCACATGCTGCGGCAGATCGAGATCTTCCGCGACTTCGCTGATGGTGCGGAAAGCATCCGGGCTCTTGTCCATGGGCCAATCCTCCACACTGGACCGCGATCCGGTTCATGATGCCGAATCGTGCCTTATTTCAGCGATTTATGAAACGATATTCAAGCCCAGCGTCAAAACGACCGGCTGTTTTCAACCGCATTCGCCAGCAAATTACTTGCCGCCCTTGCCCTTGCTGTTCTGATGCGAACGCAGAATACGGCTCTTGAGAACGTTCGACGATTTGAACGTCATCACACGGCGCGGCAGGATCGGCACTTCCTCACCGGTCTTGGGATTGCGGCCGATGCGCTCGTTCTTGGAACGGACATGGAAGGTGGCGAATGACGACAGCTTCACCGTCTCGCCGCGAACGATGGCTTCGCAGATTTCGTCCAGGACAGCCTCGACGAGTTCCGCCGATTCCGTTCGCGACAAGCCAACCTTCCGATAAACGGCTTCAGCAAGGTCGGCACGCGTAAGTGTCTTTCCCCCCATGCGACCGTCCCATCCGCGAGCAAAAACGTAAATCGATACAGGTAAAGGCAGAGCCTAAGTAATTGATCCGGCAAGGTCAAGAACCGAACCGGCGAGTTCGGCACTTACCAGCGGAGCAACACCGCGCCCCAGGTGAAACCCCCACCCATCGCCTCAAGAAGCACAAGGTCGCCCTTCTTGATGCGGCCGTCGGCGACCGCCACCGACAAAGCGAGCGGCACCGAGGCAGCCGAGGTGTTACCGTGTAAATCGACGGTGACCACCACTTTCTGCTCGGCAATCCCGAGCTTCTTGGCGGAAGCGTCAATAATCCGTTTATTGGCCTGATGCGGCACGAACCAGTCGAGGTCCTGCGCCGTAATGCCGGCCTCGCCGAAGGTCGCCTCGATGACATCGGTGATCATGCCGACGGCATGCTTGAACACCTCACGGCCTTCCATCCTGAGATGGCCGACGGTTCCCGTGGTCGAAGGGCCGCCATCGACGAAAAGCTTGTCCTTGTGCGCGCCGTCGGAGCGCAGGCTGGCCGCCAGCACGCCGCGGTCGGTAATCACACCGGCTCCGTCTTCCGCTTCGAGAACCAGCGCGCCGGCGCCGTCGCCGAAAAGCACGCAGGTCGAACGGTCGCTCCAGTCGAGGATGCGCGAGAATGTTTCCGACCCGATCACCAGGACGCGCTTGGCGAGGCCGCCACGGATATAAAGGTCGGCGGTGGCGACGGCATAGACGAAGCCCGAGCACACGGCCTGCATGTCGAAGGCAAAACCGTGATGCATGCCGAGCCGGTTCTGGATTTCGACGGCGGTCGCCGGGAACGTGTTGTTGGGCGTCGAGGTCGCCAGGATGATGAGGTCGATATCGGCGGGCGTCATGCCGGCGCTGCCCAGCGCGGCACGCGCGGCCGCCTCGCCGAGCGAGGCCGTCGTTTCGTCGTCGGCGGCGACGTGGCGCTGGCGAATGCCGGTGCGCTGGACGATCCACTCGTCGGAGGTCTCGACCATGCCTTCGAAGTCGGCATTCTTCATGATGCGGCGGGGCCGCGCGGGGCACCGTTGCGGCGCACGACTGATCTGATCAAGGCTCTTTCCTATTCCTCGGCGTCGGCGACGCCGGATTTCCTGTTTGCCTGCGCGGTCGGGTTGCGCGCATGGAACAGATCGAGGTCGGCCTCGATCCGGTCAAGCAGATTGTTGCGCACCATGTCGTAGCCGAGTTCGATGGCGGCCGCGAAGCCATCCGAATCGGCGCCGCCATGGCTCTTCACCACGATGCCGTTCAAGCCCAAGAAGACGCCGCCATTGGAGCGACCGACATCCATCTTCTCGCGCAGCCTGTCGAAGGCGCCCTTGGCGAAGACATAGCCGATCTTGGCCATGAGCGTGCGGCTCATGGCGGCGCGCAGATAGCCGGCGATCTGCCTTGCGGTGCCCTCGGCGGTCTTGAGCGCGATATTGCCGGCAAAGCCCTCGGTGACCACCACGTCGACCGTGCCCTTGCCGATATCGTCACCCTCGACGAAGCCGCGATAATTCATCGAGGTCATGTTGGCCTCGCGCAGCATGCGGCCGGCTTCCTTGACCTCTTCCTGGCCCTTGATCTCCTCGACGCCGACATTGAGCAGGCCGACGCTCGGCCGCTCGATGCCAAACACCGAACGCGCCATGCCGGTGCCCAGAATGGCGAAATCGATAAGCTGGTGCGCATCCGCGCCGATGGTGGCGCCGACATCGAGCACCACGCTTTCGCCGCGCGTCGTCGGCCAGAGCGCCGCGATCGCCGGGCGCTCGATGGTGGCCATGGTGCGCAGGCAGAATTTCGACATCGCCATCAGCGCGCCGGTGTTGCCGGCCGAGATGCAGGCCTGCGCGCCGCCGTTCTTGACCGCTTCGACGGCCTTCCACATGGACGACTTCCAGCGGCCATGGCGAAGCGCCTGGCTCGGCTTGTCGTCCATGCGCACGGCGATCTCGCAATGGACGAACTCGCTCACCTCGGCGAGTTTCGGGAACTTGGCGAGCTCGGGACGCACCACGTCCTCGCGGCCATAGATGACGAAGCGGATGTCAGGGCGGCGGATGGCGACCGTCATCAGCGCCGGGATGACCACGCTCGGTCCGTGATCGCCGCCCATGGCATCGATGGAAATCCTGATCACGTAGTGCTTTTCTCACGGTTTGCCTGGCTTGCGGCGGATGCCTGCCAGGGTAAGGGGCTCGCGAAGGTTCGGCGAAAATAGCGGTTTTGCGCTTGCGCACAACCGACTTTTCCAAAATCCGGACCACTCTCAGGATTTTCCAAGCAGCGAACGCAGTTTTTTCTGGAATTCGCTTTCCTCGGGCTGATCCTCGCCAGCGGCGTCGATCGAGGCTCCCGGCTTGCGCGGATAGGGGTCGATCGCCAGGCCGAAAAACTGCTCGGCCAGCGCGCCGACGTCGATGGTGTCGCCGGAAAATGTCTCGGGGCTATCAGGTCCATCGGCGTCGAGGACGATCTCGCCGCCGCCTTCGAAGCCTTCGCGCCCAAGCTTCGACTGCTCGGGCAGGAACAGCGCCTCGACGGGCTCGTCAATATGCGCGGCGACTGGATCCAGGGTGACGATGCAGGCTTGCGTGATGTCGGCCTCGATGCGTCCGGTGACTTTGACGCCATTGCGCTTCCAGGAAGCCACAAGCAGTTCGGCGCGATAGCTTTCGACCGAAAGCAGTTCGTATTCGGCCGCAAGAGCCTCACGCTGGCGCTCATCGGCCTCGACCACGATGGGCAAACCCTTTTGCGGCAGCCGCGCGACATTGGCGACAAAGGAAACCGGGCTGCGCAATTCGGCGTCTTTCATCACAGGCTCCTTCACACGGCTCCGGCGGCCGGGAACGCGGCGGTGCCGGCGACGATCGATTCGGTCGGCTGCGCGGCAAGCTTCTGCGAGGCTTCGCAGACATAGTCCGCCAGCAGCGGAGCCTGCGGCCAGGCGCCGGAGTCCGGCCTGACGTTGCGGGCGAGCGCCGCCGCAAGCGCCACCCGATCGTCTTCGTTGAGCGCGTCGTCATAAGCGGCGGTACGGCCATAAAACATCTTTGCCAGCTTCTTCATGCGTTTGGGCACGCCGACATCGCTGATGCCGAGTTCGCGCAGCGAATGCTCGACGTCGAGGAAGAACTCGTCGATCAGCACTTGCGCGACCTCGACGGCCACACCTTGCTCGCCACGCAGCCGGTGCTGGACAAGATACATGTGCAGCGACAGCATCTCGAAGCGGCCGAGCGGCGTATCCGGCACATTCCAGTCGGAATAAAACACCGTTTGCCGCGCCGCCGCCACGATTTGTGCGTAGAGCGCGTCGGTGATAGCGCGGTTGGCATTGCGTTCGCGGCCAAAAAGGCGCTGGAACATTGAGGGCGGTCTCCCGGGGACCTGTTGTTTGATTTGGCCTTGTTGCATCGGCATGCAAGCTGGTTTACCGGTTTTGCGGCCCAGCGCAAGTTGCGGGGATGTGATGGAGAATTGTTGTTGGGTGCGCTGAAATTCAAGTCGTTCTTTGCGCCCGCCCCAGTGGGCGTGGCTTCGCTGCTGGTAGTGGTGTCAGCGCTTTCCGCCTGCAATTCGTCCAAGATGTTCGGCGATCTCCATCCCAGCGAGACGCTGACCAAAGGCTACGTCATCGACCAGCAGGCGATCGATTCGGTGCCGGTCGGGTCGAGCCGCGAGCAGGTGCTTTTGGCGCTGGGCACGCCGTCGACGACGGCGACCTTCGACAACGAGGCCTTCTACTACATCTCGCAGACGCGCAAGCGCTACGTCGCTTTCGACAACCCCCGCATCATCGACCAGCACGTGCTGGCGGTCTATTTCGGCGCCGACGGCCGCGTTACCCAGATCGCCAATTACGGCCTCAAGGACGGCAAGATCTTCGACTTCATCTCGAGGACGACGCCGACCGGCGGCAAGGACCAGAACTTCCTCAGCCAGATCATCAGCGGCGCGAGCAAGCTGGCGCCCGGCATTCCAGGCGGCGGCAGCGGCGGTACGCCCTGAGGCTTCCGGCACCGCCGTTTTCGGCGGCCTCTCCCTTCCCGGCAACAAAACCTGTGCGATCGCTCTCACGGGTTTTTGTTCCATGCACGGGATAACCCAGCTTGTCATCCCCAGGGCGAACCCTTATCAAGCCGGCCGGGTTGGGAGGGCTTGAAATGTCCGGCGATCAGCGTGCAGGGCCTGACGGCTGGATGGCCACGGGCACACCCGACCAAGCAACCGTAACGCCCGACTGGCTTGCAATCGACCCTCCGGCAATCGAGGGCGTCCGCATCAAGGAAATCAGACCCGTCGCGACGTCCAACGGCTACCTGACCGAGGTCTTTCGCGGGGAATGGGCTCTCGATCAATCCCCCGTCGGGCAAGTGTTTCAACGCACGATGTATCCAGGCGCGGTGACGGGTTGGCACGCACATGCGGTGACGTTGGACCGTTTGTTCTGCTGCGTCGGCAGCGTGCGAATATCGCTTTTCGACGGGCGCAAGGCCTCGCCCAGTTCCGGCACGGTCTGGCACAAGATCGTCGGCGCCTTGCGACCGGCAATCGTCACCATTCCGCCCGGCGTCTGGCACGGTGTGGTCGCGCTCGGACCGGAGACTGCTTTGGTGCTCAACCTCGTCGACAAGGCTTACGCCTATGACGCGCCGGACCATTGGCGCCTGCCCCCGGACACCGAGCAGATCCCCTATAAGCTGGTGTAGCATGGAGCCGGCCGAGCAAGGCGCGCCAATCAGACCGATCGAACCGCTGGTCTCGGTCGTGATAGCGACGCACAATCGTCCGGCGGTGCTGCATCAAGCACTGAAGAGCCTCATCGGTCAGACTCTCCAGGACTGGGAAGCCATAGTCATTGGCGACGCGTGTCGGCCGGACACCGCGACCACGGTCGCCGCTTTCGGCGACACCCGCATCTCCTATATCGACCTTCCGGTGAATTTCGGCGAGCAATCGGGGCCTAACAATATCGGCTTTGCCCGAGCCCGCGGTCGCTTCGTTGCTATCTTGAACCATGACGATCTCTGGTTTCCCGACCATCTGGCGTCCATGTGCGGCTGGATCGACGCCACCGGCGCTGATGTGGTGATCGCCCGAGGTGCAGTCATCGAGTCATCCGCGAGCAAAGGTTCCAGGCATATGATCCTCGGGATGGGGCGGGACGGCTTTTATGACCCAGTCATCACAGTCGGATTCGGCTCTGCGCAAATGATCCGGCGGACGTCGCTGCCAAGGCTTGGACCGTGGCGCCCGGCCAGCCAGTGCGTTTGCGAGAGTTCCCAGGACTGGCTGTTCCGTGCCTGGCGCAAAGGTGCTGTGATCGCGACAATGCCCCATCTGACGGTGCTCATGCTGCATTCGGGCAAGCGCGAAGGCAGCTATGCGCGAGACACGGCGCGGGAGCACGAAGACCTGATGGACGCGATGAATGCGCCGGACGCGTTGCGCGTCCGGCTTCTCGGCAACGCCGAGGAGCCTGCTCCTCTCAAGCGCTCCCGCTACCTCAAACGCAGGCTGCTGGCTGCCCTCGGCATGCATCCGCGAGCGCGTTCCTTCCGCCGCCAATATCGCCGCGGCGCGTTCATTGCCATGCTGCGCCAGACACGTGGCTTGCCGCCAATGCCCGAGCGAGAACCAGACGCCGACGCGTTGCTAACCCGCTATCGCCACGGCAGCGAAGGGCCTGAAGACAACTGAGTGCCCCCAGGGCCGCGGAGTGCGTGATGTGATGCCGGAAAACAAAAGCCCGCAGGAGCGATCCCGCGGGCTTTGCCTTGGAGTCGGAGCTGCAATCAGCCGTGCGCGAGCACGGCGAGCAGAAGCAGCGCGACGATGTTGGTGATCTTGATCGCCGGGTTGACGGCCGGGCCGGCGGTGTCCTTGTAGGGATCGCCGACGGTGTCGCCGGTGACCGAGGCCTTGTGCGCCTCGGAGCCCTTCAGGTGCTTGACGCCGTCCTTGTCGGTAAAACCGTCCTCGAACGACTTCTTGGCGTTGTCCCAGGCACCGCCGCCGGAGGTCATCGAGATGGCGACGAAAAGGCCGTTGACGATGACGCCGAGCAGCGAGGCGCCGAGCGCCGCGAAGGCCGAGGCCTTGGAGCCCGAGATCAGCAGCACGCCGAAATAGACGACGAGCGGCGCCAGCACCGGCAGCAGCGACGGGATGATCATTTCCCGGATCGCCGCCCTGGTCAGGATGTCGACGGCGCGCGCATAGTTCGGCTTGGAGGTGCCGGCCATAATGCCCTTGTCCTCGCGGAACTGCTTGCGCACTTCCTCGACGATCGAGCCGGCGGCGCGACCGACGGCGGTCATCGCGATGCCGCCGAACAGGTAAGGGATCAGGCCGCCGAAGATCAGGCCGGCGACGACATAGGGATTGGAGAGGTCGAAGGAGACTTCGCCCATGCCCTGGAAGTAATGATATTTGTCGCCGTTGGCGGCAAAGAACTTCAGGTCGTTCGAATAGGCCGCGAACAACACCAGTGCGCCAAGGCCGGCCGAGCCGATGGCATAGCCCTTGGTTACCGCCTTGGTGGTGTTGCCGACCGCGTCGAGCGCGTCGGTGGAATGGCGCACTTCCTTGGGCAGGCCAGCCATTTCGGCAATGCCGCCGGCATTGTCGGTGACCGGGCCGAAGGCGTCGAGGGCCACGATCATGCCGGCGAGGCCGAGCATGGTGGTGACGGCGATTGCCGTGCCGAAGAGGCCGCCGAGCTGGTAGGTGGCGATGATGCCGCCGACGATGACGATGGCCGGCAGCGCCGTCGATTCCAGCGACACAGCGAGGCCCTGGATGACGTTAGTGCCATGGCCGGTCACCGACGCCTGGGCGATCGAGTTCACCGGGCGCTTATTGGTGCCGGTGTAGTATTCGGTGATCACCACGATCAGGCCGGTCACCAGGAGGCCGATCAGGCCACAGATGAACAGGTTCTTGCCAGTGATGGCGATGCCCGCGACGGTGCCGATCTCGCCCCAGCCGACCGTGGCCGAGGTGGCGACGCCGAGCCCGACGACCGACAGCAGGCCGGTGACGATCAGGCCCTTGTAGAGAGCGCCCATGATCGAGCCGTTGGAACCAAGCTTGACGAAGAAGGTGCCGACGATCGAGGTCAGGATGCAGGCGCCGCAGATGGCGAGCGGATAGAGCATCGACGCACCCAGCGCGGCCGTGCCGCCGAAGAAGATGGCGGCCAGAACCATGGTGGCGACGACAGTTACCGCATAGGTTTCGAACAGGTCCGCGGCCATGCCGGCGCAGTCGCCGACATTGTCGCCGACATTGTCGGCGATGGTGGCCGGGTTGCGCGGATCGTCTTCCGGAATGCCGGCCTCGACCTTGCCGACGAGGTCGCCGCCGACGTCCGCACCTTTGGTGAAGATGCCGCCGCCGAGACGGGCGAAGATCGAGATCAGCGAAGCGCCGAAGCCGAGCGAAACCAGCGAGTCGATGACGATACGGTCGTTCGGCTGCAGGCCCATCGGGCCGGTCAGGATGAGATAGTAGATCGAGACGCCGAGCAGCGCCAGGCCCGCCACCAGCATGCCGGTGATGGCGCCCGACTTGAAGGCGATGTCGAGGCCGGCGGCAAGGCTGTTGGAGGCAGCCTGCGCAGTGCGGACGTTGGCGCGCACCGAGACATGCATGCCGATGAAGCCGGCGGCGCCAGAGAGCACGGCGCCGATCAGAAAGCCGATCGCGGCGGTGATGGAAAGCAGCCACCAGGCAAGCAGCAGCACGACGATGCCGACGACGGCGATTGTCGTGTACTGGCGCGCCAGATAGG
>NZ_VFUA01000136.1 GCF_006440735.1 Mesorhizobium sp. B2-7-1 | reverse complement strand
GCGCCACCGGCAGCCTTGCCCGTTCGGTCTGCACGCTCGCCTGCAAATGGACCTATCTCGGCCATGACCGGCGCTGGGACGACAGCTATTTCCATGCGGTGGGGCTCGGCGAGCTCGCCAACGAAGGTTTTGCCCGCATCGGCACGGAAGTGGTCGACCCCGGCACCGCGGTGGGTGCGGGCCTCACGGAAGCGGCCGCTGCTGAATTGGGCCTAGTTGCCGGAACAATCGTGGCCGCCGGGCTGATCGATGCCCATGCCGGCGGTGTCGGTACGGTGGGCGCTGCCGGCGACATCGGCACCATCGCCTCGCGCATGGCCTATGTGCTCGGCACCTCGGCCTGCACCATGGCAAGCAGCCAAGGCCCGGCCTTCGTTCCGGGCGTGTGGGGGCCTTACTATTCTGCCATGGTGCCCGGGTTCTGGCTGAGCGAGGGCGGCCAGTCGGCGGCCGGCGCCGCCATCGATCTCCTGGTGCATTTCCATCCGGCCGCCGCCGAGGCTTCGGCACGCGCCACGGATGAAGGCAGATCGCTGGTCGATTGGCTGGCCGCAGCCGCTACAGCGGCTTCGCCCGACCTGTCGGCGGCCGCCACGCTCGCGGGAAGCATCCACGTCGTGCCCGAGTTCCTCGGCAATCGTTCGCCATTGGCGGATCCCGATGCGCGCGGCCAGATCGCCGGGCTCGGCACCGACCGTTCCGTCGAAAGTCTCGTCGGTCTCTACGTGGCCGGGCTGTGCGGCCTCGGCTATGGCGTGCGCCAGATCGTGGCGGCGATGGCGTCGTCTGGTGTTGCCGTCGACACCGTCGTCATCAGCGGCGGCGCCGGGCAGTCGCCGCTGGTGCGCCAGCTGCTTGCCGACGCCGCCGGCTTGCCGGTGGCCGCCTCGCAATCGCCGGAGCCGGTGTTGCTGGGTGCAGCGATGCTGGGGGCGGTGGCATCCGGCCGGTATGCGGACCTTTCCAACGCCATGCCTGCCATGTCCCGGCTTGGTGACGTTTTCAGGCCTGCGACGGGCGACATGCGGGCGTGGCACGACAAGCGTCACGAAGCCTTCCTGGCGCTGCAGGCGGTGGGACGCAGCATACGCTGAGGGGATCGATCAGCGCCTGAACAGCGACGGCATCTCGAACGGATCGGGCGCCGGCTCCTGCGGCAGCGTGCCTTCCGCCCTGCGCTTCTTGTGATGCGTGAGAGAGCATTGCGGCGAGCACAATAGCCCGCGATCGGTCCAGTAGGCGGGGCCTTCCTCGAGCATGCCGTGATAATAGTGGAAGCCCGGCGCCCGGTAGGGCAGCCCGCATTCGATGCAGCGATAGGCGTCGGGTCTGGCAAGCATGGGTGTTCCGGTCTTTCTATGATCTGCCCGAGCAGATCATAGCGGGATGTAATACCCCGCTGTAGAATTTTGAAGCGCAATTGCGGGCCCTGAAAATCGGTCAAAGCCTTCGCGGGTTCGTCATCCACGGGCGGAGCAAGGAGCGAAGCGACGCGGCGTAGACCCGAGGATCCATTCCGTGACTTCAAAGCGTTGCAACGGCCCAGAATTTCGCTCCGCCGCACTCCACGGCCAAGGTCACGGAATGGATCCTCGGGTCTACGTGTCCGCTGCGCTTCCGCTCCGCCCGTGGATGACGAAGTTCGGACGCTTCGGCTAATCTCCGAGGTCGGCGATTTGCTTCGGTTGGGGCAAGCGTCGTGGATGACTACGTCCGCGCTCGCAAAATCCGCGTGACAAAGTTTGACGTTTACGTAAAAAGAAGGTGCGAAATCGACGCATGGTTTCGCTTCGGCCATGCCTTACGGTTGGCTGGAACGGAGGAGGGAGCAGACATGTATCGCGCACCGGTCGAGGACATCGCCTTCACGCTGAAGCAGGTGGCCGGGCTGAGGCCGGCGCTGGACGCCGGCACCTTCGGCGATCTCGGCGAGGACCTCGTGGACGCGATCCTGGCCGAAGCGGGCCGCTTCGCCAGCGAGGAGGTCGCGCCTCTCTACAAGATCGGCGACGAGCAAGGTGCTGTGCTGAAGGATGCTTCCGTCACCACGCCGCCCGGCTGGAAAGAGCTCTACCGGCGCTGGATCGACGGCGGCTGGAACGCGCTGTCCGGCCCGGAGGAGTTCGGCGGCCAGGGGCTGCCGACGATGCTTGGCGTCGCAGCACTGGAGATGTGGAACTCCGCCGCCATGGCCTTCGGCATCGGCCCGACGCTGACCATGGGCGCGGTGGAAGCCCTCGATAAGCACGCTTCCGAAGCGCTGAAGCAAAAATACCTGGCCAAGCTCGTCTCGGGCGAGTGGATGGGCACGATGAACCTGACCGAGCCGCAGGCGGGCTCGGACCTCGCGGCCCTGCGCAGCCGCGCCGAGCCCGTCGGCGACGGCACCTACCGCATCTTCGGCCAGAAGATCTTCATCACCTATGGCGAGCACGACTTCACCGACAACATCGTGCATCTGGTGCTGGCGCGGTTGCCTGACGCGCCAGCCGGCACGCGCGGCATCTCGCTGTTTTTGGTGCCGAAGTTCTTCGTCAATGACGACGGCTCGCTCGGCGGCCGCAACGACGTCTTCTGTTCGGGCCTCGAGCACAAGCTCGGCATCCATGCCTCGCCGACCTGCACCATGATCTATGGCGAGGGTTTTCAGGGCGCGACGCCGGGCGCCATCGGCTGGCTGATCGGTGAGGAGAACAAGGGGCTGGCCTGCATGTTCACGATGATGAACAACGCCCGCCTTGCCGTCGGCATGCAGGGCGTGGCCGTCGCCGAGACCGCCACGCAGAAGGCGATCGCCTATGCCAATGAGCGCCGCCAGGGCAAGGCCTCGGACTATTCGGGCTCCGGCATGGCGCCGATCGTCCATCACCCGGATGTCCAGCGCAATCTGCTCACCATGCGCGCGCTGACCCAGATCGCCCGAGCGATCAGCTATTCCTGCGCCCATGCCATCGACCGCGCCCGCGTCGGCGAGGGCGAGGCGGCCGCCAACTGGCGCGACCGCGCCAACCTGCTGACGCCGCTGGCGAAAGCCTTCTCCACCGATGTCGGCGTCGAGGTCGCATCGCTGGGCGTCCAGGTGCATGGCGGCATGGGTTTCATCGAGGAGACGGGTGCCGCGGCCCTTTATCGCGATGCCCGCATCGCGCCGATCTACGAGGGCACCAACGGCATCCAGGCGATCGACCTCGTGGCGCGAAAGCTGCCGCTTGGCGGTGGCGAGCATGTGCACGGCTACATTGGTGAATTGAAAGCGGTGGCCGATGCGGTGCGCACATCGAACATCGACGGCTTCGGCCGCACCGCCGACAATCTCGACCGTGCGCTGGCCGATCTCGATGACGCCACGCGTTTCCTGCAGAAGCTCGCTGCCGACGGCAAGAGCGACGCCGCGATGGCCGGCGCCACACCCTATCTGCGCCTGATCTCGCTCGCCGCCGGCGGCGCCTATCTGGCGCAGGGCGGGCTGGCCGACCGCGACCGCGTCGCGCTCTGCCGCTTCTTTGCCGAAAACCTGCTCGGCGAGACGCGCGCGCTGAAGGAGCGTGTCATCAACGGCGCCGAGAGCCTCGCCGCTGCCGGCAAGGCGCTGATTTCCGCTTAAGCATCCTGACGTTCAAAGGACCGACCGTGACAGACCATATCCTCGTCGAGCGCCAGGGCGCCGTGCAGATCATCCGCATCAACCGCCCTGACAAGAAGAACGCGCTGACGCGCGCCATGTACGCCAAAATGTCGGCCGCGCTGGCCGAGGGCGACGCCGATCCGGCGGTCCGCGTCCACGTCTTCCTCGGCGTTCCAGGCGCCTTCTCCGCCGGCAACGACCTTACCGACTTCCTGGTCATCGCCACCGGCGGCGAGGGCGGCAACGAGGTCTGGGATTTCCTGATGGCGCTGGCCAGATCGGAAAAGCCGATGGTGTCGGGCGTCGACGGCATCGCGGTGGGCATCGGCACGACGCTCAACCTGCATTGCGACCTGACCTTCGCCACGCCGCGCACGCTCTTCCGCACGCCCTTCGTCGATCTCGGCCTTGTGCCGGAGGCCGGCTCAAGCCTGATCGCGCCGCAGCTTCTGGGACGGCAGGGCGCCTTCGCGCTGCTCGGCCTCGGCGAAGGCCTTTCGGCCGAGCGCGCCAAGGCCGCCGGCATGATCTACGAGGTGGTTGCCGAGGATGCGCTGGAAGGCGCGGTGCTTGCCGCCGCCAACAACATCGCGGCCAAGCCGCCGCAGGCGCTGAAGATCGCGCGCGACCTGATGCGCGAGCCACGCGAGGCGCTCATCGCGCGCATCAAGGTTGAAAGCGAGCATTTCCGCGAGCGCCTGACGTCCGATGAGGCGCGCGCCGCGCTCACCGCTTTCATGACGCGCAAGAAGGGATAGGCGTAAAACCTATCCCACGAAGGCGCCGGCCTCGGCGTGCCTATGCCGATGTCACGTAAGCTTCTTGGCCGCCTGTTCGTCCAGCGCCTTACCAAAAGCTTCCGGAGTCCAGCCGGCCTCGAGCGCGCGGTGGAACAGCGCCTGCTGCGTCTCCGGCGCCAGCCCGCCGATCGGCGGATCGCGATCGAGATTGGTCGGGAAGGAATAGCCTTCCGCCGTCGAGGCGATCGCGTTCGCGGCAGCCGCCTTCGAGATCGCGCCCGATGCCAGCATCTTCTGGATCGCCGGATAGAGCGTGCGGCTCATCCTGGTGCGGTCGACGCTTTCCATCGCGCGGCCATAACCCGACGACACCTGCAGCAGATTGGCCATGCGGCGGATGTCGGTGGAGCGGTTGTTGCCGGCGGCATGGAACAGCGCCGGGTTGAAGAAGGCGGCGTCGCCCTTTTCCAGGGCGAGCTGCACGTGATGCTCGGCGAAATACGCCTTGAACTCCGGCAGGCCTGTCGCGAGATATCCCGGCAGATAAGCCTGCGAGTAGGGAAGGTACAGCGTTGGCCCGCTCTCCAGCGGCATGTCGCAATGGGCGACGGCCCCCTGTAGCGTCAGCACCGGCGAGATGCTGTGCACATGCACCGGGTAGCGCTCGATCATCTCGGGGGTCTGGAAGCCCAGATGATAGTCGCGATGCGCCGATTGCGCGGCGCCGCCGGGATTGACGCAGTTGATCTGCGAGGTCATCTGATAGGCCGGGCCGAGCCAGGCTTCCGAGATCAGCCCGATGATGTCGTTGCCGTAATAAGCGGCGAAGGCTTGCGGGTCGCGCAGGCAGAATTTTTCGAGCGCGTTCCAGATGCGGTCATTGGCGCCAGGCCTGGCGAAATGGTCGCCGCCGCCGGTGCCGGTGGCGTGCTGCTCGGCGATCATCTCGTTGAAGAGACCTGTTGCGATATCGACCGGCGCCGTATCGGCGAACGCCTTCTTGAAGGTCACGACGCCAGGCCCGCTGGTCATCGCCTCGATCCACTCCGCCAGCAGCGCCTTGCGCGTCCCGGGATCGGCCGCCGCCTTGCGGACCGCGTCGCCGTCATAGACGAGTACGTTCTTTTCGACGCCGGCGGCGAAGGGGTAATCGGCGGGATTGGTCGTCTGCTCGACGATCGCCCGGAAGCCTTCGATATCGCACTGGTCCTTGGTCAGCCAGACCCGTTCGGACCTGATCCTGGCTGGGTTGTCGGCCTTCATGGCGTATCCTCCTGTTGCGGTTCCGGTTCTAACTGCTGTATATCGCAATCTGCGGTTCTCATTGCCTCCAGAACACCTCAAAAACACCTCAGAACATGTCTCGTCCGTTTCTCGTCAAGGATATCGCCCTCCAAGCCGGGCTCAGCCTTGCGACGGTCGACCGCGTGCTCAACGAGAGGCCGGGCGTGCGCGAGCACACCATCCGGCGGGTCAGGCAGGCCATCGGCGAGCTTGAGAAGCAGCGCGACCAGATCGGCCTTTCCGGCCGCAAGCTTGTCCTCGACGTCGTCATGGAAACGCCGTCGCGCTTCAGCGAAGCGGTGCGGCAGGGACTGGAACAGGCGATGCCGTCGCTGCAGCCGGTGATCTTTCGCGCCCGTTACCATTTCGCCGAGACGCGCGGTGTCGACGACACGGTCGCGATCATCGAGGCCCTGCGGCGGCGCGGCAGCAACGGCGTGTTCCTCAAGGCGCCCGATGTCGCGGAGGTCAGGGACGCGACGGCCCGGCTCGTCGCCACCGGGATACCCGTCGTCACGCTGGTGACGGATCTTCCCGACACTGGCCGGCAGGCCTATGTCGGCATGGACAACCGGGCGGCCGGCGAGACCGCGGCCTATCTTCTCGGCGAATGGCTGGGCGGCGGGCCGGCGCGTATCCTCGTCACCATCAGCAGCAACCGGTTTCGCGGCGAGGAGGAGCGCGAGATAGGCTTCCGGCAAGCGCTGCGCGAGCGCTATCCGGCGCTGGGCATCGTCGAGGTCAGCGAGGGTCATGGCCTCGATCGCAATACGGGCATGCTCGCGCTGGCGGCCTTGCGGGCCGATCCCGACATCGCCGGCGTCTACTCGATCGGCGGCGGCAACCGGGCGATCGTCGAGGCCTTCGCTTCGCTCGGCCGAGCTTGCCGCGCCTTCGTCGGCCACGACCTTGACGCCGACAATCTCGCGCTGCTGCGCGCCGGGCGCATCAGCGCCGTCCTGCATCACGATCTCGGCCAGGACATGCGAAACGCCTGCCTGCATGTGATGCGCGCGCATGGCTTGCTGCCGAAATCGCCGGTTTCTGGCATGGCCAACATCCAGGTCATAACCCCCTTCAACGTGCCGCAGGCGGCAGCGCCCTGACGCCCCGCATGGCGCCCAGCCTCGCGGAAAAGTTGGTGCAGGGGTGTCAAGGCAATCATAACGCGTTATGTCTTGGGGACGCGTGGCGGGGGCTCGTGAAATGGAGAGGACATGATCCAGCACGCTGCCGCTGAATCCGCCGAGGCGATCGGAGGGCATCCGCTGATCGGCTGAGCCCCTCGAAAATGCTTGCCGTTGCCGTAAGACCGCTGGCGCTGACCCTGACACTCTGGTGGCGCTTCTGGCCGCAACTGGTCGCCATGGTGCTTCTGGGCATCGTGTTCGGCGACCTGTTCATGCAGGTCGCGGCGCGCGCGGCCCTGCTCAACCACATGGCCGGCCTCGGCCTGCTGACGCTGGTTGCGCTGACCCAGCTCATCGTCACCGTCGCCATGTTCCAGACGCTGCTGCCTGCCTTGCCCGCCGTCCAGGCCGCGCAGCAGGCGGCTCAAGCCGCAGGCGAAACCGGGCCGCGGAGCGGCAGCGCGCGGCTGGCGCGCATGGTCACCGTCGCGCTGCTGCCCTTCTTCGCCTATTACGCCGCCTGGGGTTTTCTCGGCGATACGGTGCGGCAATATTCGCGCGTCACGCTCGATATGGCGCCGTTCGGCGAGGGCGCCGGCAACGTGCTCGATGTGCTGGATTCGCGCTGGCTGATCGTGTCGGTCGTCATCTCCTGGCTGATCAGGCGCTTCGCCACCGCCATGCAGAAGCGCGGCGGCTCGCGCTCCTTCTGGCAGGTCGTCGTGGTCATCTGGGAGACCAACTGGATCTTCATCGGTCTCTACGTGATCTCGCGCTGGAGGACGACGCCATCGCCTGGATCATGAGCCGCAACATCTTTTCCGCCCTGCAGGCGGCGGCCGACGGCGTCACGCATCCCATCGCCAGCGCCTTTGCGGCGAGCATTTCGCCGGCAGCGACTGGAAGCTGACGGATTTGCGCGGCGCTTTCGGCATGTCGAACCTGCCGACGGACTCCGTGCCCGTGCTGGCCGACTTCCAGGTCAAGATCGGCAATCCGGATCTGCAGAAGCTCTGGCTCGGGTGCAAGGTCATGCTGATCGACAAGGACGGCCGGCGCTGGTCGCCGACCTCGATCGTCTCGCTGAAGACCCCCGACAATGTCGGCAACTGCATCTCGGCGATCTTCTCCGGCGCCAGGAGTGGCGACACGCTCAACCTGCGCGAGACGTTCCTGGTCCCGAAGGAAGCGACCAAGTCCATACGCCCGGCCGTCAGCGTTGCCAGCGAGCGGCCGCGTTTCCTGCTTTTCCAGCTTGAGAAGGATTAGCGCAATTCCAGGAAAAGTGTGAGCGGTTTTCCGTCCGGAATTGCGTCAAAACAAGGAGATAGAGCGGTTCGCCGTTTCCGTGAAACGGTGAAACGCTCTAGGGGTAAAGCCGTTCCTTGTCCCAACCGCCGGCGGCGTTGCGTGAAAAGACGACGCGGTCATGCAGGCGAAATGGCCGGTCGTGCCAGAACTCGATCGTCCGCGGCAGGATGCGGAAGCCCGACCAGTGTTTTGGCCGCGGGATCTCGCCGATGGCGTAGCGCGCCGTGTATTCGGCCACCGCTTTCTCCAACGCGAAGCGGCTCTCCAGCGGCCGCGACTGCTTCGATGCCCAGGCGCCGATGCGGCTGCCGCGCGGCCGCGTCGCGTAATAGGCGTCGGCCTCGGCGTCGCTGACGATCTCCACCGGCCCGCGTATGCGCACTTGGCGGCGCAGCGATTTCCAGTGGAAGCACATCGCCGCCTTCATGCTGCCAAGAATCTCGCGGCCCTTGGCGCTCTCGAAATTCGTGTAGAAGACAAACCCCTTTTCGTCGAACCCCTTGAGCAGCACCATCCGCACATCCGGCATGCCGTCGGCGTCGACGGTCGCCAGAGCGACGCCGTTGGCGTCGTTGATCTCGCTTTTGGTGGCGTCCTCCAGCCATGCGGCAAAGAGCCTGATGGGCTCCGCCGCTTCGGTGAAGTCACTGCTTGTTAACTCGGTTTCGTTCATAGTTTTCCAAATTTTTAACATTGCGGGAGGAGTTCGCCGATTGTCGCGTATCGCGCAAGCTTTTGACAGCGGGCAATGGAGCGTTATCGCTTCGGCCAGTGCCAAGGCCGCGCTGTTGACGTTGGCGCTTCCCCTTGCCGCCTGCGGCGCCGGCGGCTTCAGCCTGGAGAAGGCAGATGTCGACCGCTCGATCATCACCTCCAGCGCGCCGTCCTCGCCCGCCGCACCGGCTGCCGCCGACAAGGATTCCGACCAGACCACCATCGGCAATGCCGTTTCGTCCGCCGACATCAACGAGCTTGGCGGCCAGGCGGTGCCATGGGCCAATGCCGGCACCGGCTCGCGCGGCGCGATCACCGAGCTGGTCGAATTGAAGGATGGCGGCCTGACCTGTCGCCGTTTCAGCGCCACGCGCGAGAGTTTCGACGGTGTTGCCCTCTACAAGGGCGAGCTGTGCCTTGCCGGCGCCGGCGGCTGGCGCATGCAGGAATTCAAGGCACTTTGATTTGGGCGCTCTGAGTTTCACCCGCTAATTGCCCTTGCGCCACTGGAATTTCTTCCTATGCGAGCGCATATAGGGGGCGACCACAAATCCATTCTCTCTTGCAGGCAGGAAGCATGCGCGACCCCTATGAGGTGCTGGGCGTTGCCAAGAACGCATCGGCCAAGGACATAAAATCGGCTTACCGCAAGCTCGCCAAGAAGCATCATCCGGACCAGAATCCGAATGATCCCAAGGCGAAGGACCGTTTTGCCGCCGTCAACCAGGCATATGAAGTCGTCGGCGACGAGAAGCAGCGCGGCGCCTTCGACCGTGGCGAGATCGACGCCGAGGGCAAGCCGAAATTCCAGGGTTTCGAGGGTGCTGCCGGCGGCGACCCGTTTGGCGGGTTCCGCCGCCAGCAAGGGCCGGGCGGCGCGCATTTCGAATTCCGCTCCGGGCGCCCGGGTGGCGATCCTTTCGACGGCAACAGCGACATCTTCAGCCAGATTTTCGGCGACGCTTTTTCCGGCGCGCGCGGCGGGGGCAAGGGCGGCGATCGCCGCCAGCCGGTCCAGGCGGCCGACCTCAACGTCACCATGGACATCAGCGTCGAGGAGGCAGCCACTGCCGATAAGGTGACGGCGATGTTCCCCGACGGCCGCAAGGTGGCGGTCAAGCTGCCGGCCTATGTCGAGGATGGCCAGACGATCCGCCTGAAGGGCCAGGGCGAGCAGGGTCCCGGCCAGCCGGGCGACGCGCTGGTCAAGATCCACATCCGCCGCCATCCGCGCTACCGCATCGAGGGGCGGGACCTGCATGTCGATCTGCCCGTCGATCTGGCCGACGCGGTGCTCGGCGCCAAGGTGGCGGTCGAGACGCCGACCGGCAAGCTCGCGGTCAACGTGCCCGCATGGTCGAGCTCGGACAAGGTGCTGCGCCTCAAGGGTAGGGGCCTGCCGGAAAAAGCCGGCGGTCATGGCGATCTCTATGCCCATGTGCGGCTGATGCTGCCGGAAGGCGGCGATGCCGAGCTTGAGGCCCTGATGCGCGGCCGAAAAGGCTGATCGAGGGAATTTTGTTCCTGTTACAGTGTCTTTTGGGCGCTTGAAGGGGCTTTGTGCCTGTGCGATAGGGCTCTCCACAAAGCAGATATTCTTGCGGAGAGCTTGCACATGGCAGCTGGACAGGGCCTGATGGCCGGTAAGCGGGGCCTCATCCTCGGCGTCGCCAACAATCGGTCGATCGCTTTCGGCATCGCCAAGGCTTGCGCCGATCACGGCGCCGAGATCGCTCTGACCTATCAGGGCGAGGCCTTCAAGAAGCGCGTCGAGCCGCTCGCGGCCGAGCTCAACGCGCATGTCGCCGGCCATTGCGACGTGACCGACCCGGAAAGCCTCGACGCCATCTTTGCCGATATCGCCAAGCACTGGGGCAAGCTCGACTTCCTCGTCCATGCCATCGCCTTCTCCGACAAGGACGAGCTGACCGGTCGCTATGTCGAGACGACGCGTGACAATTTCCTGCGCACCATGGACATCTCGGTCTATTCCTTCACCACCATTGCCAAGCGCGCCGAGCCGCTGATGACGGACGGCGGTTCGCTTCTGACGCTGACCTATTACGGCGCCGAGAAGGTGATGCCGCATTACAACGTCATGGGCGTCGCCAAGGCCGCGCTCGAAGCCAGCGTGCGCTATCTCGCCGTCGACCTCGGCGCCAAGAAGATCCGCGTCAACGCGATCTCCGCCGGTCCGATCAAGACACTGGCCGCCTCCGGCATCGGCGATTTCCGCTACATCCTGAAGTGGAACGAATACAATTCGCCGCTGAAGCAGACGGTCACCCAGGAAGAGGTCGGCGATTCCGGCGTCTATTTCCTGTCGGACCTGTCGCGCGGCGTGACCGGCGAGGTGCATCACGTCGATTCCGGCTACCATGTCGTCGGCATGAAGGCGGTCGATGCGCCGGATATCTCGACCGTCAAGGACTGATCGCCTCCGCTTATCATCCGTCCAGGCCCTGGCCCGACCTACGGAAGACCTGATGTACCCGCTCGTCTACATCGCGCGCCACGGCCAGACCGAGTGGAATGCCGAGCACCGTCTGCAGGGCCAGGCCGACACCGACATCAACGACTTTGGCCGCGAGCAGGCGAGGCAAAACGGCCGACGGTTGGCGGAACTGGTCAGAAATCCTGCGGATTTCGACTTCGTCGCCAGCCCGATGCGGCGCACGCGCGAGACGATGGAATTGATGCGCGAAGCTATGGGGCTCGATCCTTCAGCCTACCGCACCGAGGCGCGCCTGGTGGAGATCAGTTTTGGCGACTGGCAGGGTTTCACCTTCGCCGAACTGGAGGAGCGTGCCCCCGGTTCAACCGATGGCCGTCGCGGCGCCAAATGGGATTTCCAGCCACCCGGCGAGGGCGCCGAAAGCTATCAGATGCTGCTCGAACGGATAAGGCCGTGGTTCGACGCGCTTCGCCGGCCGACGGTCTGCGTCACCCATGGCGGCGTAATGCGCTGCTTCTTCCGCTTCGTCACCGGCATTTCCAAGCAGGAAGCCGCCGGCCTCGAGATCCCGCAGGATCGCCTGCTGCGGCTGGAGGGCCGGAGTTTGAAGTGGTTGTAACAAATTGCGGCGTGGCAAATTCAGGTCAGGCCGAGTTGAGAAAGGTGGATTCCGAGAACCGGAGCGGAGCGTACTTTCAGTACGTGAGCACCGGAAGCGCAGGAAGCCGCCTTTCGCAGGCCGGCCTCACCTGAATTTAGTTCTGGTCGCTGTCGGGCAATTGCATATCCGTCACGACATTCTCGCCATTGGTCACGTCATAGGCGATGACGATGTCCATGCCGGGCTTCAGCGAGTCGATATCGGTCTCGGCGTTGAGCTTGTAGGCCTTGCCGTCGTCAAGCGTCAGCGTCAGCGTGTCCTTGTCGACCTTCTTGATCAGGCCTTCGGTCTGGCCGGCGAACGCGGCGGCGGTGGAAATCAGCAGCATGGCGCAGGCGGCGCCAATCAGGGTACGCATCGTCGTCCTCTTTGGTCATTGCGCCGGCTGGTCAGCGGCGGGTCCTCAACGGCGGATGGGAAGAGAGCAGAAACCAACCGAATGTGTCAAAACTAAATCCGCCACATCACAGTTTGATGCATCCGTTTGACCACTGTGGAAAACGCCAATAGAAGGCAAACCGGCAGCGCCGCGCGTTCGATCGGGCGTGCAAGCGCCGCTGCACCACTTCAGGTTGCCGGCTCCGCCGCCGGGCAGGGCGTTTCCATGTCTCACAACACATTCGGCCATCTCTTCCGCGTCACCACATGGGGTGAAAGCCATGGCGCAGCGCTCGGCTGCGTTGTCGACGGCTGTCCGCCCGGCATCCGCTTCAAGCGCGAGGACATCCAGGCCGAGCTCGACCGCCGCCGCCCCGGACAGTCGCGCTTCGTTACCCAGCGCCGCGAGCCGGACGAGGTGAAGATCCTGTCCGGCTTCATCCTCGACGAGGACGGCGAGACGATGATCACCACCGGCACGCCTATCTCGATGCTGATCGAGAATGTCGACCAGCGCTCGAAGGACTATGGCGAGATCGCCCGCCAGTACCGTCCAGGCCATGCCGACTACACCTACGACGTCAAATACGGGTTGCGCGATCATCGCGGCGGCGGCCGATCCTCGGCGCGCGAGACGGCGGCGCGGGTCGCGGCCGGCGCGCTGGCGCGTAAGGTTGTTCCAGGCATGACCGTACGCGGCGCGCTGGTCTCGATGGGCGAGAAGTCGATCGACCGCGCCAACTGGAACTGGAATTTCATCGGCGATGCCGAAAACCCGTTCTTCACGCCCGATCCGGCCTCGGTCCCGGTCTTCACCGCCTATCTCGACGGCATCCGCAAGGCTGGCTCCTCGGTCGGCGCGGTGATCGAGATCGTCGCCGACGGCGTGCCGCCCGGTCTCGGTGCGCCGATCTATGCCAAGCTTGACCAGGACATCGCTTCCGGCCTGATGTCGATCAACGCCGTCAAGGGCGTCGAGATCGGCAACGGTTTCGAGGCTGCCCGTATCACCGGCGAACAGAACGCCGACGAGATGCGCATGGGCAATGACGGCAAGCCGGTGTTTTTGTCCAACAACGCCGGCGGCATCCTGGGCGGCATCTCGACCGGGCAGGCGATCGTCGCCCGCTTCGCCGTCAAGCCGACCTCCTCGATCCTGACCCCGCGCCAGTCGATCGACAAGGACGGCCACGATGTCGAGGTGATGACCAAGGGCCGCCACGACCCGTGCGTCGGCATTCGCGCCGTGCCGATCGGCGAGGCCATGGTTGCCTGCGCGATCGCCGATCATTATCTGCGGCACAGAGGACAGACAGGTAGGGGAGTAGGGGAGTAGGGGAGTAGGCTACGCCCTACAGCCGGTCAGGCAATTTTTTCCTTTTCCCTATTCCCTTACTGCCCTACTCCCTTACTCCCCTATTCCGCGAGCGAAGCGAGCGCCAATGCCTTACGACCAGAAGAAGATCGTCGAAGCGATCCGCGCCTTCGAGCGCGGCGAGATCGTCGTCGTCATGGACGATGACGGGCGCGAGAATGAGGGCGACCTGATCGTTGCCGCCGTCCACTGCACGCCGGAGAAGATGGCCTTCATCGTGCGCAACACATCCGGCATCGTCTGCACGCCGATGCTGCGCGAAGACGCCAGGCGGCTGAATCTCGCGCCGATGGTGGCGGACAATGATTCCGCCCACACCACCGCCTTCACCGTCAGCGTCGACTTCAAGCATGGCACGACGACAGGCATTTCCGCCGACGACCGCACGCTCACCGTGCGCAACCTCGCCAACGGTAATGTCGGCCCGTCGGATTTCGTGCGCCCCGGCCACATTTTTCCGCTGATCGCGCGCGAAGGCGGCGTCTTGATGCGCTCCGGCCATACGGAAGCCGCGGTCGATCTCTGCAAGCTCGCCGGCCTGCCGCCGGTCGGCGTCATCTCCGAGCTGGTCAACGACGACGGCACGGTCAAGCGCGGCCCGGAAGTGCAGGCCTTCGCCGAGCAACATGGCCTGAAGCAGGTCTCGGTCGCCGATCTCATCGCCTATCGCCAGCGCAAGGAAACGCTGGTCGAACGCGTCGCCTGTTCCGACATCGATACGCTCGGCGGCAAGGCGCAGGTCTTCACCTACACGCTGCCCTGGGATTCCATGCACCATGTCGCGGTCGTCTTCGGCGACATCCGCGACGGCGAGGACGTGCCGGTGCGCCTGCATTCGGAAGATGTCGTCACCGATGTCTTCGGCACCAGCCACCGGCTCGACGGCATCATGAAGGCGATGGGCGAGCGCAAGCGCGGCGTCATCGTCTATCTGCGCGAGGGCTCGGTCGGCGTCGCCCATCAAGAGCGCAAGCGGCCGGTAAGCGGCGAGCGCGAGGACCATGAGGAAGCCCGCCGCCGCGAGAACGAATGGCGCGAGATCGGGCTAGGCGCCCAGATCCTCAAGGACCTCGGCATCTCCTCGATCAACCTGATCGCCTCGCGCGAACGCCACTATGTCGGCCTCGAGGGCTTCGGCATCCACATCGCCAAGACCGAGATCCTGTAGGCGTCAAAGGGTTGGCGCGCGTCGCTTCGCTCCTTGCTTCGCCCGTGGATGACGAAGTCGTTGAGACTCCGGCCAACTGCCAACGTCTGCGCTGATGGTAGCTGAATAACCGTCACTCGGCCGGCATTACCGCCTCGCCCCTGTCCGTATCGCAATCGTCCGTCGCCAGCCGGCATTGGCCGGCGAGCACGGTTGCCAAGGCGATCCCTCCAGCAGCCACCGACACCCAGAACCCGTTCTGCGGACCGAAAGTGTCGACCATCCAGCCGGCGGCGAAGGAGCCCAGCGCCATGCCGATGCCGATGCCGGTGGTCACCCAGGTGACGCCTTCGGTAAGCATCGCGGCCGGCACGTGGCGTTCGATCAGGCCGAAGGCGGTGATGAAGGTCGGCGAGATCGCGACGCCGCTGACGAACACCGCGAGCGCCAGGGTCGGCACCGTGTCGACGAAGAGCAGCGGCAGCGTGGTGAGCGCGATCACCGTAATCGCGGTCGCCAGCTGTCGCTGCAGCGGCGCCTTCAGGCTGAGCGCGCCGACGATGATGCCGAGCACGAAGGATCCAAGCGCATAGACGCCGATGACAAGGCTCGCCGCCTCGGGCTGGCCGAGCGCCTTGGTGAGGGCGACGGTGGTGACTTCCGTGGTGGCGAAGGTCGCCCCGACGAAGATCAGCGCGAAGGTGATGATCTGCACCGGCCGCAGGCGGATCGCCGAGCCGGTCGCCCCATGCTCCGCCGTGCGTATGGGCGGCTCGGACGAGCGCTGCAGCAGGAATGCCGCCGAGCCAAACGCCAAGAGCAGGGTACTGACCACCATGCCGGCTTCGGGAAACAGCGCCGCGCTCAGGCCCACCGACAGCGAGGCGCCGGCGACATAGACCAGCTCGTCGGCGGCCGATTCGAAGGCGAAGGCGGTGTTGAGCTC
>NZ_VFUA01000135.1 GCF_006440735.1 Mesorhizobium sp. B2-7-1 | reverse complement strand
TGTGGGAGAAGGTGGATCGGCGCGCAGCGCCGAGACGGATGAGGGGTGTTCCAGCGGAGTGAGACGTCGGCGTTCCCTGGAACACCCTTCATCCGACCTCGCTCCGCGAGGCCCCCTTCTCCCACACGGGGAGAAGGGGAAGCCTAGTTCTCAGAACAAAAACGCCGCCGTGGCCGGATCAGGCCCGGTGCGGCCGTCGGCGGAATCCAGGCCACGGATGGTCGCCATGTCCTCGCCATCCAGCTCGAAACCGAAGACATCGAAATTGCCGGCGATGCGCTCCTGGTGGATCGACTTCGGGATGACGATCAGCCCTTCCTGCAAATGCCAGCGGATGATCACCTGCGCCACCGACTTGCCGTGCTTCTTCGCCAGCTTCTCCAGCATCGGGTCGGCCAGCAGCCGGCCACTGCCCAGCGGACTCCAGCTCTCGATATGGATGTTGTGCTTCTTGTGGAACTCTCTGCTGTCGCGTTGCTGGAAGCGCGGATGCAGTTCGATCTGGTTGACGACCGGCGTCACGCCGGTCTCGCCGATGATGCGCTCCAGATGATCCTGGTTGAAGTTCGAGACGCCGACCGACTTGATGCGCCCGGCCTGCTTTAGCTCGACCAGCGTCTTCCAGGCCTCGACATATTTGTTCTGGCTGGGCACCGGCCAGTGGATGAGGAAGAGGTCGATCTGGTCGATGCCGAGTTTTTGCATCGTGTCGTCGAAGGCACGCAACGCCGCGTCGCGCTGGTGCGCGCCGTTGCGCAGCTTGGAGGTGATGAACAGCTCCTCGCGCGGCACGCCGGCGGCGCGGATCGCCTCGCCGACGCCTTCCTCGTTGCGATAACCCTCGGCGGTGTCGATGAGACGATAGCCGGCATCGATGCCCCAGCGCACGACCTTGGCGGTAATATCCGGATCGACCTGCCACACACCGAGCCCGATCTGCGGGATGGTCGAGCCGTCGTTGAGTTTGAGCTGTTCGGGCATGGGATGTTCCTTTTGGGAGGGGGGTGCCGACTATGTAGGCCGCGTGTTGCACAATGCGAGAGGAAGAGAACGTTGCTGACTTCATTTCTCGCGAGGGAGAGCGACGGTTTCGGTGCTATCCCCTGGCCTCAGCCACCAAAGGCCGCGAGTTTGCGCCGCCTGCCAAATGCCCTAATGGACGGCGACGCCTTTCCGCTCGAACGCGGCAATATCGGGAAAGGCAGGTCCTTGGAAACCGGGATCGACGACCGTCAATGCGGCATTGGAACGAAGCGACAGGCCGGGTCGCCGATTGACGCGATGCAGGTTACGATCTGGTCGTGATAGCTGGCGATGCGTGAATAGAGGCCTACCTTGATGCGATTGCTGTTGCAACCAAAGGCGTTGGCAGCGGTGGCGCCGCTGACGACGCCGGCCAGCACTTGCCGACCGTCGGCCATATCGTAGACAAGACCGCCGCCACTATCGCCCCTGCATGCATCGGAACCCGTCGGATTGTTGGTGTCGCCAGCGCAAATCGTATCGGCCACAACGCGATCGCCGTAAACCAGCTTGCCCTCGGGCTGAAGATCAAGCGTCCGGCAAAGATCGCTTGGCTCCGAGGGTATGCCAGAGGCAAATTGGAGCACCGAGACAGGCTCCCCGTCGGCTGTGGATTCACCAAAACCAAGGACCGTGCATTTGGCCAAGGACCGTTCGTGGCCGGCGGTGTCGAATCCGGCTTCGTCCTGCACTGCTATAGGCGCCGCTGTTGCCGGGGCGTCGCTAGCAAGATGCAACAGCACAATGTCCGCCAGAAACTTCGCCTCCGCCGGCGCGCGACGATAGACATAGACTTGGTCAACCGCAATTGCGTCTCGGAAACCGAAAGGTGCGGCCTCCCCGCAGGCGATCCGGCAACGTCTCCTCGAAGGGACGGCCAACTCGCCCTTCAGTCGGCCTGCCTCGCCCCGAAGCGCAGCCCATCCATCAAAAGCTTCACCAGCCTCCCCGAGCGCTCGCGCCAATCGGGCGTGTTCGGTGCCGAGTAGATGCCGCCCAGCGCGTGCATGACATCGGAGGCGTCGACTTCGGCGCGGATTTTTCCCGAGGCGGCGGCAGCTTCGATCAGGCTTCGCATCGCGCCGGAGACGCGGCCGGAGGTGTCGGAGAACAGCGTCGAGTTGGTGGTAAGCAACAGGCGCAGGCTGGTGGCAAGGCCGCGCTTGGTGGCGATGTAGTCGACGAAGCGCTGCATCCAGAGTTCCAGCGCGACATCGGCCGGATGCTCGCGCGCAAGCTCCTCGGCTGCATGGCAGAGGCCTTCGACCTCACGGCGGTAGACCACTTCGACCAGATGCTCGCGGGTCGGGAAGTGGCGATAGAGCGTGCCGATGCCGACCCCCGCCCGCTTGGCAATCTCCTCCAGGGAAGCGTCGACGCCGTCGCTCGCAAACATTTGCGCCGCCACCTCGACCAGCCTGTCGCGGTTGCGCTGCGCATCGGCGCGCAACGGCTTTTGCGCCGGCGCGTCGCGCATCGCTTCGGTGGTCATTTCCTGGTCGGGCACTTTTTTCTCCACCAACGCAATATGGGGGGTTGAACCATGGCTGGCCAGACCCCAGTTAAATAAACGGAGGCACCTCCGTTTTAGTGGAGTGCTTTTATCATATAACCAGGGGAAGCGGTATGTCACGTAGAGAAGGACGGGAAGCTTTGCCTGATCGCTGGAGACAGAGGCATTCTTCGACGCCTGTGGTTGGCAAACCCGCTCGTGACTTCGTCATCCTAGGGCGAAGCAAGGAGCGGAGCGACGCGGCGCAGACCCTAGGATCCATGCCATACCCTGCGAGCGCGGCTACGGTGCAGAATTCTGGCCCGCCGCGTCCTTCGGCAAACGTCACGGCATGGGTCCTCGGGTCAAGCCCGAGGATGACGAACGCGAAGGTCGCCTCCCCGCAACCCTTACCCTTGCCCCTCTCCTGCCAAGCCCCATTTCCATCCGCTCAAGCGTCCAGCAATCGGAGCCCGACGCCCCATGAATGACCAAGTCACCATCAGTCCCACCACGCTTTCCCTCCATCTCACCATCAACGGCCGCGACCATGCGCTCGAAATCGAGCCGCGCGTGACGCTGCTCGACGCGCTGCGCGATCGTCTGCACCTCACGGGCACCAAGAAGGGCTGCGACCAGGGCCAGTGCGGCGCCTGCACCGTGCATGTCGACGGCGAGCGCGTGCTCGCCTGCCTGACGCTCGCCGCCCAGGTCGAGGGCCGAACGATCACCACCATCGAGGGGCTGGCCGACGAGGGCGGCACGCTCAACGCCGTGCAGGCCGCCTTCCTCGAGCAGGACGCCTTCCAGTGCGGCTATTGCACGCCGGGGCAGATCATGTCGGCGGTGGCCTGCATCCGCGAGGGCCATGCCGGTTCGGATGAGGAGATCCGCGAATACATGGCCGGCAATCTTTGCCGCTGCGGCGCCTATCCCAACATCGTCGCCGCCGTCCGCCAGGCCGCACAGGAGCTGCGCTCATGAGAGATTTTTCCTACCTCCGCGCCGACAGCGTGGAAGCGGCGCGTAACGCCGCCGCCCTACCCGGTGCCATGCTGCTTGCCGGCGGCACGACGCTCATCGACCTCGCCAAATGCGGCGTCGCCGAACCGTCGACCGTCATCGACATCAGCCATATCGAGGGGCTTGCCGCCATCGACGTCACCGCCGACCGCGCCGCCATCGGCGCGCTGGCGAAGATGAGCCATGTCGCCGACAACGCCGAGATAAAAAGCTATTTCCCTGCAGTGTCGGAAGCGCTCTGGCAGGCCGCGTCGGCGCAGCTGCGCAACATGGCGACCATCGGCGGCAATCTGATGCAGCGCACGCGCTGCCCTTACTTTCGCGATCCGCAAAACTTCCCGGCCTGCAACAAACGCGCGCCCGGCAGCGGCTGCTCGGCGATCGGCGGCGTGACGCGCGGCCATGCCGTGCTTGGCGTGAGCGAAGCCTGCATCGCCACCTATCCGGGGGATCTCGCCGTAGCTCTCATCGCCTTCGACGCCGAGGTCGATCTCGGCGAGCGCAAGCTCAAGGTCGAGGACTTCTTCCTTGCACCTGGCGCCACTGCCGAGCAGGAGCACGACATCCGCCCCGGCGAGGTGATCACGGCCATCGAAATCCCCGGCTCGGCCGCGGCCAGGCGCTCGACCTACATCAAGGTGCGCGACCGCCAGTCCTATGAGTTCGCGGCGGCAAGTGCCGCCGTCGGACTGGAGCTTGAAGGCGACGGTCGCACCGTCCGCGACATCCGCGTCGCACTTGGCGGCGTCGCAACGAAGCCGTGGCGGGCGCGTGCCGTCGAGGACGCGCTGAAGGGTAAGGCGCTCGACGAAGAAACGGTCCGCAAGGCGAGCGAGCTCGCCATGGCGGGCGCCGTCGACCATGGCGCCAACCACTACAAGATTGCGCTGGCGCCGCGCGTGATTGCGCGCGCCATCCTCAAATTGGGAGAGACGGCATGACCGTTCATGACATGAAACACGCAGCGTCCGACAGCGCGCGGCTCGAGGCGGTCGGTGGGCGGCTGTCACGCGTCGACGGCCCGGCCAAGATCACCGGCGCCGCCCACTACGCCGTCGAGCAGCAGCTCGAAGGGCTGACGCATGCGGTGCTGGTCGGCGCGACCATCGCCGCGGGCAAGGTGAGCGGCATCGACACGCGCGCGGCCGAAACCGCGCCGGGCGTGCTCGCCGTGCTGACGCCCGACACCATCATGCCGCTGAACGGCGCGTCGGACTGGTTCGGCAACCCCTCGCCGCAGCCGACCTTCCTGCCGCTCGTGCGCGAGGTCACCTTTTCCGGCCAGCATGTCGCGGCGGTGGTGGCCGAGACATTCGAGCAGGCGGTGGCGGCGGCCGCGCTCGTCAAGGTCTGGTATGACGAGATGCCGGCCATCGTCGATTTGAGCGACGGCAAGGCGGGTGACGGCATTCCGATCGACGCCATGACCAAGGAATGGGGCGACGCGCAAGCGGCCTTCGCTGCCGCGCCGGTGCGCATCTGCGCGGCCTACAACACGCCGCGCGAATTCCAGGCGGCGATGGAGCCGCACGGGCTGATCGCCCGATGGGAAGGCGACGAGCTGACCGTCTGGGAGCCGAGCCAGTGGCTGGACGGCATGGCGCGCACCTATGCCGAGTGGTTTTCCGTGCCGTTCGAGAATGTGCGGCTGGTCTCACCTTATATCGGCGGCGGCTTCGGCTCCAAGGCGCTGGCCCTGGCGCACAGCGCGGTGGCGGCGGCTGCCGCCAGGATGCTCGGGCGCCCGGTGAAGCTGGTGCTCAACCGGCCGCAGAATTTTACCTCCTATGGCGGCCGCGCCGCGACACGGCAGACGGTGGCGATCGGCGCCGACAGGGATGGCAAGATACAGTCGATCGTGCATCGCGGCGTCAACGAGACGGCGGTCGACGGCATGTGGGTCGAGCCGCTCGGCTCGGTCACCTCCATCATGTACGCCACGCCCAACTTCTCGTCGAAGCAGAATGTCGTGCGGGTCAACACGGTGGTGCCGGGCGCCAAGCGCGCGCCGGGCGAGAACCCGAGCGCCTTCGGCATCGAATGCGCCATCGACGAGCTTGCGCATGAGCTTGGTATCGATCCGCTGGAGATGCGGCTGATCAACTATGCCGAACAGGACCCGCATGCGAAGAAGGCGTGGTCGACGCGCCAGCTGCGCGAAGCCTTCGCCGCCGGCGCCGAAGCCTTCGGCTGGGCCAAGCGCTCGCCCCAGCCGCGCGCGATGCGCGACGGCCACCAGTTGATCGGCTGGGGCGTGGCGGCCGGCACCTATCCGGTGCGGCGCGCCCATGGCGAGGCAGTGGTGAGGATCATGGCCGACGGTTCTGTCGTGGTCGAAAGCTCCTCCATCGACATGGGCCAGGGCACCTACACAATCCTGGCGCAGACCGCCGCCGAGACGCTCGGCGTGCCGGTTGAGCGGGTCTCTGTGAAGCTCGGGGATTCCCACTTTGCCCGTGCCGGCGTCACCGGCGGCTCGCGGCTTGCCGGCGTCATGACCGGCGCCGTCTACAAGGCCGCCGGCCAGGCGCTGGACGAGCTGATCGGGCTGGCGCTTTCCGATACGCGCTCGCCGTTCCAGAAGCTGCAGGCAAACACGCTGCAAGTGCGGGACGGCCGCATCGCCTCGCCGCGCGGCGAAGGGCCGGAGATCACGATCGCCGAATTGATGAGCGCCGTCGGCCGCGACCATATCGAGGCCAAGGGCGACACGCTGCCGGCAAGCACGACGCCGGAGGAGCGCTACAAGAACTACACCACGATCGCCATGTCGATCCCGCACACCGAAGGCGAGTACTCGCGCCATTCCTGGTGCGCGCATTTCGTCGAGGTCAGGGTGGACGAGGATTTCGGCACGGTGCGCGTCTCGCGCGTGGTGTCGGCGCTGGATTCAGGCCGGCTCTATAACCCCAAGCTCGCGGAAAGCCAGTGGAAGGGCGGCATCATCATGGGCATCGGCCAGGCGCTGCTCGAGGAAGGCGTCGTCGACCGCCGCCATGGCCGCATCGTCAACGGCAATTTCGCCGACTACATGCTGCCGACCAATGCCGACATCCCCGATATCCAGACGATCTCGGTCGGCATCCCGGACCCACACTCCTCCGCGCTTGGTGGCAAGGGCGTGGGGGAACTCGCGATCGTCGGGATTGCGCCGGCGATTGCCAACGCGGTGTTCCACGCGACGGGGAAGCGGGTGCGGGACCTGCCGATCACGCTGGAGAAGTTGATCTGAGATGTCGACGCGAGGCACCCCCTCTGCCCGGCAGGGCAGAGGGGGTGCCTCGCGTCAGCCTCTCGGTCGATCCCCCTGCAAAGTGCCCTACCCGCCGACAGTTTCGCACCGCTTGTCAGCCGTGAGTGCCCGGCTAGGGAACCCGCCCTGCGTCGGCTGCGTTGCAACGAAGCACTCCACGACATGGAGGATGGAAAATGGCGAGCGCAGCCGACCGCGATCCGCGGCACCACACCCAGAAAATGCAGAAAGCATTCCAGCAGGTTCAAGACCACCTGCGGGAAGACATCACAAAGGTCGACGAGCCCCAACTGAAGGCGATGTTCGAAACGTCGGCGGAGGTCCTGGGCGGCTTGATCAAGGCATTCCGGGATTATGAGCGGAAGAACGAGGCAGCCTGGCGGTAATCCTGCTAGAGTGCTTCACCGTTAGAAGGCGAGACGATGTCCGCGACCGTAAACGTCCGATACATGGTCAACGACGTCGATGATGCCGTGGCCTGGTATACGAAACACTTAGGCTTCAAGCAGCTTTCGAACCATGCACCGGCCTTCGCAGACGTCACGCGGGGAGCACTTCGGTTGCTGCTGAGCGGTCCGACCAGTTCGGCGGGCAGGCCGATGCCCGATGGCGAGCGGCCAGGCCCGGGAGGCTGGAACCGCATCCACCTGATCGTCGAGGATCTCTCGGCGGAGATTGCGCGGCTGCAGGCAGCGGGCCTCAGCTTCCGCAATGAAATCGTGACGGGTCCAGGCGGCTCGCAAATTCTGCTGGTCGATCCTTCCGGCAATCTGGTGGAACTTTTCCAGCCGGCCCAGGCACGGTGACCGCAATCCCACGTCGTGGCGGGTAAGTACGCGGCGAACTGGCAATCGTGGGCATCGCGCCGACGATTGCCTATTCGGTGTTCCATGCGACGGGGAAAAGGGTAAAGGATTTGCAGATAACGCTGGAGGGGTTGATTTAGGTTGAGCGCGGGATCTCCCCCTTGCGGGAGAGATCAGCCGTCACATCGGCTTTCGCTAATCTCCAACCCATCAAGTACTGTCAGAGCTTCATTTGCCCTGTATGCTTCACCGCATCACGAGGGGGAACGATCATGAAACGCGCATCATCAACACTCATCCTGGCACTGCTCACCACCCTGCCCGCCCACGCCGCCTCCTGCTCGTGGTCCGCCAAGATGGAGGAGGACGAGGGCGGCAGGGTGATGACGGCTTCGGTGTGCGGTGGGCCGAAGGGGGATGCGCATCTGATGCTGACCTGCTTCGAGAGGCCGATGCTAAGCTACGACCTCGGCGCCGCTGGCGGGCAGCTGGAGCCCGGCATCAGCGGCTCCTTCACCTTCAAGGCCGGCGACAAGAGCCTGACCAAAAAGCTCGAGCTCGAGGCGATGTACAATTACTTCACCACCGAGCTTTCCGGGCCTACCGACCCGTTGCTCGCGCTCTTGCGCGGCAAGGGCGACGTGACGGTCTCCGCCGATAAATATGGCGAGGCGAGCTTTTCGCTGAAAGGCTCCGGCCCTGCGATCGGCAAGGTATTGGCCGAGTGCGGCAAGGGTTCGGGCGGCGAAGCGGATTGAGGACCGAGCGCAGGTGCCCGCGCGTTCCAGCGCCTTTCCCGCCGCGCTTTGGAACGCCTTAGCTTTTCACGCCTTGCGCGGAAGCGGAATCGGTTGAAAGCCAACGTCCGGCTCGGCCAGTCGTGTGGGCTGCCTTGGCGGCGTAGCTGGTCGGGTTGTGGCGGGCGGTCGGGCCGCTTACGGCGACGCCGACGCTGATGGTGACCACCTTGCGTTCGCTGCGGGAATGTTCGAGCGCCCGCTCGCGCACCGCGGCTCTCGGATTGTCGGCAACGCGCCGATACCGATCTCCGATCGGGTCATTAAAAGCGCCTGAAAAAGTTGTTTCCGGGTTAAAGCCTCCACCCAAGGTGGTTCCGCGGTTGCGTCTTGGCGGGCAGTGGGCAAGGCGAAGCCGCGGGGCTGGAAGCGGGGTGAGAAACACGCCCCCATGGCGAACCCCATCGCCCCGCACCATATAAATCTGCGCCGGCGATGATTGTCCTCGCGACAAGCGTGATCGATCCCTGACATGCCGGCCAGGCGGTCCATCCCGGGCCGCCGACGCTCCTCGCGAGGCCCGTTGCGGCATCGCGCGACCCACCAAAGGCCGCGACAAGGAGCTATTTAGATGAATCCGATCACCCTTTTCCTCACCGCCGTCTTCGCCCTCATCGGCGCCGGCCTCGGCGCCCTTGCCGGGCCATGGGCGGGCGCGCCGTTCTTCGTTATCGCGGCGCTGATCGCCGCCTCGCTGAAGATGGCCAACACCTGGCAGCGCTTCGTGGTCTTGCGCGCCGGCAACCTGCTCGGCGTGCGCGGCCCCGGCCTGTTCATGATCGTCCCAGTCCTGGACAATGTCGTGGCGGTCATCGACCAGCGCATCCAGACTACCGCCTTCAACGCCGAGGAGGCGCTGACCAGGGACACGGTACCGGTCAATGTCGACGCGGTCATCTTCTGGCATGTGCATGACGCGCGCCAGGCGGCGCTGGAAATCACCAACTACCGCGAGGCGATCGACCGCGTGGCGCAGACCTCGCTGCGCGAGATGATCGGCTCCTCGATGCTGTCCTCGATGCTTGCCGACCGCCAGGCCGCGGATGCGCATCTGCGCGACGTCATCGGGGCCAAGACGGCGCAGTGGGGCATCACGGTAATGTCGGTCGAGATCCGCGATGTCGCCATCCCCGTGGCGTTGCAGGACGCCATGTCGCGCCAGGCGCAGGCCGAGCGCGAGAAGGAGGCACGTGTCATCCTAGGCTCAGCAGAGGCGGAAGTCGCTGCAAAATTCGTCGAGGCGGCCACCACCTATGCCGATCATCCGGCGGCGCTGCAACTGCGCGCCATGAACATCATCTATGAGACGACCAAGGAGCGCGGCGCCACCATCCTGATCCCGACCGGGCTGGTGGACAGCCTCAACCCGGCGGCTGCGCTGGTCCAGACAGGCGCGCTGAAAAGCGCGGCGTAGGGAGATTGCGTCCTCCCGACGCATCGTAAAAATCCGGTCCGGCTGGATGCGCCATGACGCGCGAGCCGGGCCGGATTTGTCTTCAACGATCGATGGAAACTCAGTAGTCGGAGCCGCCCTCGACCACGACCGGACGATGATGGTGCCGGTGGCCGATCGAACCGGTGACGACGACGGTGTCGTCACGGCGGTGATGGCGGTGACGCCAGCCGCGCTCGCCATTGTCATAGAAGGCGACCGTGCCGTGATGGCGGTGATGCAGGCGGTGGCCCTCGTCATTGATGATGACGGCGGGGCGGTGATGGTAATAATGCCTGTGATGCGTCCTGATGACGACATCGGCCTCGGCCGCGGAAGCCACGGCGGGTGCGGCGACGCAGAGCGCCAGGGCAGCAAGAAGCACTGTTTTCATTGCTCTATTCCTCAATTCCTGAATCATCCCTTCGCCGGGTAAACCGCTGTTCGCCGCTTTGGTTCCGGGCTGATATGCGTCCCGGCACAGCACCGATGCGGGTCAGCGCGACCGGCAACCGAGCTCAGCCGCCCCGCTGGCGGCGAAGCGCCACATAACGGAGGTAGGTCGTGGCCGCGGCGTCGCAGGCGCGTCGCCCGCCGCCATTGGCCTCTACCATCGTCTTGGCCAGCCGCGGCGGCAGGCCGTATTTGCTGGCGAAGAATGCCGGCTCGTATGGCTGGTCTTCCGCATCGTCTGTCGGTCTATCGAGGTCCATGAGAGCTCCCTTCAAGCGCGCGAAAAAACTTGCGCGCTAGCCAATGCGAAGCCCTGGCTTTGGTTGCCGCGGTCGGTCCTCTTCGCAAACCTGTCCGACTTCAGTCCGACCGAGCCCTCAGACCGTCGCCCGATCGGCGGAACGAAGGTTTTCGGCGCTCGTTTGCCGGCATCGAATCCGCAGCATCGCGGCTGCCAACTGGAGCAACGGACATGAACGACGACCGCAACAGTGTTCTGGAGGCGCGCTGGCTTCTGGCCGTGCCTGCCTCGATGCTGCTCACCGTGCTGATAGCCGGGTTATTGCTCGGGTAGGCGGGCGATGAACCGCCTCCTCTTTCGCGCCGCCGATTTCCTGTCCCGGCCGCCCGGCTTCTACGCAATGGTCGTCGCCATGGTCGCCTGCACCCTCCTGGTGCCGTTCGGCCTGACCTATGCCTTGTCGGTGGCGGCGATCATCATCACCGGTGTGGTGCTCATCCAGGGCTACCGGGACACCGCGGCCATCCACGCCAAGCTCGACGAGATCGTCATTGCGCTTCATCAGACGCGCAATGACGTGGTCGGGCTCGAATATGCGGAACCGCATGAGATCAAGTCGAAACTGACGGAACTGGAGATGGAGGCCGGGCGCCTTGCGGCCGGTGAAAGCGTGAGGGATGCAATGAATGAAGCCGGAGCCGCGGTGGGTGGGGGTTCGTTGGGGTAGCCGAGGCTCCGGCTGAAGGGCGGAATGGGCACCGCCGCCAGGCAAAGATAGGCTTTGCGGGCGGCGGCGAAATTACGTGATCGCGGAAGCATTTTTGACCCCTGCGCCATCCCGACGCATCGTTGTCACGCGGCCCGACCGGAACAAACGCCCCGGCGTCACCGTTTGCGGAGATGGTTATGTTCGCACCCCTCGATATGAACGGCGAGAATCGCACTGATCTCCATCGAGCCGCAAGGCTGTCGATGCTTCGTGACCGCGTGGTGAAGCGCCTCGACAAGGTCGAGCGTTCCGCCGATGCCGTCGAGATGGCCGCAACCGCTTTCATCGAGGCCACCCGTCGGCCGACCATCGTCGCTGCGCCATTCAGGCCAGTCAGGAAACTTCAAACGGCGGCCGGCTGGACCCTCGGGTTGTGAGTTCCTGAAGGCAGCGAAATTGTCAGTGAGGCTGCGCGTTGCGTTCCCTGACCAGATCGCGCGTCCTCAACGCGGCATATACCGCCTCGCGGTCTCCGCGATATCGTCCAAGCAATCTCATTGCCTCGTCGCGCTCCAGACGCCCGAGCTTCATCATAAAGCGAAGTTCGCATTCCGGAATCAGAGGCTGAGCTTCGCGCCGCCGCCACCACGTTTCATGCATCGCTTCGATCTTCGCCACATCGGGTCAACTGTCCGGCAGAACCGCTGCGCCGCCAACCGCCCTGCCGGTGGAGACGTTGTAGACCAGCCGTGCATTGGCCTCAGTGACACTGCCCACACTTCTCACTCCCTCCAATCAGCAACACGCGCAATCACCATGGCTACCATCACCAGCGCCGCCGCCACGGCAAAGGTCAATCCCATCCCGTGCGCAACGGCGGCCGGCGCTGCCGCCGCGACATCCTTGGTCCCGACGGCGAGGGCGAACACCGCGCCCATCACCGCCGTGCCGGTGACGAGGCCGAGATTGCGCGAGAGGCTGAGCATGCCCGACACCACGCCGCGCTCGTTCCTGCCGACATCGGCCATGACGGCGGTGTTGTTGGCCGCCTGGAAGAGCTGGTAGCCGGGTGTGAGCAGGACGATCGCCGCCGCGTAGCCGGCGACACCGAACAGGCCCGGCAGCCAAGCCAGTGCTGCGCAGCCGGCGCCCATCAGCACCAGGCCGGCAATGACCATAGCGGCCGCGCCGAGGCGGTCGACGACGCGCCCGGCAAGGATACCGCAGAGCGCCGACACCACGGGCCCGATCGACAGCACGGCCCCTGTCGCCGCTTGGCCGAGACCCAGCGCGCGCGACAGGAAGAACGGGCCGACGACCAGCGTTGCCATCATCACCGTCGAAACCAGCGCGTTCATGGCGAGGCTCGGTGCCAGCACCGGGTCGCGCAGTAGCGCGAGCTTGACCAGGGGCGACGCCACCCTGGCCTCGGCGACGACGAACAGCGCCGCGCCGGCCGCGACCATGCCGAGCAGTGCGAGGTTCAGGCCACCGAAATGGCCGCGGCCGATGGTCATGGACAGCGCATAGGCGGCAAGCGTGGCGGCGAGCAGCAGCGTGCCAAATATATCGAAACGCCCCCTCGCCTCGCCACGGGAGGGTCCTCTTCCCGCTGCATCGCCTGCTGGAAGGAAGCGCCAGGCGGCGAGCAGCGCGACCGCGCCGAGCGCGGCGTTGACGAGGAAGATCGAGCGCCAGCCGAGCGCGGCGAGCAGCACGCCGCCGAGCGCGGGACCGAGCGCGGTGCCGATCGCCGACATAGTGCCGAGCAGGCCCATGGCGCTGCCCGTGCGTTCCTTCGGCACCGTCTCGCCGACGATAGCGATCGTCAGCGCCATCATCACCGCCGCGCCCAGGCCCTGCGCGGCGCGCGCGACGATCAACATAACCAGTGACGGTGCGAGCGCGGCGGCAAACGAGGCGACGCTGAACAGCGCAAGGCCGGCGACAAGCAGCGGCCGGCGGCCGACGAGGTCGCCGAGACGCCCGACGCTGACGATCAGCGCGGTAATAGTGAGCAGATAGGCGAGCACCACCCATTGCACTGCCGCAAAGGACGCGGCGAAGGCCACGCTCAGCGTCGGCAACGCGACATTGGCGATGCTGTTGGCGAGCGAGGAGACGAGCATGGCAAGCGACAGGCTGACCAGCGCGCCCGCCGTCGAATGGCTCCCAGGCGCGGCGCGGGTTTCGGCAATGTCGGCCATGATTTCTTCTCCGTCGTTGAACTTGCCAGGGAAGATAAGCGTGCGACTGATATGGCGGAACACGCAGCGTTTGCACTTGAATAGTGCATTGGACGCCATGTCTTATTGACGGATCCGTGCTATGGACGGGCTATGTCGCGACCCGATCTCAACCTGCTCGTCACGCTGGATGTGCTGCTTGCAGAAGGCAGCGTCGCCAAGGCCGCGCTGCGGCTGAAGCTCAGTCCCTCGGCAATGAGCCGGGCGCTGGCAAGGCTGCGCGAGGCGACCGGCGATCCGCTTCTGGTACGCGCCGGGCGCGGCCTGGCGCCGACGCCGCGCGCCATGGAGCTGAGCGCGGATGTCGGCCGGCTGGTGAAGGAGGCGGAAGCGGTGCTACGGCCCGCCGAGCGGCTCGACCTTGCGCGGCTCGTCCGCAGCTTCACGCTCCGCAACAGCGACGGTTTCGTCGAGAATTTCGGCCCAGCGCTGCTGGCCCGCGTGGCTGAGGAAGCGCCCGGCGTGCAACTGCGCTTCGTGCCCAAGCCCGACAAGGACAGCGGCCCGATGCGCGAGGGCACGGTCGATCTGGAGACTGGCGTGATCGGCGGATCGACCGGGCCGGAGGTGCGCGCGCAGGCGTTGTTCCGCGACCGCTTCGTCGGCGTCGTGCGCGCCGGCCATCCGTTGAGCGAAGGCAAGATCACCGCCGCCCGCTTCGCCGCCGGCCGGCACATATTGATCTCGCGCCGCGGCCTCGACCGCGGCCCGGTGGACGATGCCTTGGAACTCGCCGGGCTGACGCGGAAGGTTACCACCGTGGTCGGCGGCTTTGCCGAGGCCCTGGCGCTGGCGCGCGGCTCAGACCTCATTTCCACCGTGCCGGAGCGCTATACAGGCACGCTGCGCGAAGGCTTGTTCAGCTTCGCGCTGCCGGTGAAGCTCACCCCGCTGACGATCTCGCTCCTGTGGCATCCGCGGCTCGACGCGGACCCGGCGCATCGTTGGCTGCGCGGGCTGGTCAAAGAGGTGTGCCGCCTTTCCTCTCCCCCATTTCACGGGAGCGAGAAACCCACTGTCCGAACCGGATAGATAGGTAACAGAATAGACCGATTAGATGGGTGACAGTTTTCTTGCCAGCCGGGAGGACCGGCGATGGTTTGGCGAGAGACTGGCATCATGGATGAGCGGCTTCGTTTTGTTGTCGAGTGCCTTGCGGGCGAAGAGGCGATGACGCAGCTTTGCGCGGCTTTCGAGATCTCGCGCAAGACCGGCTACAAATGGCTTGGACGTTACCGGGAGTCCGGCCTGGAAGGCCTGCACGACCGGCCGCGGGCGCCGCTCGATCATGGCCGGGCAACGGCAGCCGAGCTGGTGGAGCGGATCGTGGCGGAGAAGGAAGCGCATCCGCTGTGGGGGCCGAAAAAGATCATGGCCCGGCTGAAGCGGGCGGAGCCCAGTTGCGGCTGGCCGGCAGTCTCGACAGCTGGCGAGATCCTGAAGCGGCATGGTCTTGTGGGACGCCGGCGCCGGCGCTGGAGGGCGGCGGGCAACGGCCCATGGCCGGAGCCGGAGGGACCGAACGCGCTGTGGACGGGAGATCACAAGGGCTGGTTCCGGACCGGGGACGGCTGGCGCTGCGAGCCGCTGACGGTGATGGATGGGGCGTGCCGCTACCTGTTGGCGCTGGCGGCGACCGGCTCGACGTCGGAAGATGAAGCCTGGCCGGTGTTTGAGCGAGCCTTCGAGGAAAACGGCCTGCCGGATCGGTTCAGAAGCGACAATGGTTCGCCATTCGCGTCGGCCGGCGTTACCGGGCTGACGCCGCTGGCGGTGCGCTTCATCAAGCTCGGCATAGTCTTGGAGCGCATCAAGCCGGGCAAGCCGCAGCAGAATGGATGCCATGAGCGCTTCCATCTGACCATGCTGCCACTGGCCAAGGAGCCATCGGCCGACCGGGCAGCGCAGGCCCAGGCGTTCGAGGCTTTCCGACGCGAATACAACGAGCAGCGCCCGCATGAGGCGCTGGGCATGGACACGCCGGCGCAGCACTACCGTCCATCAATCCGACCCATGCCCAAGACGATACCTGAACCGGACTACCCTGCCGAGGCGGCGGTGCGGCGCGTGCGCCAAAACGGCGAGATCAAGTGGAACGGCGACTTCATCTACGTCTCCAAGACGTTGGCCGGCGAAGCGGTTGCCGCGACCGAGACCGAGGAGGGCGAATGGGCGCTCCACTTCTATGCCCATCCGCTCGGCTTCATCGACGGCCGACACAAGAAACTGGTCCGCCGCAGCGCCGTCCAACCCCGACCAGACGGCCCTGCGGCGGACAGCAACTCAGGGGGAAAACTGTAACCCATGTATCCGGTTCAAACTGTTACCCATCTATCGGCTGGACAC
>NZ_VFUA01000134.1 GCF_006440735.1 Mesorhizobium sp. B2-7-1 | reverse complement strand
ATCTACACCACGGATCGTGATGGCAAGATCACTTACTTCAATGAAGCGGCGGTGCAACTGGCGGGCCGAACGCCTGTGATTGGCACCGACGAATGGTGCGTGACGTGGAAGCTCTTCTGGCCGGATGGAACGCCGCTGCCCCATGACCAGTGTCCGATGGCTGTTTCCCTGCGCGAAGGTCGGCCCATCCGGGGGTACGAAGCCGTGGCCGAACGGCCGGACGGCACCCGGGTTCCCTTCATTCCCTACCCCACGCCGATACGCGATGCTTCTGGCAACATCACCGGCGCTATAAACATGCTGGTCGATGTGAGCGAGCGCAAGCAAGCCGAAACCCAGCAGCGGATCTTGCTCGACGAGCTCAATCATCGTGTGAAGAACAATATGATGATGCTGAAGTCCCTGCTTTCGGTAGCGGCAAGGACGAGCAATAGTTCGGAGGCCCGGACCGTTCTGGACGAGGCGAGCAGGCGGGTGGCGGCCATGGCTGCCGCTCAGCGTGTCCTCTATGGCACGCCTGATGCCGTCAATTTTGGAGCCGAGCCTTTCCTGGGAGCGGTTTGCGAGACGGCAAAACAGATGTTCCCTCCAGCCGTTCAGTTGGTCTGTGACGCCGAACCAATCGACCTGCCAAACGACATCGCAATGCCGCTGGCGCTTATCATCAACGAGCTTCTGATCAACGCTGCGAAGTATGGTTTGCCCGCAGATGGGCAAGGAACCATACGCGTGTCGATCGGACGAAGCGGCGAAGACATTAGCTTGGTGGTCGAGGATGAGGGCCCGGGCTTCGAACTCAGTTCAGTGCGATCGTCTTCGTCGGGTCTGCGACTTGTCGAAGGCCTGGTGCGGCAGATCGGCGGGACGTTCGAAGTCAGCCGGCACCCGTCCAGATGCACCGTGACCTTTTGCCAGATGCCCCAGGAGACTGGCCTTGCGACCAAAAACAGCAATACCTGAGCTAAGCCGTGCGGGGGCCATCAATCCATCCTTCAAGCCTCGGGTGGTCTTCTCCCGCGATGATCTGAGCGGAGGACAGGCTGCCGGCACTCGGAGCCAGCTGATCCTGGTCGTCGAAGACGATTATCTGATCGCGCTGGACATAGAGGCCGGACTGCTAGCGGAGGGCTTTTCCCTAGCGGGCCTCGCGACCAGCGCCGATCAGGCGATAAGCATGGCGATCTCGACCAAGCCGGCCCTTGCCCTGATGGACATCCGCTTGCTTGGCAAGCGGGACGGCGTCGATGCGGCCCTGGAGTTGTATCGAGAGCTGGGTATCCGGTGCATCTTTACGACTGCACATGGCGATCGCGACGTGCGGCTCCGAGCGGAAGCGGCCAAGCCGCTCGGCTGGGTGCAGAAGCCATACTCGATAGCGACCCTGATTACCGCAATCCGAAATGGCTTCGACGAGATCGAAAAGCAGCGCTGAAAGATGGGGAGCGACGACGGTGGACCGCTCCCGGTGCCAATGATGGGAGCTGGCCTAGTCTGCCGAATCCTGTGTCACCCCAGAGCGGACCCGGCTCTTAGACTCCTGAATTGTGATTCGCGGAACTGCCTCTGACCTCCCAACGACGCTGACCGAAAAAGCACAGTGAGGCTAAACGCTAAACGTCCGCTTTTCGCCATTTCACCGTCTGATCTGCCGTTCCGGTTTAGGCCCCAATCGAGACAGTTGACGCCTTAAACTAGGCCGCAGCGCAGGCTGCTCGGTGCAGTGCGGGCCGAGCCACGCTGTTTTGGGGCTTTGCTCCGCCCGTCGTTGGCCACGTGGCGCTACGTTGCTGTCCGTTTCGCTCTTCATCCCGTTCCGCACCGAACGCCTGGTTCCCCTTCGCGGCCCACAGGTCTCGCGCATGCTCGCGTTCATGGCTCTGCAGCTTGGCGGCAATCCATAGCATCGCTCCGTAAGGCGAGGTTCACGCCATCTTCAGGCAACCGTTTGATCTACTTGCGGAAACGGTCGCAGCCGGAGCAGCGATAGGCGCACAGCGGAGAGCTTTATCGACAGGGAGTCCAGTTTGGCTGGGGTTCCTGGAAGCTTTTCGAACTTTCTGCGTCGCGCCTCAGCCCGAAATGCGGTTGCTTATGGACAAAGTGGGATACTAGATTCGGTTTTTGAATAGCTTTGAAGGCATCGACTTCTGGCAAGTGCGCCATGGCGCGTCAGCACGACTCCAAGTGTGCTACGTTTTGAACGGAAGCTTTGCGCCTCACATATTCGTTCAGGGCAGCAAAGCACTGATCCCAAAACCGGTCATCGATGAGCGAGCGCGAACTGCAACGCATTGAGTGTTGTCGAGGGTTATAGAGCTACGGATGACCGCGTTACAACCGTTTCGTGCGACCCGATTCTTCTCTGTAACCATCATGCAGCAGCGCGGCTGAAGCGGTTGATCATGAAATCGTCGAGCGGCGTTTCGCAACGGTCGGTCGCGATGAGCTCGGCCATGGCGTCGCCCACGCCCGGACCAAGCTGGAAGCCATGTCCGCTGAAGCCGAAGGCGTGGAACAGGCCTGGCGTCGTTGCCGAGCGGCCCATGACCGGCAGCATGTCCCTGATATAGCCCTCGCAGCCGGACCATGTACGGATGACCGCGACCCGCGCGATTGCCGGCAACAACCGCGCGACGGCGCGCAATTGCAGGGGAAGGCGCATGGGATCGGCGGCCGCATGGCCGGGATCGAGGTTCACCGACACCCTTTCGGCGGCGCCGCCGAAAACGATGTTGCCCCGCTCGACCTGACGCAAATAGGCGCCATGGTCCTTGTCGCGCGTCCAGATGCCGACCACCGGCAGAATCCGATGCGGCAGCGGCTCGGTCACACCCATCTGCGGACCGCGGGCGTCGAGCGGGACCTCTTCGCCAAACTGTGCGGCAATGCGCGCGCCCCAGGCTCCGGCGGTGTTGAGCAGGCACTCGGCGGCGAATGCACCCTTCGAACTGGTGACAAGGAAACCAGAACCCGTGTGGGTGATCTTCTCGACCTCAGCTCCCTCGATGATTTGCGCCCCCAGTTTGCGGGCCGCCTCGGCAAAGGCGGGTGCGATCAGCCGTGGATTGCCGCTGCCATCTTGCGGAGAGAACGACGCTCCGATCGAGTCAGGGCCGAGGCCGGGAAACCGGGAACGGATCTCACGCGGGCCGAGTTCTTCCAGCTCAAGCCCCCACGGCCGCGCGGCTTGGGCATAGGCCCGCATATCGGCAAGGCTTCCTTCATCGAAGATCAGCCGGATATGGCCGGTGGCGCGGAACTCGACGTCGCGGCCAAGCATCTCTTCAGCCTCGCCCCACAGCCTGAGCGAGCGGTGGGCCAGCGGAAGCTGGGACAGATGGCGCCCCGTGCGCCGGATGTTGCCGAAGGAGGCGACGGTCGCCCCGGTGCCGATCCGCTTGCGCTCGACCAGCGTCACGCGCGCGCCGCGCCTCGCGAGGAAATAGGCCGAAGCCGTCCCCATCAGTCCACCGCCCAGCACGATCACGTCCATGGTTATTCCTTGTGCGGAGCGGATACTCCCTGAAGACGCCGATCTTGTCGGCACCGCTTCATTGCGTCAAAGATGAGTTTGGACAACAGCCATAAGCCGAACCTATGGAGTGGCAATGCGGGCCCGTCAGCTCGAAGTGTTCATCGCCGTCATGCGCGCGGGCACCGTGACCGCCGCGGCGCGGATGCTGAACATTTCCCAACCCGCTTTGAGCCAGATCGTGATCCACACCGAGGACGAACTCGGCTTCACGCTGTTCGAGCGCGTCAAGGGCCGGCTGCGGCCGACCCCGGAGGCGCTCGAGATCTTCGCCGATGCCGAGCGGCTGTCGGCGGGGCTGGAGGGCTTGCGCCGCAAGACCACCGACCTTCGGCTGGGCCGGACGGGGCTGGTGCGGGTCGCGGCCTCGCCGCCGCCGTCCATGGCGATCTTGCCGCGCGCCTTCACCAGCTTCCGGGCGCAGCATCCCGACATTTTGCTACGGTCCCACATGGCGCCGATCGCCGCGATCATCGACATGCTGCGCGCCGGCGATGCCAGCCTCGGCGTCGCCATGGACGACCGCCTGCCTCCCGATATCGACGCGGAAGTGATCGGCAGCGTCGGCTTCTCATGCCTGCTGCCCACGGGGCATGCGTTGGCCGGGAAGACCGAGCTGACGCTCGCCGATCTCGCCGGCGAAGAGTTGATATCCTATCGCGCAAACACCCGTCCCGCCGACGAACTGGCCCACGCTGCCCGCGCGCAGGGTGTGGTGCTTTCGCCGTCGCTCGAGATCGACGTCTCCATCTCGGCCGTCGGCTTCGTCCAGGCCGGCCTGGGTGTCGCGCTCGTCGACGCGCTGCTGCCATGGCACCAGTTTGCCGGGCTTGCCGTCAGGCCGCTCGCGGCGGGGCCGGAATTTCCGATCGCGCTGCTGACCTCGCGCACCCGGGCGCTTTCGCGGGCCGATGAGATGATGCGCGAGCAAGTCCGCGCGGCCTGTTCCGCCGTGCTGGGCGGTGACAGAGCAAGGGCATAAGCAAGACTTATAGTCCCGCTCGTCATACGTCTTGGACCCTGGCCATCCTGTCGTGTCAGCTTTGGTTGGCAGACAGGAAGGGACGCATCATGGATGGTGCCATCGTGGCGGACGAGGCGAGCAACGAAGCCGACTGGAAGGTCGGCGTCGATATCGGTGGCACATTCATCGATTTCTGCGCGCTCGAAGCAAATTCGGGGCGCGTCGCCTCGCTGAAAGTGCTGACGACGCCGGAAGATCCGGGTGCCGAACTGATGACGGGCCTCACGCTTCTGGCCGAGCGTGAAGGCTTTGATCCTGCCCGCATGACGCGCTTCGTGCACGGTACGACCGTTGGCATCAACACCATCATCCAGCGCAAGGGCGCACCGCTGGCGCTGTTCACCAATGCCGGCTTCGAGGACGTCATCGAACTGGCGCGGCTGCGCATGCCGGACATGTATTCGCTGTTCTGCTCGCGGCCGGACCCGCTGATATCGCGCGACATGGTTTTCGGCATTCCGGCCCGCATGCGTGCCGATGGCAGCGAGTCCCGGGCGCCGGACATGGCGGCGGTGGAAAGGGCGGTGGCGGTGGCGAAAGCGAACGGAGCGCAAGGCATCATCGTGTCCTTCCTCCATTCCTGGCGCAATGCCGCTCAGGAAGCTTCGGTGAAGGCGAGGATCACGCGTCTTGCGCCCGACCTGTTCGTCTTCTCCTCGGCCGAGGTCTGGCCGGTCATCCGTGAATATGAGCGCAGCTCGACCGCCATCCTCAACGGCTATGTCCATCCGCGCGTCTCCGGCTATCTGACGGCGTTGGAAGAGCGGCTGAAGGACCACGGTGTACCCGCCCGCCCCATGCTGACCAAATCGAATGGCGGGCTGATGAACGCTGCCGAAGGCAAGCGCGCCTGCGTGAACATGCTTTTGTCGGGGACAGCCTCCGGTGTCATGGGCGCCTCGTGGCTGGCGCGCCAGGCCGGAGAGGACAGGATCCTGACCCTCGACATTGGCGGGACCTCGGCCGATTTCGCGCTCATTATCGATGGCGAGCCGCAATTCGGCACCGGCGAACTGATCGGCGAATTTCCGCTCCATATCCCCTCCGTGTCGGTAAGCTCGATCGGTGTCGGCGGCGGCTCGATCGCCAGTGTCGATGCACAAGGGGTGCTGCGGGTCGGACCGGAATCGGCCGGTTCGACGCCAGGACCGGCGTGCTATGGTCGTGGCGGCGAGAGGCCGACGGTGACGGACGCCATGGTGGTGTGCGGATGGCTCGGTCACAGCGAGATGGCCTATGGCCAGTTGCGGATCGACACCGGCCTGGCGCATCGCGCGGTCGGCGAGCTTGCCGCCCGGCTCGACCGCCCCATCGAGCAGACCGCGCAGGCGATCCTCGACATCGCGGTGTCGGAGATGTTCGTCGAGGTCGAGAAGCTTGCCTCGCGCGCCGGCGTGGACTTGCGCGATTTCACGCTGATGCCCTTCGGCGGCGGCGGGCCGATGCTGGGCGCATTCCTTGCCCGCGAACTCGGCATGAAGCGCGTCATGGCGCCCCGCCGGCCCGGTGTGGTGTCGGCGCTGGGCGGACTGGTGGCGGATTTGCGCGGGGACTTCATTCGCACCATCTTCAGCCCGCTGTCTGGCGTGGCGCTTGCCGGAATTCGCGAAGCCTTCGAGGCGTTGGCGCGCGAGGGCCGCGACTGGCTCGCGGCGCAGGGGCACGATGCGGCGGCGGAGCTCAGTCTCACCTGCGACATGCGCTATGTCGGGCAGAGTTATGAGATCGAGGTCGTCCTTCAGCCGGAATGGCTGGCGGAGGGCAATGTGGCCGCCATCGCGCAGGCCTTCCACCTCACCCATGAGCGGCTCTACGATTTCCACGACCCGGAGGGCGGGATCGAACTTGTGAATGTCCGGCTATCGGCCATAGGCGCAGGGCCGAAACTCTCCTTCCCGGAAATCGACGAGGTCGATGCTCCGGCCATTCCGGCGCGCCGGCTCTCCGTCTACACGGGAGCGAGCGTCGAGACTGTCGACCTCCACGACCGGCAAGCCCTCGTGCCGGGCAGCATGTTTCACGGGCCTGCCGTGGTCGTTCAGGAAGACACCACCTTTGCCATTCCCGCGGGAGCGCAGGCAAGGGTCGACCGCCATCTCAACCTTTTGCTGACCTTCCCGGAGTGATGCCTTGTTTGACCGGACAAACCTTCAGGTTCTGGCGAACCATGCCCGCGCGGCCGCAGAGAACATGGCGCACACGCTGCACCGCACCGCGCACTCCGCCTTCGTCAAGGAGACGCAGGACTTTACCGTGATGCTGATGGACCGTTCAGGCGCGACCTTCGCCGTGCCGATGGAGCTCGGCGCCACCTGGTATCCGGGGCTTTCGTATCACCGCGCGATCGCGATGGTCGATGACTACCGGCCGGGAGATATTGCCTTCACCAACGATCCCTATTCCGGACACGTCGCCACGCACGCGCCCGACACGCATCTTTGGAAGCCGGTCTTCGTCGATGGCGAGATCGTCGCCTGGACCGGCGGGCATATCCACAACACCGATATGGGTGGCGCCGTGCCGGCTTCGCTCAGCCGGGCGCTGACCGAAATCCATCAGGAAGGCATCCGCTTTCCCCCGATGAAGCTGGTGAGAGAGGGCGTCTTCGACGAGACGATCCTGCGGATCATGAGCACCAATGTGCGCAAGCCCGACCTCAACATCGGCGACATCAAGGCGCTGGTCGGCGCGCTCAACACCGGCGAGCGCAAGATCCAGGCAATGGTGAGGAAGTTCGGCAAGGCAGGCTTCATCGAAGGCGTTTCCGCTCTTCTCGACCAGGCGGAAGCGCAGGCGCGCGACGTGCTGCGCTCCATGCCCGACGGCACATGGGATTTCTGCGACTATGCCGATGAGGATTCCGTCGAGGCCAATCCGTGCCGGCTGAAGCTGACGCTGACGATCAAGGGCGACGAGGCGGTGCTCGACTTCACCGGCTCCGATCCGCAGCTCGGCTCCTCGCTCAACGTGCCTTCGGGCGGTGACCCGCGACACACCATGCTGCTGGTTGGCGTCTACTACGTGCTCTACACGCTCAACCCGAAGATCCTGCTCAACACCGGCCTTACCCGGCCGTTTACCTGCATCACGCCCCGGGGCTCCGTGCTGAACCCGGTACACCCCGCCGCCGTGGGCATGCGCTCGCTCACCTGCGCCCGGCTGCGGTCGGTCATCTTCGGCGCCTTCTCGCAAACGGTGCCGGAGCGCCTGCCAGCAGCTCCGGCCGGCAACAACTGCATCGTCAATGTCATGACCACGGACGAGCGCACTTACCGGACCGTCATCACGGCGGTGAATCCCGTGGTCGGCGGCGGCGGGGCGATGCCGCATCGCGACGGAACCAATGGATCGGGCGCGGATGCCGCCTATCTCAAGAACACGCCGATCGAGATCACCGAGACCGAGACCCCGGTCGAATTCGTGAAATACGGGCTCGCCAGGGATAGCGGCGGGGCGGGGCGTTGGCGCGGCGGGTTGGCGACCGAAATGGCCTTCCGTGTCTTTGCCCCCGATTCCAGGATCACGGCGCGCAACCGCGACCGCAGCTTCTTTCGTCCCTGGGGCGTGCTGGGCGGCAAGGCGGCCGGCCTGTCGGACATGATCGTCAATCCAGGGACCGAGCATGAGCGGCGGCTGGGCAACATCGACACCACTGTGCTGCAGCCCGGCGACGTGCTTGAGATACGCTCCGCCGGAGGCGGCGGGCGCGGCGATCCGCATCAACGCGAACCCTGGCGGGTCGCGCAGGATGTGCGGCGCGGCTATGTCTCGCCGGCTGCGGCCGAGCACGGCTATGGCGTCGTCATCCGCGGCGGCGAGATCGACGAGCAGGCAACGGGGCAATTGCGCGCGCGGCAGGCGCCTGCCGCCGGCCATTTCCATTTCGGTCCGGAGCGCGACGGCTACGAAGCGCAGTGGACGCCGGCCGCCTATGACCGGCTCACGGCCATACTGGGAGATTTGCCGATCCACTGGCGGTTCTTCACCAAGACGGAGATCTTCCGCCGCATGAAGGGGCGTTCGGGGCCGGAAGGCGTCCAGCAGGCGTTCGACGCTGTTTGCGAACGGTTCCCGGAACTGCCTCGTCCTGGCCCGGTGCGAGAGGCGGCGGAATGATCACCGCCGGCCGCATCGTCCGGCTGGCCGAATTCGGGCGGGCGCAGCTGCATTTCTTTCTCGACGGACAGATGTGTAGCGCATTGGCGGGCGACACCGTGCTGACCGCGATGCTGGCATCAGGACACGCGCTGCGAAAATCCGAGCTCGGACCCGAGTGGCGCGCCGGGTTCTGCCTGATGGGAGCCTGCCAGGATTGCTGGATATGGCAGGACGAGGGACCGCGCATCCGCGCGTGCTCGGCCCCGATCACCGAAGGCATGCGGTTGCGCACAACGGAGCCGGAGAGCTGGCCGTGAGCGAGACCTCGCCGCGGATCGTGATCGTCGGCGCCGGTCCCGCCGGCATAAGGGCCGCGGCCATGCTGGTCGAGGCCGGGCTCCACCCGGTGGTGATCGATGAAGGGCAGCGCGCGGGCGGGCAGATCTACCGCCGCCCACCTGCCGGGTTCGTCCGCACGCCGGAGCAGCTCTACGGGTCGGAGGCGGCGAAAGCGGTCGCATTGCATGCCCTCTTCGACCGGCTGGCCGAAGAGGGGCGCCTCACCCATTGCGCGGCAAGCTCGGTCATCGCCTTGCAGGAGGGGCGGCTGCACGTGTTGGGGGAGGGCGGCGTACAGCTGGTCAGCTATGACCGCCTGATCCTTGCGACGGGCGCATCCGACCGTGTCGCTCCGGTCCCGGGCTGGCAGAGTGCCGGCGTCTACAGCCTTGGCGCGGCGCAGATCGCGCTCAAGGCGCAGGGCGTGGCGCTGGGGCAGCGCATCGTCCTGATCGGATCGGGGCCTTTGCTGACGCTGGTTGGCGCCCAACTCGTCAAGGCTGGAGCGGATGTGGTGGCGGTGCTCGACACCTCTTCCCGGCGCCAGCAGATGCGGGGACTCTGGGACCTTGCCGCCCGGCCGCTGGTCGCGCTGCGCGGTCTCGCCCTGCGGGCGAGGCTCGGCGGCCGCTATCATGCCGGCGTGACGCTCGAACGGATCGAGGCCGACGGCAAAGGTGTCACCGCGATCCGCTGGCACGACGCCGGCGGCAGGGAACATCTCACGCTATGCGACACGATAGGCATGGGCTGGCACTTGCGGGCCGAGACGCATCTCGCCGACCTGGCGGGATGTGCCTTCATTTATCACGAGCAGTGGCGGCAATGGCTGCCAAAGACCGATGAGATGGGCCGCGCCGGCAACGGAGTCTATCTTGCGGGCGATGGAGTTCGTCTTCTGGGAGCAGACGGCGCGGAGATCGCGGGGCGTCTTGCCGCGGTGGCGTGCCTTGCCGATCTCGGATTTCCAGCGCCCTCCACCGCGTCCGATTTGCGCAAAGTCGCACGGCTCGAACGCTTTGCCCGCGGCCTGGCTCGCGCCTTTCCCTGGCCGACGGCGATGGCGCGGGCACTCCCCGACGACGCGGTCGTCTGCCGCTGCGAGAACGTGACCGCCGCGGCCCTACGCCAGAGCACTGATTTCGGCGGTAGCGAAGCCAACAGGGTGAAATCGCTGTCGCGCGTCGGCATGGGGCGATGCCAGGGGCGCTATTGTCAGCTGGCCGCCGTCGAACTCATCGCGGCGCAGACCGGCTGCACGCCTGGCGCTGTTGGTCGGTTCCGCGGGCAAGCGCCTGTCCGCCCGGCGCCTATCGGCGCCTTTCTGCGGGACGGCTGATGCGATTCTGGGCCGACCTGGTATGTCTGCCTGTATCACGTCTAGAAGTCGGCGACCTTCCCCCAAGACGAAGCGTCGAAGCGCCTGGGATCATAGGATTGCGGATCGACAATCGGTTTGGAGCCGGTCATCAGATCGGCGACGAGATGCCCGGCGCCGGGTCCGATGCCGAAGCCATGCCCCGAGAACCCGGCAGCCAAAAAGAAACCCGGAACGATATGGATCTCGCCAATGGCAGGCACACCGTCGGGCGTGCTGTCGATGTAGCCGGCCCAGGTCGCGCTGATCCTGGTCTGGCGCAGTGCCGGCAGCAGCTCGAGCGCCCGGGCGTGGGCCAGGCGGATGGTCGCCTGGTCCGGAACCGGGTCGAGGATGCGCATCCGCTCCATCGGTGTCGGCTGGTCGAGCCGCCAGTGTCGGAGCGTTTCGTGACCCGAGCGCATGCCCTGCAGGCCGCCAGGCGCGAGGCTGCGCCACCGCTTCAGGAACATCGGCAGGAACTGCGAGGAGAAGCGCAACTGCTGCGGCGTAACGTCCACGCGCCCGCGTCCGCTTATGGCGAGCGTGTAGCCGCCGTCGCCGCGACGCGTGACCGAGATCCCTTTCGTGTGCAGCGCATCCGGCAGACCTTCCGCGCCTGGCGAGACGGACAGAATGGACGAGCGGATCGACGCCTGCGGAAAACGGAAACCGAACTGCCGGCAAAAGGAGGAGGCCCAGGCACCGCCGGCCAGCACAGCCATCTTGGTCCGGATCGTTCCGCTTTCGGTGACCACGCCGCTCAGGCGGCCGCCTTCGGTCTCGATACCGCGCGCGGCGCAATTCTGGTGCACGGAGCCGCCAAGCTTGAGGATGGCGCGGGCGACCGCGGGTGCTGCCCGCGACGGATCGGCGGTGCCGTCGGTGGGCGAGAAGACGCCGCCCTTCCATGTCCGGCCGGTGGCGCGGCCCCGCTCGCAGGCCTCGGCGCCGTCGAGCATATGCGTCGTGACGCCAGCCGTTTTGGCGAAGTCACGCCAGCGCACCCAGCCGGCCAGTTCCGCATCGTCGTTGCTGAGATAGAGCAGGCCGCAGCGGCGAAAGCCGGTTTCTTCGCCAGTCTCTGCCGCAAAGCTGCCCCACAGGTCGATGCTTCTTGTCGCCATCGGCAACTCGCGCGCGTCGCGGTTCTGCTGGCGGCACCATCCCCAGTTCCTGGAAGACTGCTCGGCGCCGATGCGTCCCTTTTCGACGAGCGCCACCTTCATGCCGCGCCGTGCCAGGTAGTAGGCCGCGAAGATACCGACGATGCCGCCGCCGATCACCACCGCGTCCGCGATCCGTGGCAGGTCTCCGGATGTCTCGATTTTCTGTAGGGGTGCGCGCATGGTCTCTCTGCCTTGACGCGCCAATTTAACGCGTTGCGCAGGCAGCCGCTGCCGCAGTTGCGGCCGAAGCAGAATTTTATTCCGGCAACGCAGTCAAAATCGGGAGCCGCTGCGTTTCAAAGCGCTCTCCGCTTGGATGGACAGGCCAACGGGCCGTGGTAGTGTCAATGTCTATGAGCAAGGCAGCATTTTGTGCTGCGGCATGTTCTGCGGAGACGACAGTGAAACTGGATCGGATCGATATCAAGATTCTGTACGAGTTGCAGAAGAATGGCCGCATCACCAACGTGGAACTGGCTGATCTGGTGCACCTGTCGCCAAGCCCGTGCCTGATGCGGGTCAAGAGACTGCAATCGGAGGGCTACATCGAGGGCTATTCCGCGCAGATCAATATCGGCAAGCTCGGCCAGACGCTGACCGTGTTTACCGAAATCACCTTGAAGAACCATCGCCAGGTGGATTTCGCCCGCTTTCTCGCCGTGGTTGAGAAGATCGACCAGGTCATCGAATGCCACCTCGTGTCGGGTGGCTACGACTATTTGATGAAATTCGTGGCCGCCGGCATCGGCGAGTATCAGGAGATCATGGAGCGGCTGAGCGACATGGATATCGGCATCGACAAGTATTTCAGCTTCGTGGTGCTGAAATCTCCCATCGTCAAGGCGCACATGCCGTTGCCCAGCCTGTTCCCGATGTAGTCCGCGGCGACCGCGCCGCGCTTGTCGCCTGCGGCCCGCTACAAGGCGTCCGGCCGCAATATCGGGTGCAGTGCCTTCAATTCGGCTTGCATCTCGGCGATCATCCAGGCGCGGATATCGGCGACGACAGGCCGTACCGGCCTTGAGCGCGGCGCTATCAGCTGATGGATCCGACCCGTCTTGATCTGCCTGTCCGAGGCCGGGACAAGGGTTCCCTGAAGCAATGCCCTTGAAACGTTGCTGAGCCAGCCGAGCGCCACGCCTTCCCCGTTCATCGCGGCTTGAAGCACGACCGCGTAGTCCGAGAATTCGAGCCACTTTGCCCTGCTGGTCTTGCGGTCCGCCACACTGCCCCAGGCGTCCAGCCACTGCTCCTTGGCGTCGGTCAGGTGAAGCAAGGCATGACCTTCCCCGGTTCCGGCATGGATCAGCCGGCCGTGGGCCGACAAATAGGATGGGCTGCACACCGGAACGATGATCTCCGGCGAGAATGCCCAATGGTGATAGTGGGTGTCGTCATCAGCCAGGATTCTCGTGGCAAGGTCGACAGTCTCGGCGGGTCCTCGCAGAACGCCCGCGATCAGTTCGAACCTCAGGTCGACGTCAGGAAACCTGGTGTTGAATGCCCCTAACCTCGGAACGAACCAATAGGTTGCCAGAGAACTCGAAAGGGAAAGAGTCACCACCGGCTTTGCAGCGCTGTTCTGCTTGATCCTGCGGATCGCCTCCGCAATGCCGTCAAATCCCTCCCGCACCGCCGAATAGAGGGCACGTCCGTCCGGGGTCGGGGTCAACCCCGCAGGACCCCGCGTGAAAAGAGCAACACCAAAATCGGCCTCGAGCTGGGCAATGCTGCGGCTGATCGATGGTTGCGTGACGTTGAACTCGCGCGCCGCTGCCGTGAAGCTACCCGACCGGACAGCAGCTTCGAAGACGAGCAGTCCGCGCGCGGAAGGAACGAGTTTTGCGAAACCAGCCATACGCCCAGCGTATAGCCACCCCAACAATTTACAAGCTTTCTACGATCTCGGAAATGGCGAAGTATAACCCTGATGAATGGGGAGCAGGACGTGAAGGCAGCGGCATCTCAAGCGGGCAGCACATCCAGCGATCCTCTGCTTCAGCCGTTTCGGCTCAAGGGTCTGACGCTGCGCAACCGCGTCGTCAGCACCAGCCATGCCTCGATGCTGGACGATGGCGGCCTGCCGCTCGAGCGCTACCAACGCTACCACGAGGAGAAAGCGCGCGGCGGCCTGGCGATGACCATGGTGGGCGGCTCGGCCATGACGTCGCCCGACTCGAGCTGGGGCGGCGGTCAGCTGGACCTCTCGACCGACCGCATCGTGCCTCATCTCCAGTCGCTGTCGCAGCGGGTGCATCGCCATGGCGCTGCCATCATGTGCCAGGTCTCACACCTTGGCCGACGCGCTACCGCCTATGCCGGAAACTGGCTGCCGCCGGTGGCGCCGTCACGCGTTCGCGAGACGCGGAACCGGAATTTTCCAAAGGAGATGGACGCCGCCGACATCGACAGGATCATCAAGGATTACGCCAGTGCCGCTAGGCGCTGCGTGGACGGCGGTCTGGACGGCGTCGAAACCGTCACCGGCGGCCATCTGATCGGGCAATTCCTCTCGCTCAGAACCAACAGGCGCACGGATGGCTTCGGCGGCTCGCTGGAAAACCGCGCACGCTTCGGCCTGATGGTTCACGAGGCGATCCGCCGCGCGGTGGGCGACGACTTCGCTGTCGGCATCCGGTTCGTGATCGACGAGGCGGTCGAGGATGGCTCGGATTTCGAGGAATGCCTTGCCTTCGCCAGGCTGTTCGAGCGGGAAGGCCATATCGACTTCTTCAACTGCATCTTTGGCCGCATGGACACCGATCTGTCGCTGGCTGAGCAGAACATGCCCGGCATGTTCAGCCAGAGCGCGCCGTTCTTGCCGCTGGTCGGACAGTTCAAACGGGAAACCAGGCTGCCCGTGATCCATGCCGCAGGCATTCGGGACATAGCGACGGCCCGCCATGCCATCCGCGAGAACCTTGTCGACCTGGTCGGCATGACCCGAGCGCATATTGCCGACCCCCATATCGTCAACAAGGTGATGCGCGGCGAAGAAGAACGCATTCGCCCGTGTGTCGGCGCGTCCTACTGCCTCTACAAGAAGGTGCAGTGCATTCACAACCCGGCCAGCGGCCATGAAACGATCATCAGCCATACCATCATGCGGGCTGAAACGCCGAAACGGGTGGTCGTGATCGGCGGTGGCCCGAGCGGGATGGAAGCGGCAAGGGTCGCCGCCGAGCGCGGCCACAGAGTGAGCCTGCTCGAAGCTGGGGCGCGGCTTGGTGGGCAAGTGCTCATCGCGGCCTCGGCGTCCGATCGCAAGGATCTCATCGGCATAGTCGACTGGCGCGTAGACGAACTCGCGCGGCTTGGAGTGGAAGTCCGTCTCAACACCTATGCGGAGGCAGAAATCGTCATTGCTGCGGAACCGGACGCGGTCATCGTCGCCACCGGCGGCGTTCCGGATATGGAACGGCTGGAGGGTGCTGAACATTGCGACAGCGTATGGGACGTCCTGACCGGGGTCGTGCCGGCGAAGGACGATGTGCTGATCTACGACGAGACCGGACGCCAGGCCGCAATTTCCTGCGCCCTGCATCTCGCCCAACACGGGCGCGTGGTCAGCCTGGCCATAGCGGACGACACGCTGGCGATCGAGACGCCCTATCCGGACCGGGTGAGTTTCCGCAAACGCGCCTCGGAACGCGGCATCCGCGTCGTCAGCGATATGCGTCTGGTCAAGGCAGCGCGCCAGGGCAACGGCATCGCCGCCACGTTCCGGCATGAACTCACCGGTGCGGAAACAGAAATGACCGCGGCCCAACTCATTGTCGAGCGCGGCACCGTGCCCATGGAGGATACCTACCAGGAACTGCGTGCGCGCTCCGCCAACAACGGCGTCACCGACATAGCGCTGATGACGGGAACGGCAACGAAGCGGGACAATGGTCCGCAAGCTGCCGGATCGTTCGTCTTGCACCGCATTGGAGACGCAGTGGCCAGCCGGGACATCTACTCGTCGATCTACGAGGCCTACCGGCTCTGCTCGCAATTGTAGATGGGGCCATGAAACTCGATCGGATCGACATCAAGATTCTGTACGAGCTGCAGAAGAACGGCCGCATCACAAATGTGGAGTTGGCCGAACGGGTCAATCTCTCTCCCAGCCCCTGCCTGATGCGGGTAAAGAAGCTGCATGCCGAAGGCTATATCGTGCGCTATTCGGCGCAGATCGACATCGCAAAGCTGGGGCGGACGCTCACCGTCTTCACGGAAATCACGCTCAAGAACCATCGACAGATCGACTTCGCGCGTTTCCTTGCCGCCGTCGACAAGGTTGATGCGGCCGTCGAATGCCACCGCGTTTCCGCCCGCTACGACTATTTGATGAAATTCGTGGCCGCCGGCATCGGCGAGTATCAGGAGATCATGGAGCGGCTGAGCGACATG
>NZ_VFUA01000133.1 GCF_006440735.1 Mesorhizobium sp. B2-7-1 | reverse complement strand
GCGGCGGATCCATCCGCCGAGGCCGGCGTCTATCAGGCCCCTACCCATTCCCCCGCCCCCTGCGGGCGCCGGCCACCTATTATTCATCCGTCACGGTTGCCGGGAGTGTGACCGCTAGACCCTGCGCCGTTCGGCCAGACGCTTCTTCATCCGTTCCTTTGCTGCGGCGGTCCCATCGTGGAAGGTCCCGAACCATTTGTCCCACGGCACGTCGAGCGTTCCGTAATTCACTTCGAAATAGCGATGGTGGATCTGGTGGTGGAACGTGCCGAGGTCAACGCGCTTGCGCCCTCCGACCCACAATCCCTCGAAGCCGGTGTGCGTCGTGATGGCGTAAAGTCCATAGAACATCAGATGGCAGATCACATGCACCGGATGCGCGGGGGCGATGAAATGGATGAGCACGGAACCGAAATACAAGACGTGTTCGACCGGGTGCATGGAAAGGCCGGACCACGGGCCAACGTCGACGTTGCGATGGTGTAGCGCGTGCATCGGATAGAGCAGTTTCGTGTGCAGAAGACGATGTATCCAGTAGAAATAGAAGCTCTGCCAGATCGGGATCATCAGGAATATCGCGACGAACCACACCGGATTGGAGGACCAGGTGATCGTCGGCGCATAGGCATTGGCCATCGCCCACCAGAGCAGCACCTCATAGGCGGACCAGACCGTCAACCCCGAAGCCAGCGTCCAGAAAATGTTGTCGACAAGCTGATCGTCGAAGTCGAAGGCTCGGCCCTTCCGTGGGTAGGGACGTGGGTCGTATTTCTTGTCGGTGGCCTGCAATTGATAGCGGTGAAAAAACAGATGCAGCCCATGCGCCAGCAGCACAGTGATGATCAAATTGCGCAGCCAGATCACCGCAATCCACCGGCCAGGGGTAGCTGCTTCTGCCAAGGTGGGGCTTGCCCAGTAGTATGCGGCGAAAGCAAGGGCAACGAGGCCGAGATTGATCGAGACGGGCAGCCAGCTTCCGACATACCAGCGAAAGATCTCGATCAGATTGAGAGGCCAACGCCAGATCGGCGCGACTGCAATTGGCAATTTGTCCGGGACGTGGTTCCATTCCTTCCTGTCTGACATCGTGTACCTTTCCTTCCGTAGGCAACGACTGCCACGGCTATTCGGCTGCCACGATTGCCCGAGCCTATTGACAACACAAACAATGCCTTTTTCTGTATAGGCTTAATTTTCATTGCAGGTTGGCCTGTGAAAGCGCCTCACGTGACCTGGCTCAGGGCTTTTGAAGCCTCGGCGCGGCACAACAGCTTCAGCGCCGCAGCCGAGGAGCTGAATCTGACGGCGGCTGCCGTCAGCCAGCAGATCAGGCTGCTGGAGAAGCAACTCGGGGTTCGGCTTTTCGATCGATTGCCTCGCGGCGTTGCTTTGACCGATATCGGGCAGGCCTATGCGCTGCCGGTTCGAAAATCCTTTTCCGATCTGCAGCAAGCGACCGAGGGCCTGTTCGCGCGGCTGCAAAGGCGTGTCGTGCGCGTACGTGCTTCGATCTCCTGGGCCGCGCTGGTGCTAGCACCAAGGCTGGCTGAGTTTCGCGAACTGCATCCCGAGATCGACCTACGGCTTTCCACCTTTGTCTGGGCCGACCGTTTTGAAATGGACAACAGCGATGTGGACATTCGTTGGGGATATGGCGACTGGGCGGATGGAGTGGCAGAACGGCTCGTCCACGAACACGCGATCCTGGTGTGCCACCCAACGGACGCCTTGAAGCTGGGTTGCGGACAAGGCGCCCCCGACTTCTCAGGTACACGCGTTCATCAGGTTATCGGTTTCGAAAGCGAATGGCAGCGCCTGTCGGAGCATTTCAATCAAGCGCTGCCGGCCCGGCTGATGACAGCCAGGTACGATTCCTCGCTGCTCGCTGTTCTGGCGATGATTTCAGGCGGTGGGGCAATGATCCTTCTGGAAAGCTTTGCCAGGCCGTTCCTGGAATCGGGTCAGCTTGTCGCGCCATTCAGCTGCCGGCTGCCGATGAACGGCGCCCATTATCTGGTTCAACCCGAGGGCGGCAGCGGGAGGCTGGACGCGCAGGCCTTCTGTCGCTGGGCATCGGCGCTTTATTCGTCGTAAGCAACCACTGCCGATGCCTGTGGGTTCAGCTCGCTTTTCAGAACTTGTAGCTGAAATTCACGCCCAGCGTCTGCAGCTTCACGTCCTGGTCGCGCTCGGTGAAGGTGTCCGAAGCGTCGAAATGCTCCTTGCCGAAATCGTAGTAGCGGTATTGCGCGCCGACCACGACATTGCTGGTCAAGGCGTAGTCGACGCCGGCGCCGAGCGTCCAGCCGGTGCTGGTGCGGGTTCGGGCAAAGGCCGTGCCTGCCGCCTGCGAGGTCTCGATGCCGGCGAAAGCGACGCCGCCGATGCCATAGATCAGCACGCGATCCATGGCATAGCCGGCCTTGGCATTGATCGATCCGAACCACTTGATGTCGGTGCCGAACGCGTTTGCCGGCCCGGCGGTGCCGTCGATCGAGGCGTAGTTGAGATCGGCCTCGGCGCCGATCACGGCCTGGTCGAACTGCCAGAGCCCCGCGACATGGCCGCCGACGAAACCGCCATCGATGTCGGGCTTGAACGAAAACGGGCCGCCATCGTCGCCGGTGATCTCCGATCGGCCCCAACCATAGCCGGCCTGCATGCCGGCATAATAGCCGGTCCAGTCGAAACCGGGCGCGGTCATCGGCAGATCGCCAGCCAAATCCGCCGCCCCGGCAGACGCGGACAGCAGGGCAAGAAAGCCGGCACTGGCGAGCGTCAGTCGACGCATCGGGCGCTCCGAAATGGCGGTTTCGAAAGACTCCTTGGCGCAAACTAGCCCCATTCGCCGCGAAACGGAATTGCATCTCTGCAACAGTGGTTTACGACCTGACGCTCTGGCTCCGGGCGCCGACATTTGCCAAACTGGCCCATACAGAGGACTCAAGCCAATGACGAACGCCAAGCCGACAAGCGCCGCAAAGCCAAAGCCGTGGACGGAGGTTGCGACACATCTGGTCGATGTCGCGATGGGACGAAAGCCCGCGGATCTGGTCATCCGCAACGGTCGCTGGGTGAATGTGCATTCGGGCGAGATCATCCCCGGCACCGATATCGCGATCGCCGCCGGCCGCTTCGCCTATTGCGGGCCGAACGCCGGCCATGCCATCGGGCAGGGGACCAAGGTGGTCGATGCCGGCGGGCGCTATCTGGTGCCCGGCCTGTGCGACGCCCACATGCATGTCGAGAGCGGCATGGTGACAGTGACGGAATTCTGCCGTGCGGTCATCCCGCATGGCACCACCTCGATGTTCATCGATCCGCACGAGATCGCCAATGTGCTTGGACTGCCGGGCGTGCGCCTGATGCATGACGAGGCGGTCGCGATGCCGATCAACGTGCATGTGCAGATGCCGTCCTGCGTGCCTTCGGCGCCGGGGCTGGAACATGCCGGCGCCGAATTGACGGTCGCCGACGTCGCCGAGGCCATGACCTGGGAAAACATCATCGGCCTCGGCGAGGTGATGAATTTCCCCGGCGTCGCCGCCAACAATCCGGTGATGTCGGGCGAGATCGCCGAGACGGTCAAGGCCGGCAAGACGGTCGGCGGGCATTATGCATCGCCCGATCTCGGCCTGCCTTTCCACGGCTATGTCGCGGGCGGGGCGGAAGACGACCATGAGGGCACGCGCGCCGATGACGCGATCGCGCGCGTGCGCCAGGGCATGAAGGCGATGCTGCGGCTGGGGTCAGCCTGGTACGACGTCGCGGCGCAGATCAAGGCGGTGACGGAAGGCGGCATCGACCCGCGCAACTTCATCCTGTGCACCGATGACTGCCATTCCGGCACGCTGGTGCATGAAGGCCACATGGACCGGGTGGTGCGGCACGCTATCAGCCAGGGGCTGAAGCCGGTGACGGCGATCCAGATGGCGACGCTCAACACCGCGCTGCATTTCAGGCTGGAGCGCGAGATTGGCTCCATCGCGCCTGGACGACTGGCCGATCTCCTGATCGTCTCGGACCTTGCCCGGATGACCATAGACGAGGTCTATGGCCGCGGCGTGCGGCTGGCGAAGGCCGGCAAGCTGGAGATCGACATCCCCGCCTATGACTATCCGCGATCCGCGAAGAACACGGTCAAGCTCGGCAAGAAGCTTGCGGCGAAGGATTTCGACATTTCCGCGCCGCAAGGCGCCAACGAGGTGCGGGCGCGGGTGATCGGCGTGATCGAGAACCAGGCGCCGACGCGGGCCCTGGAGGCCGACCTGCCGGTCGAGGACGGGCTGGTCGCCATGGACCGCCGCAACGACATCTGCCAGATCGCCCTGGTCGAGCGGCATCGCGGCACGGGCGGCGTCACCAACGCCTTCGTCTCCGGCTTCGGCTATGTGGAGGACTGCGCGATGGCGTCCAGCGTGGCGCATGACGCGCACCACATCATCGTCGTCGGCACCAACAAGGAGGACATGGCCTTGGCCGTCAACCGGCTGAGCGAGGTCGGCGGCGGCGTGGTGCTTTACTCCAAGGGCAAGGAACTGGCGCTGGTCGAGATGCCGATCGCCGGCCTGATGTCCGACGAACGCGCCGAGATCGTCGCGGCGAAGGCCGAGCAACTGACCGAGGCCATGCGCAAGGTCGGCTGCTCGCTCAACAACGCCTATATGCAGCACTCGCTGCTGGCGCTGGTGGTCATTCCGGAACTCAGGATTTCCGACGTCGGCCTGGTCGACGTGACGACGTTCCAGAAGGTCGATCTGTTTATCTGAGGCGCTCGTCGGCTATCCGCCGGTCGCGATGGTCAGCACCTTGAACGGCGTGGTGATGACGACCTCGGCGACCGAACCGACCGCCTTGCCGAGACCTTGGCCGATATTGTTGAGCTGTGTCGGGTCGGGCTCGTCCGAAGCAAGACCGGCCGGCGTGCGCAGCCGGTTGCCCAGCAATTGCACCAGGATCGGGTTGTCGGCGAACTTGGCGTGGTTCAGGCCGCCGTCGCCGCCCTTGGCCTTGGTCAGGTCGACGACCGTCACGCCATAATTGGCGAGATCGGCCGCGTCGCCATAGTCGCCGACACGCGGTTTGTCGCCGGAAATGAAACTCGACAGCTTCAGCGCCCGGTCGTCGCCCGACAGCAGGATGGCGAAGGGCTTGTCGGGCTTGCCGTAGCGGATCATCTGCTTCTTGAAGACATCGACGTCGATGTCGGGCGAGGCAAGGATGACGTAGCCGAGCTTGCCGCCGAGATCGCGGTCGCCGGTGATGGCGAGCTGGCGCAGCGCCTCCATCGTCAGCCAGGTGCCCATCGAATGGGCGATGATGTCGATGCTCTTGACCTTCGTCTTGGCAAGCATCCTGAGCATCGCCTCGAGGTCGTCGCGCGCGGCGGTCGAGCTGTCCTTGTCGTAGATATAGCCGGTCGTCTTGGCGCTCGATGCCCATGAGAACAGCACCGGCGTTCCAGGATATTTGGTGTCATGCGCGATCTGGGTCAGCCGATAGATGCCGTCGTCAAAGCCGTTGTTGAAGCCATGCACGAACACCAAAGCGCGGTCGCCGCGCATGGAAATGTCGGCGCCGACCGCCTTGGCGAATTGCTGCGCGTCGCCATAGTGGACGACGTCGGTGGCGGTGAACTGCTTGGCCGGGTTGCTATCGGCCGACCCTTTGGCGCGCTCGATCGCGCCGACCTGATGGATGTTAGGCACCGTGACGTCGACGCGGGCGTAGCTGGTGGTCAGCGAACGGTCGCCGTCGAACACCTGGCGGGGATCCTTGGTCGCCTGCTGGCGGGTGGTGGCGACGAAGATCTCGTGCGTGGCGGCAATGTCGGAGGCAGGCGCCGCGACCGCCTTGCGGTTGAGCAGATCGTGCGTGGGACCGGCGCAGCCGGCGAGGGCGAGCGCTAAGGCAAGGCCGACAACGATCTTCGCATGCACAGTCACCCGGGATCCCCCAAGGGCGGCAAACCTCTCTATTACTCCGATAAAGCCAGAGGGCTGCCGGGTCCAGTTCAAAGTCCATGCGATGCGGAAACCCGCACCGATAGGGTTACTGCGCGGCGAGTTGTCGGATGCGATCGGTCACGTCGCGATCGCTGGCAAAGCCGTCGTCCTCGCGCAGCCGCTGTCCGATCATCTGCACCATCATCGGATTGTCGGCGAATTTGGTGTGGTTGAAACTGTCCGCGCCCTTGACCTTGGAGAGGTCGACCACCGTGACGCCATAGGAGGCGAGGTCGGCGGCATCCCGATAATCGCCGACGCGCGGCCGCGAGCCGGCGATCAGGCCGGAAAGCCTGAGCGCCCGGTCGTCATCCGACAGAAGCAGGATGAAAGGCTTGTCCGGCTTGCCGTAGCGGCGCATCTGGCTCTTGAAGACGTCGACATCGATGTCGGGCGAGGCGAGCACCACGTCGCCGAGCTTGCCGCTGAGGTCGCGGTCGCCGGTGATGGCGAGCTGGCGCAGCGTTTCCATCGTCACCCAGGTTCCCATCGAATGGGCAACGATGTCGATGCGCCGGGCGCCGGTCTGCGCCAGCATCCGAAGCGTCACTTCCAACTGGTCGCGAGCGGCGGCGGCACTTTCCTTGTCATAGACATAGTCGGTGGTCTTGGCGCCGGAAGCCCAGGAGAACAGCACCGGCGTGCCCGGATAGCCGGAATCGTGGACGATCTGGGTCAGCCGGTAGACGGCATCGTCGAAGCCGGTGTTGTAGCCGTGGACGAAGACCATGACGCGGCCGCCGCGGGCGTCGATGTCGGCGTTGAGAGCGCTGGCGAATTTCGGCTGCGTGTCGTAGCCGACGACTTCGGAGGCCATGAAATATTTCGTCGGGTCGTTCGACTTGCCGCGCGAGCGGCGCTCGATCTGACCGGTCTGATGAATGGGGGGAACGGTGACGTTGACGCGCGCATAGTTGAGCGTCGCCGAGCGCTCGCCATCGAAGACCTTGTTCGGGTCGTCGGAGCGCTTGCGGGTCGTGGCGATGAAGATCGAGTGGTTGCCGGCGATCTCGGTCGCCGTCGTCGGCACGACAACGCTGCCCAGGATTTCCTGCGTCTGGTGGCCCGCGCAGCCCGCAATTAGCAGGGCAAGGGCAATGATCAGAATTGTCTTCAACCGCACGTCGACACTTTCACTGGCAATTCCACCTGGCCATAATCGGCCATCCACCTCCGCGGAAATCTCCCGGACAGCCGAAGTGCGGCTAAAGTAAGTCGTGTCCAGCCGAAATTGGCTCAACGCCGGGCGACGGCCACCGCACTGTTGCGCGAAAGCCAAAAGGGCGGCAGGAAGGTTGCCGGCGTGGGCCATGGCTATCCTGGCGCATGCGGCAGCGATCAAATGAGGGACTTGTGGTGAACAGCTTTTCCGCCCGCGTTGCCGTGGCTGCCGAGGCGATCCGCGGAATCTTTCCGGAAACGCCGCTGCAGGAGAACGACTATCTGTCGAAGAAGACAGGCGCCCGCATCCTTTTGAAGCGGGAGGACCTGACGCCGGTGCGCTCCTACAAGATCAGGGGCGCCTTCAATTTCTTCCGCAAGGCGCTCGCCGCCGGCAACAATGCCGAGCTGTTCGTCTGCGCCTCGGCAGGCAATCACGCCCAGGGCTTTGCCTTCGTCTGCCGCCATTTCGGCAAGAAGGGCGTCGTGTTCATGCCGGTGACGACGCCGCAGCAGAAGATCGACAAGACGCGGCTGTTCGGCGGCGAATTCGTCGAGATCAGGCTGGTCGGCGACTTCTTCGACGATTGCTACCGCGCCGCCTTCGAATTCACCGAGGCGGCCGGCGCGCATATGGTGCCGCCCTTCGACCACAAGGACATCATCGAGGGCCAGGCGACGGTCGCCTATGAGGTCGCGGCGCAGATGCCGGGCGGGCGGACACCCGACATCGTCATGCTGCCGGTTGGCGGCGGTGGCCTCGCTGCCGGTGTGACGCACTATTTCGCCGACCAGCATCGCGACCCGCGCTTCGTGTTCTGCGAGCCGGCGGGCGCGCCGAGCCTCGCCGAGAGCCTTGCCGGCGGCAAGCGGGTCAGGCTCGCCAAGGTCGACAATTTCGTCGACGGCGCCGCGGTGGCCGAGATCGGCCGCGAGCCGCTGCGCCATCTCAAGGACTTCACCGCCGACGCCGTGCGGCTGGTGCCGGAGAACCGGCTCTGCGCCACCATGATCGAGATGCTGAATGTCGAGGGCGTGGTGCTGGAGCCGGCCGGCGCGCTGGCGATCGACGCGCTCAAGGATTTTTCGCGCAAGGAGATCAGGGGCAAGACGATCGTCGCGGTCGTGTCCGGCGGCAATTTCGACTTCGAGCGGCTGCCGGACGTGAAGGAGAGGGCGCTGCGCTTCGAGGGGCTGAAGAAGTATTTCATCATCCGCTTCCCGCAGCGGCCGGGGGCGCTGCGCGATTTCCTCGAAATGCTCGGTCCCGACGACGACATCGCCCGCTTCGAGTATCTGAAAAAGTCGGCGCGCAATTTCGGTTCGGTGCTGATCGGCATCGAAACCAAGGACCGGCGCAATTTCGACCTGCTGAAGGCGAACTTCGACGCCAAGGGCGTGCAATATCAGGACATCACCGACAACGAGACGCTGGCGGGGTTCATCATATGAGCGCAAGACAAGGCACGGTCTTCGTCGCGCTGTTTTCCGGCATCAATGTCGGCGGCAACCGCATCGTCAAAATGGCGGAGCTCAAAGCCTTCTTCGAAGGCCTCGGCTTTGCCGACGTCGCGACCTATGTGCAGAGCGGGAATGTCGTGTTCCGGGCGAAAAGGGGGGATTCGGCGGCACTCGCCAAGGAACTCGAGGCGGCCTTCGAGAAGAAGTGGGGCTTCAACTCTCGCATCATGGTGCGCGATGCCGGCTGGTTCGAGCGGCTGGTGAAGGACAACCCCTATCCCGAGGTCGCCGGCGAACCAACCAAGCTGCATGCCTACACGCTGGAGCGCGAGCCGACCGCCGAGGAGGCGCAGCGGCTCGCCGACAAATGCACCGGCCCCGAGCGCTTCGAGATCAAGGGCGACGTGCTTTACCTCAATGCGCCGGATGGGCTCGGCAAATCGGTCTTCGCCAACCTCATCCCGCGCACGCTGAAAGTACCGGGAACGGCGCGCAATTGGCGCAGCGTGCTGGCGTTGCTGGAAATGGCCGGCAAGGCCGACGGCTGATTGTTCGAGGCACTCTTCCCGAAATTGCCCCCGGCTCACGCCGCCTTTTGCCAGTCGAAGCTCAATTCCTCGCGGAAGGCGAAGCGCTTGATGTGGTCGGCGACCACGCTCTCCAGCCGCTCCAGCGAAGCTTCGTCGTCGGCGGCCAAAGCGATGTGCAGCGCCTGGTCGTCGGCGTCCATCACGGTGCGGCCGATCGAGAGCTGGATGGCGCCGTGCTGCGGGTCGAACTCGACTGGGAATTTATGCGACCAGTGCTTGCAGAGCTGCTGCAGATAGCGGCTGGCATGTTCGGTGGCGACATCGGCGCGGCTGGTCGGCATGAAATTCTCCTGGCGGATGAAGAAACGCCAGCCTGAACGAGGCTGGCGCCAATTCCCGATAGATAGGCACGGCCTGGCGAAACGCCAGAGCGGTTGACCGCCGGCTTTACCACACGCCGGTGTTCGCCATCGAGGCCCACGGTTCGGCCTTCGCCTTGGCGGGACCCTTCTGCAGCAGCTCGATCGAGATGCCGTCCGGCGAGCGGATGAAGGCCATGTTGCCGTCGCGCGGCGGACGATTGATGGTCACGCCATTGTCCATCAGCTTCTGGCAGGTGGCGTAGATGTCGTCGACCTCGTAGGCGAGGTGGCCGAAATTGCGGCCGCCCTTATAGTCTTCAGAGTCCCAATTGTAGGTCAGCTCGACCAGCGGGGCCTTTTCGTCGATGCCGCTCTGCTCATCTTCGGATGCGGCGAGGAAGACCAGCGTGTAGCGGCCCTGCTCGTTTTCGTAGCGGCGCACCTCCTTCAGGCCGAGCTTGTTGCAGTAGAAATCGAGCGACTGGTCGATATCGGCAACGCGGACCATTGTGTGCAGATAGCGCATGGCGGCTTCCTCAAACTGTTGGGGTTGCGGGGCACCATAGGGGCCACCCGGTGAAAGGGCAATCGTCCGACAATAGCGGCGCGGAGCCGATTTCGGGCCTACCTGCTTTGTCTTGCGCAAGCGCCGGCAAACGACATTTCAGCCTTTCCGGTGCTGAACGGTGAAAAAAGGCACGTCAGCCCTTGCACACCCTGGAAGTCGCAGTGTTAATCTCTTGGCAAGAATCAGTTGCGGTTCAGTTGCAAAAGGGGGCATTCTTATGGGGGAAAAAGCCTCTTTCACGAGGCGGGACGGAAGCCTTGACGACGCCTTGCAGCGAGACAATGGCGGCGATCCCGCCGAGTTTGTCGAAATCGCCGGCGCTATCAAATGGTTCGACGTGGCCAAGGGCTACGGCTTCATTCTTCCGGACGACGGCGTCTCGGGCGATATCCTCCTCCATGTGACGTGTCTTCGAAGGGACGGCTTCCAGACGGCGCTCGAAGGCGCGCGGGTCGTTTGCCTGGTGAAACAGGGCGACCGCGGCTTGCAGGCTTTCCGTGTTCTTTCCATGGACGCCTCGACGGCTGTCCACCCGGCAGAGCAGGAACAGCGCACCCACGTTACCGTCAACCCGGAGAGCGGCCTCGAGCGGGCCCTGGTCAAGTGGTTCAACCGCACCAAGGGTTTCGGCTTCCTGACGCGGGGCGAGGGAACGGAAGACATCTTCGTCCACATGGAGACGCTGCGGCGCTACGGCATAACCGAGCTTCGGCCCGGGCAGGTCGTGCTGGTCCGCTTCGGACGCGGCGACAAAGGCCTTATGGCCGCCGAAATCCACCCCGATATGGGTACCTTGTCGGTCTCGCACTGAGGGCCTGTCGACGCAGTCGAAAGTCCCTTTGCCGTGGCACGACCAACTTGTCCGAAAACCGGTTCCACTTGTCCGGATCATGGTTTAGGACGAGCGTCTGGACGAGGTACCCCATGGCTCATCGCAATTGGCTGACTGCGGGCGCGCTCTGCGCCGCGATCGTTTTCGCCGCCTGTTTCATCGCCGCGAAGCCGAGTTCGGCGGATGCGATGCTGCTGCCCATCGACCGGACGCCGCTTGTGGTGTCGACCGGTTCGGGCGAGCGCTCCTTCTCCATCGAGATCGCCGACACCTCCGCCGAACGTGAGGCGGGACTGATGTTTCGCCGGACGATGGGCGACGATCACGGCATGTTGTTCGTCTTCGAAAGAACGGACGAGGTGGATTTCTGGATGAAGAACACGCCGATGGCGCTCGACCTCATCTTCGTCGGCCAGGACGGCAGAATCAAAGCCATCAAGCGCGGCGAGCCCGAATCGGAAGCGATCATCTCGTCTGGGCAGCCGGTACGCTTCGTGCTTGAGCTGAAGGCAGGCACCGCAGCCAAGGACGGCATCAAGGAAGGCGATCTTTTGCGTCATCCGTCTATCGGCTCCAGTTCCAACTGAGAAGCAGCTCCGCCGATGGATTTCTTTTCGCATGACGGTTTCGAACTCGCTTATCTCGATCGCCAGCCGGCATCGGGGCAGGGCGATCCCGTGCTGATGATCCACGGCTTTGCCTCCAGCCACTATGTCAACTGGGTATCGCCGGGCTGGTTCAAGACGCTGAACGACGCCGGCTACCGGGCGATCGCCTTCGACCATCGCGGCCACGGCTCGTCGTCGAAGAGCTATGACGAGGCCGATTACACGCCGGAAAAAATGGCCTCTGACGCCGCCGCGCTGCTCGACCGTCTCGGCATCGAGCGCGCCCATGTCATGGGCTATTCGATGGGCGCGCGCGTCTCGGCTTTCCTGGCGCTCTCCGATCCTCAGAAGGTTGCGACGCTGGTGTTCGGCGGCCTCGGCATCGGCATGGTCGACGGTGTCGGCGACTGGGATCCGATCGCGGCGGCCCTGCTGGCGGAGGATCCCACACAAACCACGCATCCGCGCGGCCGTTCGTTCCGCGCCTTCGCCGACCAGACGCGCAGCGATCGTCGCGCGCTTGCGGCTTGCATCGCGAAATCGCGCGAACTGCTCAGCGAGGACGATATGGCGCGCATCGCCCAGCCGACGCTGATCGCCGTCGGCACCAAGGACGATATCGGCGGCTCGCCGGACGAGCTTGCCGCCCTGATGCCGAACGCCAGGGCGTTTCACATCGAGGGCCGCGACCACATGCTGGCCGTCGGCGACAAGAGCTTCAAGCAGCGCGTGCTCGAGTTCTACGCCGAAAACCCGCTCTGAGCGCTCGGCGCTCTTCGGCTCGCCATGGTCGATCTTCTCGTCACCTATATGGAGATGCTGACGCCGCCGCAGGCCATGCCGCTTGCTTCAGTTTTGCCCGACGCCGTCGTGGCGCGCGAAAGGCTCGATGTTCCCAGCTATCTCGATCTCTACCACGCGGTCGGCGGCCCAGTGCAATGGGACCAGCGCCTGCGCATGCCCGAGTCGGACCTCGAAACGCTGCTCGCCAGCACCTCGACGTATATCCATGTGCTGCGCGTCGACGGTGAGGCCGCCGGCTTCTGCGAGTTCAACAATGTCGGCGAAGCGGCTGTCGAGCTCGTCCACTTCGGATTGGTCCCTGCTTTTCAAGGGAAGCGGCTGGGACCGTTCCTGCTCGACCGGGCCTTGCGCGCGGCATGGTCGCATCGGCCGCAGAGGCTTTGGCTTCACACCGATACCTATGATCATGCGGCGGCCCAGACGGTTTACGGGCGTGCGGGATTTAAGACTTACGCCCAGAGGATCGAGACCTTTCCGGATTAGGCGAATTTTACCTTAAGCGCGCCGCGCTGGAACGGATTCAGGCGACGCGCTTTAAGCCTTTGTTTTGATGCATGTCGTTGTCCCAGAACCGCTGCGCACTTCTGGGCGACATGCATTAGCCGCGCGCTCTCCTGTCGGCGAGGGACCTCGCCATGACGCACAGCAGCTCGAACATCATCGTCGCGCCTGCCAGCGCCGTCATGCCGGCAACATCGAACGGAGGCGCGACCTCGACGACATCGGCGCCGGCGAAATTCAATCCGTCCAGCAATCGAACCATCTCCTGCGCCTCGCGCGTCGTGAAGCCGCCGAGCTCCGGCGTGCCGGTGCCGGGGGCCATGGACGGATCGATGCAATCGATGTCGAACGTCACATAGGTCGGGCTGTCGCCGACAAGATCGCGCGCTTCCTGCATGACGGAAGCGGCGCCGCGTCTGACGAACTCTTCCATATAGATGATGCGTATGCCTTGGGCGGTCGCCCAGTCGTGTTCGCCCGGCTCGTAGATCGAGCCTCTGATCCCGATCTGGACCACCCGCTTCGGATCGAGAAGCCCTTCCTCGATCGCGCGGCGGAAAGGCGTTCCGTGCGTGTAGGGATTGTCGCCGAAGTAGCGGTCGTTGGTGTCGGAATGCGCGTCGAAGTGGACCATGCCGACTGGCGCCCTGCGGGCCACGGCGCGCAGCACCGGCAGCGTCGTCAGATGGTCGCCGCCGGCGGCGAGCGGCAGGGCGCCGTCCGCCACGATCGCGGCGATGCCGTCCTCGATGCGCTTCAACCCGTCGAGCAGGTTGATGGGATTGACCGACACATCGCCGACATCGGCGACATTGGCGATGCTGAACGGCTCGGTCCCCGAGACGTGGTGGACGCGGCGCATCAGGCTCGACTGGTTCCTGATTTCGCGCGGACCGTGACGGGCGCCGGCCCGGTTGGTCGTGCCGCCGTCCCAGGGAATGCCGACAAGGGCGATGTCCAGCCCTTTCGCGCTCGCCACGGCCGGCAGCCGCATGAAGGTGGAAAGCCCGGCAAATCGCGGCACCTGCGCGGCGTCGACGGGTTGGTGGAAGCTGTTCTGCATGCTGGCGGCCAATCCCAGAGCGGTTCAGGTTCGATAGTGATCGCAGGGCCCCGGATTTGGGCATAGGGGCAAAGCCTTGCGGGAGTGTGGGCCTATAAGGGCTGGCCTTGCAGTGCTTGCAGCGAGCGGTTCAGGTTTTCCCTCGCCCGCGCCTCGAACCTGTCGCGGAACTCTGTCGTGTAGAAAATATGCTGGCGGGCAAGGAAATTCTGCAGGACGGCCGAGCGGCCGGCGCGCCACATCGGCTCCTCCACCCAGCCATATTCCAGCCGGACCGCCTTCTCATAGGCATCGAAGGCCGCAGGTTCGGCGCCGAGGATCGCCAGATCCATGTCGAGCAAAAGGGCCGCATCGTTGAGCGCGTGCGCGTCGCGGAACGGCGGCAACTGGTGGGTGGCGGTGGCGTTGATCAGGGCCGCGATGCGGGCGAGGCGATGAGGATCGACGCGCCCGGCGAGGCTTTTCTCGGCCAGTTCGGCGCTTTTTGCCTCATTGTCCTTGGCGCGGCTGTCGTAGATGGCGTCGTGGAACCAGATCGCCGCTTCGACGGCTTGCGGATCATCGAGAAGGCGCCGGTATTCGCTTGCCAGCGCCAGCATCGCTTCGATATGCGCCAAGCTGTGATAGTGGCGATCCGCGGCCTGGTAGAGCGCCGCAAGCTCGCATTTCAGTGCGTCGTCGATCAAGGGTTCGTTTTCCATCGTCGCTTGAATTTGCGTGAACCACGTCCATTTGACAAAGCACTAAGGAAAATTGAGTTCAACCGTGATATGATCTGGCCTATATGTGCCGCCGGAGAATGAGCAAGGCCGGAGAGCGTCGATGAACAGCGTTACGATTGCCCGCCCCAGCATGGTGCAGCCGGTCGACCCGATCTGGCGATCGATCCGCGACGAGGCCATGGAGGCGGTGAACCGCGATCCGCTGCTCGCGGCGTTCCTCTATTCGACCATCCTCAATCAGGAGAGCCTGGAAGAAGCGGTGATCCACCGGCTGGCCGAGCGCCTGGCGCATCAGGATATCGGTTCCGATCTCATCCGCCAGACCTTCAAGGCGATGCTGGACGACGATCCGGAGTGGAGCACGACGGTTCGCGTCGACATCCAGGCCTATTACGATCGCGATCCGGCCTGCGACCGTTTCATCATGCCGGTTCTCTATTTCAAGGGTTTTCACGCCATCCAGACGCACCGGCTGGCGCATTGGCTGTGGAACCAGGGCCGCAGGGACTTCGCGCTCTACCTGCAGAGCCGTTCGTCCTCGGTGTTCCAGACCGACATCAATCCGGCCGCCCGCATCGGCAAGGGCATCTTCCTCGACCATGCCACGGGGCTGGTCGTCGGCCAGACGGCCGTCATCGAGGACGATGTGTCGATCCTGCACGGGGTGACGCTGGGCGGCACCGGCAAGGCCAATGGCGACCGCCATCCGAAGATCCGCCGCGGCGTGCTGATCGGCGCCGGCGCCAAGATCCTCGGCAATATCGAGGTCGGCCATTGCTCCAAGATCGCGGCCGGCTCGGTCGTGCTGTCGCCCGTGCCGCACAACAAGACGGTCGCCGGGGTGCCCGCGCGGGTCGTGGGAGAAACCGGCTGCGACCAGCCTTCGCGGCAGATGGACCAGCTCCTGCCGTCGCAGAGCATGGACCACGTGGTCAGCTTCGACATCTGACTTTCCGCGTCGTCGGGAACCGCTGAATCGGGCCGCCGGTTTTTCGGCCGACTTGTCCTATGCAATTGTGCCGGCTTGCCTTTACATGGCCATTGTTGGCGTGTCAGAAGCGCGTTCCCACGAATAAGGCCGACATTTCGGAGAAGACTTTTGAAGCCGGACGAAATCAGAAAGCTCGACGCTTATTTCAAACGCGTCTTCCAGAACCCCAAGCTGCAGGTCAAGGCGCGTCCGCGCAAGGAAGACTCCGCCGAGGTCTATGTCGGCGACGAGTTCCTCGGCATCGTCTTCAAGGACGAGGACGACGGCGACTATAATTTCTCGATGGCCATTCTCGACATCGATCTGGCCTAAGCCAACAACAGCTGCGGCCGGTGCGCGGCAACGCCGCCCGGCCGACTGCAACCGTTAAAGCGCGTCGCGCTGAAACGGATTCAGGCGACGCGCTTTAAGTCTTTGTTTTGATGCATGTCGTTCCCCCAAAA
>NZ_VFUA01000132.1 GCF_006440735.1 Mesorhizobium sp. B2-7-1 | reverse complement strand
GAACCCCCTCGCGCAAAACGCGCAAAACTGTTCGCGATGTCCTCGCACACCTGTTCGCGATGTCCCCAGTCCAAACAAAGGGGAGAAGGGAGAGGTGCTCAATCGCTCTCTCTTGCGGCCAGCTCCAGCGGCCAGACCTCGCGGATGATGCGCGTACCTTCAGGGCCGGCGAAGGCGGGAAGCGACGCTAGAAGCATCTCGGCCAGCCGCCGCCCCATCGGCTCCAGCGACGGACGGAAGGCGGTCAATGCCGGCGAGAAGTAGCGGCAAAGCGGCGTATCGACGATGACGATCACCGCGACGTCGTGGCCCGGCCTGATGCCCATCTCGGCCAGCGCCTTGCAGCCGCCGAGGGCCATGGCGTCATTGTTGAAGATGATGGCGGTCGGCCTTTCCTTGGAGAGCATGACGCGCGGCGTCACCTCGTAGCCGCCGGCCTCGTTGATGAAGCCGTCGGCGATCAGGCCGGGGTCGACTTCGATGCCGTGCCTCTTCAGCGCCTTGCGGTAGCCGTCGAGGAACAGGTAGCCGAAGTTGAGATCAAGCGAAGGGCGGATGGCCGCTATGCGGCGGTGGCCGCGCGCGACCAGCCGGTCGACGGCCTCATCGCCCGCCCTCTCGAAATCGATATCGAGCGAAGGATAGGTGTCGCCGCCGGACTGACTCCGGCCAAGCGTGGCGAATGGAAAGCCGGCCTTGCTGAGATAGTCGATCCGATCGTCTTTCCGCCGTGTGTTAGCCAACACGACCGCATCGGCCCGGCGGGTTTCAACCACGCGGCGCAGCCTCTCCGGCTGATATTGGCCGGGCTCACCCATGACGACCATCAGATCGAGGTCGCTTTCGGCGAGCCGCGCCTGCAGGCCGGTCAGGAACGGGATGAAGAAAGGCTCGCCATATTGCTGGTCGCCCGGATGCGGCTGCAGCATGAAGGCGATCGAGCGGGTGGCGCCCTGGCGCAGACTGCGGCCCGACTGGTTGGGCGAATAGTTCAGCTTCCTGGCCGCATCGAGCACGCGCTGGCGCGTCTCCGCATTGACGTCGGCGCGGCCGTTCAGCGCGCGGGACACGGTGCCGATCGAAATGTTCAGGTGACGCGCGAGATCGTGGATGCTGGACGCCAAGGCCGGTTCTCCCCCTGTCTTCGCTAGCACCGGCCGACCCTCAGGCCAAGCAGTGGATGTCGATTTTCGCGAGCAGGTGATTGACATTCTACGCCATCGGGTGTGTTCTCGTAAACGTTTACGGAAAAACGTTTACGGTGATGCCGTCGACGCTGTGACACTTGGCCTGGAGGGGCCGAGCGGGAGGAGCGCTGGATGATGAAGGTCGTCCTGGTCGGGTGCGGAGCCATGAGCAACCGCTGGCTCGACGCCGCAAGGCAGATCGAAGGGCTGGCCGTTGCCGGCCTTGTCGATCTCGATGCCGAGCGGGCGCAGGAGAGGGCGCGCGAATACGGGCTTGCCGCCGCCGTCATTGGCACCAGCGTTGACGCCGTTCTCGACCAGACAAAGCCGGATGCCGTGTTCGACGTCGTGGTTCCAGCGGCCAGGCGAGAAGTGGCCTTTTCCGCTTTCGCCCAGAATTGCCATCTCCTGACCGAGAAGCCGCTGGCCGACAGCCCGGAGAACGCGCGCGCCATTGTCGAGGCGGCGCGTCGCGCCGGACGCGTTCACGCCGTCGTCCAGAACCGTCGCTATGTCCCCGATGTCAGGCGCATCCGGCGGTTTCTGGACTCTGGCGCCATCGGCAAGCCGACCAGCATCCATGCCGATTTCTTCGTCGCGCCGCATTTCGGCGGCTTTCGCGAGGAGATGCGCCACGTGCTGCTGCTCGACATGGCGATCCACACCTTCGACGCCGCGCGCTACATGGTCGCCGGCGAGCCGGCAGGCGTTTATTGCCAGGAGTGGGAGCCGGCCAGTTCCTGGTACCGGCAGGGATCGTCGGCGAGTGCCGTCTTCGACCTCGGCGGTGGCAAGGTCTTCACCTATGCCGGCTCCTGGTGCGCCGACGGCTTCCGCACGAGCTGGGAAGGGAGCTGGCGCATCGTCGCCCAGCGCGGCAGCCTGTTGTGGGATGGCCATGACGGGCTGAAGGCGGAGGTGGTTGCGACCGGCCGCGACGGTATCATCGACAAGACGCAAGCCATCGAGGTGCCACCGCTCGATCCCGCCGACCGGGTCGACGGCCATCTCGGCATCATCAAGGATTTCATGCACGCGATCGAAACCGGCACTGAGCCCGAGACGCGCGGCGCCGACAACATCAAGAGCCTCGCCATGGTGTTCGGTGCGATCGAAAGCGCCGAAACCGGACGGCGAGTGGCCATCAGACAGGAAGCACAATGATGCCGAACCCGCTTCTCGATATCAGGATCGGCACCATGGTGCGGGCGAATCTCGACGATCCGGCCGCCTACGTAAGGCAGATCCTGCCGCTCGGCTTCGAGAGCATCCAGCCTTTCTTCTGGCAGACGCTGGGCGGCAAGGATCTGCCGCGTCTCGCCGGTGAGATTCGCGAGGCGATCGGGGACGCCGACGTGACGGTGTCGTCGATCGGTGTGTTCGGCAACCCGCTGGAAGGCGGCGAGGTCGATCGCGGCGTGCTCGCGGCCTGGGAAACCATTATCGACCATGCGCATCTATTCGGCGCTTCCACGATCAGCGGCTTCACCGGCCGCCTGCGCGGCAAGAAGCTGACCGACAGCCTGCCGCGTTTTCGCGAGGTGTGGGGACCGCTGGCCAGGCGAGCCGCCGACAAGGGCGTGCGCATCGCCTTCGAGAACTGCGCCATGGACGGCAACTGGGCGAGCGGCGACTGGAACATCGCCCACAATCCCGATGCCTGGGAGCTGATGTTCAACGAATTGCCCAACGACAATCTCGGGCTCGAATGGGAGCCCTGCCACCAGCTCGTCTACCTGATCGATCCGATTCCGCAGATCCGCAAATGGGCGCCGCGCATCTTCCACGTCCACGGCAAGGACGCGACGGTGCGCTGGGACGTGATCCGCGAGCATGGCGTGTTCGGCCGCCTGCCCTTCGTGCAGATGCGCACACCGGGTTTCGGCGACAGCGACTGGACACGCGTGATCAGCGAGTTGCGGTCGGCAGGCTACAAGGGCGCTATCGACATCGAAGGCTGGCATGACCCGGTCTATCGCGGCGATCTCGAGATCACCGGCCAGGCGCGCGCGCTCGACTACCTGAAGCAATGCCGGGGAGGGAACAGCTACCTGCCCAAGCCGGCTTGAGCAGCGGCCGGCGGGAGGAGCCGGCCGAAGACTGCGGCGCTGAGCCGAAGCAATCGTCGAAAACGCCCTCCGATTGCGAGGGACAAAAAGGGAGGAACGTGCATGAGCATGACGACCAGAAGGACTGTTCTGCGCTCGACCGTCGTTGTGGCCGCCACGGCGCTCTGCGCCTCGATCTCCACCTTGCCGGCGCAGGCGCTCGACGCCCAATGGTGCAAGGACGTCCACATCCGCTTTTTCGTCGGCGGCGCCGAGGGCGACGCCTTCGGCACCATCGTCTACAATGGCGCCAAGCAGGCGGCGGCCGATCTCGGGCCGAAGGTCGACTACATCTTCTCCCAGTGGGACGTCGAGAAGATGGTGCAGCAATTGCGCGAGGCGGTCGCGGTCAAGCCTCAGGGCATCGCCATGATGGGCCATCCGGGCGACGCGGCGATCATGCCGCTCGCCGAACAGGCGCATAAGGACGGCATCAAGATGATGTACCAGAACGTCCCGGTGCCTAAAGTGACGGCCGCGTTCGGCGGCGGCTATGTCGGCGCGCAGCAGGAGCAGCAGGGCCGCGCGCTCGGCGCCGAGGCGTTCAAGCTCGGCAAGCTCAAGGCCGGCGACAAGGCGATCATGATCGGTCCGTTCGAAAACGAGAGCCGCGGCGCGCGCGAGCGCGGCACGGTCGCTGCGCTGAAGGAAGCGGGGGTCGAGGTCATCCAGCTGTCCTCGCCACCGAGCGGCGAATGGGCGTCGGACCCCAACCTCGCCATTCCGGTGATCACGGCAGCACTGCTCAACCATCCCGACGTCAAGGCGGTTGGCTATCCCGGCGGCCAGATGCTCGGCAACGTCGCCACCTACATGCAGGCGGCGGGACGCAAGCCCGGCGACATCTTCAACTTCGGCTTCGACACCAGCCCGCAGATCGTCGAGGGTTTCAAGGGCGGCTGGGTGCAGCTGACGGCCGACCAGCAGCCGTTCCTGCAGGGCTATCTGCCGATCCTCAGCCTCTGCCAGCAGGTGGTGCTCGGGCTGGCGCCGATGAATGTCGATACCGGCGCCGGCTTCGTCACGCCGCAGAACTACGAGATCGTTTCCGAGCTTGCCAAGCAGGCGCTGCGTTGACCTCCCAGGCTGCCGGCCGGGATTATTGCCCGGCCGGCGAGACGACCGGCAGGCAGACAATTCCAGCGAGGATCGCATGAGCGAACGCATCATCGAACTGCGCGACATCAAGAAATCCTATGGCCAGGTCTATGCGCTGGGCGGGGTCAATCTCAGCGTCGATCGCGGCGAGGTGGTCGGCCTGATCGGCGACAACGGCGCCGGCAAGTCGACGCTGATCAAGATCCTGTCCGGCGTGGTGAAGCCGACCAGCGGCGATATCCTGGTGCGCGGCAAGCCGGTCAGCGGATGGAGCGCGGCGCGCTCGCGCGACGCCGGCATCGAAACGGTGTTCCAGGATCGGGCTCTGGCCGTGCAGCAGACCATCGTGCGCAACATCTTCATGGGCCGCGAGCTGACAAGCTTTCTCGGCTGGCTGAAGGTCAACAAGGAGGTCGAGGAGGCGAGCCGGCTGATGCGTGAGATCGGCTTCACCTCGAAAGTGTTCACGCCGCACTCGATCGTCGGCCAGCTCTCGGGCGGCGAGCGCCAGGGCGTGGCGATCGCCCGCGCCATCTACAAGCAGGCCGAGCTGATCATCCTCGACGAGCCGACGACGGCGCTGTCCTTGACCGAGACCGCCAAGGTCTTCCATTTCGTGCGCCAGGTGCGGGCGAGCGGCCGCTCGATCCTGTTCATCGGCCACAACATCCACCACGTCTTCGACATCGCCGACCGTTTCGTGGTGCTCGATCGCGGCAAGGTGGCGCTGACGACCGACCGCAGCGAGGTCAAGTCGGCCGACGACCTGATCAACTTCATGGAAGATGTGGCGCATCCTGGCGGGTTGCCGGGCCTGCACGAGGGCACGGACGCGGAGCAGAGAGCGTGATGAGCAAGGCCATGGAACCCGATCTGCAGTCTTCTCTGGGAAGAACAAGCGGCCAAGCGGCTAAGGAATGGAGCCATCCGTCCGAACACTGGCTGCGCGGCTTCGTCCTCGACAACCGCGCGGCCCTCGGCACGCTGGCCGTGTTCATCGTCATGATGGCGGTGTTCTTGATCGCCAACCCAACCGTCTTCACCACCTGGTATCTCTACAGCTCGGTGCTGACGACGCTTCCCGTCGCGCTGTTCGTGGTGGTACCGCTGGTCTTCGTCGTCACCTGCGGCGAGATAGACTTGTCATTTCCCGCGACGATGGGTTTCGCCTCATGGGTCTTCGCGCTGGTCGTGCAGGCGGGCTACGATCCGTTCATCGGCATTGCGGCGGCGCTGGTCACCGGCACGCTGCTCGGCTTCCTCGTCGGGTCGCTGGTCGTCTATGGCGGGCTGTCGTCGCTGATCGCCACGCTCGGCATGAACTTCCTGCTGCGCGGCCTGATCCAGATCATCAACGAGGGCAAGTCGATGGCGCTGACCGGCCTTGCCGACAGCTCGGCCTACGCGATCTTCTCCAGCCAGCTCTGGGGCATTCCGGTGCAGATTTTCTGGGCGATCGCCTTCGTCGTCTTCTCGGCGCTGCTCTACAACCGCCACCGCTTCGGCGCGCAGGTGAAGGTCGTCGGCGACAATCCGGACAGCGCCAAGCAGATGGGCATCGACGTCAAGCTCGTGCGGGTGAAGGTGTTCGTCTTCGTCGGCATAGGTGCTGCGATCGCCGGCACCTTCTCGGTGATGATCAATTTCACCTGGTGGCCGACGGCCGGCGACGGCTATCTGTTGCCCGTGCTGGCCTCGGTGTTCGTCGGCGGCACGCCGACCTGGGGCGGCATCGGCACCGTCGTCGGCGGCGCCATCGGCGCGGTCACGGTGTCGTTCATCCAGACCGGCGTGGTGGCGGCAGGCCTGAGCGGCTTCTACGTCCAGTTCTTCAACGGGCTGATCATCATCCTGTCGCTGCTCGGCCACAAGTGGAACCAGGCAAGGTATCGGTGAGGCAGGAGAATTCGGTTGGGTCGGCTGTGAACTTCAAACGCCGACCACAAACCCGTCCAGCACGCGTTTCTGGCCGGCCTTGTCGAAGTCGATGGTGAGCTTGTTGCCCTCGATGGCCGCGATGTTGCCGTTGCCGAATTTCTGGTGGAAGACGCGGTCGCCGACATTGAAGGCGGACGGGGTGTCGGCGACGGATTTGGCGACCAGCTCGCCTTCGATGGTGCGGCCCTTCACCGAGGTGCGGCCGGCGCCATAGCCGCTATCGGTCTCGCCATAGCCGATGCGCTCGACCTGGTGGCCGGAGCGGGTGCCCCAGTTGCGGTCGGTGGCCTCGGTGCGGTTGGCCTGCGCGCGCTGCCAGCCGGGCGTCGCATAGGTGTTGGAAAAGCTGCCCTGGTCCTTGGCGCCGACATTGTCGAAGCGCGAGGCGCCGTAGGGATTCTGCCGGCCGCCGCCGCGTCCGGAAGCAAATGAGCCGCCGCCATAGGGGTTGCCGTAGCCGCCATAGCTGTTGCCGCTGTCGGCGATTTCGACATGGGTTTCCGGCAGTTCATCGACGAAGCGCGACGGGATGGTCGATTGCCACAGTCCATGAATCTGACGGTTGGAGACGAACCAGATGTGCAGGTTCTTTTTCGCCCGCGTCAGGCCGACATAGGCGAGCCGGCGCTCTTCCTCGAGGCCGGAGCGGCCGCCTTCATCCAGCGCGCGCTGGTGCGGGAACAGGCCTTCCTCCCAGCCGGGGAGGAAGACGGTCTCGAATTCGAGGCCCTTGGCCGAGTGCAGCGTCATGATCGAGACCGCGTCCTGCTCGGCATTCTGCTCGGCGTCCATGACCAGCGCGACATGCTCGAGGAAGGAGCGCAGCGATTCATACTCCTCCATCGAGCGGATCAGTTCTTTCAGGTTTTCCAGCCGCCCGGGCGAATCCGCCGAACGGTCGTTCTTCCACATGTCGGTGTAGCCGCTTTCCTCCAGGATGGTCTCGGCGAGCTCGGTGTGCGGCGTGGCTTCCAGCGCCTTCTGCCAGCGCTCGAAATTGGCCGCGACCTCGCGCAGCGCCGCGCGCGGCTTAGGCTTCAACTCGTCGCTTTCGGCAAGTGTGGCCGCGGCCTCCAGCATTGGAATGCGCATGGCGCGCGCCGTGTCGTGGATCTGGCGGATGGTGGCTTCGCCGAGCCCGCGCTTCGGGGTGTTGACGATGCGCTCGAAGGCGAGGTCGTCCCCGCCATTGGCGACGACGCGGAAGAAGGCGAGCGCATCGCGGATTTCCAGCCGCTCGTAGAAGCGCGGGCCGCCAATGACGCGGTAGTTGAGGCCGAGCGTGATGAAGCGGTCCTCGAAGGAGCGCATCTGGAAAGACGCGCGCACCAGGATCGCCATGTCGTTGAGCTTGTGCCGATTCCCTTGTCTATCGGGGCGCTGATAGGCCTCGATGGCGTCGCCGATGGCTCTCGCCTCTTCCTCGGAGTCCCAGGCGGCATGGACATGCACCTTGTCGTCCTCGGGGTCGTCGCGGTCGGTGAACAGCGTCTTGCCGAAGCGGCCCTCATTGTGGGCGATGAGGTGGGAAGCGGCGCCGAGGATATGCGCGGTGGAGCGGTAGTTGCGCTCCAGCCGGATGATGGTGGCGCCCGGGAAATCCTTGTCGAAGCGCAGGATGTTGTCGACCTCGGCGCCGCGCCAGCCATAGATGGACTGGTCGTCGTCGCCGACGCAGCAGATGTTCACTTTGTTCTCGCTCACGGCCGCGCGCTCGCTCCGCTCGTTGGCCTCCGCGGGGGCGGCCTGACCGGCCGACGCCCGGTCGGGCTTGCGGCCTTCGGCCGATTGAGCGCGTCCAGAATTGGGCCGCTGGGCGAGCAGGCGAAGCCACATGTACTGCGCGGTGTTGGTGTCCTGGTACTCGTCGACCAGTATGTATTTGAACTTGCGGTGATATTCCTTCAGCACGTCCGGGTAGGCGCGGAAGATGCGGATCGGGTGATAGAGCAGGTCGCCGAAGTCGCAGGAATTCAGCGTCTGAAGCCGTTCCTGATAGGCCTTGTAGAGCTGGCGGCCCTTGCCGTTGGCGAAGCTGCGCGCATCGCCTTCGGCGATTTCGTCGGGGCCGAGCCCCTTGTTCTTCCAGCCGTCGATCATCTGCGCGAAGGTTTTCGCCGGCCAGCGCTTGTCGTCCAGCCCTTCGGCCTGGATCAGCTGCTTGATCAGCCGCACCACGTCGTCGGTGTCGAGGATGGTGAAATCCGATTTCAGCCCGGCGAGCTCAGGGTGCCGGCGAAGCAGCTTCACGCCGATCGAGTGGAAGGTGCCGAGCCAGGGCATGCCCTCGACATTGCCTTCGCCGATCAGGTGGCCGATGCGCTGCTTCATCTCGCGCGCGGCCTTGTTGGTGAAGGTGACGGCCAGGATCTGCGAGGGGAAAGCCCTGCCGGTGGCAAGGATGTGGGCGATGCGTGTGGTGAGCACCCGCGTCTTGCCCGTGCCGGCGCCCGCGAGCACCAGAACCGGGCCTTCGGTCGTCTCCACGGCGAGACGCTGCTCCGGGTTCAGGCCCTTCAGATAATCAGGCGCACTGTTCTGGCCGCTGCGCGCCGCCATGGCGCGCGCGGCTATGCCGGATGGGGCCGCCGCCGGCCGCGCATTCGGTTCATCGAAAAAAGGCATGTCCTCGGAAAAGCCCGACATCGCCACCGAATGTAGTGATTCGGGGGCGAAAGACCAGAACTGTCTACGTTTTGTTCTAGTTTCGCGTGTCCCGGACCAACTTGACAGCCGGAGCGGGCAGGGGAAAGCTGCGCAGGCAGGGGACGGCGTGTCGTCGCCTGGAACCGCTCTATCTTTTGTTTGACGCAATTCCGGACGGAAAACCGCTTCACACTTTTCCTGAAATTGCTTGAAAGCGCGCAACAGTCGAAGGAGCACGTCTTGGCTGTCACCATCACCTCCCTCGTCCTTTTCCTCATCGGTCTCGTTCTCGGCGGCGGCGGCATCTGGCTCGTCGCGCTGGGTGGCAGCTGGTATTACCTGATCGCCGGCCTGGTGTTCCTGGTCACCGGCTGGCTGCTGTTCAGGCGCAGGTCGACCTCGCTCTGGCTCTACGCGCTGTTCGTGCTCGCCACTTTGTGCTGGGCCGTCTGGGAAATCGGCTTCGACTGGTGGCAGCTCGGTCCGCGCGGCGGCATCATCGTGCTCATCGCCTTGTGGCTGCTGACGCCGTGGGCAAGGCGGGGCTTGCGGGGGCCGGACGGACGCGCGCCGCTGATCCTGGCCGTGCTGGCATCGCTCGCGGTCGCCGGTTATTCGATGACCGCCGATCCCAAGGATATCGGCGGCACGCTGGGCACGGAAAAGGTGGCGACGGCGGCCAATCTCGGCGGCGACATGCCGGCCGGCGAGTGGCACTTCTACGGCCGCACGCCGTTCGGCCAGCGCTATTCGCCGCTCGACCAGATCACGCCCGACAATGTCGCCAAGCTGCAGCCGGCATGGACCTACCGCACCGGCGACGTGAAAGGCCCCGACGATATCGGCGAGACGACCTACCAGGTGACGCCTCTGAAAGTGGGCGACGCGCTGTTCATCTGCACGCCGCATAATTTCGCCATCGCCATCGATGCCGCGAGCGGCAAGGAGAAATGGCGCTACGACCCGAAGATCAAGCTCGATCCCGATCGCCAGCACCAGACCTGCCGCGGCGTGTCCTACTACGCCGACGCCAAGGTCGCCGCCGGCCAGCCTTGCGCCGCGCGCGTCTACCTGCCGACTTCCGACGCCAGGCTGATCGCGCTCGACGCCGCGAGCGGGCAGGCGTGTCCGTCCTTCGCCGAGGGCGGCACGCTGAACCTGATGGCTAACATGCCCTATCCGAAGTCGGGCTATTACTATTCGACGTCGGCGCCGCTGATCGTTGGCGGCAAGATCATCGTCGGCGGCGCGGTCAACGACAATTACTCGACCGAGGAGCCGTCAGGCGTCATCCGCGCCTTCGACGTCGACAGCGGCGCGCTGTTGTGGAATTGGGATTCCGGCAATCCGGACGTGACGACGCCACTGCCCGCCGGGCAAACCTACACGCACAACTCGCCCAACATGTGGTCGACCGCCAGCGCCGACGAAAAGCTCGGGCTGCTCTATGTGCCGCTCGGCAACCAGACGCCGGACCAGCTCGGCATGGGCCGCAGCGCCAATGTCGAGAAATTCTCCTCCTCGATCACCGCGCTCGACCTCAACACCGGGCAATTGCGCTGGGTGCGGCAGACCGTGCATCACGACCTGTGGGACATGGACGTGCCGGCGCAGCCGTCGCTGGTTGACATCACCACGGCGAGCGGCGTGGTGCCGGCGCTGGTTGGGCCGACCAAGCAGGGCGATCTCTACGTGCTCGACCGGCGAACGGGCGAGCCGATCATTCCGGTGAAGGAAGTGCCCGCGCCCGGCGGCGCGATCGAGGGCGATCATGCCTCGCCGACGCAGCCGGCCTCGGACCTGTCCTTCAATCCGAAGCCGCTGACCGGCGCCGACATGTGGGGCATCACCATGTTCGACCAACTGGCGTGCCGGATCGAGTTGAAGAAGCTGCGCTATGAGGGGCGCTACACGCCGCCTTCGCTGCAGGGCTCGCTGATCTATCCCGGCAATTTCGGCGTCTTCAACTGGGGCGGCGTCGCCGTCGATCCGGTGCGGCAGGTGATGTTCGGCATGCCGACATATCTCGCCTTCACGTCCAAGCTCATCCCGCGCGCGGACGTGCCGGCGCCGGGCGACAACACCAAGGGCAGCGAGCAGGGACTAAACCGCAACGAAGGCGCGCCTTACGCGGTGGTGATGGGGCCGTTCCTGTCGCCGCTCGGCGTTCCCTGCCAGGCGCCGCCCTGGGGCTATGTCGCCGGCGTCGACCTCAAGACGGGAAACATCGCCTACAAGCACCGCAACGGCACCGTCTACGACATGACGCCGCTGCCTCTGCCGCTCAAGGTCGGCGTTCCAGGCATTGGCGGGCCGATGATCACGGGCGGCGGTGTCGCGTTCCTGGGCGCTGCCGTCGACGACTATCTGCGCGCCTACGACCTCACCACCGGCAGGCAGCTCTGGCAGGCGCGGCTGCCGGCGGGCGGGCAGTCGACACCGATGACCTATACGGTTGCCGACGGCCGCCAGTTCGTCGTCATCGTCGCCGGCGGTCACGGCTCGGTCGGCACCAAGCCGGGCGACTATGTGATGGCCTACACGCTGCCCAAATAGGTGCGCTGATATTCAGGTGAGGCCGGCCTGCGAATGGCCCGGTCCTGCGCTTCCGGTGCTCACGTACTTTAGCACGCTCCGCTCCGGTTCTCGGACCGAGCCATTCTCGGCTCGGCCTGACCTGAATCTCAGCACACCTATGCGCTAGGCAACGGCTTGGGCAGGTGCCGTAAATGACGCTGCGCTTGTCGCGACCTCGGCGCGGTGGCCGAGCGCGAAGATCTCGCCGAAGGGCGCCGGGCGGCCGAGCAGGAAGCCTTGCGCCTCGTTGCAGCCTTCGGCGCGCAGGATCGACAATTGGCTGTGCGTCTCGACGCCCTCGGCCAGCACCGGGATGTGGAGGCTCTGGCCGAGCGCCAGAACGGCGCGGATGATGGCCTTGGCCTGCGGGCTGGTTTCGACCTCGGACATGAAGGAGCGATCGAGCTTGATCTTGTCGAACGGGAAGGCGCGCAGTGTCTCCAGCGAGGAATAGCCGGTGCCGAAATCGTCGATGGCGATGGTGACGCCCAGCGCCTTGATCCGCCGCAGGATGTTCAAGGTGCGGATCTTGTCGGCGATGATGGTGGTTTCGGTGATCTCGAGCTCCAGCCGGCTCGGCTTGAGCCCGGTCTCGAGCAGGATCTCGTGGACGAGCTTCGGCAGGTCGGCATGGGCGAACTGGACCGGAGAGAGATTGACCGCGACCTTGTAGGGATGATCCCAGGAGGCGGCCTTGGCGCAAGCGGTGCGCAGCACCCACTCGCCGAGCGGCAGGATGAGGCCGTTTTCCTCGGCCAGCGGAATGAACTCGGCCGGAGAAATATTGCCCCTGGTCGGATGCTTCCAGCGCAACAGCGCCTCATAGCCGCGGATGTCGCAGGTCGAGACCGAAGTCTGGACCTGGTAATGGAGGTCGAGCTGGCTATTCTCGACGGCATCGCGCAGGTCGTTGGCCAGTGTCCGGTTGGCGCGGACGGCCTCGTCCATGGCCTGCTCATAGAAGCAGACATTCTGGGTTATGTTCGCCTTGGCGCGGTACATGGCAAGGTCGGCGTTGTTGACCAGCGTTTCGCGGTTGTGCGCGTCATTCGGGTAGATGGCGATGCCGAGGCTGGCGCCGGTGGTGGTTTCGATGTCGCCGACCCTGATCGGCGCGAACAGCGCCGCTTCGAGGCGCGAAATGAAATCGACAAGGTCCGACTGGTTCTTCATGCGCTTCACGCCGGCGAACTCGTCGCCGCCGAGGCGGGCGACGAACTCGCCTTCCTGCAGCAGCGCACCCATGCGCTCGGCCAGGTTCTTCAAGGTCTGGTCGCCGGCGCCGTGCCCCCAGATGTCGTTGATCTCCTTGAACCGGTTGAGATCGATGCCGATCACCGCGACCTTGCCGCCGAGCTCGCGGGCCCGGTCGATCTCGCGGTCGAGATGATCGTTGAAGTTCGCCCGGTTGGGCAGCCCGGTCAGCGTGTCGTTCATCGCCAGATGATGCAGGCGCTGGAAGGCTTCCGAGCGCGTCCGGTCGTCGATCAGATAGCTGGCAAGGCCCGTGCCGATGATGATCAGGCCGGCGACGGCAACACCGAGCGCCATGGCGTGCAAGGCCATCGCATCGCCATTGGCGCCGCGCGTCACCAGCGGCGTCACCTGCACCGCCGCCATCGCGGTGAAATGCAGGCTGACGATGGCCAGCACCAGAACGGCCGCGGCCCAGTAGTTGCGACCGGACAGCCGCTCGTTGAGGGCGGCGCTCACGGCGAGGCAGGCAAAGACCACGGAGAGCAGGACAGAGGCGGCAATATAGGTCGTGTTCCATTCGACGATGCCGTCGACATGATAGGCGGCCATGCCTGTGTAGTGCATGCCGGAGATCGCGAGGCCGACGATGACGCCTCCGACGATCGGGGCGACGCGCGGAGCGTGGGTCGTTGCCGCGATGAAGCCGGCGGCGGTGCCGGTGATGGCGATGAACAGCGAGGCGATCGTCAGCACCGGGTCGAAGGCAATCGGGGCGCCGGGATCGTAGGCCAGCATGGCGATGAAATGCGTGCACCAGATCGACGATCCGGCGCAAACCGAGGTCAGGAAATGCCAGCCGACCTGCTGCAGGCCTTTGGCTTCATGCGCACGCAGGAAAAGCCGGATCGTCGCCCAGGAGCCAGCGCTGCAGACCAGCGCAGCGACCAGCACGAGCCACAAATTGTGATCGACCGTCACGCAGGAGATGACGCGCATCATGGCCGGGTAACCCTTCGTTTTCGGGGGTGCCGGACCTTCTTGCCTCCTCAAACGGCCGCCCGGCGTCCGTCAGCGCGAACGGCCGATTGCCATATCCGGGCGAGGGGTTTGACCGAGGCGATGAAAGGCAGCCGCCCCCAATGCGGATACCGATAGTTCAATCAGCACAATCGGATGCAACTTCTAATGGGCGGTTAATTGCAATTAACGGAGCCTTGGCGGCTATGGAAATGGTTTCCGGAATATGTACGAAGGTTCTAAAGTAGGAATAATATCGATATTCCAGGCAAACAGAGCCGCATCCGGCGGGATATCCCGCGATCTGTCGTCGAACGCGACCGGCAAAAAAAGCGAATCAGCCCGTTGCCGAATGGCCACCCAGGACCCGTTCGGAATGCTTCAAAGCCCGAGATGGCTCCTCAGGCTCGGTACCTGGTCCAACACCTGGTTGGTCAGGTCAGGGCCGGCGGCGGCCTCGGCCTGCTGGATCAAGGTCTCGCCGGCCTTCTGGATTTGCGCCATGTCGAGGCCCGAAGCCTTGAGCGCCGCGACGCCGTTGATCAGCGCGCCGGCTTTTTCGCTCAGCACGCCGCCAAGCGCGCCCTGCAGCGACGACAGAAGTCCGCCGCCCGAACTTGCCGCCGCGCCGGCGGCCATCACGTCATATTTCTGGGCTAGCGCGCCGGCGCCGGGGATTTGGTCGAAGAAGGACGAAACGCTGGTGCCTTCAGCCTCGTGCTCGAGCACGGAAAAGATGGTGCCGACAACCTTCTCGGTGGTCGGCTCGTCGAGGCCGGCCTTCGAGGAAACGGTGTTGATGATATCCTGGACGTTCATGGCATTCCCCTTTCGTCATTCGTGTCGGTGCGGCGGCTTAGGCAACCTCGCCCCCTAATGTGACAACACCATCAAGACTTTCGGAAATGACCAAAACGTGATGAATCAAGCTGGCTTGTCGGCAAAGCGGCTCTACTAAGGCTCTGCAAGGGATCGTCACCCGAGCGTGACTGGACCGCGTGATTCTCGACCCTATCTTGCGGATCATCCCTGAACTGTCGAGGACAGCCATGACCGAACCCGCCATCACTCAGGCGATGATCGATGCGTATGACGAATACACGCATCTGACGCTCGACCGCCGCCGCTTCATGGAGCAATTGACGAAGCTGGCGGGCTCGGGCGCCGCGGCGGCCGCGATCGCGCCGATGCTGGCGGCCAATTCCGCCAAGGCGGCGATCGTCGCCGAGGACGACAGCCGCGTTAAGGGCGAGGACATCACCTATCCCGGTTCAAGCGGCGCGATGAAGGGCTACCTGGTCAAGCCGGCCGGTCAGTCCGGCAAGCGCGGCACCGTCATCGTCATCCATGAGAACAGGGGTCTCAACGCGCATATCCGCGATGTCGCGCGGCGTGTGGCGCTGGAAGGGTTCGTCGCGCTGGCGCCGGACTTCCTGTCGCCGCTTGGCGGCACCCCCTCCGACGAGGACAAGGCGCGCGACATGTTCACCAAGCTCGACGCTGCCCAAGTCGCGGCAGAGGGCGTGGCGACGATCGCCTATCTCAAGGGCCTCGAGGACGGCAACGGCAAGGTCGGGGCGGTCGGGTTCTGCTGGGGCGGCGGCGCGGTGAACCAACTCGCCGTCCATGCGCCCGACCTCAGCGCCGGCGTCGCCTATTACGGCATGCAGCCCAAGGCCGAGGACGCCGCGAAGATCAAGGCGCCGCTGCTCCTGCACTACGCCGGGCTCGATACGCGCACCAATGCCGGCATCGATGCCTACAAGAAGGCCCTCGACGCCGCGCATGTCGAATACAAGGTCTATGTCTATGAGGGCGCCAACCATGCCTTCAACAACGACACCTCGGCCGCGCGTTTTGACAAGAAGGCCGCCGATCTCGCCTGGGGTCGAACGATCGCCTTCCTGAAAGACAAGCTCGCATAGCCGAGTCGTCTAGGCATTTGCCGCCGGCTTGTGGAAGGCGACGCCTGCGATCACCAGCGCGATACCCATGCAGTCTGTGATGCTCGGCACCTGGTGCAGCACGATGACGCCGATCAGTGTTGCCGTGAGCGGCAGGAGCGAGAGCATCAGCGCGAAGCTCGCTCGCGGCAGCCTCGCCATGGCGAGCTGGTCGCAGATGTAGGGGATGACCGAGGAGCAGACGCCGACGCCGATCGCGGCGGCGAGCAGTTGCGGCGATGAGAAGGCGGGCAGCGCCTCGCGGAAGCCGATGGGCAACACGATAAGGAATGCGATCGCCATGGCGGCCCCGAGGCCGGCGATGCCGATGCCTGCCTGGGCGACGCGGTGGCCGATCACGATGTAGCCGACGAACAGCGCGCCGTTCAAAAAAGCCCAGAACAAGCCGACCGGATCGCTGGACCATTTCACGTCTATGAGCAGCAAGGTGCCGATGACGGCGACGGCCAGCGCAGCTAAGTTGCGCCGGCTGCGCAGGCCGACCAGCGCCACCCCGATCGTGCCGACGAATTCGATCGCCGCCACCAGCGAGATCGGCAGCCGGTCGAGCGCCAGATAAAACGAGCAGTTCATCACCGCCAGGCAGATGCCGAATGCCAGCAACAGGAGCCGCTGAGCGCGATCCGCGTCGGCGAAAACGCGCCAGGGTCTGGTCAACGGGGCGAAGATCAGAGCGGCGGTGGCGATGCGCAGCCAGGCCATGCCGAGCACCCCGACCTGGTCGAAAAGCAGCACCGCGAAGGCCGGCCCCAGATAGTGGAACACGGCGCTGACGCAGAACCAGACATGC
>NZ_VFUA01000131.1 GCF_006440735.1 Mesorhizobium sp. B2-7-1 | reverse complement strand
ATCCACTATGACCCTTCGGCATGGGCGCTCGAGCCCGACTGGACGATGATCCGCGAGGCATTCGAGACCAATGTCTTCGGCGCTTGGCGTGTCGCGGTCGCCTTCGCGCCGCTGCTCGGTGCCGCCGGCCACGGCAGGCTGGTCAACGTCTCGTCGGAGGGCGGTTCACTCGCTTCGATGGGAGCCGGCGCGCCGGCCTATTCGACCAGCAAGGCGACGCTCAACGCCCTGACCCGCATCCTGGCCGCGGAACTGCATGGCGCGGGCGTGCTGGTCAACTCGATCTGTCCCGGCTGGGTCGCGACCGACATGGGCGGCCCTGGCGGGCGCCCGGTCGCGCAAGGCGCGGCCGGCATCGTCTGGGCCGCGACCTTGCCCGACGACGGCCCGACCGGCGGCTTTTTCCGCGATGGCAAAAAGCTGCCGTGGTGAGCAGGCGTCGGTGGGAAGGATATTTCCCAATTTGGGTAAATTTCTCTTGTTCCCAGTTTGGGGAATGGCTCTATGGATGCATGCAAATCGTCAGCAGGAAAGCGCTCGTCACCTTCTGGACGAAGCACCCGCAATCAAAAATGCCACTGACGGCCTGGTTCAATGCATCGAGCAAAGGCAGAGTGGAAGGGACCGGCTGACATCAAGGAACAGTTCGGCACGAGCGTCGATTTCGTAGCTGATAACCGAGTGGTGTTCGACATTGCGGGCGATAAGTACCGGCTGATTGCGCATGTCAGCTATACGTTCAAGAGGGTACTCATCAAGTTCGTCGGCACCCACGCTGAGTACGACAAGATAGACGCGGAGAAGGTGTGATGGACAATATCCGACCCATTAAGACGGAAGCCGATTACGATTGGGCGATTGCGGAGATCACTCGCTATTTTGACAAGGAGCCGGTTCCCGGCACGCCTGACGCTGATCGTTTCGATGTTCTTGCTGAACTCATCGAAGCATACGAGGCAAAACACTACCCTATCGCGGAAACCGACCCGGTGGACGCGATCACTGCTCATATGGAGATGGCCAATCTCAGCAGGCACGCGCTGGTAAAGCTGCTCGGATCGGCGTCGCGTGCATCTGAGATTCTAGCCCGCAAGCGAGCGCTGACGATGGACATGGCTTTCAAGCTCAATCGTGAGTGGCATATCCCCGCGGAGGTCTTGATCGTTCCTTATCACTTGGTCGACCAGGGCGACAAAAAGGATAAAAAAGCCGCTGCTCGCGCTTGATCGTCCTGGAGCGTCTCATCGACGCGTGACCGCCTCTTGATCGTCCCCGGCAACGGGTCGTCCCATTCATCTGCCATGCTACGAAAATAGCATTCCAGGCTCGCGAAATGTGATGCTAGGCTCGCGCCCGTGCACCCAAGGCACGCCGCGGCCCAGCCCGCAAACAGAAGAGCCCGCAGGAGGAGGCGCCGCAGAGCGGGATCGAGGCTCCAATCCAAAAATCCGAAAGAACTGTTGAACCATCGCGAGGCAGCCGCGTTTCCCGTGGTTGCCACCAGGGAGGAACCACCAGTGAAAGCATCCTATCTCGTCTCGGCCGCGCTCCTTGCGGCATCCGCAATGCCGGCGGCGGCCGGCGAAATCTCCGACGGCAAGGTCAAGATCGGCATTCTCAACGACCAGTCGGGCGTCTATGCCGATTTCGGCGGCAAGTGGTCGGTCGAGGCCGCCAAGATGGCGGTCGAGGATTTCGGCGGCAAGGTGCAGGGCGCGCCGATCGAGATCGTCAGCGCCGACCATCAGAACAAGCCCGACATCGCCTCCAATATCGCGCGCCAGTGGTACGACACCGAGCAGGTCGATGCGATCATGGAACTCACGACGTCCTCCGTTGCGCTCGCCGTCCAGGGGCTTTCCAAGGAAAAGAAGAAGATCGACATCGTCACCGGCGCGGCCTCCACCGACCTTACCGGCAAGCAATGCTCGCCCTACGGCTTCCACTGGGCCTATGACACGCACTCGCAGGCCGTCGGCACCGGCGGCGAGCTGGTCAAGCAGGGCGGCGACAGCTGGTATTTCATCACCGTCGACTACGCTTTCGGCTATTCGCTGAAGGACCAGACCGCCAAGCTCGTCGAGGCGAGCGGCGGCAAGGTGCTGGGCGAGGTGCGCTATCCGCTCGGCTCCACCGACTATTCCTCCTTCCTGCTCCAGGCGCAGTCCTCCGGCGCCAAGATCGTCGGCCTCGCCAATGCCGGCCTCGACACCTCCAACTCGATCAAGCAGGCGGCCGAATTCGGCATCGTTGCCGGCGGCCAGCGGCTTGCGGCGCTCCTCTTCACGCTCGCCGAAGTGCATGGGCTTGGCCTCCAGGCGGCACAGGGCGTTGTGCTGACCGAAGGGTTCTACTGGGACCGCGACGACAAGAGCCGCGAATTCGCGCAGCGCTTCTTCAAGCGCACCGGCCGCATGCCGAACATGATCCAGGCCGGCACCTATTCGGCGGTGACGCAGTATCTGAAGGCCATCGACAAGGCCGGCACCGACGCGACCGAGGCGGTGGCCAAGGAACTGCACGAAATGCCGGTCAACGACGTCTTCACCGCCAACGGCAAGGTGCAGGCCGACGGCTCGATGGTGCACGACATGTATCTCTACCAGGTCAAGAAGCCGGAAGAGTCGAAGAAGGACTGGGACTACTACACCTATCTGGCGACCATTCCCGGCGACAAGGCCTTCATGAAGGCCGAAGACAGCGGCTGCCCGCTCGTCACCAAGTGACGCTCGACACCGCCACCGCTGTCCGCCCGGACAGCACCGACAAGACGCCGCGGGTGGTGCTTTCCGCCCGCGGTCTCAGGCGCGACTTCGCCGGCTTCGTCGCGGTGAAGGATGTCGACCTCGACGTCCACCAGGCCAAGATCCATGCGCTGATCGGCCCGAACGGCGCCGGCAAGACCACCATCTTCAACCTCTTGACCAAATTCCTGCAGCCGACCAGCGGCAGGATCGAATTGCTCGGCACCGACATCACCCGCGCGCCGCCGGCGAAAGTGGCGCGCATGGGCCTCGTCCGCTCGTTCCAGATATCGGCGATCTTTCCGCACCTTTCCGTGCTCGACAATGTGCGCGTGGCGCTGCAGCGCCCGGGCGGGCTTGGCTATCAGTTCTGGCGCCCCGTCTCGGCGCTGGACGAGCTCACGACGAGAGCGCGCGAGCTGCTTGCCATCGTTGGCCTCGACGACGCGGCGCATCGTCTCGCCGGCGACCTCTCCTATGGCAGGAAGCGCGTGCTGGAGATCGCCACGACATTAGCGCTCGACCCGAAGGTGCTTCTGCTCGACGAGCCGATGGCCGGCATGGGGCATGAGGATGTCGGCATGATTTCCGGCATCATCCGCTCGCTGGCGAAGGACCGCGCCGTGCTGATGGTGGAGCACAACCTCACCGTGGTCGCCGATCTCTGCGACTGGATCACCGTCATGCAGCGTGGCCAGGTGCTCGCCGCCGGCGACTACGCGACGGTGAGCAAGGACGAGCGCGTGCGCGTCGCTTATATGGGTACCGAGCATGAGTGAGCCGCTGCTGGCGGTGCGCGACCTCCACGCCTGGTACGGCGAGGGCCATGCGCTGCACGGCGTCAACCTCGACGTCATGCGCGGCGAGACCGTCACGCTGCTTGGCCGCAACGGGGTCGGCAAGACGACGACGCTGCGCGCCATCATGGGGCTGATCCGCAAGCGCGCCGGCTCCGTCACCTTCAACGGCAAGGAACTGATCGGCCTGCCGCTGCACCGCGTCGCCCATCAAGGCATAGGCTTCGTGCCGGAGGAGCGCGGTATCTTCGCGACCCTCACCGTCGACGAGAACCTGATCCTGCCGCCGGTCGTGGCCAAAGGCGGCATGAGCGTGGAAGAAATCTTCGAGCTCTTCCCCAACCTCAAGGAGCGCCGCAACAGCCAGGGCACGAAACTGTCCGGCGGCGAGCAGCAGATGCTGGCCATCGCCCGCATCCTGCGCACCGGCGTCGAGATGCTTTTGCTCGACGAGCCGACCGAAGGCCTGGCGCCTGTCATCGTCCAGCGCATCGGCGAATTGCTGACGACGCTGAAGAAGCGCGGCATGACCATCCTTCTGGTCGAGCAGAATTTCCGCTTCGCCGCCCGCATCGCCGACCGCTTCTATCTGATGGACCACGGCAAGGTGGTGGAGGAGTTCCCGGTCGGCCAGCTTTCCGCGCACACCGACAAGCTGCACGAGGTGCTGGGAGTATGATCGCACCATGATGACGGTCTTCGGTATCCCCATCCAGGCACTGCTCGGCCAGCTTCTCGTCGGTCTGATCAATGGTTCGTTCTATGCCATGCTCAGCCTCGGCCTCGCCGTCATCTTCGGCCTGCTGCGCATCATCAATTTCGCCCATGGCGCGCTCTATATGCTGGGCGCCTTCATCGGCTATCTGCTGCTCGTGCATTTGGGCATCGGCTATTGGCCGGCGCTGGTCCTGGTGCCGCTTATCGTCGGCCTGTTCGGCATGGTGGTCGAGCGCCTGGCCTTGTCGCGGCTCTACCGCCTCGACCCGCTTTACGGCCTGCTCTTCACCTTCGGCCTCGCCTTGGTGATCGAAGGCGTGTTCCGCTATTACTACGGCGTCTCCGGCAACCCTTATGCCGTGCCGACGCTGCTTGCCGGCGGCACCAATCTCGGCTTCATGTTCCTGCCCAATTATCGCGGCTGGGTGGTGGTGGCCTCGCTCATCGTCTGCATCGGCACCTGGCTGCTGATCGAGAAGACCAGGCTCGGCTCCTACCTGCGTGCGGCTACCGAGAACCCGGAGCTGGTGCAGGCCTTCGGCGTCAACGTGCCGCTGCTCTTGACGCTCACCTACGGGCTTGGCGCGGCCCTTGCGGGCCTGGCCGGCATCCTCGCCGCGCCCGTCTACCAGGTCAGCCCGCTGATGGGCTCCGACCTCATCATCGTCGTCTTCGCCGTCGTCGTGGTCGGCGGCATGGGCTCGATCCTCGGCGCCATCGTCACCGGCTACATGCTAGGCCTCGCCGAGGGCCTGACCAAGGTTTTCTATCCAGAGGCCTCGAACCTCGTCGTCTTTGTCATCATGGTGATCGTGTTGCTGCTCAGGCCCGCCGGCCTGTTCGGAAGGGATGCCTGAGATGAGCGAGGCAACCCTGCACCAGGAACGCGCCGCAGCCTCGCTCAGGCTGGAACGGGCGCTGATCGCGCTGGGCATCGCGGCGCTGATCGCCGCGCCCTTCTTCGTCTATCCGATCTTCGTCATGAAGATGCTCTGCTTCGCGTTGTTCGCCTGCGCCTTCAATCTCTTGCTCGGCTACACCGGCCTGCTATCCTTCGGCCATGCCGCCTTTTTCGGCGGCGCGGCCTATTTCTGCGCCTACGCCGTGAAAGCCTGGGGCTGGCCGCCGGAGGCAGCCATCCTGCTCGGCACCGCGGGTGCGGCGCTGATGGGCCTCGTCATGGGTTTCCTCGCCATCCGCCGGCAGGGCATCTATTTCTCGATGATCACGCTGGCGCTGGCGCAGATGTTCTATTTCTTCTGCGTCCAGGCGCCCTTCACCGAGGGCGAGGATGGCATCCAGGGCGTTGCGCGTGGAACGCTCTTCGGGGTGATCGACCTTAACGTCACCATGAACATGTATTTCTTCGTGCTCGCCGTCTTCCTCATCGGCGTCTTCGCCATCTGGCGCATCGTCAATTCGCCCTTCGGCATGATCCTGCGTTCAATAAGAGAAAACGAGAACCGCGCCATTTCGCTCGGCTATTCCGTCGGCCGCTACAAGCTCGCCGCCTTCGTCATGTCGGCCACGCTTGCCGGCTTCGCCGGCGCGACCAAGGCGATCGTCTTCCAGTTTGCGACGCTCACCGACGTCACCTGGCAGATGTCGGGCGAGGTGATCCTGATGACGCTACTCGGCGGCATCGGCACCATGGTCGGCCCGGCGGTTGGGGCGGGCCTCGTCGTCGGCATGGAGAACACGCTTGCGACCTCCGGCTTCCCGGTGACGATCGCCACCGGGCTCATCTTCATGGTCTGCGTTCTTATCTTCCGGCGCGGGATTGTCGGAGAGATCTATGCGCGGTGGCTGGGGCGGTAAGGCGATAGCCCCTAGGCGGCCGCCTCGAACCGCTCGATCTCTTTGAGCTCTTCCTGAAGCGACGCGCCCTCGACGGCCAGGTCGTAACTGGCCTGCATGTTCATCCAGAACTGCGGTGTCGTGCCAAAGAACTTTGCCAGACGCAAAGCCGTGTCCGGCGTAACAGGCGTGGTCTCGTTGGCCAGACGCTCGATACGCGTGCGTGGGACGTGGAGCTTCTTCGCCAGCGTGTATGGTTTCAGGTCGAGCGGCTCGAGAAACTCGGCCCTCAATATCTCGCCGGGGTGAATGGGTCTGTCGAGGTTGATCATTCGGTTCCGCTCCTGCGAAGAGAGCTGGTCGGCTCGCTAGTGATAATCGGTGATCTCTACATCGTCCGCCCCGCCATCGGTCCATCGAAAGCAAACGCGGAATTGTTCGTTTATACGAATTGAGTACTGGCCGGCGCGGTCGCCTTTCAGCGCCTCAAGTCGATTTCCCGGCGGGACCCCGAGATCCATAAGTTCGGTGGCATTGTCGAGCATGAACAATTTCCGCTGAGCGGTACGAAGCAGATCTGCTGGAAACCCTTTCGGAGCTTTGCCCGTCGAAACCGCTTCTGTGGTCTTGTCCTTGAACGAACGTATCATCCACCGCCCTCGAATAGTATCTTCTCATGATACGTTCCTGCGATCAAGCGCGAAGTATCATGTGATGATACGAGATGGAATCATGCTGAAGGTGCATCCACCGGCACCTCCAGCCCCACCTTCACCCGGTCCATCGCCACAAACGTCCGGAACCGCTTCACATTGTTGTTCTCGAAGAACAGCCGCCTTGTCAGCGCCTCGTAATCGGCCATGCTCGCCACGGTGACGACCAGGATGAAGTCGGCCTCGCCGGTGACGTAGTAGCATTGCTGCACTTCGGGCACTTGCGCGAAGCCGCGCTTGGCGGCGTCGATCAGCTCGGCGCGCTCGCTCTCCACCTCGACCTCGACGAAGATAGTGATCGGGTGGCCGACCTTGGCCGGGTCGACCAGCGCGACATTGGCGCGGATGACACCGGTCTCCTCCATGCGCTTGATGCGCCGCTGCACGGCCGGCGCCGAGAGGTTCACGGCCTCGCCGATGGCGCGCTGCGGCGTGGCATTGTCCTTTTGCAGGACGGCGAGGATGGCGCGATCGAAGGCGTCGAGTTCGGGCGAAATGGGCATGGCAGCGTTCCAAACGAAACAAACTTGCATTTCGAGCGCCAAAACAGAGCGCCTTTCTCGCCCGGCTTGCAATAAATTTCAGCAATCAAGACGGAGAGACCCATGTTCCTGCTCAACCGCCACCCCGATCATCATCAACCGCTGACGCCCGAGGATGCCGCGACGCTTGGGCTCGCTGGCGTCGGGGAAGCCGAGCGCTTTCTTGCCGCGCGCGGCAACCATGCCGAGACGCCGCTTCATGCCTTGCCGGCGCTGGCGGCCGAACTCGGCATCGGCTCAGCCCACATCAAGGATGAGGGCAAGCGCCTCGGCCTCGGCAGCTTCAAGGCGCTCGGCGGCGCCTATGCCGTGATGCATCTCGTGCTGGAGGAGGCCGGCAGGCGGCTCGGCCGCGCGGTCGCGGTCGAGGAACTGCACAAGCCCGAGGTGAGGGCGATCTCGGCGCAAATGACCTTCGCCTGCGCCACCGACGGCAATCACGGACGCTCGGTGGCGCAGGGCGCCGGCCTTGTCGGCGCGCGCTCGGTCATCTTCGTCCATTCGGGCGTCAGCAACGAACGCGTGGCGGCCATCGCCCGCTTCGGTGCCGAAATGGTGCGGGTCGCCGGTGATTACGACCAGTCGGTCAGGGAAGCCGCCCGCGTCGCCGCCGAGCGCGGCTGGACCGTCGTCTCCGACACGTCGTGGCCGGGCTACGAACGCATACCGGGGCTGGTGATGCAGGGCTACACGGTGATCGTACGCGAAGCTTTGAAGCGTCTGCCCGAGCCGTCCACCCACGTCTTCCTGCAGGCGGGCGTCGGCGGCTTCGCCGCTGCGGTCGCCGGCCATCTCGCCATCGTGCTCGGCGACGCGCGGCCGATCGTGACTGTGGTCGAGCCGGCGCGGGCGGCCTGCGTCTATGCGACGGCCAAGACCGGACATCCGGTCACGATCGCGCACAGCAAGCCGACGGTGATGGCGATGCTCGAATGCTATGAGCCGTCGCTGGTGGCCTGGCGTGTGCTGTCGCGTCTCGCTGATGCCTTCATGACCGTGGACGAGGAGGACGCGGTGGCGGTGATGAACCGGCTGGCGCGGCCTGCGGGCAATGATCCGGCGATCGTCTCCGGCGAGAGCGGCGGGGCAGGGCTCGCCGGGCTCATCCGCGCCGCTGGCGACAAGAAGATGCGGACGGCGCTCGGCCTCGATGCCCATTCGCGCGTGCTCATCATCAACTCCGAAGGCGCGACCGATCCCGGCCGCTATGCCGAGCTGGTGGGCATAGCGCCGGACGAGGTCGCAAATGCAAGGCTGCCGGCATGAGCAATCTGACGATCAATGCCGACCGGCTTCTAGGCCGCATCCAGGAACTCGGCGGAATCGGCCGCGACGCGCAGGGCAGGCTCGTGCGTGTCGCCGCCTCGGACATGGACAGGCTCGGCCGCGATCGCCTCGTCGGTTGGCTGGAAGAGGCGGGGCTCGAAATCGCCGTCGACCGCATCGGCAACATCTTCAGCATCTGGAAGGATGGCGCCAACGAAAGCCAGGCGCCCGTCATGCTCGGCTCCCACATCGACACGGTGATCGACGCCGGCATCTATGACGGCTGTTATGGCGTGCTTGCCGGCCTCGAGGCGATCGAGAGCCTGAAGGAGGCTGGCTTCTCGCCGGCCCGCCCGCTCGTCGTCGCCGCTTTCACCAATGAGGAGGGCGTGCGCTTTTCGCCCGACATGATGGGTTCGCTGGTCTTTGCCGGCGGCCGCGACCTTGGCGAAGCGCTGGCCTCCATCGGTACCGACGGCACGGCGCTGGGCAAGGAGCTTGAGCGTATCGGCTATGCCGGCGAACACGAGCCAGGTTTCCTCAAGCCGCATGCCTATGTCGAATTGCATGTCGAGCAGGGGCCGGTGCTCGAGCGCGAAGGCATCGCCGTCGGCGCGGTCGAAAACCTGCAGGGCATTTCCTGGCAGCGCATCACCATCGACGGCGAGGCCAATCATGCCGGCACCACGCCGATGTCGATGCGCCGCGACGCCGGCGTCGCCGCGGCGCGCGTGATCGGCTTCCTCGCCGACCGGGCCAGCGCTTCGTCGACGCGCACGGTTGCGACCGTCGGCACCATCGCTTTCGAGCCCAACGCCATCAACGTTATCCCGTCGCGGGCGACCTTCACCATCGACCTTCGCGATCCGAACGAAACGCATCTTCGCGAGCAGGAAGCGGCGCTCGCCGCCTTCCTCGACGAGCTTGCCGCAAGCGCCGGCGTCACCATCCATGCCGAAAGCCTGGCGCGTTTCGAGCCGGTGACCTTCGATGCCGCCATCGTCTCGCTGATCGAGGACGGCGCCAGGGCCGCCGGGCAGTCCTGCCGGCGCATGACGTCGGGCGCCGGCCACGACGCGCAGATGATCGCGCGCATCGCGCCGTCGGCGATGATCTTCGTGCCGAGCCGGGGCGGCATCAGCCACAACCCGGCCGAGTTCACCGCTCCCGACGAGCTGGTTGCCGGCGCCAACATCCTGCTCGGCGTTGCCGCCCGGCTGGCGGCCGACTAATAAGGGTAGGAAAGCAGATGGGCATCGCCGGCACCCTGCAACCGGGGCGGAATATCCCCAAAAATAGTCAAGTTGGCGGTATCGAGTCGCTGCGAAGCGAACATCCGGCGACATTCAATCGAAACAAACTTCAATCACTTAGCCAATTAAAGCGCGCGGAATCGCGCCCGAATCGCGCCCGCCGACAGAGTTCAGTGCCTCGCAGGAAGACTAGCATGCTGCTTCTCAACCAACGTCCAGAATACAACCAGCCGTTGGTTGCCGCCGATGCGGAGGCACTCGGCTTGGCTGGTGGCGAGCGGGCCGAGCATTATCTCAAGGCGCGCCATGACCATGCCGAAACACCGCTGCACGCCTTGCCGGCGCTGGCCGACGAGCTCGGCATCGCGGCGCTTCATGTCAAGGATGAAGGCCAGCGTCTTGGCCTGGGCAGCTTCAAGGCGCTGGGCGGCGCCTATGCCGTCATGCGGCTGGTGCTGGAGGAGGCCGGCAAGTGGCTCGGGCGCGATGTCGATATCAGCGAGATAAACGACTCCAGAGTGCGCCAGATCGCGTCCGGCATGATCTTCGTCTGCGCCACCGACGGCAATCATGGCCGCTCCGTGGCGCAGGGCGCCAGCCTCGTCGGCGCGCGTTCGGTGATCTTCGTCCATGCCGGCGTAAGCCGCGAGCGTGTCGCGGCCATCGCCCGCTTCGGCGCCGAGATTGTCGAGGTCGAGGGCGGCTATGACCATGCGGTGCGCGAAGTCGCGCGCGTCGGCGCCGAGCGCGGCTGGAAGATCGTCTCCAACACCTCCTGGCTGGGCTATGAGCGCGTCCCCGGACTGGTCATGCAGGGCTATACGGTGATCGTGCGCGAGACGCTGCGGCGCATGGCCGAGCCACCAACGCATGTCTTCCTGCAGGCCGGCGTCGGCGGCTTCGCGGCGGCGATCGCCGGCCACATGGCTGTCATGCTTGGCTCCAGGCGGCCGAAGGCCGTGGTGGTCGAGCCGCGGCGGTCGGCTTGCGTCTACGCTTCGGCCGAGGCCGGACGTCCGGCAACGATCGCAAATCAAGAGCCGACCGTGATGACGATGCTCGAATGCGCCGAGCCCTCCCTCGTCGCCTGGCGCGTGCTGGCGCGCGTCGGCGATGCCTTCATGACGGTGGACGAGGAGGACGCCGTCTCGGTGATGAAGCGGTTGGCGCGGCCCTTGGGCAGCGATCCGGCGATCGTTTCCGGCGAGAGCGGCGGGGCAGGCCTCGCCGGCCTGGTCCGCGCCGCGGGCGACAGGCATATAAGCACGGCACTCGGCCTCGACAGGCATTCGCGCGTGCTCGTCGTCAATTCGGAAGGCGCGACCGACCATGGCCGCTTTGCCGAGCTGGTCGGGATGGCGCCGGAAGAGGTGTTCCTGCAGACTGCCTGAGAGCGATTGCGGTTCTCCGTGTTAAGAAAAGGCTTGGGGGCGCGACCGATGGCTGAACTCCACCAACAGGCACTGCACAGCGAGATGACGGCGTGGCGGCGCGATCTCCACGCCCATCCTGAGTTCGGCTTCGCGGAAAAACGCACCGCCGCCTTTGTGGCGGATAAGCTGCGCGACTTCGGACTTGAGGTGGCCGAAGGCATCGGCGGCACCGGCGTCGTCGGCACGCTGACCCGAGGCAGCGGCAACCGGGCCATCGCCTTGCGCGCCGACATGGATGCGTTGCGCATCGCCGAGCAAGGCGTGCAAGCGTGGCGCTCGCAGGCGCCCGGCATCATGCATGCCTGCGGCCATGACGGCCACACCTCGATGCTGCTCGGCGCGGCAAAGCTGCTTGCCGGTGAAGGTGGCTTCGACGGCACGGTGCGCTTCATCTTTCAGCCGGCAGAGGAATGGGGCAGGGGCGCGCTGGCCATGCTGGACGACGGCCTTATCAAGCGCTTCCCTTTCGAGGAGATCTTTGGGCTGCACAACATGCCGGGCCTGCCCATCGGCCATTTCGAGACCCGCGGCGGTCCTGTCATGTCGGCCGAGGACAATTTCGAGATCGTGCTGAAAGGCCTCGGCGGCCACGCGGCGCGGCCGCATGCCGGCCAGGAGACGCTGGTCGCCGCCTGCGCGCTGGTGGTCAACTTGCAGACCATCGTCTCGCGCCGCCTGAGCCCCGCCGATATCGGCGTCGTCTCGGTGACCGAGCTCATCACAGACGGCACCCGTAACGCGCTGCCGGGCACCGCGCGCATCCTCGGCGACTGCCGCAGCTTCCGCCCCGAGGTGAGCGCCGCGATCGAAAAGGAGATGCGCCGCATCGCCGAGGGCACGGCGCAGGCCTATAACGTCGCGGCTGAAGTCACTTATACCCGCGAGTTCGTGCCGTTGATCAACGACGCGGCGCTCGTCGATGAGGCGCTTGCGGCGGCCAGGACGGTGTTGGCCGACGACGCTGTTCGCGTCGCGGCTGAGCCGATGACCGCCTCGGAGGATTTCGCCCGCTTCCTCGACCATGTGCCGGGATGCTTCGTGTTCATGGGCAACGGCGACACCGCGCCGCTGCACAATCCCGGCTATGATTTCAACGACGAAGGCCTGCTGCACGGCGCGCGGTTTCATGCGGCTGTGGTGAGGAGACGGTTGGCGGTGGGCGGCTAGCAATCTCCTCACAAGGGGGAAGATGAGCTGAACCGCTCCCGGTAACTCTTTCTTCTCTGCTTTCATGCAGTATTGCCGAGGCAGGGCGGCAAGAAGAAAGAATGGCGGACGACAATAAACGCAACGGCAAGTTCTGGGCGATGGCGCTTGATCGCGCTCATCTCGGCCTATGGGACTGGAATCTGTCGACCGGCGATTGCTATTATTCGCCGACCTGGTCGAAGATGCTGGGCTATGAGGCGGGCGAACTCGCCAACACGCCGGATCTCTGGCTCAAGCTTACCCATCCGGACGACCGCCAGCGCGCTCAGGAAAGCGGCGACCGGCATATTGCGGGCATCGTCGATTCCATCGAGACCGAGTTGCGCCTGCGCCACAAGGATGGCCATTGGGTCTGGGTGCTCGACCGCGGCGGCATTGTCGAGCGCGACGCCGCCGGCAAGCCGCTCAGGCTGATGGGCGTGCAGACCGACATCACCCGGCAGAAAGAGGCCGAGACGGCGCTCGAGCAGGTCAATGCCCGGTTCCGCCTCGCGCTTGCCGCCAGCGGCACCGGCATCTGGCACCACGATATCGGCACCAGGAAAAGCTTTTGGGACGCGCGCACGCGCGAGATCTTCGGCCTGGTTGCCGATACGGACGAGGTGACGGCGGAGCTCTGGCACACCTACCTGCATCCCGACGACAAGGAAGCCACCGAGCGGGCGCATCAGATCGCGCCAGGCTCGAACAGCGTCGTCGCCTCGCAATACCGGATTATCCTGCGCGACGGACAGATCCGCCATGTCGAGTCGCTGGTGCGTTTCATTGCCGGCGTCGGCTCGGCCGGCCAGATTTTGGGCACGGTGCGCGACATCACCGAGGAGAAGCAGCGCGCCGAGGAGCTTGCTTTCGCCGCGCGTCACGACGCGCTGACCGGGCTGCTCAACCGTTCGGCCTTCGATCGGCTGCTTGCCGAGAACATCGCGATAGCCGAGCGGCTGCCGCTTGCCGTGTTCTATGTCGACCTCGACTATTTCAAGGCCCTCAACGACTATGCCGGCCATGCCGCCGGCGACCTGGCGCTGAAGAGCGTCGCGGCGGGCATTCTCGCCAGCCTGCCGACGGCGGCGCATGCGGCACGCCTCGGCGGCGACGAATTCGCGCTGTTGGTGCCGAACTGCAACGACGCCTGTGCAGAGCACCTTGCCCGCGCCGTGCTTGCCGCTGTGCGCAACGCCGACCTCGGCTCGGCTATCACCTCGCGCAGGCTTGCCGCTAGCATCGGCATCGCCTTCGTGCGCGATCGCAGCATGAGCGTGGCCGATGCGCTCGCTTGCGCCGACGATGCCTGCTACGCCGCCAAGGCCGGCGGCCGCGACCGCTTCGCGGTGTTCTCGCCGGAAACGACTTCGGGCTCCGGCGGCCTCAACGCCGCGCGGCTGGCCGCCGACCTGGTCGATGCGATGGAGGACGGCCGGCTGAAGCTTTACGGCCAGGAGATCCACCGGCTCGGCCAGCCATGGGAAGACAGCCGCCATGTCGAGGTGCTGGCCAGGCTCGAGGCCCGCAACGGCAACATGATCCCGCCCGGCGATTTCATGCCGGTCGCCGAGCGCTTCGGCCTTGCCGCCCGGCTCGACCGCTGGATCATCCGCACCGCGCTGACGCGCCATGGCGGAGCGATGCGCGCGGGCGCCGTCTCGCTCGACTTCAACCTGTCGGCGCAGACGCTCTCCGATCCGCAGCTCTGGGACTTCGTCGACGAAGCCATTGCCGAGAGCGGCGCTTCGCCGTCTGCCGTCGGCTTCGAGATCACCGAGACCGCCGCCGTCACCAATTTCGACGCGGCCGAAGCATTTGTGCGCCGGGCGCGCGAGCGTCATTGCCGCGTCAGCCTCGACGATTTCGGCGCCGGCATGAGCTCTTTCGAATATCTCAGGCGCTTTCCCATCGACGCCATCAAGATCGACGGCTCCTTCGTCGAGCACATCGCCGACAGCCGCTTCGACCGCGAGATCGTCTCGGCGATCACCGGCATCGCCCGCTCGATGGGCGCCGCGGTGGTGGCCGAGAAGGTCGAGGAAAAGAACGCGCTGGAGATCCTCATGGGCATGGGCGTCGCCTATGGCCAGGGCTATTTCCTGCACCGGCCCGAGCCGCTGGAAGCGATCGTGGCAAGGGCGACGGGCGGCGCGCTGGGGATGCGGGCTGGTTGATGCAGCAATCCCAAGACGAGTGTGGGGCGGATCAGGCGACCTTGCCTGGCCCTTTTCCCAGGATTTGCGCCAAGCAAAGCGATAGAGCGGCTCACCATTTCGTTAAATGATGAACGGTTGCTCTGGCGAATTTTTAGGACAACTGGACTACTGCCTGTGGGCTGTTCCGCTCAGGACATGATGTCTTGGGTCGACCGTCCGGCGTCCGCTCCATGATGGACGGGTGTCTGCGAGACCGGCAAATGTCTTCGATGCTCAACACAACCGCGCTTGTGATCCTGCAGCAACGCCTGCCGCCGAACCCCAGGGCGGCGGCGAACATCGGCATCGCCGCCGGCCCCGCGGCCATACCGCTCATGCAGTCGGCGCCCGCCCTGTCGGCGACCATGTTCAGCGTCGACAGCCTCAACATCACGGCCGTCAAAGTGCGGCTGATGGAGCGCGCGGGCAAGGAGTTCGGTGTCGATCAGGCCGACTATGAGTCGGTGTCTTCCTATGGCGCGGCGGTCAAGAGCGCCGTCGAAGCTTTGAAACGGCAATCTCCATCGGCGATCGCCGAAATCGAGAGACAGCTTGGCCTGGACCAGCTTGGCGTTTCTCTCGACACGCTCGTTGGCGCGATAGTCGATCCGCGAGGTACAGACAACGAAAGTCTGGGTGCCGCGTTGAAGCAGCATGAGGGCGGGCAGGGCGAAGGCGACCTCGCTTCGGTCCAGCCGGACGAGCTGAGGCTCTACGGCGGCTGATCTCGGCTAGCCGATCAGCCATCTCAGCACGCCCGCCGAAGCCACTCCGATCACCACCGTCGGCAGCATCGACAGCCTTGTCGCGGCAAGCACGGTTATGGCCAGCGCCGCGAGGTCGGCCGGGTTCTTCGAGACGAAGTCCGGCGCGATCACCGAGATCAGCACGCAGCCGGGCGCGGCTTCCATCACTGCCGTGGCGCGCGGGCTGAGCGTGCGGTTCCTCAGCACCACATAGCCGCCGACGCGGGTGAGATACGTCACGCCGGCCATCGCCAGGATGGCGAACACGGTCATCGGATCGATCATTTCTCACCTGCCAGGAACCACGCGGCCACCAGGCCGGACAGCGCGCCGGCCGCCACATACCAGGCGCCGGGGACGACGAGATAGACGAGCGCGGCCGCCACCAGGCTGACGAGCCAGGGCCGCGCCGCCGCAAAGCCCTTCCACATACCGCGAAGCAGCACCAGGAAGACGGCCGGGAAGGCCATTGCGAAGCCGTATTTCCCGACGTCGCCAAGCACCGGGCCGAGGGCTGCGCCGCAGGTCGTGAACGCCACCCAGGCGAGGTAGAAGGGCAGGCCGGCGCCAAGATAGAAAGGCAGGCTGAAGGCTGGTCGCAGGCCGGCGGCGGCGCGGCGTTGCGCGTCCGCCAGGCCGACCGCCCAGCTCTCGTCGCACATCAGAAACAGTGCCGGAAAGACCTGTCGCTTCGGCAGGTGCTTGATGAAAGGCGCAAGTGCGGCGCCCATCAGGAAATGCCGGCTGTTGACCAGGAAGGTGATGCCGGCGATCAGCAGGATATGCGGCGGCGAGGTCCAGAGCTGGATCGCGGCAAATTCCGACCCGCCGGCGAAGTTGAGCCCGGTCATCAGCGGCACCTCGACGACGCTGAGGCCTTTCTGCGCGGCCTGCGCGCCAAGCACCAGCGCATAGGGGATGATGCCGAGCAGCACCGGCGTCGAGGCGGCAAGCCCGCGCCGGAACTCGGCGCTGCGGCCGTTGCTGGTTTGCTCCCCTGCGAGGGTGACCTCGGAAACACTCATGACTTTGCCTTCGGCTGGCCTGGCGGCCGCCGTTTTCCCGCTCGGTTGCGGGGGGGTGTCGATCGCCGGACAATAGCCGAAACGCCCGGCAATCGGGTTGCGAAGTTGGGCTGTTTCTGCCAAGATTTGGCATTTGATAGCGCATTTACAAAGAGCATTGGAATCTTGAGCTATGAAGCTGGATGAGATCGACAGGCGCATTCTGCGCGCCCTGCAGCGCGACGGCCGCATGGCCAACAACGATCTCGCCAGGGAGGTAGGCCTCTCGCCGTCGCCCTGCCTGCGGCGCGTCAAGCTGCTGGAGGAGGCCGGCGTCATCGACCGCTATGTCGCGATGCTCAACCCGGCCAAGATCGGCCGTGGCCAGACATTCTTCACCCGCATCTGGCTGAAGCAGCAGGACGAGGACACGATCGAGCATTTCGCCGCCGAGGTGGCGAAATTCCCCGAAGTGATGGAGTGCTATCTGATGCTGGGCGACTGCGACGCCATGGTGCGGATCGTGGCCGCCGGCATCGACGACTACCGCCGCTTCCAGTCGGAACATCTGAGCCGCATCAGGGGTGTGCAGAACGTCAAGACGGATGTGCCCAGCCAGACGATCAAGCAGACGTCCGAGATGCCGCTTTAGGATTCTTCCCCTCTCCCCTTGTGGGAGAAAGTGGATCGGCGCGACTGCGCCGAGACGGATGAGGAGTATTCCAGCGGAGTG
>NZ_VFUA01000130.1 GCF_006440735.1 Mesorhizobium sp. B2-7-1 | reverse complement strand
TCCCAGAACCGAGCACACTTCTGGGCGACATGCATTAGTGGTCGCCAGATTCAGGCCGCGTCGCGGACCTTCTGGATGCGCGAACGGATCGCCTCGATCATCGTCTCGCGGATGACGGTTTCGCCATGCGTCTCGCGCATATGCTCGACGGCGCGGCGCATGACTTCGGCTTCCTCGTCGGCGCGCGTGTGCCAGTCACAGCCGGGAACCAGCGATCCGCATTGGAATTCCTTCATGACTCTTCCTTTCCTAGCGTGGGGTGGTTCGACTTTGGCTGGCCGGCCGCCCCTGATTTTGTCTTGGCAGTCCGGGAGGGAAACGGCGGCGCGCCTCTTCCGGTTGCTCTGCCGGACTACCATAACACGTGTCGACGGTTCGGTTGCATCGAAAGTCCCTGTCCCGGAATGGAGGGAAAGGCGGAGCGCTACGCCCCGCCTTTCCCTGCTGCCTGAGAACTGGACCTTCCGGGCAAGGTCGTTACTTCATGATCTTGACGGCCTCGGCAATCTTGTTCTTGCCGCTCATGTCCCAGGATACGCGGACTTTCTCGCCGGCCTGGATGCCGGGATTCTTGAAGGCTTTGGACAAGGTGAAAGTGGCTCCATCGTCCAGAACAAGGCTCATGGCCGTTCCGTCAAAACTCTTCACGGTGCCGGTGGTGTGCTTGACCGCCGCGAACGCGGCGCCACCGGAGGCGAGAAAGGCGGCGGCTGCCGCCGTCACGATAAGCTTGCGCATGGCATGCTCTCCTGGAATGCGGGCGCCCGTTTGATCAGGCACCCCTCTTTGCTCGGGGCCGTCAAGTCGCGTCGGGTCACGGCCGGCGGAGACAAATGATCTCCGCTTCGACCGCCGGCGCTTCCCGACCCGACGACCTTAAATAACTCAATTTTTTCAAAAGGATATTAGACGAAAAAGATATCGAACCTGCCACATTGCCCGCCAAGATTCGGCGAATGGGACAGCAATGCGGCCATGGCCGAGCTCACCGGATCGTTACGGCCATTTTACCTCGGGCGGCAGGCTGGACAGGATCGAGGCGACATTGCCGCCGGTCTTCAGGCCGAAGATGGTGCCGCGATCGTGAAGCAAGTTGAATTCGACGTAGCGGCCGCGCCGGACGAGCTGTTCGTCGCGCTCGCCATCGGTCCAGTGCTGGTTGAAGTTGCCCCGCACCAGATGGGCATAGACGACGAGGAAGGAGCGTCCGACATCCTGGACGAAATTGAGATCGGCGTTCCAGCCGCCGCTGGCCTCGTCCGAATGCAGCCAATCGAAGAAGATGCCGCCGATGCCGCGCGCCTCGTTGCGGTGCGGCAGGAAGAAATATTCGTCGCACCAGGCTTTGAATTTGGGATAGTCGGCGACGGCGGCGTTCTTCTCGCAGGCGAACTGCATGGCGCGATGGAAGGCGATCGTGTCGGGATCGTCCTGGGTGCGGCGACGGTCGAGCACCGGCGTCAGATCGGCGCCGCCGCCGAACCACTGACGCGTGGTGACGACCATGCGCGTGTTCATGTGCACGGCCGGGACGTTGGGGTTCCAGGGGTGGGCGATCAACGAAATGCCGCTCGCCCAAAAGCGCGGGTCTTCCTCGGCACCGGGAATCTGTTTCCTGAACTCGGACGAGAATTCGCCATAGACGGTCGAGGTGTGCACGCCGACCTTCTCGAAGACGCGACCGCGCATCATCGACATGGTGCCGCCGCCGCCGCGGCCTTCGTCGCGCTCCCAGGGGGTTTTTTCGAAATGGCCGGGCGACCATGACGCTTGCGGGCCGGTGAGCTCCTGCTCGATCTGCTCGAAGGTGGCGCAGATCCGCTCGCGCAAGGCCTCGAACCAGAGGCGGGCCTTCATCTTCTTCTGCTCGATGTCGGCCGGCAGGCCCACCGGAAGGTCAGGTCTTTCCAATTCGGTCTCCAGTCCCAGGCCTACTTGCCTGACAAATGACCTGGTGGAGCGAATTCGACATTTGTACACCGCGTGGCGCAGGGCACGATGCGAATGTCAAATTCGAAAACTCCACTAGAAACAAAAACTTGCTAGCGGCCCTTGCGATTCCGACACCCGCAACGGTCTTGCGGGTATGCAGGCGAGTGTTGGAATCGGACCACTGGTTTTTTCCGCCCGCGATCCCTAATCTCTTGAGGACAAGGGTCAAGTCCTGTCTGATCCAGGTGCAAAGGAGTTTCCTTCGTGCGCACTCCGGCAAGACCGCCGCTGGATGGCTTGAAGAAGAGGCTGGAACGTTCGCGGGCCGAGCGTGCAAACCAGCCGCGCGACGGATTCCTGCGCGAGACCTTCGTGCTGCCGCGGCCGGCGGCGCGCCTCAAGGCGAAAGAGTGGTTCGAGCGTTTTCCGAAGCAGGCCTACTGGACCGAGATCGAAAGCTGGTTCGAACGTCCGGGCGACGTGATCGAGTTCACCATGCGCCGGCTGCCGGCGGCCGATTGAAGCGCGCCGCGATCGTAGCCGGTTCGGCCTCGATATTCACGGGGATTGCCGGGATGGCCGCATCAATGCCCGATAGGCGGCCAGCATGGCGTCGGCCGAACGTCCGGTGTCGACGATCGATTGCCGGGCCGCCGCGCGCATCCGCTCGAGGGCTGCCTCGTCGCCGACCAGCCCGGCAATGCGCGGCGTCAGAGCTTCCGGAGCCGCGACCGGAACGATGAAGCCGTTGATGCCTTCGCGGATGACCAGCGCCGCATCGCCGACATCGGTGGTCGCCACCGGGCAGCCCATCGCCAATGCCTCAAGCATTACCAGCGGCGTGCCTTCGATGCGCGACGACATCACGAGGATGCCGCACGCGGCGTAAAACTGTGGCATTGCCGCGCGATCGACGCGAGGCAAATGATGCACGCGGTCGGCTATGCCGGCGGCACGGGCCGCATCGCGAAACGCGGTCTTCATCTTACCGTCGCCCAGCACGAGGACCCGGACATTGGCGTGGGCGGCGAGGATCGGCGCCACCACCGCCAGGAAGGCGAGAGGGCGTTTTTCCTCGCTCATCCGCCCGACGAAACCGATGACGAAGGTGCCATCCCCGATGCCGAAGCGCCTGCGGGCCGCGCCGAGGTCGACCCCTTGCGGATTGAAGACGCCTTCGTAATCGACGCCGTTGGGGATGACGACCACTGTCCCGGGGCTGGCGCCGCCGCGGGCGAGCGAGCGCCCGATTCTTTCGTTTACCGCGATAAGGCGATGAATGTGCAGCCTAGCACGGAGCGCCGAAGCCAAATGCGCCTTTGGCGCGTCATTGTGCAGAATGTCGTAGCTCAGGATTGCCGGAAAGCGTGCCTTGATCCGCTTCAGATTCTTGTAGAGGAAGCGCGATCCGCTGGACAGGATCGCCTTGGAATCGCGCGAGGCCATAAGCGCGGCGACGAATTCGAACCAATGCCGCCGCTCGACCAAGTCGGGCAAATGGTAGATTTCCGTGGTGATTGCCGCGAATGCCGGCGCCAGCGCCTGGTCGCCGGTCTCGGTGGTGACGATGCTGAGGCGCCATTCGGCCTTGAGGCTGTCGAGGATGTCGGCCAGCAGCACCTCGGCGCCGCCCATCGGCAGCCAGGGCACCAGGACGAGCAAATGCGGACGCAAGTCGCCAAGATCTTCCGGCGAGCGCGCCAGGGCGGAAAACGGCTCTGAAGACGCAGCAGCGGAAGGCCTCCGGCGCCGAAGGCGGGCCATCAGCCGGCGCCATTTGTCGATCGGGTGCGACCAGTTCCTGGCGACCTCCGTCCAAGCGGAGTGCAGGGACGGCAGGGCCGGGCCGTCGCGGGTCATGCCTGCTCGGCGCTCCAGAGCGCCTCATGCGCGGGGGTCGGGATGCGCTGCGCTGGCGTGAACGGCTTTATCGAGGCCGGCAGTTCGACGAACTGGCTCGGATACAGCGCGGCAAGCGCCAATTTGTCGGCCGCCGCGCCGATGGGCCAGATCGAGCGCCGCGCCTTCAGCCACGCGGCAAGCTGCTCGAATCTCGCAAGCCCGGGCGCCCGGACCCGCCAGGCCGAGGCATAATGCAGATCTTCGTAGAAGGCGATGCGCCAGCGCGCCCGCAGGGCGTCGTAGTGCCGCAACACGATCTTGAGGACCACCATGTGGTCGATATGCCCGCCGATGGCCATCGGACAGAAGAGCCAGGGCCGTCGATCCTTTGGCCATTCCGTTGCCGCCGCGAAAATCGCCGCGATGACGGCGCCGTCGAGCCGCCGCGCGTCGTCCTCCGCCTTGGCGGTGTCGAAGGGGGCATGGCCGCGCAGCGGCGCCTCGTCGAGCCCGCCGAAATACAGGCGCAGGCCAACTTGGCTGGCAAAGGCAAGATCTTCGCGCTGGCGCAGGCTGGAAATCGCAGCGATGCGCTCGTCACCATGCGCGGCGACCGTCCGCGGCCGGGCCACATAGCCGGACTTCGAGAACAAGGTGAGCAGAACGCCTTTTCGCCGCCTGAGCGCGAAGGCTCCAAGCGAAAAGCAGATGTCGTCGCAATGGGGGGCGAGGTAGAGATCATGCGCCGAAGCTTCGGCGAGGCCGGCTGGGGAAGGCCGCTGGCGCGAGGCGAAATCCTGCGCGGCGAGGTTCAGGTCGTACAAGGCCTTCGGACCGAAGGACGCGATGGCGCTCCAACTCATGCCGCTGCGATCCACCGGGTTGCGGAAAAGATAGACGTCGAAGGCGTTCTCCTGCAGGCCAAGAGCCTTGTCTTGCAGTGACCATTTTTGGGATGATCTCGACAGCGGGATATTTGTCGCGTTTGAGAAACAAGCATTTAGGCGGCTCCGCTCAGCGCTCGACCAACAGCCGTCTCGCTCCCGACCCTTGGGCGCTCAGCCGATCTTCCTTGTTTCTCAGCGGGCATTTGTCGATCGACATGCAGCCGCAGCCGATGCAATCGGTCAGCCCATCGCGCAGTTTCTTGAGCTGAGCGATCTTCTGGTCGAGCTCGTCGCGCCAGGCTGTCGAAAGCAGGTTCCAGTCCTCGCGCGTTGGGGTGCGGCCCTCCGGCAGGGATTGAAATGCCGCGGCGATGTCGGCAAGCGAGATGCCGACCTCCTGGGCGACACGGATGATCGCCACACGCCGTAGCACGTCGCGGCTGTAGCGCCGCTGATTGCCGGACGTGCGATGGCTACGGATCAGCCCGCGCGCCTCGTAGAAATGCAGCGCCGATACCGCAACGCCGCTGCGCATCGCCACCTGACCAACCGTCAATTCCCTTACCGGAGTCATTCTCAAATTCCCGCTTGACCTCAAGTTAAGTTGAGCTTGTAGCCAGAGAGCGACGACATGGCAAATGCAGGAGAAGGCGATGTGCGCCTGGGCAAGAATGACGGCCGAAGGGACGGGGATTCGGGATAGCGCCGAAGCGCGAAAGCTGGCTCGTTGTTTCGACGCAATTCCGAACGGAAAACCGTTTCACACTTTTCCTGGAATTGCTTTAGCCGATCTGGCGGAGCGCTTCACCCGCGACCATGGCGACGGACAGCGCGACATTGATGCTGCGCGCGCCCGGCCGCATCGGAATGGTCAGTCGCGCGTCCGCCGCCTGATGGACCTCTTCCGTCACGCCCGCGGATTCGCGGCCGAACAGGAGAATATCGCCGGCGGCAAAGGCGAAGTTCGTATAGGCGCTGGTGGTCTTGGTGGTGAGCAGCACGAGGCGGCGCGCGCTGGTTTTTCGCCACGCCTCGAAGGCGTGCCAGTCGGCATGGCGGGAAAGCGCCGCCATTTCGAGGTAGTCCATGCCGGCCCGTTTCAGCGCCCGGTCGGAGAGCGGGAAACCGGCCGGCTCGATGATGTCGACGCCGATGTCGAGGCAGGCGGCGAAGCGCAGGATTGTCCCGGTGTTGCCGGCGATATCCGGCTGGTAGAGCGCGACGCGGAGACGGTCGTTCATTTTCGCATCCTGCTAATAAGTGGCAGATCGGCCACAGGCATCTCTGGCTTTCGGCGATTTCTGGACTGGCGGGTGGCCATTTTCTGCGAAGTCGAGTATATGCCCACCATCGTCAACCCGAACCGAATGGAGGGGAACACATGATGACCATGCACATCCAGCTCCCATCCGGGGCTCACGTATGCCCGCCGGCGGTTTCGGTACGACGATTCTTCTGACACTTTAAGTCCTGATCGCACCGATTCCCGCCGAACCCAGTTTTCGGCCTTCGAAGGAATCTTGCGATGTTTTTCAAACTGCCAAAGGGGCGCCGCGCCCCAGCTGAACGTGTCGAGGCCGACGCTTGCCGCGTCCCAATCGACGCTTGCCGTCCCGTCCCGACCGATTCGATCCGCGCCTTCGGTCGAATGCCGGTGGTCGAGGCCGCATCACCCTTTTTAACGCATTTGCATATGGAGGACGGACCAATGTTCGATCCCTACAAAATACCGGGGTCAAGAAGCCTGCACGAGCGCAAGGTGGCGACCTGGGCGCTGCTGATCGGCGAGACCTATTCGTCGGCGGTGCATGCCGAGGAACGCCGCAGGCCGCATCGCGGCATGCTGCCGGATGTCGATTTCTCGCGCGCGGTGCCCGATCACAGCCGACCCACGCTGGTGCGCCGGATCATCCGTCTGATCCGGCCCGGTGACCGGAACCGGGCGGGCTGCGGCTTTTCATCGGCAAGCTCGGGGTCGTCAGGATCGTCGAACGAGCCTGTCGGCGAAATGCCGGCGAAACCCTATATTGCGCGCAGCAGGGACGGCGACGCGGATGATTCCGTGTCGCCGGCCCGCAATGCCTCGCGGCCGCAAAGCCTTGCCCATCAATCCCGCGCCGCGTGAGCGCATAGACAAGTCGAGTGCCTGAAATGTTCCGCTGGTTTGAAAACAGGCTCAATCCGTTTCCCGCCGCGGAGCCGGTCGAGCCGCCGAAGACGCTGGTCGCCTTCTGCGTGCATCATACGCGCGGGGCCTGGCCCTATATCATTGTCGACGGGTTGCTGGTGACGGCGATCTCCATCGCCGAAGTGTGGATGTTCGGCTTCATGGGCCGCATCGTCGACTGGCTGTCGGGGCAGAACCGCGAAACCTTCCTGCAGACCGAGAGCTGGAAGCTCGCCGGCATGGCTTTCATCGTGCTGTTCGCGCTGCCGGGCACGGTCTGGCTGCATTCGCTGCTCAACCAGCAGACGCTAATGGGCAATTATCCCATGCGCATCCGCTGGCAGGTGCATCGCTATCTCTTGAAGCAGTCGATGGCCTTCTATCAGGACGAGTTCGCCGGCCGCATCGCCACCAAGCTGATGCAGACGGCACTCGCCGTGCGCGAATGCGTGATCAAGCTCATCGACGTCTTGAACTACGTCGTCGTCTACTTCCTCGGCATGCTGTTCATCGTCGGCTCGGCCGACTTGCGGCTGGCCGCACCGCTCGCCCTCTGGCTGGTCGGCTATATCTTGCTCCTGCGCTTTTTCATCCCGCGGCTGGGCAAGGTCGGCGAGGAGCAGGCCAATGCGCGCTCGACCATGACCGGCCGCGTCGTCGACAGCTACACCAATATCCAGACGGTGAAGCTGTTTTCGCATGCGCGCCGCGAGGCGACCTTCGCCAAAGAGGGCATGGCGAGCTTCCTCGACACCGTCTACCGCTCGATGCGGCTGGTGACGGTGCTCTACGGCCTGCTATACATCCTGAATTCCCTGCTTCTGTTCTCCGTCACGGCGATCTCGCTGTGGCTGTGGCTCGGCCAGGCGGTGACGATCGGCGCCGTCGCCGTGGTCATCGGCCTGGTGCTGCGCATGTGGGGCATGTCGCAGTGGATCATGTGGGAAATGTCCGGGCTGTTCGAGAATATCGGCACGGTCCAGGACGGCATCCAGTCGATCTCGCTGCCGCGCTTGGTCGAGGACAGGCCGGGCGCGAAGGACATCGCCGTCAGCCAGGGCGAGATCCGTTTCGACGATATCGGCTTCCACTACGGCAAGCAGAAAGGCGTCATCGAGAAGCTGTCGCTCACCGTGAGGCCGGGCGAGAAGGTCGGCATTGTCGGCCGCTCCGGCGCCGGCAAGTCGACGCTGGTCAACCTTTTGCTGCGCTTCTACGACCTGGAAAGCGGCAGGATCCTGGTCGATGGCCAGGAGATAGCCGCCGTGACCCAGGATTCGCTGCGCGCGCAGATCGGCATGGTGACGCAGGACACCTCGCTACTGCACCGCTCGGTGAAGGAGAACATCCTCTACGGCCGGCCCGACGCGACCGACGAGATGCTCACCGAGGCGGCGCGCCGGGCGGAGGCGCTCGATTTCATCGGCGGGCTTTCGGACCACAACGGCCGCAAGGGATTCGACGCCCATGTCGGCGACCGCGGCGTCAAATTGTCCGGCGGCCAGCGGCAGCGCATCGCGATCGCCCGCGTCATGCTGAAGGACGCGCCGATCCTGATCCTCGACGAGGCGACCTCGGCGCTCGATTCGGAAGCCGAGGCGGCCATCCAGGAGAACCTCTACAAGCTGATGCAGGGCAAGACCGTCATCGCCATCGCGCACCGGCTGTCGACGATTGCGGCGATGGACAGGCTCGTCGTCATGGACAAGGGCCGCATCATCGAGGAAGGCTCGCATGAGGAACTCGTCGCCAAGGGCGGGCTCTACGCCCAGCTCTGGCAGCGCCAGTCCGGCGGCTTCCTGCTCGATGAAGCGCCGGCTGAGTCCGATGCGAAGGCGCCTCAATCCGAGATGGCAGCGGAGTAACGCGATCGCGATTGCAGCAATTCCAGGAAAAGTGCGTAGCGGTTTTCCGTCTGGAATTCTCGCAAAACAAAGACTTGGAGCGCCCGACGGTTCTGTCGGGCCGCTCCGGCATCAAGGTTACGGCGATTGCGGGGAATCGATCCCGGGCGTAACCACGACCTGGTCAGAGGCCTGCCTCGACCCGGTCAGAGGCCCGTCGGCGACCATTCGGGTGCCGGCGGGTTTCCGGCGTCTATGAGAGAAAAATGTTCGACCGCATCTTCACCTGGTTCGAAAGCCGTTATTCGCCGGTGGCGCTGGCCGAAGACCGGCAGCCGCCAATGGGGCTCTGGCGGTTCTACTGGTATTTCATAAGGCAGTTTCGCGCCGCCTATTGGTTGCGCATGATCATCGTTGCGGTCGCGGCGATAGTGGACGCGATGCTGCCGATTTTCGTCGGGCTGATCGTGGGCCTGCTCTCCAGCACCACGCCGGGCGATTTCTTCGCCGCGCATGGGCCGCTGCTCGTCATGATGGCGATCGTCGTGTCGCTGCGTCCGCTCGCGATGGTCATCGACGCGCTCATCCGCAACCACGCCATCGCGCCGAACCTCATCGACCTCATCCGCTGGCAGAGCCATTGGCATGTCGTGCGCCAGGACTGGTCGTTCTTCCAGAACGACTTCGCCGGCCGCATTGGAACAAAGGTCATGCAAAGCGGCGATTCAGTGGAGATGAGCGTCAATCTCACCGTCGATGCCGTCTGGTACGCGCTGGTCTTCGTTGCGGTTGCCATCGTGGTGCTGGCGCGGCTCGACCCGCTTCTCTTGGCCGTGGTGGCGGTGTGGCTGGTGTTCTACTGCCTGATCTTCTGGTTTGCGATGCCGAGGATCACCCAGCGCTCGTCCCAACTGTCGGAGCGGTGGTCGCAGGTGAGCGGCCGTATGGTCGACAGCTACACCAACATCCTGACGCTGAAGACATTCTCGACCGGCGAGCATGAAGACAAATATGTCTCGCAAGCGGTGGCCGAGCACGCCGACACGTTTTACCGGCTGATGCGCGTTTTCACGCTGATGTGGTCGGCCTTGTTCGTCCTCAACGCGGCGCTGCTTGTCGCCATAAGCTGGCTGGCGCTCGCGGGCTGGAACGCCGGCGCCATGACCACGGCGGCGGTGGCGACGGCGATACCCTTCGCGCTGCAGATCGCCAACATCTCCGGCAGGATCCTCGATGTCGGCGCCAACGTCTTCCGGCAGATCGGCGTCGCCAGCAATTCGATGACGACGATCGCGCGTCCCATCACCATGCAGGACCAGCCTGATGCACCGGCCCTCGTCGTGACTGCCGGCGGCATCGAGTTCGACCGGGTGAACTTCAACTATTGGCGCAAGGACGGCAAAGGCGGCGTCATCGACGATCTGTCGCTGACGATCGCGCCGGGCGAGCGGGTCGGCCTGATCGGGCGTTCCGGCGCCGGCAAGTCGACGCTGGTCAACCTCGTGCTGCGGCTATTCGACGTGCAGGACGGCAAGGTGCTGATCGACGGACAGGACATCCGCAACGTGTCGCAGGAGAGCGTTCGGGCTGCGATCGGCTTCGTCAACCAGGACACCTCGCTTTTGCATCGATCCGTCCGCGAGAACCTCAAATATGGCCGCCAGTCGGCCAGCGACGAGGCGATGTTCAGCGCTGCGAAAGCCGCGCAGATCGACGATGTGATCGCGGGACTGACCGATCCGCATGGGCAAAGCGGCTATGAGGCGCTCGTCGGCGAGCGCGGGGTGAAGCTGTCCGGCGGCCAGCGGCAACGCATCGCGATTGCCCGCGTTATGCTGAAGGATGCGCCGATCCTCATTCTCGACGAGGCCACGTCCGCGCTCGATTCGGAGGTTGAGGCCGCCATCCAGGAGAACCTCTACAAGCTCATGCAGGGCAAGACCGTCATCGCCATCGCCCATCGCCTGTCGACGATTGCGGCGATGGACCGGCTCGTCGTCATGGACAAGGGCCGCATCATCGAGGACGGCTCGCATGAGGTGCTGATCGCCAAAGGCGGGCTCTACGCTCAGCTCTGGCGGCGCCAGTCGGGCGGGTTCCTGCTCGAGGAAAAGCCGGTCGCCGACGGTTTGGCGACGAAAGGTGAAGCCGCCCAATGATGCAGGCCATCTATCGCTGGTTCGAGCACTGGGTCTACCCGTTCCGCGAGCCCGCGAATCTGCGGCCGCCCGCCAGCGTCGGCGCCTTCCTCTGGCACTATGTCGGGCAGGCGAAGCTCGCCTTCTTCGCCATGCTGATCATCGGCGGCATTGCGCCGCTGGTCGAAGCCGGCCTGTTCTATTTCGTCGGAAGGCTGGTCGATATCCTCGATCAATTGCCGGGCGACCGCAGCTGGCACGCACTTTGGGCCGCGGCCGGCCCCGAGCTGTTGTTCATGGGGGCGGTGGTGCTCGTCATCCGCACCGCGGTCGTCGGCCTTTCGGCGCTGGTCGACGAGCAGACGATCACGCCCGGCTTCTACAATCTGGTGCGCTGGCAGGCGCACCGGCATGTCTCGCGCCAGTCCTACGCCTTCTTCCAGAACGATTTCGCCGGCCGCATCGCAACCAAGGTCTGGCAGGCGGGGCAGGCGACGGGCGACCTGATGGAAAGCTTCATCGAGGTGGTCTGGTTCATGATCGTCTACACGGTCACGACGCTGGCGCTGGTCGCGGGGCTGGATCTGCGGCTGGCGGTCATGGTGGTGGTGTGGATCGCCGCGTTCGGCTGGCTGGCCAAGCTCTACCTGCCGGCGATCCGCAAACATGCCGAGGCGACCGCCGAGGCCGGCTCGATGATCACCGGCCGCATCGTCGATTCCTATTCCAACGTGCAGACGCTGAAGCTGTTTTCGGCCGATGGCGACGACCGTTATATCCGCAACGGCTTCGACATCTATCTCGACGCGCTGCGGCCGTTCACGCGCCGGCTGACCGGCGTGCGCATGGCGCTCACCATGCTCTCCGGCGTCATGATCACGGCGATCGCGGCCTTCGCCATCTATCTGTGGGTCGAAGGCTCGATCACCGTCGGCGCCGTCGCCTTCACCCTGTCGCTGGTGCTGAGGCTCAACATGCTGCTCGGCCGCCTGATGATGCAGCTCAACAGCATCCTGCGAAATCTCGGCGTGCTGGAGAATTCCAAGGCGCTGATCTCGCAGCCGCTGGGCTTGACCGACGCGCCGGACGCCGGAGAACTGATCGTCACCGGCGGCCGCATCGACGTCAGCAACGTCACCTTCCACTACGGCAAGGGGGCGGGCGTGCTCGACGGAATCGATCTCATGGTGCGTCCGGGCGAAAAGGTCGGTCTGGTCGGCCCGTCGGGCGCTGGCAAGACGACGTTGGCAAACCTGATCCTGCGCCTCTACGACCTGGAAGGCGGCCAGATCCTGATCGACGGCCAGGATATCGCGCATGTGACGCAGAACTCGCTGCGCGGCAATATCGGCGTCGTCAGCCAGGATACCGCGCTTTTCCACCGCTCGCTGCGCGACAACATCAAGCTCGGCATGCCGGACGCCACCGATGCGCAGGTGATCGCCGCCGCCCGGAAGGCCGAGGCGCATGATTTCATCCTGGGGCTCCGCGACAACCGCGATCGCGCCGGCTACGAGGCCTATGTCGGCGAGCGCGGCGTGAAACTCTCGGGCGGCCAGCGGCAGCGCGTCGCCATCGCGCGCGTGTTCCTCAAGGATGCGCCGATCCTGATTCTCGACGAGGCGACCTCGGCGCTCGATTCGGACATCGAGGCGGCAATCCAGGAGAATCTGACCAGGCTGATGGAAAACAAGACCGTGATCGCCATCGCGCACCGGCTATCGACGATCGCGGCGCTCGACAGGCTGGTGGTGCTCGACGGCGGCCGCATCGTCGAACAGGGCACGCATGACGAGCTGGTGGCGCTCGACGGACTCTATGCGCGGCTCTGGAAACGACAGTCCGGCGGCTTCCTGTTCAACGAGGAAAGCGCGCTGGAAGAGACGCGGCCGGCGGAGTAGAACGGCACCATGTCGGTACGCATGCCCACCAATTTCGGACGGTCAGGCGCGCAGGAAAGCGCGCTCGACCTGCTCGGCCACGAAATCCTCGCCGAAAAAGCCGCCGCGCTCGGCCGCGCCGGCCAGCGCGTGGAGGAAACCCTTGCCAAATTGCGCGAGGGCGGCGAGGGCGAGCATCGCAACCGGCTGCTGAAGGAGGCGGCCGCGGCCGTGCACGGCTATTTCATCCAGCGCGAGCTTTGCGGTCTGCGCAAGCACGATGCCGTGATCCGCGAGTACGACATCCCGAGGGCTATTCTGGTCAGGCTGGGCGCCAGCTAAAACCGCTATTCCAGCCACTCGGTGATGAAGTGGCCGTTCTCGTGGATGTCGGTGCTTTCGAGCGGACCGGGGCCGAGATTGGTGAATTTGTGCGGCGTGTCCGGCGGCACGATCAGGATCTGCCCGGCCGTGGCCTTGATCTCCCGGTCGCCGACCGTGAACAGGCCGGTGCCGGAGCGGATGACGAAGATTTCCGCATAGGGATGCTTGTGCAGGCGCGGGCCGCCGCCGACCGTCGGCTGATAGTTGAAGATCAGGCAGGAATTGGCGCCGAACTGGCCGCATTGCAGCTCGCCTTTCCAGCGGTCGGAGGCCTCGGCCCAGCTCTCGCGTTCGATGACATGCGCCATGGCGGGACAATAGACCGGGCCAGGAGCCGATGTCGAGGCGAACACCGGCCCGATTTCTCCCCGGATTTCCCGCTGTTTCACCCCGTCCGGCGGCCTGGCGGGGATGCGCCGGCCGTGGCGGCCGCGCATCCCCGCGACAATCTGCCCTTGTGCCTTCACCCGACTGGACAAAAACGGGCCGCACGCATAAACCGAAAATCCAAATGCCGGAGGAATTCGCTAGCCTGTTCGCCATGCGCTGTCGGGCAGGTGCGATTGAGCGGGGACAAGGCTCGGCCTCCGGTTAGGAAGAGGCGAAAGGATCAGGCACCCGTGAGCGCAACCGACATCCACGATCCCAACCGTCGCGATTTTCTCTACGTAGCCACCGGCATGGCCGCCGTTGTCGGCGCTGGAGCCGTCGCGTGGCCGTTCATCGATCAGATGCGCCCCGACGCCTCGACGCTGGCGCTGGCCTCGGTCGAGGTCGACGTCGCCTCGCTGCAGCCCGGTTCTTCGCTGATCGTCAAGTGGCGCGGCAAGCCGGTGGTGGTGCGCAACCGCACCGAAAAGGAAATGAAGGACGGCGAAGCCGTCAATCTCGCCGATCTCAAGGATCCGATCGCGCGCAACGCCAACCTGCCATCCGACGCGCCGGCGACAGACGCCAACCGCACCACGCCCGGCAAGGAAGCCTGGATGGTCATGGTCCAGGTCTGCACGCATCTGGGCTGCATCCCGCTCGGCCAGGAAGGCGATTTCGGCGGCTGGTTCTGCCCATGCCACGGTTCGCAATACGATACCGCCGGCCGCATCCGCAAAGGCCCGGCGCCGGAGAACATGGCGATCCCGGTATTCAAGTTCATTTCCGATACCAAGATCCTTATCGGTTGAGGCAGGGGATATTTCGATGAGCGAGGGACACTCGACCTATACGCCCAAGACCGGTATCGAGCGCTGGTTCGACGCGCGCATGCCGCTGCCGCGGCTGATCCATGACAGCTTCGTCTCCTATCCGGTGCCGCGCAACCTCAACTACATGTGGACGTTCGGCGGCATCCTGTCGATCATGCTGGTCGCGCAGATCCTGACCGGCATCGTCTTGGCGATGCACTATACGTCCGACACCAATCTCGCCTTCGATTCGGTCGAGAAGATCATGCGTGACGTCAACTCCGGCTGGCTCCTGCGCTATATGCATGCCAACGGCGCCTCGTTCTTCTTCATCGCGGTCTATCTCCACATCTTCCGCGGCCTGTTCTACGGCTCCTACAAGGCGCCGCGCGAGCTTCTGTGGATCCTCGGCTGCATCATCTACCTCCTGATGATGGCGACCGGCTTCATGGGCTATGTGCTGCCCTGGGGTCAGATGAGCTTCTGGGGCGCCACCGTCATCACCGGCTTCTTCAGCGCCATCCCGCTGGTCGGCAACTGGATCCAGCAGCTGCTGCTCGGCGGCTTCGCCGTCGACGACCCGACGCTGAACCGCTTCTTCGCGCTGCATTACCTGCTTCCGTTCATGATCGCCGGCGTCGTCGTGCTGCACATCTGGGCGCTGCATGTCGTGGGCCAGTCGAACCCGACCGGCATCGAGGTCAAGTCGAAGACGGACACCGTCGCCTTCACGCCCTATGCGACCATCAAGGACGCGTTCGGCATGATCGTGTTCCTGTTCGTGTTCGCCTATTTCGTCTTCTACCTGCCGAACTATCTCGGCCATGCCGACAACTATATCGTCGCCAACCCGTTGAAGACGCCGGCCCATATCGTTCCGGAATGGTACTTCCTGCCGTTCTACGCGATCCTGCGCGCCATCACCTTCAATGTTGGGCCGATCAACTCCAAGCTCGGCGGCGTGCTGTGCATGTTCGGCGCCATCGTCATGCTGTTCCTGGTGCCGTGGCTCGACACCTCCAAGGTGCGCTCGGCGGTCTATCGTCCCTGGTACAAGCTGTTCTTCTGGCTGTTCGTGGCCGACGCCATCCTGCTTGGCTGGCTGGGCTCGCAGCCGGCGGAAGGCGCTTACGTGTTCATGGCGCAGATGGCGACGCTGTTCTACTTTGCCTTCTTCCTGATCATCCTGCCGGTCCTCGGCCTGATCGAGACGCCCAGGCGGCTGCCGAACTCGATCACCGAAGCGGTGCTGGAAAAGAACAAGGGCGGCAGCGGACATCCGGCGGGCGCCACGGCCGCACCACAGACCAAGGGCTGAGCGGTAGAGAATCTAAGGGGATTTGGCATGAAGAAGATTCTCACCTCGCTGGCGCTGCTCGGCCTTGTCGTCGCGGGCACCGCGGCCTTCGCCGCCGAAGAGGAGCACAATGCGGCGGCACCGACGCATTTCCCGATCAACGAACCGAAGGAAATGAGCTGGAGCTTCTCGGGACCGTTCGGCACCTATGACAAGGGCCAGCTGCAGCGCGGCTTCAAGGTCTACAAGGAAGTCTGCTCGGCCTGCCATTCGATGAACCTGGTGGCCTTCCGCACGCTTCAGGGGCCGACGGGGCTCGGCTATTCCGAGGCCCAGATCAAGTCGCTGGCCGCGAGCTACACGATCCATGACGGCCCCAACGATGCCGGCGACATGTTCGACCGTCCCGGCAAGCCCTCCGACTATTTCCCGGCGCCGTTCCCGAACGAACAGGCGGCGGCTTCGGCCAATGGCGGCGCCGCGCCGCCGGACATGTCGCTGCTGGCCAAGGCGCGCGGCGTCGAGCGTGGCTTCCCGCAGTTCGTCTTCGACATTTTCACCCAGTATGACGCGGGCGGCCCCGACTACATCCACTCGCTGCTGACCGGCTACGACCAGACACCGCCAGCCGGCATGGTTATCCCGGAGGGCACGCACTACAACCCGTACTTCATGTCGGGCGTGTCGCTGAAAATGCCCAAGCCGCTCTCCGACGGCCAGGTGACCTATGACGACGGCGCGCCGCAGACGGTCGACCAATATTCGCGCGACGTGGCAACTTTCCTGGCCTGGGCAGCTGAGCCGCATATGGAAGAGCGCAAGAAGACCGGCTTCCGCGTGCTTTTCTTCCTGCTGGCATTTGGCATTCTAGTCTATCTCACCAAGCGCAGGGTGTGGGCTGACGTGGCGCACTGAGCCGCGACCGGCTGCAAGCTTTCGAAGGGCGCCGCGAGGCGCCCTTTTTCTTTGGGGTATTCCCCTACGCTTTCAATCCGACCGCGCGAGCCCAAGCGGCACTGATCCTTTGCCGGATGCGCTTGTCTCGGGCGCTGCATCGCGGTAGCCGTTGTGGGTTGCGTCACCGGATGCGCGCCGCAACTCACAGCCGATAGCCAGATCGCGGAGCCTCCGTCTGATGAAACCCTCCCTCGAAGACACGCTGCTTGCGGCGATCCGCACCATTCCGGACTATCCCAAGCCCGGTATCCTGTTTCGCGACATCACCACGCTGCTTGGCAATGCGCGCGCCTTCCGCCGCGCCATCGACGAGCTGGTGCATCCTTATGCCGGGCTGAAGATCGACAAGATCGCCGGCATCGAGGCGCGCGGCTTCATCCTGGGGGGTGCGGTGGCGCACCAGTTGTCGGCCGGCTTCGTGCCGATCCGCAAGAAGGGCAAGCTGCCTTACGAGACGGTGCGCGTGGCCTACAGCCTCGAATACGGGCTTGACGAGATGGAGATGCACAAGGACGGCGTTGCGCCCGGCGAGAAGGTGATCCTGGTCGACGACCTGATCGCCACCGGCGGCACGGCGGAAGCGGCGGTGAAGCTACTGAGGCAGATCGGCGCCGATATCGTCGCCGCCTGCTTCGTCATCGACCTGCCGGATCTCGGCGGCCGCAAGAAGCTGGAAGCATTCGGGGTGCCGGTGCGGACGCTGATCGGCTTCGAGGGGCATTAGCGCGGACTTCCCCTTCTCCCCTAAAGCACGTCGCGTTTAATTGGCCTCATATCCGGCAGCTTTGAAGAAGTTTCTGCACTGTAGCGGGTCGAACAGGT
>NZ_VFUA01000013.1 GCF_006440735.1 Mesorhizobium sp. B2-7-1 | reverse complement strand
GCGGCACGCCGTTCGGCAGAACGGCAAAGGCTGCATCCGTCTCCGGGAAACGCCGGCGTGCAGCCGCCACGACATGTTCGGAACAACCCACCGCGAGATCGGTCGCCGCCAGCGCGCGTTTCATCGCGCGATGATCGAGTTCCGATAGCCAGTCGCAATGCATGTGCAGGACGATCGTCGCGTTGGGTGCCGCGCGCCGAACCGCGGGCGCGTATTGCGGGAAGTTCTGGATATGGACGATGTCGGGCGAAATCCGGCGTATCATGCGCATGGCCTGCGCAAGAAAATCGAGGCTGTAAAAGCCCTGGGCGACCAGCGGCGACTGTGGCCGGACACGATTCCAAAGGCGACCGGCCAAGCCCCACAGCCGCAGCGGCGCACATCTCAGCAACTCGAAGCCTATGCCATCGATTTCCAGCTGGGCCGGTTCCCCACGCGACCGCCGCGCGATCACGGTCATGTCGCAATCGGTCCCCATTCGCCGCGCGACCTCATACGTCCATATGCCGATCGAGTTCCGGATCGGCGGCGTGACCGTGTCGAAAGGCTGGCTGAGGACCAGTATCTTCATTGGGTCCTCAGCCTCAGGATGAAATCGCGCGCATTGAGCAGGTCGCGGCGCATCAGCACGAACGAGGCGGCGACATAGACTATGCCGCCGATCGCGATCCCGACGGCAGTTGTGATCGCTGGCGGAGCGCCGGCTGGAGCGTTGCGCAGCCAGATGCTGACGATTGCAAACATCAACGTCGCGGCGAGGGCAAGTCGCGGGAAGATCACGACGGGACGTATGACGTCGATGCGGGCAAGCTTGCGAACCTGGAAAAGGAAGACAGGCAGAAGCACGACGTTGCTGACGACGAGACCGATCAGGCCCATCTCAAAGTTGATCTGCACCCCGCCCGCGATCAACGCGAGGGCGATCACGGTGTAGGCCATGTTCAGCTTCAGCAGCAGCCCCGAACGGCCGAGCGCCAGGATCGTGTAGGAGCACAGGCTGTCGATCGTGCGTTGGACCCCCAGTACCATGAGAATCTGGACGGCCGTCACGGCGGCCGTCCATTGCTGACCGAAAATCAAGGGAACCGCCACCGGCGCGATCGCCGCGAAGCCGAAAAAGGCCGGGAAGCCCATCATGCCGGCGACGCGGACGGTGGCGTTGAAGAAGTTGTTTATCTTCTCCGGCTCGGCCTGCATCCGGGACACGGCCGGCATGGTCACGGCCATAAGCGGCCAGAGCAGGAACTCCACCAGAAGATCGACGGGCCGGCGCGCAAAAGCATACAGGCCCACGGCGGCGGGGCCAAGGAACGCGCCGAGCACAACCTTGGGGATCTCATCATTGCCGAAGTTCCAGAACGCCTGGACGATAACCGGGCCGGCGAAGCCGAACAGCTCCCGGATGCGGGCATAGGAAAACCTGAAACTCGGGCGCCAGGTGCTTCCCAGGAGTATGACGGTGGTTTCGACCGTCGCCTTGGCAAGCTGCATCCAGACAAGGCTCCACACGCCGAAGCCGGCGATTGCGAAGGCGACGCCAGTTGCACCGCCGACTATCGAGCCCGTGAGCGTGCGGAGCGCGAAGAGCCGAAAGTCCAACTGCCGTTTGAGAATAGCCGCGGGCACGACGTTGAAGGACTGGATTACAACGATGAGGCTGGTCCATCTCACGAGTTCGGCCAGCAAGGGCTGCTCGAACAGGGTCGCGATGATGCCGGCCGAGAGCCAGATCGATGCGCTGATCACCGCGCCTACCGCAATGTTCAGGCAGAAGGCCGAGTCCAGATGGATCGGCTCGATTTCCGGCCGCTGGATGATGGCGTCGGGCAGGCCTCTCGTCACGGGTGCTGCCAGGATATTCGGGACCACCATGGCAAGGGCCGCGAGTCCGAACGGCTCCGGTCCGAGATGACGGGCCAGAACCACGAACACGCAGAACATGGCAAGCTGCCGGCCCCATGTCTCGACGGCTGCCCAGAAAGCGCCGCTGATGATCTGACGGCGGACCAGGCTCATTGAACCGCCGCCCCATCGCTGTTGAACAGAACTGCGTTGGTGGAGCGGAACTCGTAGGAGTGGAGCAGTTCCATGACGAACTGGTCGCTCGTCAATTCGCCGCTCTTCAGTCTCGAGACATAAGTCGACAGGCCGCCATTGTCGGGCTCCCGCCTCAGGAGCAAGCGATAGAGGTTTGCGACATATTTGGGGTTGCCGGGTGTATCCGCCAGATTGGCGGCCGTGAATTCCGGCGAACGCGCGATGTGCGAGAGTACCGGCAGGATGGACGGGTCCTTTTTCATCGCCACGATCACGCCCCACTGCTCGGCAGGAGAGGGCATGCGGTGCAGGATCAGGCAGTAGGCGTAGGCGGCCTGGTTGGCGGGGGCGAAGACGGATCTGTCGAAATCGTCGATGGAACATGGGTGGACGGTGCCGGCACCGGCAACGGTGGGCGGCTCTTTCGGCGGCGGGATGGCCGGGGTGACGCTCGACGGCCCGGTGTCGGCGGGATGGTCGGCAATCGCCTGCTTCATCGCCGTGTAGGCGAATTTCTGCCCGTCGGGCACGAATGCGCTGCCGTCGCCCTGCTTGAGGCGCACGAGGCCCATATAGGCCTCGTAGCTCGGGGCCCAGTAAGGCTCATCGAGGAGTTCGTAGACGTGGGCGGCCTGCACGCCGTACAGCGATTGATATTTCCGCAGCAGCGCCATGGTCTGCACCAGGCCTTCAGCCTGTTGCCTTTCGCCGGCCTGACTGCCGCCGCTGTAATTGAATTCCGTGAGCCAGATCGGTTTGCCGAACGAAGCCAGGAATTTGAATGCCTCTCCTGGGTCTCCTTCGTAGAGATGCCAGACCGATATGTCCCATCGGACACCGTCCTGAAGCATGCGCGTGAAAGCTCCTCGGTGACCCCAGCCAGCCGTTCCGAGAGCTTTTCTTATCGTGGGGTCGACGGCTGTCGTGGCATCGGAGAGACCGCGCAGCACCGCGCTGACCTTCGCCCAGCGGGGGCTGAAATAGTCGGACGTATCCGGGCCGCCGGCTGGCCCCCAGGAGCAGTTGTATTGCGTTCCGTCGTCTCTCATCTCGCAGGGCTGCAGGATGGCGTAGTTTTCCATCTCATTGCCAAGCTCCCAGACGCGTATGTCGTCCTTGAAGCGGGAGACGAGCGTCGTTGCGAGGCGGTAGGCTTGCCCGTACAGGTCTCCGGTCGTGTCGTTATCGAGGTCGAAATCAGGGGTGACGACCGGCAGTATCTGGATGCCGCGCTTCTTGGCCGCCTCAACCAGCACGGCCAGCTTGTCGGCACTGTCGGCATTCGAGATGTTGACGCGATAGGAGGTCATGCCGAGGTCCCGAACATAGTCGAGCTGCTGCTCGATGGATATGCCAGGATATGCATTGAGGGGATGGCCGTTCACGCCCCAGAGGACGTCAGCCGAACTCCAGGTCGTCATGCCGAGGAGAAACGCGGGCAGCAGCAAGATGTCTGCCGCGATGCTCGCCAACCGGTCGACGAGAAACGGAGATGTTCTATCGACGTGCCTTTCCATGACGGTGCCACCTTGTCCAGCTTTCGCTTTGCTCGTCCGTTCGCCTCGCCCGCAAGGGTCGAGACGGTGCGCATGTTCCCGATGCAGTTTAGCATCGGGCAGCCAGAGCGAACTTCAGACATTCGGGGTAGCCCGGCTGCGTTGCCTCGCCGTTCGGATGACCTCGTACCCGACTCGCCCGGACACCAACCTCCAGTCGACGTCCCAAAGGTCAGGATGACCGCGCTTTGTTGAATATCCAAAATGCGGCTGGGGTGGTGTGGCAGCCAGCCGGTTTTCGCTTGGATCCTTATCGATGGCACGACATTGGACAATCAATGGCCGGTTCCTTACCCAGCCGATCACTGGCGTTCAAAGATATGGACGGGAGATCGTTTCCGCGCTCGACATATTGATCGCGGACGCAGTGCCGCTGACTAACGGGCTGTCGGTCGAACTATTGGTGCCGCCGGACTTCAATGAAGGATTGTCTCTTAAAGCAATCAACACAAGGAGAGTCGGAAGCATCGGGGGGCACGCTTGGGAGCAGACGATACTGCCAGCCTATGTTCGTGGCGGTCTACTTAGTCTCTGCAATCTTGGGCCTCTCGCTACACGAAAACAGATATTGTGCATCCATGACGTCAACACTCGTGTGTGCCCACAGAGCTATTCGGCGCAATTTCGGTTGCTTTATCGCACCTTGATCCCGCTTCTGGGCAGGACCGTCCGCAAGGTCACCACGGTGTCTCGGTATTCAGCGAAGGAATTGAGGCACCATAAAATATGTCCCACCGCTGATGTCGTGGCGAACGGACATGAGCACGCGCTTCGGTGGGGGGCAATCCATTCAGACCAGACGAGGGAAATTTCAGGACCGAGGACAATCGTCGTCCTTGGCAGCACCGTTCCGCACAAGAACGTAGGCTTGATTCTGGGCCTGCAGGCCCGACTTGCCGCTGTCGGCCTACGCGTGGCGGTGTTAGGTGCGTCGAGTTCTCGGGTGTTTGGGCAGGTAGACTACAAGGGTGCCGAGAACATCACCTGGTTGGGTAGGACGTCCGACGCGGAATTGTGCGCGCTCCTGCAGGATTGCCTCTGTCTCGCATTTCCTTCCTTGGTCGAGGGTTTCGGTTTGCCCCCGCTCGAAGCCATGGCTCTTGGATGTCCGGTGGTTATGTCGGATCGTGCTAGTCTTCCGGAAGTTGGAGGAGACGCAGTCTTATATGCCTCACCAGAGAACGCTGACCACTGGCTGAATTGCTTCATGCGACTGCTTGATGATGAGCAGCTCAGGATCAAGTTGGTCCAACGTGGTCGAGAACAGGCGGCGCGGTTTCGATGGGCAGCGTCGGCCCACCGCTATCTAGAACTCATGAGAGGCCTGGACGGGTTGACGCCAGCTGCCGAGTTTCGCAGCAACGAACATGCAAACTGAGTAATCTGCCTTCCCCTTTGGTCCGCCTATATCGCCAGTTTCCGAAAAGGTGGGCGCCGGCCGGACGGCAGTGGTTGGGGACTGGCAAGCCGGCGCCCGACGCCATATTGACTTATGATTTTCGGCGCCGCGCAGGAATAGCATGGAAATAACGGCGATGAGACTAGCCGATAGCCGTAGCGGGCTGAGATGAAAGCAGTACTATTGGAAATATCTATAATGGAAATGCATTCCGCAGGCGATGATGCCAACTGGTAGCAAAGCCTACTGGGGCATGCCGAGCTGCCGCCAATCGGTTTGTCAGAATACGGTCACTCTGCAGTCAATGTTTGCTTCCATCAGAGGTTGACGGTTTTCATCGGAAACAACCACCGAAAGCTTGTTTTGCCAGGTCTCACGAGCCTCGTCCTGCGCCAGCGCGAGCAGCATCCTGACAGCATCCGCTTGAGCTTCGCCGGGACCGGCGTACTGGGTGCCGTCTGTGTCCACAAAGGAGGAGTCATTACCTTTGATGTCAAAGAAAAAAGTTGGCATTCGTGGCGGGTCCGAAGCGGGTCTGGGCATGCCAAGGGACATATCCCTCGCAATGCTTCTATTAGGGCCTTTTTTTACCTGGCGCTAGCGGCTGCAGGTCGACGTCAAAGGAAGCTGTGGAGAACTCGGTTTTATGGATCACGAAATGTCGATGACCTTATCAGCTGAACCTGCGCCTAAAGCGGGCGGCGGCAATCGACCGGTGCTATCCGCTCGTACTATCCCCTATGCATGGTGAGTACTACCGGACCCCGTTCTCGTGCGTGTATCAACCCAACTGGCAGATGCTTCCTTGGGGATCCTGTCTGATAAACTGCAGTGTGGTTCCAATTTTCGGAGCTTACGCGATGGTCCTGAAAATCGCCGGCGAAGCCCGGCCCAATAGCCTGGAATTCGAGACCTCGGCGCTGATCAAGGCGTCGGGCGGTCGCGAATATGATGCGCGTTGGTGGTTCGGCTGTGCAACTTCGACGAAGGCACCGGAACTCAATCTGATCGGCGTTCAGGCACTTGGAATGGGGCTCGGCACCCTGATCCGCCGAATGGGCGTCGGGCCTGGGATTGTGACAGGTCACGACTTTCGTTCCTACTCGCTGTCGATCAAGTTGGCGTTGGTTTCAGGTCTATTGGCGGCTGGCGCGCGAGTGAAGGATATCGGCTTGGCCCTGTCACCCATGGCCTATTTTGCTCAATTTGAGCTGGATATTCCTTCGGTCGCCATGGTCAGGCGCCGATGTCGGATTGGGCTTCGATGGCGATGGCGACCGTTGCGGTGTCGTCGACAATGAGGGCAACGAGATTTTCGCCGACAAGGTCGGTGTCATGCTTGCACGGGATATCTCCAGTCTGCACAAGGGCTCCACTTTCGTTGTTGACGTCAAGTCGACGGGGCTCTTCTGCACGGACAGTGCACTCAAGGCGAACGGCGCCATCACCGATTACTGGAAGACGGGCCATTCCTACATCAAGCGCCGCGCCGCCGAACTGGGCGCGGTGGCAGGCTTTGAGAAGTCGGGACATTTCTTTTTTAATCGGCCGATAGGCCGTGGCTATGATGATGGGCTGATGACCGCTATTGCAGTCTGTGAGATGCTCGACCGCAATCCGCGAAAATCGATGGCAGACCTGTACCGCGAGCTGCCACTAACTTTCAGCACGCCGACGATGTCGCCGCACTGCGCCGATGAGGTGAAGTACGCCGTAGTCGACAGGGTCGTGGCCGATTTCCAGGCGATGCAATGCGATGGCGTCAAATTCGCCGGTCAGAAAATCGCTGATCTTATAACGATAAACGGCGTCCGCGTCGTCGCCTACGACGGCACCTGGGGACTTGTTCGGGCTTCGTCCAACAAACCCGAGCTCGTGGTGGTGGTCGAGAGCCCAGTATCGTCGGAACGGCGCCGACAGATGTTCGAAGCGGTTGATGCAGTGTTGCGCCGCAGCCCAGAAGTTGGGGCCTATAACCAGACTTTTTGAAAATTATGCTGTGAGGTCAATGCTATCGGGTACGGCGTGAGCGTACGCCGCCCCCGAGGTTAACTGATCGTTTCCTACCCGATGCCGCGGCTCAATCCTGGCTTTCAACGGGCAGGTAGGCGGGTACTATCTCGCCCGGTGCGAGCTCCAAAAGACTGCGCGCTTCGAAGTTGACTTCGGCTGTGCAGACCACACGCCCCTCAGTGTCCCTGACATGAATTGCTACTGTCCCAATCTGCACCTTCGGGACCAAGTCCTTTGCGACGTCAACCACTGCTTTAGCGGCTTGCAGTTTGGCGGCGGCAAGGTCGACCACATCCAGGCCTTCCTCATCTCTTACCAAAGTGCCGCCCTCATACGTATCGAAGTAAAATCGCATTGGAATTCTACCGGCATGCCAGTTCCATCGGCGAGCAGTGCTTTTAAGCTTATCGGGCGCGTTTCTGGAAGACGGTAGGACCAATGCCGCCAAGTGTCCGACTTCAGTCGCTCTTTGGCAATGCGGCCGATGACGAAATTGGCTGCGGCCGGCGCCCGTTGGGGTAAGTGGGTGGTTAGGACGCCGGCCTCGGCAGACCTAAATCTGCCTAATATGCAGAATAGCTAATGTTTTCCTACCTGACATGGCGTGATCGCGTAGCTCCGGTTCGAGGGTACTAACCACGGTCGCGTATCATGCCATCCAAGCGCCGTTTACTTTCTAAAGCGGTGACGGTACTTTTCGAGACTGCTCAAGGGTGCCATCGAATGCCGCCAGAGAGAAAATTTGTCGATTGGTCCCGATTGTCGATCAAACCTCAAAATTTTTTTTGCGGCGATTTTCACTTTAAAATCAACACCGTAAGTTTTCGACGGACCACAGGTCGGCTTTCGGCGCGGTAGCCAAGAAAAAACGCAGCTAGATCAATGACATAGCTGAGTCAAAAACAATTGAGTGGGAGTGAGGGGCGAACGGTGCGATAGCGTAGTCTCGGCGGTGATTTTCGTTGCCCTATAAATCGCCTCCGTGTCCATATCCGACTCCCGCTCGACTGGTGATCTCCATCTCCGATCTGGCAGACCCGATCTGCGCCCACATCCCGGATTAAGTAAAGTGCTTTCAAATGACGCGAGGGCCGCGGCGTAGAACGGCGTGTACAGGGCGTGTCTGCTTCGCGCCCCATCTCGGCCGTTGAGACCGGCTTCGCGGTTTCCTGAAAGCAACGGAACCGACCACAACGGAGTATCGCGTGGGCCCCTAAACGGCGGCCTCCTGCTCCATCTCTTTCATGTCCTGAAAACGGTCCGCAATCCGCGGGAGGACAAGACTCGACAGCAGGGATGTGCAAAAACCGCTGGCCCCGTCCTTATTCCTCCTCCATTAGCGTTTTGCGAGAATTTTGATTGATTGAGCAATCAGAATTGTTGACACGCGGCTTCGCTTGCCGCACTACTTGGAGGAGGGTGCGCGGTCGCTGGCCAACGACGGTCGGGCACGCGTTGGTTGGTCAATGAAATGGGAGGTCGCGTATGGCGGATGTTATCGGAGGCGACATCGAAAGCGCGATGCGCGAGCACATTCTCGTGCCTGCGCAGGAAATGGCGAAACTTGGAAAGTCCTCCCAGCCGATTCTGACGCATGCCGAAGGGATCTATGTCTATGCGGAGGACGGACGCAGGCTGATCGACGGCCCGGCCGGCATGTGGTGCGCGCAGGTCGGCTATGGACGCAAGGAGATCGTGGACGCCATCGCGCATCAGGCGATGACGCTGCCTTACGCCTCTCCCTGGTATATGGCCACGAGCCCCGCGGCGCGGCTGGCCGAGAAGATCGCGACGCTCACGCCGGGCGATCTCAACCGCATATTCTTCACCACCGGAGGATCGACGGCCGTCGACAGCGCGCTTCGGTTCTCCGAGTTCTACAACAACGTGCTGGGGCGGCCCAGGAAGAAGCGCATTATCGTGCGCTATGACGGCTACCACGGCTCGACCGCGCTGACCGCCGCCTGCACCGGGCGCACGGGCAACTGGCCGAACTTCGACATCCAGCAGGACCGTATCTCGTTCCTGTCGAGCCCCAATCCGCGCCACGCCGGCAACCGGACTCAGGAGGAATTCCTGGATGATCTGGTGTCGGAGTTCGAGGACCGGATCGCGGAGCTCGGCGCCGATACGATTGCTGCCTTTCTGGCGGAGCCGATCTTGGCCTCCGGCGGGGTCATTATTCCGCCGAAAGGTTATCACGCCCGCTTCAAGGCGATCTGCGAAAAGCACGACATACTCTACATCTCCGACGAGGTGGTCACCGGCTTCGGCCGCTGCGGCGAATGGTTCGCGTCCGAGAAGGTGTTCGGCGTCGTTCCAGACATCATCACTTTCGCCAAGGGAGTTACCTCGGGCTACGTGCCCCTGGGCGGGCTTGCGATCTCCGACAAAGTGCTGGCGCGGGTTTCCGGCGAGAACGCCAAGGGGGGCTGGTTCACCAACGGCTATACCTACACCAACCAGCCGGTGGCCTGCGCCGCGGCGCTGGCCAACATCGCATTGATGGAGCGTGATGGCGTGGTCGAGCATGCGCGCGCTCAGGCCGACTATTTTGCCGAACGCTTGCGTTCCCTGTCCGACCTGCCGGGCGTGGCCGACGTTCGTTCCGTCGGACTGGTGGGATGTGTCCAGTGCCTGCTGGACATCAACCGGATCGACCCGTTGGACGAGGACAAGGCCTTTACCCGGGAGATCGACCAGCGCTGCTTCGATCTCGGCCTGATCGTTCGGCCGCTGGGAGACCTGTGTGTCATCTCGCCGCCGCTCGTCATCAGCCGCGAACAGATCGACGACATCGTCGCTATCATGCGGCAGGCGATTTCGGAGGTCGGCGCGGCGCGTGGCCTCAGCCGCTAAGGGACGGGCGCCTGGAGCCGGTCAAGCACACATCTCAACAACAGGATTGGACTGACATGCTGCAAACAATCGACTGGCACGCGCGTGCAAAATCGGTACGGCTGCCGAACCGCCCCTTCATCGACGGCCAATATGTCGACAGCGTTTCGAACGAGACCTTTCCTTGCGTCTATCCCGGCGACGGGCGGCTGCTGACGCAGGTGGCCTCGTGCAACGAGGCCGATGTCGACAAGGCGGTCCGTTCGGCGCGCAAGGCCTTCAACGCGGGCGTCTGGTCGCGCATGGCGCCAGCCGACCGGCGCAGGATATTGCTGCGCTTCTCCGAGCTGATCCTGGCCAATCGCGAGGAGTTGGCGCTGCTGGAAACGCTCAACGTCGGCAAGCCGATCGCCAATGCGTTCAACGGCGACGTGGTCGGTGCCGCGAACTGCATTGCCTGGTATGCCGAGGCGATCGACAAGGTCTATGGCGAGGTGGCGGCGACCGCCCATGAGATGACGACGCTGGTCGTGCGCGAGCCTGTGGGCGTCGTCGCCGCCGTGGTGCCGTGGAACTATCCCATGTCCATGGCGGCCTGGAAGCTCGGGCCGGCGCTGGCCACGGGCAATTCGGTGGTCCTGAAGCCGGCTGAGCAGTCGCCCTTCACGGCGCTGAAATTCGGCGAGCTGGCCATCGAAGCCGGGCTTCCAGCCGGTGTGTTGAACGTCGTGCCCGGCCTGGGCCACATCGCCGGCAAGGCGCTTGGCCTGCACATGGATGTCGATTGCGTAGGCTTCACTGGCTCGACCGAGGTCGGCAAGTATTTCATGCAGTATTCGGGTCAATCCAACATAAAGCGCATCGGCCTTGAGCTTGGCGGCAAGTCGCCGCAGGTCGTGCTTGCCGATTGCGACGATCTCGATGCCGCCGCGGCCGGTGTCGCCGCCGGCATCTTCGCCAATACCGGACAAGTCTGCAACGCCGGCAGCCGTCTGATCGTCGATGAAAAGATACGCGACGCCCTGTTCGAGAAGATAACGGCGCAGGCAAAGTCCTTCGTGCCGGGCGATCCGCTGGACGCCGCCACCCGCATGGGCTCGCTGGTCACCCAGGAGCAGATGGACCGGGTGCTGGGCTATATCGACGCCGGCCGTGCCGAGGGGGCGACAACGCTGATCGGCGGCAGCCGCGTGCGGACCGAAACCGGCGGCTTCTACATCGAGCCGACCATTTTCGACCGCGTCAGGAACGACATGAAGATCGCGCGGGAAGAGATTTTCGGCCCGGTGCTGTCGGCCATCACCGTCAAGGGCTTCGACGAGGCGATGGAAGTGGCGAACGACACGGTCTACGGTCTTGCCGGCGCGGTCTGGACGGGTTCGGTGAAGAACGCGCACCGGGCGGCCAAGGCCATCAAGGCGGGCGTGGTGTGGGTCAACTGCTTCGATCGCGGGTCGATGGCGGTTCCCTTCGGCGGCTTCAAGCAGTCGGGCTTCGGTCGCGACAAGTCCCTGCACGCGATGGACAAGTACACCGACCTCAAGGCGATGTGGTTTGCTCACTGACTGTCGGGGCCGCGCCGTTCTTGCGACGGCGCGGCCTGCCGGAACCTAAGCGCTGACCTGCTGCATTCGGAGTTGGACATGTGGAAGGACGAAGTCCTGGCGCAACCCGTCGTCGGGTATGATGAGCGCCGTCGTCGCATCGAGGCCGAGCCGCTGCCGGACAATATCGGCGCGCTGATCGATGCCGCAGCCGACGCGGCCGGCGACAGGCTGTTGTGGAATTTTTTCGAGAGCGGCGAAACCATCACCTATGCCGACATGCGGCGTACCGTGAACGGGCTCGCGGCGGGCTTTCTGGCGATCGGCATCCGCAAAGGCACGCATGTGGGCGTGATGCTGCCCAATATCGCCGCCTTCCCGTTGACTTGGCTGGCGCTGGGCCGGATCGGCGCCGTGATGCTGCCGATCAATCCCGGCTACACGCCACGCGAGATCGCGCATGTGATGCAGGTGGCGGAGGCCGAATGGGTCGTGACCCATGCCTCCACGCGCGCGACACTCGATCAGGCTCATGCCGAAGGGTTGGTGTCGGTGCCGCCGGAGCGGATGATCGTCGTCGGCGGCGACATGCCGGACGGCGCGCGCGACTGGCATGCGTTGGCCGCGCCGGCCGATAGCTTCACGGCGCCCGAGCCCGTCGGGCATGGCGATCTGCTGAACATCCAGTTCACCTCGGGCACCAGCGGTTTCCCGAAAGGCTGCATGTTGAGCCAGCGCTATTGGATTTCCGCCGGCAAGGTGAATGCGTTTCGCGACGGCAGGGTCTATCAGCGCATCCTGGCCTCGACGCCTTTCTTCTACATGGATCCGCAATGGCTGCTGCTGATGACCATGTATCAGCGAGGCACGCTTTTCGTTGCCGCACGGCAATCGACCAGCCGTTTTTCCTTCTGGCTGAAGGAATTCGGTATCGAGTTCTGCCTGCTGCCTTGGGTCTTGCACGGTATCGCAGCGCAGCCGCACGACGCCGACAACAAGGTGGTGCGCGCCAACATCTACGGCTGTCCGCGCGATCTTCACGAAGCGCTGGAGACGCGCTTCGATCTGAATGCGCGCGAGGCCTTCGGCATGACGGAGGTCGGCCCGGCGATGTTCGCCCCTGTCGAGCGGCCCGACAAGGTCGGATCCGGATCCTGCGGGGTGCCCTGTCCGTTTCGGCAATGCCGCATCGTCGACGAGGCAGGCAATCCCGTTCAGCAAGGGGCAATCGGCGAATTGCAGATCAGTGGTCCCGGCATCATGCTGGGCTACTACAACAATCCGGAAGCGACCGCCGAGGTCTTGCGTGACGGATGGTTCTCCACCGGCGATCTGTTCCGCCAGGACGAGGACGGGTTTTTCTACATCGTCGGCCGCAAGAAGGACATGATCCGGCGCTCGGCCGAGAACATCGCCGCGCGCGAGGTCGAGACGGTTCTTGCCGCGGCCCCGGGGGTGGCCGAAGTCGCTGTGGTCGGCGTGCCGGATCCGCTCAGGGGCGAGGAGGTCAAGGCCTATCTGAAACTCAAGGAAGGGCAGGGGCTCGATCAGGCACTGCTGGACAGTGTCATCGCCACGGCCCAAGCCGGTCTCGCCGCCTTCAAGGTTCCGCGCTTCTATGCCTTCGTCGCGGATTTTCCCCGCACAGCCTCGCTGAAGATATCCAAGCCGCAACTCAAGGCGGGAGACACAAATCCGCGGGCGGGCGCCTATGACCGCACGATCGCCGCCTGGATCGAAGGAGCTGGCGCATGAGCCCGCGCTACGACGCCGTCATCGTCGGCGGCGGCCACAACGGCTTGACTTGCGGCGCCTATCTTTCGCGAGCGGGAGTGAAGGTGCTGTTGGTCGAACGGCGCGACATCACCGGCGGCGCCGCCGTGACCGAAGAGATCGCTCCTGGATATCGCTCGTCGATAGCGTCCTATTATCAAGGCCTTTTGCAGCCCAAGGTCATCCTCGATCTGGAATTGCAGAAATACGGCTTCGAGGTGCTGCCCGCGCATCCCACGGTCTTTGCGCTCGAGGGCGGCAGGACCTTCACCATGTGGGACGACCCTGAGAAGTTCGCCGCCGAAATCGGCAGGCTGTCGAATTCGGACGGTCAGGCCTATGCGCGCTATCGGACGCATATGCAGAAGATCGCGCCCTTCATGAAGCAGCTTCTGTGGGAAGTCCCCATCAATCCCGGCAGCGGCAAGATGCGCGACCTGAGGCGCATGGCCGGCTTCGTGTGGCGCTTTCGCAAGATCGGCCCGCAATTTTTCGACATCTACAACCTTCTGACCATGAGCGCCTATGACTACCTGTCGCGCTGGTTCGAGTCGGAGGATGTGAAGCTGGTCCTCGGCTTCTTTGCCGGCGGCGGCGGCGCCAATTCCAGCCTGAAAACGCCGGGCTCAGCCTATATGCTGGTGCGCGGCATCGTGCGCGACGGGACCACGCCTGCGGGCCCTGCCGGTTTCATGAAGGGTGGGATGGGTGCGATCTCCGACGCCATCCGCCGTTCCGGCGAGGCGCATGGCATGGAAGTCCGCACCGGCGTTCCGGTCGAAAGAATCCTGGTAGAGAACGGGCGCGCGGTCGGAGTGCGGCTTGCGGGCGGCGAGGACATCCGATCCAAGATCGTGGTCGCCAACGCGACGGCGCGCACGATCTTCACCAGGCTGATCGATCCCGGTCGGTTGCCTGAGGATTTCAATCGCGACATCGCCAACATCCGTTGCGAAAGCACGGTGTTTCGCGTCAACCTGGCCCTGAAGTCGCTGCCGGACGCACCTGTCTTCGCGCAGGCCGCGCACGGTGGCGGCGTCCTGCCGCAAATGACGATCGCGCCCAGCGTCGCCTATATGGAACGCGCGCATCGCATCTCCCAGGAGGGCGAGATCGCCGACGAGCCATTCCTGATCGTCAAGGTGCCGTCGATGGTGGATCCGACGCTGGCGCCTCCCGGGCACCACATCATGAACGTCTTCGGCGGACATGCGCCCTATACGCTCGCCAAGGGCAGCTGGGACGAGCGGCGCGAGGAATTGTGGGAGAATGTCCTGAAGGTCCTCAAGACCCAGTTCCCGGATATCGAGGATCACATCTTGCACCGGCAGGTCATCACGCCGCTGGATCTGGAGCGGATTTTCGACCTTCCGAACGGTCATGTGCATCACGGTGAAATCAGCGCCGACCAGATGTTCTTCCGCCGGTTCTCGCCGAACTATGCCGATTATCGCAGCCCGATCGAAAGGCTTTATCAGGCCAGCGCATCGGTTCATCCCGGCGGCGGCGTCACCGGCGTTCCCGGGCACAACGCGGCCAAGGTGATCCTGGAAGACCGCGGGAAATGGAGCTGAGCCATGCTTATCGATTTTTCCAGCCGCCCGCCGCTGCCGGAGTTTTCCCCGGCGGCTCCGCATCTGAGCAATTATCGACGGGTCTATGAGGCAAGCGAGACGCTCTCGGCCGGCTCGCAGGCCGCTCGAGGGTTGGATGGATACCTGGAGACCTATGAACGGCTTGGAACGCGGCATGTCGTGCTGAAGGCACGCGATCTCAGCACGACCTTCGGTTTCAAGATCGCGAACGAATCGGTGGCGGATTTCGTGAAATCGCACGGCCCGCGCTTCATCGGCTTCGCGGGCGTCGATCCGTACCAGGCGGATGCGGTGGCCGCGTTCGATCACGCGGTCAACCACCTCGGACTGCGTGGCCTCAATCTTCAGTGCTTCGAGCTGAAGATGGCGCCGGACGACGCGCGGCTCTTCCCGCTGTACGAAAGGGCGATCGAGCTCGATGTGCCGGTCAACATCCACTGCGGCATCAACTTCTCCACGCAGACGCCGATGTCGGTGGGCAAGCCGGAATATCTGGACAACGTCATGGTCCGCTATCCGGAATTGCGGGCCATAGCCTCGCCGCCCGGGTGGCCCTGGGTGCAGGAACTGATCGGCGTGGCCTGGCGGCATCCGAACCTTTACATCGGCCTTCTTGCGGTCCGTCCCAAGCTGCTGGCGAAGGCGCATTCAGGATACGAGCCGCTACTCCAGTATGGCCGCACCATCCTGAAGCAAAAAATGATCTTCGGCTCGGCTTTCCCGATGATGCCGGTCGACACCGCGGTCGGCGAAATGAACAGCCTCGACTTGAGTGACGAGGTGCGCAGATTGTGGCTGCACGACAATGCCGCGCATTTTCTCAGGCTCGCCCCCGGCAATGAAGCGGTGCGTTAGATGTCTTTTCGCGACGATGAGGCTTGCTTTTCGGCTCGCATGGCGAGACAGGATTCCTACTTATTTTCGAATGAAAAGCTGAATTTGCATGTCGGATCTGAAAGCCAGATCCCGGGGGAGCGCCGGAAGGACCATGGCTGTTAGCCGCGACGATCAAGTGGTCGACCGCCGTCGCAGCCTTGTCGAGGCAGCGGTCAAGGTCATTTCGAAACGGGGCCTGACGGGCGTCACAATCAACTCGATCGCCGCAGAGGCAAAATGCTCCTACGGCGTGGTCTCCTTTCATTTCCAATCGAAGGAAGGCATCATCTTCGCCGCGCTGGATCACACGGCCGCGGAATACGAAGCCTACCTCACTCGCCTCAACGCCTCGGCGCTCGGCCCGGCGGATCGCATCCGTCGCATGATCGATACCGACTTCAGCCGCAAGGCCGCGGGGCGGGACAGCATCGCATTGTGGCTGGCTTTCTGGGCGGAGGCGGTTCGGGTTCCGGCCTATCACAAAAGATGCGCGGAACTGCGCGAGTACTACAACCGGGCCGTTTGCGCCGATATGGCCGAGCTTGCGCAACTGCGCGGAATGACGATCGCTGCCCAGCAGTTGGCGATATCGTTGAATGCCTTGATCTCGGGATTGTGGATCGAGAATCTGGTGTCCAACATGTCCATCACCGAGGGGCAGAAGATCGGTCACGAAGCCTGCCTTGCCTTCATGCGGCTGCATTTTCCAGAGGATTTCTGACGGCCGGGACAGGTGCCCGGCCTTTATCTCACGTCTGTGCGGACAAATGCCCGGTGAGAACGTTCACGACATTTGTGCCGATCGCCTCGATTGCATAGCCGCCCTCCATCACGAACAGGGAAGGTGTCTTCAGCGAGCCGATGCGACGCCCGATCTCGACGAAATCGGCGTTCGTCAGCTTGAAGTGCGAGATCGGATCTTCCTCGAACGCGTCCACCCCCAGTGAAACCACCAGACGCTCGGGAGCAAAAGCCGCTATGCGATCGATCGCCCGGTCAAGTGCTGCGCCCCAGGTAGAAAAATCCGATCCCCAGGGCAGCGGGAGATTGAGATTGAAACCCTGGCCAGCCGCTTGCCCGGTCTCGTCGGCGAAACCGATATAGTAGGGATACTCCTGAACCGGATCGCCATGGATCGAAACGGTCAGCACGTCGTCGCGATCGTAGAAAATATCCTGCGTGCCGTTGCCGTGGTGGTAGTCGACGTCAAGCACGGCGACGCGCCGCGCGCCGGTGTCGCGGAAATACTGCGCGGCGATGGCGGCGTTGTTCAGGAAGCAGTAGCCGCCGAAATAGTCGCGGCCTGAATGGTGTCCGGGCGGACGGCAGAGCGCGAAGGCCGAAGGCTCGCCCGCGTTGATGAACCTGGCCCCGGTCAAGGCGCAATCGACCGCGGAACGCGCAGCCTGCCAGGTGCCCTCCAGGATCGGGCTGCTCATGTCCACCGCGTAGCGACCGAGCTCGGCGCCCGGACGAATGGTGGGGATCATGCGCGTGCGACGCGGCGGCCAGATGTTCGGATAGGCAGGAATGGCTCCGACTTCCGCCACCCAGTCGGCCCAGATGTTTTCCAGAAACCGGACGAAATCCGGATCATGCACGGCAAGAACCGGCGAAAGGTCGAAGCTTTCGGGCCCGATGACCGGGCCGAGATCGGCGCGTCGCACCGCGTCGAGCACCAATTGGGCGCGGCGCGGAATCTCGAAGGCTTCCACCCATTTGCCCCGATAGAATTCGGTCTCGACGCTTTGCAATTTATGACGGTCGGAGAAGATTGTTTTCATGGCAAATCTCAACAGGGCAGATCGGGGCGTGTTTCGGGCGCGGTGAACCAGCCGCCCACGGCGCTCTCGTACGCGAAACCGGCGCGGAAGACAGCCTGGTCATCATAGGTGCGGCCGACCAATTGAATCCCCGTGGGCACGCCGGTTCCGGCGAAGCCCGAGGGCAGGGCCAGCACCGGGCAGCGGCTCAGCATGTTGAAGGGCCACGCCATGGTCCAGCCGAGATAGGAATCGATCGGCTTGCCGTTGATCGTGAGCGGGTCCCGCATCTCGAAATCGGCCCTCACCGCCGGCACCGCCAGTGTCGGGCAAAGGAAGAGGTCGTGTTCCTCCATCAGCGGGCCGAAATGCGCGTAGATACGGCCTTCGACATTGAGGCTTGAAAGATAGTCGCGCGTCGTCACCGCAAGCGATTTGCGGGCGAAGTCGGCGGCGTAGGTCGTCAGGCTCGACTGGCGGTCGTCCAGGTATTCCGCGAGCCAGGCGCCGAACAGTGTCGCGTGATGGGTCGCGGCGGCCTCGTAGACCTCCCACGACCATGGCAGGTCGACTTCGACCACCTCGGCTCCCAGCGAGCGGAAGACATCGACGGCCCGCAAGGTGTTCGCGCGAACATCGGGATCGATCTCCATGAAGCCGAAATCGAGCGAGTAGGCGATCTTCCAGCCGCGGACGCCACCTCGATCGATCGTCAGGTCCAGCTTGGGTTTCAGGGAAGCGATGTCCTTCGGATGCGGCCCGGCCAGGATATTCTGCATCAGCAGGCAATCCTCGACCGTTCGCGCCATAGGGCCGGGATGATTGTAGTGATCGAGGTTGAAGGGCGGTGTCGACGGCACGCGGCCGTAAGGCGGCTTGAAGCCCACGACGCCGCAGGCCGAGGCGGGAATACGAATGGAGCCGCCTATGTCGGAGCCTGTCGCCAGCGTCGTCAGACCGGCCGCCAGGGCTGCCCCCGAACCGCCCGACGAACCGCCGGGGGTGAAATCGCGGTTCCACGGATTGCGTGTGATTCCCCACTGGCGGGAATGGCAGAACGGCGCGCAGGAAAATTCCGGCGTGGTGGTGCGGGCATGCACGATCGCGCCCGCGTCCAGCAGGCGCTGCACGACCGGCGCGTTCGCCGAGGCGACATGGTCGGCGTAGAGAACCGAACCGTAGGTCGTGACCTTGCCTGCCATCATGTTTTCGTCCTTGAGGGCGGTCGCAATTCCTTCCAGCGGGCGCAAATCCGGGGCACGCGCGGCGTAGCGGGCTTCCGCGCGCCGCGCCTGCTCCATGGCCTCGTCGGCATAGGTGAAGCAGACGGCATTGAGGCTCTGCGCAGTCGAGCCGATGCGCGACAATTGCGCCTCGAGCACCTCCACGGGCGACAATTGTCCGGTCCGGAACAGGCGCAGCGCTTCCGATGCGCCGATATAGGCAAGGCTGCCGTCCGGCATGGCGTCTCCTGGGTCTCTGGCGGTTCAAAGATGCGTTATTTTGCCCCTTGTATGATTGATTGGTCAATCAGTTTGTTGACAGGTTCGCGTTTCCAATTACTGTAATCCCCAAGGCGCCGGGACGAAGAAGCGACCGAATGTCAACCAAGCAATCCAAGAGGGTGAACATGAGCGAATCGGATCGCGGCCAGATGAATGATCTGGCCCACAAACTGCGCAACGGCGCGATTTCCCGTCGCGAGTTCTTGGCGCGGAGCTCGGCACTTTTGGCGGCAGGCGCGGCCATGACCATGCCGGGCATGTCGTATGCCCAGACCGCCGAGCCCAAGGCCGGCGGCAAGATGCGGCTGGGGCTCCACAACGCCTCGCAGAACGACAATCTCGACCCAGGCACCTGGTCGACCAGCTGGACGGGAGCCAGCTTCAACGGCGGTGTCTACAACAACCTGGTCGAGATCCTGCCCGACGGCTCGGTCGCTCCCGATCTCGCCGAAAGCTGGGAGCAGGAGGACAAGGCCGCGACCTGGCGCTTCAAGCTGAGAAAGGGTGTCACCTTCCACAACGGCAAGAGCCTGACGCCCGAGGACGTGCGCCAATCCTTCCTGCATCACATGAAGCCCGACTCGACATCGGGCGCGCGCGCCATCGTTCAGCAGATCTCCTCGATCGATCTCGACGGGTCCGATGCCGTCGTCTTCAAGCTCGCTGACGGCAATGCGGACCTTCCTTACCTGATGTCGGACTATCACCTGTCGATCTTTCCGGCGCAGGAGGGCGGCGGCATCGACATCCAGTCGGGCAAGGGAACGGGCGCGTTTCTTCTCGACAGCTTCGAACCCGGCATCGCGACCCGGCTGAAGCGCAACCCGAACTATCACAAGAACAACAAGCCCTACCTGGACGAGGTCGAGTTCATCTCCATCCCCGACGCGACGGCGCGGCTCAACGCTTTGCTGACGGGCGAGGTGGATTTCATCCAGGACCTCGACATCCGCAATGTGCCAATGGTCGAGCGCAGCTCTGATTTCACTGTACAGCGCGTGCCGAGCCTGCGGCATTTCTCGTTCGACATGGATACGCGCGTTGCGCCGTTCGACAATCCCGATGTTCGTCTGGCGTTGAAATATGCGCTGGATCGGGACGACGTCATCGACAAGGTATTTCTCGGCGAGGGGCGCAAGGGCAACGACAACCCCGTCTCCTCGATCATGAAATACTATCATGAGCTGCCGCAGCGCGATTACAGCATCGAGAAAGCCAAGGAGCATCTGGCCAAGGCGGGGCTGACCAACGTTTCCGTTGACCTTCACGTCGCGGACAACGCCTTCGCCGGCGCGATCGACGCGGCGGTTCTCTACCAGGAACACGCGGCCAAGGCCGGCATCACCATCAATGTCGTGCGCGAGGCGGCGGACGGCTATTGGGAAAATGTCTGGTTGAAGAAAAGCTTTGCCGGTGTGGACTGGTTCGGGAGGGCGAAGGTCGACTGGCTGTTCTCGACGATCTACACGTCAAAGGCGCCGTGGAACGCGGGCTGGTCGAATGCGCGTTTCGACGAGTTGTGCGAGAAGGCGCGGACCGAGGCGGACGACGCCAAGCGCACGGCCTATTATGCCGAGGCGCAGCAGATCATCCATGACGACGGCAACCTGCTGACAGTCGCTTTCGTGGATTGGCGCAACGCCGTCTCCAACAAGCTGGGCTACGACAAGGTCGGCGGCCTGATGCCGCTCGACAATATGCGTATGTGCGAGCGCTGGTGGCTCAAGGCCTGACGCTGATTGATGTGGTCGGGCGGGCGCGTAGACCCGCCCACTTGCTGTGAATGATCAGGCCGACCGTGCTTGCCGTGCTGCCGTGCGTTTTCGCGCATCACGCGGCTGACGGCCTGCGGTTGTCCGCATGAAGGCTTGTGCTGTTGTTTCGGAAAGGCTGGGAGGAAATTATGGAACGGGTGAATATCGCAGGCGGTGAACATCCAACGGCGTCCGCCGGCATGACGCCGACACGGCGCCGCTTTCTGGTAGGGGCGAGCGTGGTGGCCGGCATGGTCGCCTTGCCCGGCCTGTCCTGGGCTCAGGACAAGCCGAGGCAAGGCGGGAAGCTGCGCTACGGCATGAATGACGGTTCGCAGCAGGACACCCTCGATCCGGCAAGCTGGGCGACGGTGATGACAGGCTTTGCCTTCAACGGGTCGCTCTGCAACAATCTCGTGGAATTGCTGCCGGACGGCTCGCTTGCCGGCGACCTCGCCGAGAGCTGGGCGGGCGAGGAGGGAGCGACCCGCTGGACCTTCATTCTGCGCAAGGGGGTGAAATTCCACGACGGCCGTCCGTTGACGCCCGAGGACGTGCGTCAATCGCTTCTGCATCATATGGGCGAAGGGAGCACGTCCGGCGCGCTCGCCATCGTCAAGCAGATCAAGCAGATCGACAAGCAAGGCGATGAGAAGGTGATCTTCACCCTTGCGGAGGGCAATGCCGATTTTCCGTCCCTGATGTCGGACTACCACCTGTCGATCTTCCCGGCCAAGGAGGGCGGCGGCATCGATTGGCAAAGCGGCATCGGGACGGGCGCGTTCAAGCTTGAAAGCTTCGAGCCTGGCATCGCCGTCCGACTGAAGCGCAACCCCGATTATCACAAGCCTGGCCTGCCTCATTTCGACGAGGTGGAGGTGGTCAACATCTCCGACGCCACTGCCCGGCTCAACGCATTGATGACGGGCGAGGTCGACGTGATCGAAGACCTCGATATCCGCAACGTGGCGCTGGTCGAGCGGAATCCTCGCCTGAAGATCGTTCGCACGCCCAGCCTGCGGCATCTGACGTTCGACATGAACTGCTCCGTCGCGCCCTATGACAATCCAGCGGTGCGCAAGGCGCTGAAGCTCGCCATCGACCGGGACGACATCATCGCCAAGGTTTTCCTGGGCGAAGCCAAGAAAGGCAACGACAATCCGGCCGCCTCGATCATGCCGTTCTATGCCGAAACGCCGCCCCAGCACGCCTACGATCCGGATGCCGCGAAAGCCATTCTGAAGGAGGCGGGGCTCGACGGCGTGACGGTCGACCTCTCGGTCGCCGAAACCGCTTTTCCCGGCGCGGTCGATGCGGCGGTTCTGTTCAAGGAACATGCGGCCAAGGCCGGGATCACGGTGAACATCGTCCAGGAGGCGGACGACGGCTATTGGGACAATGTCTGGCTGAAAAAGCCATTCAACGCCTCCGACTGGTACGGGCGCGTCACACTCGATTGGCTGCTTGCCACGTCCTACACCTCGGACGCGCCGTGGAACAACACCGGCTTCAAAAAGCCTGGCTTCGACGCGCTCGTCAAATCGGCGCGCGCCGAGATGGATCAGGCAAAGCGCGCCAAGACCTATGCCGAAGCGCAGCAGATGCTGCATGACGAAGGCGGAGTGATTACCGTGGCTTTCGTTTCATGGCGTCTCGCCATGACGACGGATATCGGTCATGCAGCATTGGGCGGCATCCTGCCCGCCGACAATCATCGCGGCGCCGAGCGCTGGTGGCGGACGGATGCATGATCATGTGTCCGCCGCCGGCGGAGTGATATCACGCAAGCGAGCGAACGAGCGGAGAGCGCGACGCATGACGACCAAATCCCACCCGATCCTGTCCATGGCGGCGAGCCGGATCGGCTTGGGACTGCTCAGCCTTGTGATCGTATCGCTGATCATCTTCTCGGCCGTCAGCTTTCTGCCCGGCAGCTACGCTTCCGCCATTCTCGGTCAGAACGCCACGCAGGCGGCCATCTCGGCGATGGAGATAAAACTGGGACTGAACCGCCCCTGGTTCGTGCGTTATCTCGCCTGGCTGGGGGCGGCGGCCACGGGAGACATGGGGCTTTCGTTTTCGGGGCGCCCGGTGATGGCACTGATCGGGCCGCGCTTGAAGAACACGCTCGTTCTGGCCTCGATCACCGCAGCCATCGCTGTGCCGCTCTCGATCACGCTCGGCATCGTCTGCGCACGGTATCGGGGTCGGTTCATCGACAAGTTCCTGTCGACCTCGACACTTGCCTCGATCTCGATCCCTGAATTCTTCGTGGCCTACGTTGTCATGATGGTGCTGGCGGTGAAGCTGCAGTTGTTCCCTTCGATGGCCGGCATTCGCAACGGCATGGGACTGGGCGAGCAGCTCTACCGCATGGTGCTGCCGATCCTCACTTTGTTGCTGGTCATTCTGGCCCATATGGTACGCAACACGCGCGCCGCGATCCTGTCGGTGATGGCCAGTCCCTATGTCGAGATGGCCCGCCTCAAGGGCGAGCCCGAGAAACGCGTGGTCATCCGTCAGGCGCTGCCCAACGCGATCGGCCCCATCGCCAGCGTGGTCGCGCTGAATCTCGCCTATCTCATCTCCGGTGTCGTCGTGATCGAGGTCGTGTTCGTCTATCCCGGCGTCGGCCAGGCGATGATCGATGCCGTGCGCAATCGCGATGTTCCGGTCATCCAGGCCTGCGCGCTCATTTTCGCCGCTGCCTATATCGGCTTCAACCTGATCGCCGACATCATCTCGATCGTCAGCAATCCGCGCCTGCTGCATCCGCGTTGAGGGAGAGAACCATGCAGCAAAGCCTCGAAGTCCGATCCGTCGCCCCCAACCGGCTCCTGCGCGCGCTGAAACTTGTTCGTTCGGCGCCGCCGACCGCGAAGTTCGGCATGGTGGTCGTCGCCATCTATGCCTTCGTCGCCCTCTTTGCCCCGTTGCTGGCGCCGTACGGCGAAGTCGAGGTCGTCTCGCGCGTTCCTTTCGAGCCGTGGAGCGCCAGCCATCTTCTGGGCACCGACCAGCTAGGCCGCGATTTCCTGTCGCGCCTGATTTTCGGCGCGCGGAACTCCATTTCGATCGCGCTGCTCACCACGGCCATATCCTTCGTCATTGGCTGCCTGCTGGGTGTCCTCGCGGCACTGGTCGGAGGGATCGTCGACCAGGCGATCTCGCGTCTCGTCGATGCGCTGATGTCGGTCCCCGATCTGATCTTCACGCTGATGATCCTCTCGATCTTCGGCTCCTCGGTGACGAACCTGATCCTGATCATCGCGGTCCTCACCTCGACGCGTTTCTACCGCATCGCGCGGGCGGCGGCGCTGAATGTCGCAAGCCTGGATTTCGTCGAACATGCCAAGGTGCGCGGGGAAAGCCTGCTGTGGATCGCGGTCAACGAGGTCTTTCCCAACATCCTGCCTCTGATCCTGTCCGAACTGGGCATGAGATTCTGCTTCATCTTCCTGAATATCGCGGCTCTTTCATTTCTTGGGGTCGGCATTCAACCGCCAACCGCGGAATGGGGATCGATGGTCCGTGACAATGCGGCGCTGATCAACATGGGCGATATCACGCCCCTCATTCCCGCTGCGGCCATCGCCTTTCTGGCTATTGCGGTGAACTTCGTGGTCGACTGGCTCCTGAACCGGGCAAGCGGCCTGAGCGAGGAAGGGTGAGACGATGAAAGGCCAGACCGTGACCGCGACGCCGACCGTACCCGTCATCGACATTGTCGACCTGAAGATAGAGGCGAAATCGAACGACCAGTGGTCGAAGATCGTCAACGGCGTCAGCCTGTCGATCCGTCCCGGAGAAGTGCTTGGATTGGTCGGCGAGTCCGGAGCCGGCAAATCGACGCTTGGGCTGGCGGCCCTGGGTTACCTTCGTCCAGGCGCCAAGGTCACCGGGGGCGAGGTGCGACTGTCGGGACACAACATCCTCGCTGTTCCGGAAGAGGAGCGGCGCAAGTTCCGCGGCACCAAGGTCGCCTATGTTGCGCAGAGCGCGCAGGCAGCCTTCAATCCGGTGCATCGCCTGATGGACCAGATCGTCATGGTCGCCGTCGATCGCGGCGGGATGACGCGCGGAACGGCGGAGAAACGCGCGCTCGACCTGTTCCGGGCCCTGCAGCTTCCCGATCCGCAAAACTTTGGCAGGCGCTACCCGCATCAGGTTTCGGGCGGACAGTTGCAGCGCGCCATGGTCGCCATGGCGATGATCTGCAACCCGACCCTGATCATCTTCGACGAGCCGACCACCGCGCTCGACGTGACCACACAGGTCGAGGTCCTGATCTCGATCCGCAAGGTCATCGAGGACTACGGCGTGGCGGCGATCTACATCACCCATGACCTCGCGGTCGTCGCCCAGGTCGCGCATCGGGTAGCGGTTCTTCGCTACGGAGAGGTGGTGGAGGAGGCACCCATCGCGCAGATCATGGAACGTCCCGTCCATCCCTACACGAAGAGCCTGTGGGCGGTGCATGAAATGCCGGTTGACCATGACGCCCAGCATGGCGGCAAGGGCGCGCCGCTCCTGGCGATCGCCGGCCTCGGCGCGCACTATGGCGATTTCCAGGTTCTGACTTCGATCGATCTCGAAGTGGGGCGAGGCGAGACCGTGGCGCTGGTCGGCGAATCCGGGTCGGGAAAATCGACGCTGGGCCGGGTCATCGTCGGACTGAAGGAATTGTCGTCCGGGCAGGTGATCTATGACGGCAAGCCGTTGCAGGGCACGATACGCCGCCGGTCGCTGCAGACGCTGAAGCAGATCCAGATCATCTATCAGTCCGCCGATACCGCGTTGAACCCCCGCCAGACGGTGCGCAAGATAATCGGCCGCCCGCTGACGCTCTATCAGGGTCTGCGTGGCGCGCGCCGCGAAGCACGGGTTCAGGAACTGCTGAATCTGGTCGAACTGAACGAAACCCATATCGACCGCACACCCGGCCAGCTGTCGGGCGGGCAGAAGCAACGTATCGCCATCGCTCGCGCCCTTGCGGCCGACCCGCGGCTGATCGTCTGCGACGAGATCACGTCCGCGCTGGACAAAGTGGTCCAGGCGGAAGTGCTGCGCATGCTGATGAAGCTGCAGGCCCGCCTGGGCGTCTCTTACCTCTTCATCACCCACGACATCGAGGTGGTGCGTGCCATCGCCGACCGCGTCGCCGTCATGCAAAATGGTCGCATCGTCGAGCAGGGGGGCAAGGATCAGGTCCTGGCGCAACCCCATGCCGACTATACGCGCAAGCTGCTCGACTCCGTACCCGACATGGCGGTCGGCTGGTTGGACGGCATTGTCGCCGAGCGGGCCGCCTGAGCGCCTTTTGTAGGTTGCGGCTACCGGCTGGGCGGGCGAGAAAGATGAAATGGGGGCCTGCGGGATGATCGTGAAGGAACGGGAATTCGACTACATCATCGTCGGCGCGGGATCAGCCGGATGCGTTCTGGCCGCGCGGCTGACGGAAGATCCCGACTGTCAGGTGTTGTTGCTCGAGGCCGGCGGCCGCGACCGTTCGCTGATGATGTCGATACCGGCCGGGGTCTACAAGGTCTACCACGATCCGCGTTTCAACTGGAACTATGAGTCCGAGCCGCAGCCGGAGCTCGGCGGACGGCGCATTCCGGTGCCGCGCGGGCGCACGCTGGGCGGCTCGTCATCGATCAATTCCATGGTCTATCTGCGCGGCCATCCGGCCGACTACGACGCATGGGCGGCGCAAGGGTTGACCGAGTGGAGCTTCGGTCATTGCCTGGCCTATTTCCGCCGGTCCGAGACGTCGGATCGGGGCGCCTCGCTTTATCGTGGAGGCGATGGGCCGCTGCATGTGCAGCGGGGACGTCTGCAGTCGCCGATCTTCGACGCGTTCGAGGAGGCCTCGGCCACGGCGGGACACAGGCTGGTGGAGGACCTGAACGGCCCGGACGCGGTGGGGATCGGCCGGCTCGACAGCACCAAGGTCGGGGGCAGACGTTGCAGCGCGGCGGTCGCCTATCTGCGTCCGGCGGCCACGCGCAGGAACCTCGTCGTGGCGACGGGCGCATTGGTGCATCGCGTCATCATCGAAGGCCAGCGCGCGACGGGCGTGGAATACTCCCTTGGCGGCGACGTCCACACCCTGCAGGCGCGGCGCGAGGTCGTCCTGTGCGGTGGCTCGATCAACTCGCCCCAGCTTCTGATGCTGTCGGGGATCGGCCCCGCGGACCATCTGCGCAGCCTCGGTATCAAGCCGTTACTCGATCAGCCATATGTGGGGGCCAATCTGCAGGACCACCTTGATCTCGGCATGTCCTTCCGCTGCACGGAACCGGTGTCGCATGCCTGGATGGGATCGCCTTATGGCAAATTGCGGGTCGGCCTCGAATGGATGATACGGCAATCCGGCCCTGCCGCCTCCAATATATGGGAAATCGGCGGCTTTGCCCGGGCGATGGCGGATTCGGACCTGCCGACGGTGCATTATCACGTGGCGCCGATGAAGATCGATTCCAGGCCCGATGGCAGCTTCGGCCTGTCGCATGGCTTCGCCCTGCACCTGTCGCAATTGCGCCAGCGCAGCACCGGGCGTCTGACGCTGCAAAGCGCCTCGCCGAAGCACGCGCCACGGATCGATTTCCGGTTCTTCTCGCATTCCCGCGATATCGTGGAGATGCGAGAAGGCGTGAAGGTGACGCGCGAGATCGCCATGCAGGCACCTTTGAAGCGGTTGGGAACGCTGGAGGTCGCCCCGGGCGTTTCGGCACGATCGGATGCCGAAATCGACGACGCGCTGCGCGCCTCCGTCAACACGGAGTTTCATCCCTCCTGCACCTGCAAGATGGGAGTGGGCGAGGACGCCGTCGTCGACCCGCAGTTGAAGGTGCGCGGCATCGATGGTCTGCGCGTCGTCGATGCTTCGGTGATGCCGCATGTCGTGGGCGCCAACCTCAACGCGACGGTGATCATGATCGCGGAGAAGGCGTCCGACATGATGCATGGACGGCCAGCGTTGGAACCGGTGCGTGTCGGCGCGCAGCCCGATGGGCTGGTGCGCGAAATCCTCAACCTGCGGGCGGCTTGACCGCCTCGCGTGGCGCGAACAGATTGCGTTGAACGCGCTGGTCCTCGATGGCCATGAACTCGGCGCGCAGCCAATCACGCACCTTCTGCACCTCAGGCCGCCTGGCCGCCGAACGGCGGGCGACGAGATGATAGAAAGCGCCTGTGCGGAGTGGGGTGCGACCGGCCGGCACGAGGCCGCCGGAGAGGACCTCTCCCGCAACCACGTGCCACCAGCCAAGCGCGATGGCCTGTCCCTTTATTGCGCCTTGGATGACCAGCGCGTAGTCGGAAAACGCCAACTCCGTCGCCTCGCGGAAATGACCAAGGCCAACCGCGGCCAGGAAGGTCGGCCAGGGGATACGCATCTTGCCAATCAGGCTGGCCAGGATGTGGCCCTTTAATCCTCGCAGGCCGTCGATCGGCCCATGCGTATGCAAATAGCCGGGACTGCAGACCGGAATGACGACTTCCTCCACCAGCGGCCAGGACTCGATCTCGTCGCCCTCGGGGAATGCGTAGCGAACGCCGATGTCGGCGGCCCCGAGCGAACCATAAGGTTCGCCATGGATGAGATCGAGACGGATCTGTACTCCCGGCACGTCTTGGCGGAACTTGTCGAAGTGCGGCATCAACCAATGAATGGCGAAAGCGGAGGTGACCGACAGCGTCACGACATCGCCGGCGTTGGCGCCGGCCTGTATGTCGCAGACAGCTTCCTCGATGCGGTCGAAGCCCTGCCGTACCGCGCGCTGCAGCACGCGTCCTTCCTCGGTCAGCTCAAGTCCCGTCGAGCGGCGCAGAAACAGCTTGGCGCCCAGGTGCTGCTCCAGCCGCGAGATCATCCGGCTGATCGCGGGCTGCGTCACGTTGAATTCGCGCGCCGCAAGCGTGAAGTTCTGGTGCCGCGCCGCCGCCTCGAACATGAAAAGCGCTCCGGGCGAGGGCAATCTGGCGCGCAGCGGCATGACGGCAGCGGTTCCTGAGGCATGACTTCAAGTTATAGTGTGCCTACAATTTCTGCCCTGGGCAAGCAATGTGCGAATGGTAGTCTGATTTCAGATTTGGGCAGGGCAAACCGGTCCCGCCAAAAGGGCCCTTCATGTCTTGCGCCTATCCTCATCTCTTTTCATCGCTCGAGATCCGCGGGCACGACATCCGCAATCGCATCCTCTCGACTGGCCACCAGACCTATCTGGCGCGAGGAAATCTGCCCGGCGACGACATGGTCGCCTATCACGAGGCGCGGGCGAAGGGTGGTGTCGGGCTTATCATCAACGAGGCGGCGCGCTTTCATGCCTCGACGCTCGGCGAGGCACCGGACCTAGCGCTTCTGAGCGACGACGCGATCCCGCATTACGCTCGGCTGGCGAGCGCCGTGCACCGGCATGGCGCCAAGCTGTTCGGGCAATTGTCGCATTCCGGCAGGGTTACACGGCGCATGATGAACGGGATGCGCGGCGTAGTCTTCGCGCCCTCGTCGACGCCGGAAAACCGCTTCCACGTGGTTCCGCGCGAGATGCCCGCCGAGATGGTGGCCGAAATAATCGCCTCGGCCGCGCAAGCCGCGCGGCGTTACGCGGAAGCCGGCTATGACGGCGTCGAACTCATGGCGAGCCACGGCCTGCTGTTTGCTCAGTTTCTCAATCCGGGCGTGAACCGTCGCGAGGACATGTATGGCGGTTCCGCCGAGAACCGGCTCCGCCCCTTGCGCGAAAGCCTGATCGGCGTGCGCCGCGCCGTGGGCGAGGACGTGGTGGTGGGCCTTCGCATTTCGGTCGACGAAGCCGATGAGGGCGGGCTGGACCAGGAAGCCGTCCTCGCCATTTGCCGCCAGCTTTCCGAGGAGGGCCTGGTCGACTACATCAACACGACGCTGGGTACGATGGCGAGCCTGGGCGGTTCGATCCATGTCGTGCCGCCCATGGAGATTCCGCCAGCCTATGTGGCGGCCAAGGCGGCGACGATCCGGGCCGCCGTCTCGGTTCCGGTTTTCGTCGCCGGCCGTATCAACCAGCCGCAAATCGCGGAAGGTGTCCTGGCGGCTGGCGAAGCTGATATGTGCGGCATGACGCGGGCGCTGATCGTCGACCCCGATATGCCGCGCAAGGCGCGCGAGGGACGTTCGGACGAAATCCGCGCCTGCATCGGCTGCAACCAGGCCTGCATTGGCCATTTCCACGCCGGCTACTCGATTTCCTGCATCCAGAATCCTTCGTCCGGCCGGGAACTGCGTCTTCCGGCAGCGGCGCCGACCGCCGGCCGATCGTTGAAGGTGCTGGTGGCCGGTGGTGGTCCCGCGGGGATGAAGGCCGCGGTAACCGCCGCCGAGATGGGGCATAAGGTGATCCTGTCGGAAGCATCGCCGCGGCTCGGCGGACAGGCGCTGCTGGCGCAGCTTCTGCCGGATCGTTTCGAATTCGGCGGCTTGGTCACCAATCTGGCGACGGAACTGGCGCTGCGTCAGGTCGAGGTACGGTTGAACAGCCGCGTCACCCGGGGTTTCGTCGAGACCGTCGCGCCCGATGGCGTCATCGTCGCGACGGGCTCGGCCCCGGTCGGAAGCGAGGTGGAGGGACAGGAAGCCGCGCATGTCGTCGAGGCGGTCGACGTGCTGGCGGGGAAAGTGCTGCCGGGCGCGCGCGTCGTCGTGGCCGACTGGCGCTGCGACTGGATCGGCATCGGCCTCGCCATGCAGCTCAACCGCAAGGGGCACCATGTGCGCCTGGCGGTGAACGGCATTTGCGCCGGGCAAAACCTGCAGCAATATGTGCGCGATCACTGGGCCGGGAAACTGCATGAGGCAGGGATCGAGGTCATCCCCTATGCCAGGCTTTTCGGCGTCGATGGCGATACCGCCTATTTCCTGCACGGAGCAAGTGGCCAGCCGATCGTTGTGGAAGGAGTCGATACGGTCGTGCTCGCTTCGGGCAATGCGCCCGACACCGCGCTTGAGCGTGAGCTTGGGGGCACGGACGTGCCGTTCGTCACCATTGGCGACTGCACGATCGCCCGCAGCGCCGAGGAGGCGATCTATGACGGCGTCGCGTCAACGCGTGCCTTTCTCGCCCAGGTCGCAACGAATACCGGCTCCTTACCCACAGGTGCCCGATGACGGTTTCGAAGTTGCTGCGGCCGCAAACGCTGGCGATCGTGGGCGCCAGCCCCAAGCCCGAAAGCTTTGGAGCGAATCTGCTGCAGTCGATCCGCTATCTCGGGTTCCCCGGACAGGTCTATCTGGTCAATCCGCGCTACGACCAGATCGACGACCAGCCCTGCTATCCCGATGTGGCGTCGATACCGGGCGGCGTCGATTGCGCCGCGCTCGCCGTCGGCGATGCCCTGCTCGTAGACAGCTTCGCTTCCGTCGCCGAGGCAGGCGTGGGAGGCGCCGTGCTCTTCAGCCGCGCCTACGGGCAGACACCCGACGGTCGCACGCGCGGCAAGGCTATCGCCGATGTTGCGGTAAAAGCAGGGATGGCTGTGTGCGGCGCCAACTGCATGGGCTTCGTCAATCTGGTGGACCGCCTGCAGGTCACCGGCATGCCGTTTCGTTCCTTGCCCGCGCCGTCCGGGGTGGCGCTGATATCCCATTCGGGATCGACCTGGTCGGGTCTGGTCGGGAACCGGCGGCAGATGGGCTTCGACTACGCGATCTCGGCCGGCCAGGAGTTGGTGACGACCGTGGCGGACTATATCCGCTTCCTGCTGGAGGAGACCGATGCGCGGGTGATAGCCTGCGTTCTGGAAACCGTCCGCGATCCCGAGGGCTTCCTCGCCGCCGCCAGGCTTGCCGAGGCCAAGGGCGTGCCCATCGTCGCGCTGAAGCTCGGCCGCAGCGAGGCGGGACGCCATTTCGCGATCTCGCATTCAGGAGCGCTTTCCGGTTCGAACGCTGCCTATGAGGCGGCTTTCGCACGTTACCGCGTGATTCAGGTGCGCACGCTCGATGAACTGCTGGACACGGTGGAATTGCTGGCGCTGACGCGTCCGATGATGGCACCCGGCGTTTCGCTCGGCACCGATTCCGGCGGCGAACGGCAATTGATTTCCGATCTCGCCGCCGATGTCGGCCTGTCCTTCGCCCCGCTGGCGCCCGCGACCCGGGCGGCGGTCGAGGCGTATCTCGATCCGGGCATGGAAGCCTCCAACCCACTGGATTACTGGGGCGACGGAGCCGACGTCATGGCGCCGGTGCTGAGCGAGATGGCGAAGGATCCCGATGTCGGCATCGTGGTGATGGCGACGAACCTGCCGCCGGACCGGAATTTTTCCGAACTGTCGGCCGCGGCGATCCGCAAGGTGCACGCGCGGACGGACAAGCCCGTCGCCGTGATGGGCAATATCGCCACGACCCTATCGCCGGTCATCGCCGAGGACCTTCGGGAAAGAGGGATCGCGGTCCTCATGGGGACCGGCAGCGGCCTTGCGGCCTTGCGGCACCTGCAATCCTACCGGTTCGGCCGCCATGGTTCGGAAGACGTCGTTGCCATACCCTTGTCGGCCGATGCTGCGGCGATTGTCGACGCAGCACCCCTCGACAGTCTGCGCAGCGCCGATGGCTTCAGGCTGCTGGAACTGGCCGGCATCCCCGTAACGCCTTTCGCCGATATCCACTCGCCGCAGGACATCGCCGCCTTTGCCGGCAAGCACGGATGGCCGATCGCGCTCAAGATCGATGATGCCGCCATTCCGCACAAGTCCGATCTCGGCGGAGTGGTGCTCAACCTCAAAGGCTCAGATGAGGCGCTTGCTGCTTACCAGGCACTGCGCAGTCGCCATCCCGCAGCGCCGATCCTGGCGCAAACCATGGCATCAGGCGTCGAATTGATCCTCGGGATGACCACGGATCCGGATTTCGGTCCGATCGTGACGCTGGGTCTGGGCGGGGTCTTCGCCGAAGTGCTGCGCGACGTCGCGACCCTCATTCCTCCTTTCGGCGTCGCCGAGGCGCGGCGGGCGCTGGAGGGGTTGCGCGGACATGCCTTGCTGACCGGCGCGCGGGGCAGGGCGCCCGTCGACATGGATGCGCTATGTACGCTGGTATCCCGTTTCAGCGCGATGGCGGTCGGAGCGAAGGAACAGATCGTCGAAATCGAGATAAATCCGATTATGGCCGGTCCGAACGAGGCCGTCGCCGTCGACTGCCTCACATTGCGCCACAGGAAGGCCCGTCACGATGTCCGATGAGTATGAAACTATCCGCGTCGACGTGAGCGACGAGGGGATCGCGCATATCGTGCTCAACCGCCCGCGTGTTCTGAATGCCATCAACTCCGTGCTGATGCGCGAGGTGACGGAGGTCTTGAGCGGCCTGCAAAAGGAGCCGTCGATTCGCTGCTTCGTGCTTTCGGGCGAAGGCCGTTCGTTTTCCGCCGGCTTCGATCTGAAGGAGTCGGCCGCGGCAGGCAATCGCAGCGTCGCCGAGTGGCGGCGCGTGCTGGAGGCTGATTTCGATTTCGTCATGCAGTTCTGGGATTGCCCGAAGCCGACCATCTCGGCCATCCACGGTCATTGCATCGGCGGCGGGCTAGAACTGGCGGTGGCATGCGATATCGCGATTGCCTCACGTAATGCCGTCTTTGGCGAGCCCGAGGTGCGCTTCGGGTCAGGGATCGTCGCCATGGTGCTGCCGTGGATGATCGGCCCGAAGCATTCCAAGGATATGCTGCTGACGGGTAACGATAAGATCACTGCGGAACGGGCCGCCGAGATCGGTCTCGTGACGGAGACGGTTCTTGAGGGCCAACATGTCTCGAGAGCCTTCGAAAAGGCGCGGGAAATCGTCGCCGCGGCGCCGTTGTCCGTCGAACTGACGAAGCGCGCCATCAACCGCAGCTTCGATATGCGCGGCATGCGTAACGCTCTCCTTGCCGGGGTCGAAACCGATGTGTTCATTGAAACCGCCGGCGGTGCCGAAAGGTTGGAATTCAACCGCATCCGGGCCGAGCAAGGATTAAAGGCAGCTATTGCCTGGAGAAACAGCCGCTGATCGTTTGTGGAGCCGCTCTATGTTGGAAACAAGGTCAGCAAAGGAAAGGGTGTGCGCCACGGCGGCACGCAGCTTTGCAGGATCGACGCTTGTCACAAATCCTGTGTGTTGCAGGTGCTGCACCAACCGTTTCGTGGCCAGATTGCCGGCCGCCCCTGGCGCATAAGGGCATCCGCCAAGACCACCGACGGCGCTGTCGAAGCTGCGCACGCCAAGCTTCAGCGCCACGTCGACATTCGCCAACGCCTGGCCGGACGTATCGTGGAAATGACAGGCCAGCCGACCGACGGGAACGGCCTCGATCACCTGCGTCAGCATCATGTCTATCCGTCCGGGAGTGGCGCAGCCGATCGTATCGGCCACGGCGATTTCTCCGCAGCCGATCTCCAGCAATCGTTCTGAGACCGCACGCGCCGCGGATGGCGGGATCGCTCCTTCACGGTGAAATTCGTTGCTATGCCGATCGGCAGTTCGAACGTGCCGATGACGTTCTCGATCATGCCGTTGGCCAGCGTGAGCGGAAGACCGCCGCGCCCGAAAACCTGCCGCTCGTCGTTGCTGAGCGATGCCGCCTGCACCACCCGGTCCAGTCGCTCGGCGGGAGAGAGATTGCGCGGCCCGCGACCTTGGTCGATGGCGTCGTCAGCAGACTGCAGGCGGAAATCAGCAGTGGAACGCTGCCTTCCGGCCATCGCCTCCTGTCGATCCGCAAGGCTGCGGAGGAATTCGGCGTCTCCAAGAACACCATCGTCGAGGCTTATGATCGGCTGGTGGCGGCGGGCGCTCTCATGGCAAAAGCCGGGTTCGGGTTTTTGTCGTGGCATCCGCCGGGGAAGCGGCCGGCTCCTCGCGACCCAGACACGTCGCCGAGGCAGTCGACGCCGCCTCGCTTCTCGCGGCCCAGTTGGAGCAGAGCTTTCAGATCCGCGTCGGCGATGGGCGGCCGCCGCCGTCATGGACGGAACAATCCGAAATCCGCCGCCATCTTGGCGCCCATGGCCGTACCGCCGACGCCGAGGCTTACGGCTCCGCGCTTGGCTTCCTGCCACTCAGGCAGCAGCTTGCGCGCCGGCTCGCGGACCAGCACATCCGGACCGGCGAAGACAACATTCTTTTGACCTTCGGTGCGAACCACGCACTCGACCTGGTAATCCGCGCCATGCTGTCGCCGGGCGATACCGTGCTGGTCGACGAACCAGGTTACTACCCGCTCTTTGCCAAGCTGACGCTGGCTCAGGTCAGGATGCTGGGCGTAACGCGCGCGCCCGAGGGTCCCAGCGTCGAGGACTTGGTGGCGAAGCTTGCATCGGAGCGGCCCAAGCTTTTTTCACGCAATCGCTCGGTCACAATCCGACTGGCAGTTCGACCACGCCCGCGGTCGCGCACGCCATTTTGACCGCGGCTGACAGGCATAGTCTGGTCGTGGTCGAAGATGATCCGTTTGTCGACCTGCCGATTGCGTCGAGCAATCGGTTGGCGACGCTCGACCAACTGAACAACGTTATTTCGATCGGCACCTTTTCCAAGACGCTGTCGGCAAGTCTGAGATCCGGCTTCATTGCGGCACGCTTTGACCGGGTTGCCGCGCTGGCGGAACTGAAAATGCTCACCACTGTCAACAGCTCCGGCCATGTGGAGCGGTTGCTCCACCGCCTGCTGGTTGACGGCCACTACGACCGACATCTGAAGCGGCTGGGGCAGCACATCGAAACCGCGTCGGATCGGGTTGAAACCAAACTCCGCCAAGCGGGTCATAGCATCTTCGTGGAATCGGGAAACGGATATTATGTCTATCTGCTGCTTCCCGACGGATTGGACGACATCGCCCTGGCGCGGGAGGGCGCCAAGGAACGTCATATGCTCCTTGAACGATCGAGTGGGAGCGACGGGAGCGTGGATCGGTTACTGCTCCTTCTTGAACAAGTCCTGGAAGATGAGCCGGCCCCAAATGCGGTCGCGTGCGTGCACCAGCGCGCCACCCTCGTCGAGCTTTCCCAGTATGACGGGTGCGAACCCGAGTTGTCTGGCCAAATCCGCCACGGGAGCGATCGCGTGCTCGTCGTCGCTCGACAGAAAGACGACCCGGTGCCCACCCTCGACGATCGGATCGGCAGCCAGGGTGGCCGCAATCAGGTGATTGAAGCCTTTCACGAACTTGGCGCCGGTGAACGCCTTCGCGACGAAGGCGGAGGACGGGAGACCGTCCAGCTCCTCAGGGGGAAGCAACGCGTTCATCGCGTCGATGACCGTCTTGCCTTTCCAGCTCGGCAAGGCCTTCGCAACCTCGCGATGCTGCTCGAACGGGACCGCCAAGAGGATTGTGTCAGCCTCGAGTGCTTCCCGCAGCGACGTGGCGACGACCGTGGGTCCAATCGCCCGGGCCTGCGGCGCCAGCGCCTCGGGAGGCCGGCGGCTCGCAACGACCACGTTGATGTTCCTACGGGCAAAGGCGTGGGCGAGGGCCTGGCCTACCTTGCCGAATCCTACAATCGCATAGCTCATGATAATTCTCCGATCCGTGTTGATGTTGAATCCCGCATCTTTCAGATGGCCGAGAAGCCGCCGTCGACAGACAGTTCCACCCCGTTCACGAAGCTGGAATCGTCGGAAGCAAGAAACACCGCGGCCGCCGCAATTTCCTCAGGAAGCCCCATCTTTCCCCGCGGGATCAGGGATTCGAACATCCGCTTCGCCTCCTCGGTGAGAACTTGGTCCTGCATCGGTGTGGCGATCGGCCCGGGGTGCAGCACGTTCACCCGGATATTCCTGCCCTTCAACTCGTTGAGCCAGCCGCGTGCGAATGCGTGCAACGCCGCCTTGCTTGCCGCATACACGCTGTAACCAGGAAAACCCTTCACCGAAGCCACCGATCCGGTCATGAAGATCGATCCGCCATCGTTGAGCAGCGGCAACGCCTTTTGCACCGTGAACAGCGTGCCGCGCGTATTCAGGCCGAAGGTCGCATCGAAATACTGCTCGGTAATCTCGCCCAGCGGGACGGCTGCGCCCGTGCCGGCGCTGGCGTACAGGACGTCGATCTTGCCCTTTTCCCGCTTGACCGTGTCGAACAGGCGGTCGAGGTCATCGAGATTGGCCGCGTCGCCGCGCACGCCGGTCACGTTCCGGCCAATTAGCTTGACGGCCTCGTCGAGCGCCTCCTCCCTCCGGCCGGTGATGAAGACATAGGCGCCTTCTTCGACAAACCGCTTGGCGCTCGCCAGCGCCATGCCGCTCGATCCACCCGTGATGACTGCAACCTTACCTTCAAGCTTTCCCATGACCGTTCCTTTTAGGCTCTGTCGTTGATCGTTCGGGGAAGTCCCCGAGAGCCTCGAAGTAGGTTCACTGCGGTCAGGCGTTGAGTGCGGAAGCGCGCACATCGGTGGTGCGAAATCGATCCGGCCGGACGATTGACACAGCCGCGACGATCGGCGTCCGGCGTTCGGAATTGGGCCGCGCTGGTCGATATGGGCTATGATGATTGCTCTTACCTCGGTCCGATGTGTTAGATATGCCTTTGGAAGGCGCACCCCAGCGGTGCCGGATTGCACCATGATCGACTGGGATGACGTCCGCTATTTTCTTGCCGTCGCGCGCGAAGGCTCGGTCCGCGCCGCCGCCGCGCGCCTCGGCGTGAACCACTCGACCGTGCTGCGACGCGTGGCCCAGCTCGAGGAGCGCCTCGGGGCGCACATGTTCGAGAAGCTGCCTTCGGGCTACCGCCTGACGGCCGCCGGCGAGGAAGTCGTCGAGCTCGCGCACCAGATGGAAGCGTCGTCGCACCTGCTGGAGACGCGCGTCTTCGGGCGCGACCAGAGCGTGCGCGGTTTCCTGCGGGTAACGCTGGCGCCGCCCTTGGCGACACACCTGCTCATGCCGGACTTCGCCGATTTCGCGCGTCTGCATCCGGACATCGAGATGGAAATCTTGTCGTCCGGCGAGCTGGCGAACCTGACCAACCGGGAGGCCGACGTCGCGATCCGCGTCGTCTACGACCGCAAAACCCTGCCGCTCAATCTTCACGGCCTGAAGGGACCGGAGATCTTCGGAGGTGTCTACATGTCCCGCGATCGACTGGCGGCGTGGCGTGCGGGCGCACCTGATCCCATCCGCTGGATCGTCATAAGCATTCATGGAGTTCCGGACTGGGCCGGCGAGGGTGAGGTTCGCACCACGGGGGTTCCATTCAGGACCACGGACGGCGAGGCGCAGATCGCTGCGGTACGGCAAGGGCTCGGGATGACGACACTGCCGTGCTTCGTCGGCGATGCCGACCCCCTGCTGGCGAGGGTGCCGGGCACCGACCTGCATATGTACGGAACGCTCTGGCTTCTCACACAGGGGGAGACGCGCAAGACGGAGCGCGTGCGGCTCTTCACTGAGTTCGTATCCCGCAGGCTGGCCGCGTACGCTCCGCTTCTCGCGGGACTGTCCTTATCGCGCGATTGACGCGCGGCCGGTCGCCGGGCGATCGCCCGCGCTCACCGCTCCAGGCAGATCGCGACGCCCTGGCCGCCGCCGATGCAGAGCGAGGCCAATCCTTTTCGCGCGTCGCGGCGGATCATCTCGTGCAGCAGCGTCACCACGATGCGGCAGCCGGAACCGGCCAGCGGATGTCCGAGCGCGATGGCGCCGCCGCTCATGTTGATGATGTCCTCGTTCCAGCCCATCTCGCGGTTGACCGCGATGGCCTGCGCGGCGAAAGCTTCGTTGATCTCCATCACGTCGAGATCGCGGGTCTGCCATCCCGCCTTCTCGAGCGCCAGGCGTGAAGCAGCGACGGGACCGAGCCCCATATCCATCGGTTCGACACCGGCGGAAGCATAGGACGCGATGCGGGCGAGGGGCGTCATGCCGAGTTGCTTCACCCGCGCTTCCGACATCACCAGCACCGCCGCGGCGCCGTCGTTGAGGCCTGACGAGTTGCCGGCGGTGATCGTTCCCGCTGCATCGAAGACCGGTCTCAGCCGGCCGAGGCCTTCGATCGTGGTCGAGGGATTGGGATGCTCGTCACGCTCGATGACGACATCGCCTTGCCTTGTCTTGATCGACACGGGGACGATCTCGTCGTCGAATCTGCCTGCCCGGATGGCGGCGTCGGCCTTCTCCTGCGAGCGCAGCGCGAAACGGTCCTGTTCCTCGCGGGTGATCTGGTAGCGCTGCGCCAGCGCTTCGGCGGTCACGCCCATATGCACCTGATGGAAGGCGTCCCACAGCCCGTCGGTGATCATGGAATCCTTGACGGTCCGGTCGCCCATGCGGATGCCGGCGCGGGCGCCGTGAATGAAATGCGGCGCCGAGGTCATCGAATCCTGCCCGCCGGCGATCACGCAATCGGCGTCGCCGCAGCGAATAGCCTGGGCGGCGAGATGGATCGACTTCTGGCCGGCGCCGCAGACCTTGTTGACGGTCATGGCTGGGACGCTGATCGGCAGGCCGGCCTTGAGGGCAGCCTGCCTGGCCGGGTTCTGTCCGGCGCCGCCGGTCAGCACCTGACCCATGATCACCTCGCTGACGGCATCGGGCGCAAGCAGAGCATCGGCAAGCATCGCCTGGATCAGCTGCGCCCCCAGCTCTGCTGCCGAAAGATCGGAAAACGCGCCGTTCAGCTTGCCGATGGGTGTCCGCTTCGCGGCAACGATATGCACGGCATCCATCAGTCTGCTCCTCCGCCGGCGCGGTCCGCTTCGATGCGATCGCCGCTTGACATTCTGGTTATAACCAATAATCATGAAATGCATCGGCAAGCAAGGTCGCGGCATCGAGCTCGGCCTGCATTGCGGGAGGAAATCCATGTCATCCGTGCTTTGGACGCCGGCGCCGGCCGCGTTCCAATCGTCCAATCTTGCGCGCTTTTCGATAGCCAATGGCTTCGACCCGCGCGACTACGAGACGTTGCATCGCTGGTCGATCGGCGACCCCGGCGCATTCTGGCGGGCAGTGTTGGATTTCGCCGGGGTGATCGGTGATCCCGGCGCGATCTCTTTCTTGCGCGACGACAATGCGCCGATGACCGGGAGCCGCTTCCTTCCGGAAGCCTCGCTAAATCTTGCGGAAAACCTGATGCGCGGTGATGAGGACAAGGTTGCTCTCATCGAGGTTGATGAGAGTGGTCATTTCCGCACCATCACGCTCGGCGAGTTGCGCCGGCTCGTCGCCAGGGCTGCGCATGGCCTGCGCGCTGCCGGCGTCGGCAAGGGCGACTGCGTCGGCGGCATCCTCTCCAATCGTGTCGAAGGTCTCGTGGCGCTGCTGGCGACGCTGTCGGTCGGCGCTGTCTGGTCGTCCTGCTCGCCGGATTTCGGCGCCGCCGCGATCGTCGACCGCCTCGGCCAGATCGGCGTCAAGGTGCTCTTCGCGGCACCACGCTACCGCTATGCGGGCAAGGAGCACGACATCTCCGACAGGCTGGCCGAGATCGTCGCGGCGATGCCGACGGTGACGACGCTGGTGCTGACCGGCGAACCGGGTTCCAAGCCGGACTGCGCGGCGCATTGTATTTCGCTCGACGACTTTGGCGGCGACGGCCCACTCAGTTTCGAGCGTGTGCCCTTCGACCATCCGGCCTACGTACTCTACACCTCCGGCACGACAGGCGCACCGAAGGCGATCGTCCATCGCAGCGGCGGCGTGCTGCTCCAGCATCTGAAGGAGCATCTGCTGCATGGCGACGTCCGCCCGGGCGATGTCATGAGCTGGTACACCAACACCGCGTGGATGATGTATCACTGGCTGATCTCTGGTCTCGCCTGTGGCGCGACGGTTGTGCTCTATGACGGCGCGCCGATCCTGAAGACGGCCGACGGGCTCGACCCCAGCCCGCTCTGGACAATGGCCGAACGCGCCCGCGTCACGCATTTCGGCACCAGCCCGAAATACCTGGCCACGCTCGCCGCCGAAGGCTACGCGCCGGGGCGCTCGCACGATCTGTCGTCGCTCCGCTCGCTGCTGTCGGCCGGCGCACCGGTCTCTCCGGGGCAATTCGACTGGGTCTACGAGCACGTGAAGCGCGACATGATTTTTGCCTCGATCTCCGGCGGCACCGAAATCATCGGCTGCTTCCTGCTGGGATCGCCGATCCATCCTGTGCGCCGTGGCGAACTGACTGTGAAAGGGCTTGGCCTCGCGGTCGCAGTGATGGACGAGCGCAACGCGCCGGTCATCGGCCGCCAGGGCGATCTCGTCTGCACCGAGCCGTTCCCGTCGATGCCGCTGACCTTCTGGGGCAAGGACGGCGACGCGCGTTATCACGCCACCTATTTCGCCGCCCGCCGCGAGATCTGGACGCATGGCGACGTTGCCGAGATGACCGCCTATGGCTCGGCTGTGATCCATGGCCGTTCGGATACGACACTGAAGCCCGGTGGCGTGCGCATCGGCACGGCGGAAATCTACGCAGCCTGCGAAAATTTCGCCGAGATCGAGGACTGCCTCGTCTTTGGGGCGCCGGTCGAAGGCGACGAAGAAATCGTGCTCTGCGTCAAGCTCAATGACGGTTATGCGCTGACCTCCGAGCTTGCCGCGCAAATCCGCCGCGCGATCCGCGACGACGCCTCACCGCGCCACGTGCCGCATCGCATCCATGCGGTGCAGGCCGTGCCTTACACGCTGAACGGCAAGCGCGTGGAGGGCGCGGCCCGCACGACGCTCGAAGGCAAGCCGGTCAAGAACATGGCTTCGCTCGCCAATCCGGCCTGCCTCGAGGAATATCGCGCGCTCGATCGGAGCAAGGCGGCATGAGCCGGTCGAAGGGAGCGATCGTCGGCATCGGCGAGCTGAAGCCGCGGCGCCTAACCAGCGGCGTGACGACGCTGGAGATGATCGCCGAGGTCTCGCGCCTGGCGGTGCTCGATGCCGGGCTGGAGCCGGCGGCGATCGACGGGCTGCTGGTCGGACCGCAGGTCGGCGAGACGCCGCAGCATGTTCCAGCAACCATCGCCGAATATCTGGGTCTCGCACCGACCATGGCCAATGTCGTCGACCTTGGCGGCGCATCCGGCGCCGGCATGGTCTGGCGTGCGGCGGCGGCGATCGAGGCCGGCATGTGCGAGGCGGTGCTGTGCGTGCTCGGCAACAACCGCGAGGAGGCGGCGCCCCGCTCGCCCAACCGCAATCCGATCCGCGAGTTCGACGTGCCCTTCGGCGCCTCGGGCGCCAACATCTCCTATGCGCTGCTGATGCAGGCGCATATGGCGGCATACGGTTCAACCGCGCGGGACTTCGCCATGATCGCCGCCGCGGCGCGCGCCAACGCCCAGCTCAATCGCGATGCGATCTTTTATAGCAAGCCGGCCGATGTCGAAGCGGTGCTGGCCTCGCCAATGATCGCCTCGCCGCTGCATCTGCTCGAAATCGTCATGCCGGTCGCCGGCGGCGAAGCTGTCGTCGTCACCTCGGCCCAACGCGCGCGGTCGTTGCGCAGGCCGCCCGTCCATCTGCTCGGCGCCGGCGAGAAGGTCACGCATCGCGCCGTCAGCCAGGCGCCGAGCCTGACTTCCGGTCCGCTGAAGAGCGCCATGGCGCGGGCCTTCCAACAGTCCGGCACCCATGCCGACGAGATGGACCTTCTGTCGCTCTACGATTGCTACACAATCATGGTCGCAACGACGATCGAGGATGCCGGCCTCTGCGCGCCGGGCCAGTTCGGCGCGTGGCTCGGCGATCGCGACCTTTCGCACAAGGGCGACAAGCCGCTCAACACGCATGGCGGCCAGCTCGGCTTCGGCCAGCCCGACCTTGCCGGCGGCATGACCCATGTCGTCGAGGCGGTGCGCCAGCTGCGCGGCGAGGCGGGCGAACGCCAGATCGGCAAGGCCGGGCTCGCGTTGGTCACCGGCAATGGCGCGACGATGAGCGAAGCGACCGCGCTGGTGCTGGGAGCCGCCTGATGTCCGTCGATTTGAAGACGCTGAAAACCCCTGGCCCGACGATCACCGCGCTGACCAAACCGTTCTGGGATGCCGCCGCCGAAGGGCGCCTGACCATCCAGCACTGCGAGGACTGCGGCAAGGCCGTGTTCTATCCACGCCCGATCTGTCCGCATTGCTGGAGCAAACGCCTGGTCTGGAAGGACGCATCGGGCAGGGGGCGGCTCAAATCCTTTTCGGAGGTGTACAAGCCCGGCCATCCCGGCTGGCTGCCGGCAGCACCCTACGTGGTCGGCCTGATCGAGCTGGCCGAAGGCCCGACGATGCTGAGCTTCATCCTGGCCGGCACACGGCCGCTACAGATCGGGGACATGCTGCTTCTTGCGCCGACAGCCATCGGCGGCCGTGTCCTGCCGGCCTTCAAACCAATCGAACCCGGAGCAGAGGAGAAGCCGCAATGAGTAACGAGACGAAGGACGGTTGGGTGGGTGTCGTGAAAGGCCGCCCGCAGGTCGGCGCCTTTGCCGAGCGCACGCGGCGCACGCGCGTCAGCGACATCGAGGCCTTCACCGACATCACCGGCGACCGCAATCCGCTGCATTACGACCGCGCGCTGGCCGAGAAGTCGGTGTTCGGCAAGCTGATCGTCCAGGGCGGCGTCACCTCCGGCATCCTCAATGCGCTGGTCGCCGAGGATCTGCCCGGGCCCGGAACCGTTTTCCTCGAAGTGGCGTGGAAGTTCGTCAAGGCCGTGGGCGTTGATGAGGAGATCACCGGACGCGTGGAGGTCAAGGAAGTGCGCCCCGACAAGCCGATCTGCAAGATCGAGACCAGCGTGCGCAACGGCCAGGGCGAGCTTTGCCTTACCGGTACGGCCACGGTCTTCACCGTGCCGCTGCAAACCGCATGAGCACGGTCGGCCGGCTTGGCATGGCGGCCGATGGCGAGCGCTGGCGAGTGCTGTCGTTGCTTTGCCTGGCGGTCGTCCTGTCGCTGACCACCTGGTTTTCGGCGACCGCTATCCTTCCCGAACTGAAGCAGGAGCTCGCGCTAGGCGCGAGTGCCGAGGCGTGGCTGACCAATGGCGTCCAGGTAGGCTTCGTCATCGGCGCGCTGGCGGCGAGCCTGGTCAATCTTCCCGATCTTGTGCGGCTCAGCCGCCTGATGGCGGCCGCGGCGCTTGTCGCCGCGCTCGCGAATGCAACGCTGCTGCTTCATCCCGGGCCGGCCGGCGTGATCGCCGCGCGCATCGTCACCGGGGCAGCGCTCGCCGGCGTCTATCCGCCGGCGTTGAAGCTGGTCGCCACCTGGTTCACGCGCGACAGGGGACTGGCGCTCGGCGCGGTCATCGGCGCGCTGACCGTCGGCTCGGCGCTGCCGCATCTCTTCCGCGCCGTCTCGTCAGCGCTCGACTGGCGGCCGGTGGTCGCCGCCGCCAGCGTGGCGACGGCGGCAGGCGCGCTGCTCTTCCTGCTGTTTGCCAGGGAGGGACCTTATCCCTTCGGCAAGGCGGTGTTCGAGCCCTCGCGCATCGGCCAGGTGTTTCGCGAAAAACCGCTGCTGCTCGCCAATCTCGGCTATCTCGGCCATATGTGGGAGCTCTACGCCATGTGGGCCTGGCTGCTTGCCTATACGCGCGCCGCCTTCGAAGCGCAGGCGATCGGGACGGCCGCCACTGCCTCGCTCTCGACCTTCCTTGTCGTCGCCTCCGGCATCCTTGGCTGCCTGCTCGGCGGCTATCTGTCGGACCGCATCGGCCGCACCGCCACCACGGCCGGCATGATGCTGGTCTCGGGAAGCTGCGCGTTGCTGATGGGCTTCCTGTTCACCGGCCCGCTGTGGCTGTTCATGCTCGTCGCCATCGTCTGGGGCATCTCGGTGATCGGCGATTCGGCACAGTTCTCGGCTGCCGTCACCGAGCTTGCCGACCGCCGCTTCGTCGGCACCGCTCTGTCGGTGCAACTGGGCGCCGGTTTCGCGCTGACGGTGCTCGCCATATGGCTGACGCCGCGTTTCGCCGATTTCATCGGCGGCTGGCGCTGGGCCTTCCTGCTCTTGGTTCCCGGACCGCTTCTGGGGGCAGCCGCCATGCTATGGTTGCGAAACTTGCCGGAGAGCGAGAAAATGGCTGGCGGGCTCCGGTAGGGCCGCTGCTGCGCGTTGAGTCGCGGCAAACATTCATACCGGGCAGTTTGCCCGCAGCCTGAAGACCGATGATGGAACAAGCAACCAGAATGCGCGGGCGTCCTCGTTACGACCAGGAAGATGCCGGGGCGGCCGAGGCTTTCCGCTCGATCGGCTCAAAAGTCCAGCTCAACCGCGATGAGGCGGCGCCGCTCTGGGTGCAGTTGCGCAACCAGGTCGAGGAAGCGATCAACACCGGCCTGCTGGCCGCCAATTCGCGCATTCCCTCGGAACAGGCGCTGTGCGATTTCTTCGGTGTCTCGCGCCCCGTGGTGCGCGCCGCGATTGGCTCGCTGTCGAATGAAGGCCGCATCATCAAGATGCCGCGCAAGGGCATGTTCGTCGCCGCTCCCCGCGAGCATGTCGACTTCATGACCGCCAATCTCGGCGTGTTCGACGATTTGACCGCCAAGGGTCACAAGGTCTCGACCCGAACGCTGGAGATCTATCGCTGTCCGCCGAGCGACAAGGAGTCCAAGGTCTTCGGCATTCCCGCCAATGGCAGCGTGGTCCGCATCAGCCGCGTCTACATGACCGACGGCGCGCCGATCACCATGACGCGCATCAGCCTGCCGGGGCATCGGGTGCCCGGGCTGGAGAACATCCTGTCGGAAAACCAGTCGATCTTCGGCACCATCCGCGCCGTCTTCGGCCTGACGGTGAAGCGCGCCGACCGCTGGCTGCGGGCTGCACTTCCCACCAAGGAAGAGGCCGATCAGATGGGCGTCGCCGCCAACACGCCGCTGATCGAGATCGAGTCGATCGCCTATGACGCCGATGGCGCCGCGCTCGAATATTACGAGGCCTTCTACAACTCCTCCGTCGCCCGCATCCACATGGCGGTCGAGCAGCCTTCGGCGACCGTGAACGGCGTCGATCGCACCTGATTTCTTAGTCATCAAAAAAGATTCTGTTTTCTGGTTATAACCAGATTGACGGACCCGGGAAGCTTCTGTAACGTCCCTGTCATGGGGTCGGGAGGAGCCTGACCCGGAGGCATTTATCAGGACCTGTCGGCTTGCGACGCTGCTTCGGCGGCGAGGGTGGAGTTTTGCCCGCGCTCAAGTCCGTTCTGATGGAGGACGTGCATGGATTACCGGTCGCAATTCGATCTGGCAGGCGAGGTCGCCGTCGTCACCGGCGGCGCCAGCGGGATCGGCCTGGAGGCCGCCAAGGCGCTCGGAACTTGCGGCGCGAGAATCGTCCTGCTCGACATGAATGCGGATGGACTGAAGGCCGCTGCCGAAGCGCTCCAGGCCGCGGGGGTCGCAAGCGTCGATGGCCGCGTGCTCGATGTCACCGATCCGCAAGCGGTCGAAGCGATAGCAACCGCGATCGTCGCGGACTTCGGCAAGGTCGATATCCTGGTCAACAGCGCCGGCATCGCGCGCCTCAACACCGCGATCGACACGCCGGACGAGGAATGGCGCCTGGTGATGGATGTCAACATCAACGGCGTCTACTGGGCCTCGCGCGCTTTCGGCCGCTCGATGGTCGCCCGCAAGAAGGGTTCGATCGTCAATCTGGGTTCCATGTCGGGCCTGATCATCAACCGCCCGCAGACGGCACCGTCCTACATGGTGAGCAAGGGCGCCGTGCACATGATGACCAAGGCGCTCGCGGTCGAATGGGCGAAATCGGGCGTGCGCGTCAACGCGCTGGCGCCGGGCTATGTCGGCACCGAGATGACGCTGAAGATGCGCGAGCGTCCCGAACTCTTCAACACCTGGATCGACATGACGCCGATGGGGCGCTTGGGCACACCGCAGGAGATCGCCTCGGCGATCCTGTTCCTGGCGTCGCCGGCCTCGAGCTACGTGACCGGCGCGATCCTGTCGATCGATGGCGGCTACACGGCCTGGTAAGGATTGGAATATCGCATGACCCTTTCGGACCTCGAGGCGCGCCAGGCAATCATCGACGCCTGCATCGAGATGAACGCGCTGGGCATCAACCAGGGCACTTCAGGCAACATCAGCCGGCGCCATGGCGAGGGCATGCTGATCTCGCCGACCAGCACACCCTATGACGCGCTGCAGCCGGAAGACATCGTCTTCATGGGTTGGGATGGCGAGGTCGACGGACGTTTGCCGCCGTCCAGCGAATGGCGCTTCCATCTCGACATCATGAAGGCGCGGCCCGAGGTCAACGCCGTCGTCCACGCGCATCCGACCTACTGCACGACGATCGCCATCATGGGCCGGAAGATACCGGCGATCCATTACATGGTCGCGGTAGCCGGCGGCAGCGACATACGCTGCGCGCCCTACGCCACCTTCGGCACGGCGGAGCTTTCAGCGCATGCCGTGGAGGCGTTGCGCGACCGCAAGGCCTGCCTGCTTGCCCAGCACGGCATGATCGCCGTCGGGTCGAACCTTGCCCAGGCGATGTGGCTGGCCGTCGAGGTCGAGACGCTGGCGCGCCAGTATCACGGCGCTCTGCAGATCGGCGAGCCGCCGATCCTGTCCGACGAGGAGATCGAAAACGTCATCAAGCGCATGGCGAGCTATGGCCTGCGCGACAATGACGCCGCTGCCTGAGGAGGCAGCGATCCACTGTTTCGCATATCCTCCGGGAAGGCCCGGAGCGATCAACAAGGGAGGAAATGAAATGACCAGATCCATGAAAGGCCTCGTCAAGGCGCTCGCCCTGGGGTTGGCGGCGGCTTGCAGCCTTGCCGCCATCTCCGGCGCGACGGCAGAGGAGTTGTCGCTCAAGGGCAAGCGCATCGGCGTCTCTGCCATCGGCACCGACCATTATTGGGACCTGATGGCGTTCCGGGGTATCCAGGACCGCGTCAAGGAGCTCGGCGGTGAGGTGATCGCGCTCGATGCCGGCCGCAAGGACCAGCAGCAGATCGCGCAGTTGCAGACGCTGATCGCGCAGAAGCCTGACGCCATCATCGAGCAGCTCGGCAACCTCGAAGTGCTGAACCCGTGGCTGCAGAAGATCCGCGACGCCGGCATTCCGCTGTTCACGGTCGACACCGCGACGCCGCACGCTATCAACAACACCACCTCCAACAACTACAACATCGGCGCCGAGATCGCCTTGCAGATGGTCGCCGACATGGGCGGCAAGGGCAATGTGCTGGTCTTCAACGGCTTCTACAGCGTGCCGGTCTGCAAGATCCGCTACGACCAGCTGAAATATGTGCTGACCTCGTTCCCGGATGTGAAGATCGTCGAGCCGGAGCTGCGCGACGTCATCCCGAACACGGTGCAGAGCGCCTATTCCAACGTCACCGACATGCTGACCAAGTCGCCCGAGAAAGGCTCGATCGGCGCAGTCTGGGCCTGTTGGGACGTGCCGCAGATCGGCGCCACGCAGGCGGTTGAAGCCGCCGGCCGCAACGAGGTCAAGACCTACGGCATCGACGGCAGCCCGGAAGTCATCAAGATGGTGATGGATCCGAAGTCGTCGGCCGGCGCGGTCGCGGCGCAGCAGCCCTATGAGATCGGCAAGACTTCGGTCGACAACGCCGCCAAGTACCTGGCCGGCCAGAAGGTGCCGCCCTTCACCTTCGTTCCGTCAGTGCTGATCAACAAGGAAAATGCCGCCGAAAAAGGAAAGCCGTTCCTCGACGCCGCCGAGAAAGCAGGCGTTAAATAAGACGGAACGAAACGGCGGGCAGCCGCGCCTACGCGGCTGCCCGCCACATCCAATCGGGATTGACGGCCATGCAGACAGCAAAGCGTGAAATTGCTGTGTCGATGACGGGCATATCGAAGCGGTTCGGTCCGGTGCGCGCCTTGGAAGACGCGAACCTCGAGATCGCGCGCGGCTCGATCCTCGGCCTTGTCGGCCAGAACGGCGCCGGCAAGTCGACCATCATCAAGGTGCTAGCCGGCATCATCAAGCCGGACAGCGGCTCGATCGTCATCAATGGCGAGACGGCCAGCACGCTGACGCCGGCTTCGGTCGAAAAACTCGGCGTGCACTTCATCCATCAAGACAGGCTCCTGGTGCCGACCGCGACTGTCGGCGAGGCAGTCTTCCTCGGCCACGAAATCGGCCTCGGCCCGTTCGTCAGCCGACGCGCCATGGAGCGCAAGGCCGCGGACCTGTTGAAGCGCTTCTTCGGCATGGAACTGCCGGCCGGGACCTTGGTCAAGGACCTGACGACCGCGCAGCAGAAGGTCGTCCAGATCACCCGCGCTCTGGCGCAAAAGGCCTCTGTGCTTGTGCTGGACGAGCCGACGGCGGCGCTGGTCAAGCGCGAGGTCGACAGCCTGTTCGACGTGCTGCGCCGGCTGCGCGACGACGGCATCGCCGTGGTCTTCATTTCCCATTACATGCAGGAGATCGAGAAGCTCTGCGACCGCGTCACCGTGATGCGCAACGGCACCGATGTCGGCACGGTCGATCCGCGCGTAACCCCGATCGACGAGATCATCTCGATGATGATCGCCCGCGATGTCGGCGAGATGTTTCCGAAGCGCGCGGTCGAGCTTGGCGCGCCGGTGCTTGAGGTTTCCAATCTCCGCCTCGGCGGCAGTTTCGAAAACATCGGCTTCAACGTGCGCGCCGGCGAAATTGTCGGCCTGACCGGTTTGCTGGGCTCCGGCGCCAAGGAAATCGTCCAGTGCCTGTTTGGCCTCAAGACCGCCGATGGCGGCCAGGTCAGGGTCGAGGGCAGGGAGCTGTCGCTGTCGACGCCGGTCAAGGCGGTGCGCGACGGCATAGCGATGTTGCCGGAAGATCGTCGCGCCCACGGCGTGGCGCTCGGCCTGTCGGTGCGCGAGAACATTTCCTTGGCCAGCCTGCGCCGCTATTCGCGGACTGGCATGGTCAGCCGGAGCAGTGAGAACCAGGCGGTCGACGGACTGATCAAGGAACTGTCGATCAAGACGCCGCACCGCGACGCGCTGGTGCGCGAGCTCTCCGGCGGCAACCAGCAGAAGGTAGCCATCGCCAAATGGCTGAGCTGCCAGTCGCGCGTCTATGTGCTGGACGAGCCGACGGTCGCCGTCGATGTCGGCGCCAAGGTCGAGATCTACAACCTCCTCAATCGCCTGGCGGGCGAGGGCGCGGCGATCCTGCTTCTTTCCTCCGACCTGCTGGAGCTGGTAGGGGTCTGCGACCGCGTGCTGGTGGTCTATCGCGGTCGGCTTGCGGGCAGCTTCTCCGGTCCTGCAATGAACAGCGACGCGCTGCTGGCGGCTTCGTCCGGCGCGCGCTCGAACGCTGATGGAGTGGCCGCATGAGCGCGACTGTCCTCCACACCGAAGCCGGCGTTTCCGACGAAAAACAAGCCGCCGCCAAGAGCGCCGGCCGGCGCTTCGGAGCGCTCGTCGTGCGACTCGGCGCGATCGCCGCCTTTGCCGCGATCATGGCCTATTTCGTCATCTTCGCGCCTGGTTTCACCTCGACCTTCAACCTGATCAACGTCGTCGAGCAGTCGGCAATCCTGGGCGTGCTCGCCTATGGCATGACCGCGGTCATCATCGGCGGTGGCTCGGACGTCACCGAAGGCGGCATCGACCTGTCGATCGCCGCCAATATGGGGCTCTGTGCCGCCGTCTATGCGACGCTTCTGTCGATGGGCTATGGCGACTTCCTCTCGGTGCTTGCGGCGATCGCCGTCGGCATGGCGGTCGGCGCGCTCAACGCCCTTGCCGTGGTCGGCCTCGGCATCCTGCCGCTGCTCGCCACGCTTGCCGTGCTCAATGTCGCTGCCGGCATGGAACTAACGCTTACCCAGAACACGGTCGTCGGCGCATCCTCCCCGCTACTCGGCGTGCTGGTTTCGGGGAGTTTCCTCGGCATCTCCGCGCTGGCCTGGGCGCTGATCGTCTTCTCCGCGATCATGATCGTGATTGTCCATGGCACGTCGTTCGGGCTCAGGCTCTACGCGGTCGGCGGCCATCCCGAAGCGGCCCGCGCGGCGGGCCTCAGCGTGCCATTCTATGTGTCCTTCACCTATGTGCTGAGCGGCTTCTGCGCGGCGGTGGCGAGCATCCTCACTGTATCGCGCCTGTCGGCCAGCACACCCGGCTCCGGCGAGCTGCTGCTGTCGGTGCTGGCCGCGGCACTGCTCGGCACCGTCTTTTCCCGCCGCTTCGTGCCGACCATGGGCGGCACGCTGCTCAGCGTGCTGTTCATCGGCCTTTTGGCCAACGGCTTCCAGTTGCTCAACGTCTCCAGCTACTGGGTCAACGGCGTTCAGGGCGCGCTGATCCTGCTGGTGGTGGCGATCACATCCTTTGCCCGCGGTTCGGAGGGTTCGCGATGAGCGTCTCGGCCAACGACAACAACACCAAGGCGAGCTTGCGCGGCTTCCTCGCCAAATACAGCGTGCTCATCGCCTTTGCCGCGATCGTCATCTTCTTCGCCGTGGCGAGCCCGACTTTCCTGACGCCTGCCAACCTCTTCAACGTGTTGGTCAACAACGTCGTCATGCTGGCGATCGTGGCGCTCGGCCTTACCATCGTCATCTCGTCGGGGGGCATCGATCTCTCGGTCGGCGTCTCCGTCGACATGGCGAGCATGATCTTCGTCATGCTTCTGGCCGCCGGCTACAGCGGCGTGGTCGGCGTCGCGGGCGGGCTCGGCGCCGCGCTGATCGTCGGCATCCTCAACGCGATCCTCATCACCAGGCTCAACATCAGCCCGTTCCTCGCAACGCTCGGCGTGCTCTTCATCGGCCAGAGCACGCAGCAGCTCGCCACCAGCGGCGGCCAGCCGATCTATCTCACAAGTGGTTATGCAGCAGACCAGTTCAACGCCATCGCCCGCACCGCTCTGTTCGGGATGCCGACGCCGGTCATCGTGCTGATCGTGCTCGCCGTCGCGGTCCATCTCCTGCTGCATCGCTCGGTCTTCGGCCGCTATGTCCAGGCCATGGGCGCGCAGCCGGGCGTGGCCTGGTATTCCGGCATCCGCGTGCCGCGCGAATTGTCGATGGTGCATGTGCTGTGCGCGCTGCTCTCCGGCGTCACCGGCATCCTGCTGTCGGCGACGGTGAAGTCCTACGTGCCGCTGTCTGGCAACGCCTTCCTGCTCGACGCGATCGGCGCCACCTTCATCGGCACGACGCTGAGCCGCGAGCGCAAGCCTTCGGTCATCGGTACGCTGCTCGGCGTGTTGCTGCTCGCCATCGTCAAGAACGGGCTGCTGCTCGTCGGCTGGAATTTCTACTGGCAGCAGGTCGGCATCGGCGTGCTCGTCTTCCTGGTGCTGGCCGCGAGCTTCGGCCTGCGCCGCGCCGCTCATTGAATTCGAAAGGTCAGTCAGCCATGCCCCAATTCGACGTCAGCTCGATCGGCTTCTACGTCCTCGACATCCTGGGACGACCGGTCTCGCGCATCCCCGAAGGCGGCCGCGCCGACTATATCGAGGAGATCCGCATGACCGTCGCCGGCACGGCGGGCGCGACCGGCATGGACTGCGCCATCCTTGGCCTGAAGACCCGTGCCGTCACCACGCTCGGCACCGACGACATGGGTGACTGGTTCCTCGCCAAGCTGAAGAAATACGGCCTGGAGACGAGCCTCGTGCGCCGCGACGGCAGCGTCCAGACCTCGTCCACCATTTTGCCGGTGCGGCCGAACGGCGAACGTCCCGCTTTGCATGTGCCGGGCACGGCCACCTTGTTCGAAGTTGCCGATGCCGATCTCGATGCGGCGCTCGACGCGACCGTCGTCCATGTCGGCGGCACCGGCCTGTTGAAGCGCTTCGACGGCGAGCCGACCGTCAGGCTTTTGAAGCGCGCCAAGGCGCTTGGCCGCGTCACCACCTTCGATCTGATCCAGGCGACGCCGGAGACCTGGAAGCTGGTCGAGCCGTGCCTTCCTTACATCGACTATTTCGTGCCGAGCATCGATGAGGCCGGCGAGATGGCGCATGACCGCGAACCGGCCCGCGTCGCCGCCTTCTTCAAGGCGAGGGGCGTGAAGAATTGTATCCTGACGCTTGGCGCCGGCGGCGTCTATGTCTCGCCCGAACATGGCGAGGATTTTCATCTGCCGGCCTTCGAGGTCGAGGTTTTCGACACCACGGGCTGCGGCGACTCCTTCACCGCCGGCATCATCGTCGGCATCGTCAAGGGCTGGGACCTCAAGCAGTCCGCGCGCTTTGCCAGCGCGGTCGCCGCCAAGGTGGCGATGGGGCTGGGCTCCGACGGCAAACTCGTTTCATTCGACGACACGGTCGCGGCGATGAACTCGCTTCCGGTCAAGACATCAAAGGTGGAAGCAGCATGACCATTCTTCCTGAGGCGAGGGGCAAGACGGCTCTCGTGACCGGCGCGAGCCGCGGCATCGGCAGGGCGCTCGCGAAGGGGCTCGCCGAAGCGGGCTTCGACGTCGCCATCACCGATCTGCCCTCGCAGGCGGCGGAACTCGACACCACCAAGGGCGAGATCGAGGCGGCCGGCCGCAAGGCCTATGTCTACACGATGGACGTCAGCAAGAAGAAGGACATCGAAGCGACCGCGCAGGCGCTGCTCAAGGCGGCGGGCAGCATCGACGTACTGGTCAACAACGCCGGCATCCTGAAGCCCAGCCTGCTGCAGGATCTCGACGAGGCCAATTGGGACGCGCATTTCGACATCAACGCCAAGGGCGTGCTGATGATGTGCCAGGCGGTGCTGCCGCATATGCGCGCCAGGAAATCGGGCAGGGTGATCAACATCGCCTCGATCGCCGGCCGCCAGGGCGTGCCGACGCAGGGCCACTACGCCGCGACGAAGGCGGTGGTGATCACGCTCACCCGCGTGCTGGCGCAGGAGGTCGGCATGGACGGCGTTACCGTCAACGCGATCTGCCCTGGCATCATCCTGACCGAGATGGGCAAGAACAATCTTGGCAGCGAGGCGGCGATCCGCCATTGGGAGGACGTCGCCGCGCTGAAGCGCCTCGGTGCGCCGGAAGACATCATCGGACCGGTGTTGTTCTTCGCCTCGGACCTGTCGGCCTTCGTCACCGGCCAGGCGCTCAACGTCGACGGCGGCATCTACTACCATTGAGGCCGTAGCATCCCGAACGGGTGCTGCGTCGACCGGTGCGGCGGTTACGCGGGCCTCCTGGCTCGCTACAGCCGCGGCCCCGCCACCATGCGCGCGACGCGCGCCATGTCGGCGCTCATCTCGCGGTCGTCGTCGAGCGGGGCGACCAGCGCCCGCACGGCGTCATAGCTGCGCCTCGGGCCTTCGCCCATGCTGTCCAGCACGCCGCGCAGTTCCACGCCGGTGGCGGCGAAGATCAGCTCCATCGCCACCAGATAGCGCAGCCGCTCGATGATCCCTGCCGTCTTGGCCACCACGCGCGGCGCCATCGACGACTGGTCCTCGACGCCGTCCGAGATGGGGAGAGGGCTGAGCGACATCGGATTGGCGAGGTGGCGGATTTCGGCTTCGAGCGCCGCGACCGGCTTCTGCAGTTCGGCATAGCCCTGGCGGCTGCCGCCTCTGGCTGACAGGAAGCGCGGCAGCTCCGCCACCGTCGGCGACATCAGCTTCATCGAGCGGTTGGCGGTGCCGACCGCGCAATGCGCTAGCGCCTGGCCGAGGTTTTCCCAGGTCAGCGTGAAGGCGGTGAGGTCGAAATTGCCGTTGGAGACGACCCGTTCGGCTTCGGGCAGGATGACCGGATTGTCGCCGGAATGGCCGAGCTCGATCTCCGTCGCGAGCTTCGCCTGCTCATAGGCATGCAGCAGGCCACCCCATACCTGCGGCACGCAGCGGAAGCTGAGCGGATCCTGCAGGCGCCGCGCGGCGTTCTCCTGCCACAGCCCGGAGCCTGAAAGCTCCGCCCGCAGCCTTGCGCCGATCTCGACTTGGCCGAAGGCCGGCCGCGCCGCCAGCGCGTCCTGGTCGATGGCCTTGAGCGATGAGCGGAATGCCTCGTAGTTCAGCGCCACCGCCGCCAGCGACCAGTCGATCAGGCACGCAACCTCCTCGAGGGCGAGGCAGGCCGTTCCTGTGGACAGGCTGTTGGCGACGATGATGGCGTGGCCGTCCTTCTCGCGCAGGTCGAGGGGTTCGAGCCCGGCGAGCTTGAGCGCCTCGGCCGATGGCATGATCCTGCCCTGGTACTCGCTCTCGCCGTCGCCGCGCAGCGCCCGCGCCAGATGGCCGAGCGGCGCGAGATCCGCGGCGCCCACTGAGCCCCAGCTCGGAATGACCGGATGGACGCCGGCATTGAGCGCCGCGACCAGGCCCATGACGACGCCCTCGGAGGTGCCGGTGCCGCCCGTTGCCATGCCGCAGATGCGCGCGACCATCAGCGCCCGCACCGCCTCGGTCGGCAGCGACGGTCCGGCGCCCATCGAGTGGCTGAGCGGCACGCTGTGCTGGAAGGCGATAAGGTCGGCCTGCGCCAGCGGCGTGTCGACACAGGCGCCAAGCCCGGTGGTGACACCGTAGAGCGGCTTGCCGAGCTGGGTGAGGTGCTCGATGAGGGCGCGGCTGGCGCGGATGCGGCGCATGGCTTCCTCGCCGAGCACAAGCCGGGCATTGCGCCGCGCGATCTCGGCGACATCGCTTGTGCCGAGCGGCTTGGCGTCGAGGACGATCACTCTGGCTGTCATGTCCGGCGTCCATTCCCATGCGTCCCGGGCCGGTAGCCTCGGGCTGAAAGCGCACAAGATAGCCGCCATCGGCTCCGGCCATTGTCGAGAATCCGTCGTTGCGGCCGCCGTTATTTTTCGGCTGCGGCGGGCTATTTGAATCAAAACAGCGCAACTGCTCGACGGCGGCGGCGCATAAAATTTCGGCACCATGTCACATCAGACGAAACCTCGCTCGTCTTGAAGTCGGAAACAAACGAAAGGAACCGACCATGACTGTCAGACTTGACCCCCTTGCCGCCGCCCCTTCGCTGATGAAGGAGTGGCACCGCGCCTCTTTGGCCATCGCCGGCAGCCTCGATCCGGTGCTTGCCGAGCTCGTCGAGATCCGATCCTCGCAGATCAATGGCTGCGCCAACTGCATCAACATGCATTCGACCTATGCCCGCGAGCGCGGCGAGACCGAGCAGCGCATCTATCTGTTGTCGGCCTGGCGCGAGGCGCCGTGCTATACGGACCGCGAGCGCGCCGCGCTCGGCTGGACCGAGGCGCTGACCAGGATTTGCGAAGGCCATACGCATGAGGCGGCCTATGAAGCGCTGGAAGAGCATTTCTCCGAGGAGGAGCGCGTGAAGCTCACATTGATGATCAACATAATCAATGGCTGGAACCGCATCGCGGTCGGCTTCGGCGGCTTTGTCGATCCGGCGGCCATCAAGGCTGCCAATAAGGCCACCGTCCAGGCCGCCAACAAGGCGGCTGCGGCTTGACGACGGAGCCGGCTTTCACGGGCGCGGCGGCGGAATTCCAGCCGCTGCGCCCGAAGCTGATGCGGGTCGCCTACCGTATGCTTGGCTCGGTCGCCGATGCCGAGGACGTGGTGCAGGAGGCCTTCATCCGCCGGATGCGGACCGAGCGCGCCGAGGTGCGCCAGCCCGAGGCGTTCCTGCGCCGCACGGTCACGCGGCTTTGCCTCGACCAGCTCAAATCCGCGCGCCATCAGCGCGAGACCTATGTCGGCCCCTGGCTGCCGGAGCCGCTGGTGGAGGAAGACGAGGCCGACGACGTCACCTTGCCGCTGATGCTGGCGCTGGAGCGCCTGTCGCCGCTCGAGCGCGCCGCCTTCCTGCTGCATGACGTGTTTGGCCTGCAGTTCGAGGAAGTCGCGGCCGAGATCGAGCGGGACCCCGCCGCATGCCGCCAGCTTGCCGCCCGCGCGCGTGAGCATGTCCGCGAGGCGCGGCCGCGCTTCAAGGTCGAGAAGCAGCGCGGGTTGGAGATCGCCGAGGCTTTCTTCAACGCCTCGCGCAGCGGCGACATGAAAGCGCTTGGCGCGATGCTGAGCGCCGATGTCACCGCCCACGCCGACGGCGGCGGCAAGCGCCCGGCGGCGACCGAGCCGGCGCTCGGATTCGAGGCGGTCATGACGCAATACGCGGTCGTGGCGGCATGGCTGAAGGACAACCGCTCGAAGCTGGTCCGTTACGGCTTCATCAACGGCCTGCCCGGCTTTGTCACGCTGGAGGTCGATGGCGAGCTCCAGACCACGGCGCTCGACATCGAGGACGGCAGGATCACGGCGATCTACGTCATGCGCAATCCCGACAAGCTGCGACATCTGCACTAGCCGGGTCGAAAGCAGGGAAATGGGAACTTTTGCTCCGCTGGCGATTTTGGATATGCTGCAGATCCAAATTGCCAGAAGGTCGCTGCCGTGACGAAACATTTTGCAATCGCCGCGCTCACGCTTGCCGCCGCAGCCGCGATGATGGGCCCGGCTGCCGCCGGCGAGCATCGCCACCGCGTCACCGAACAGGAGCGTTATGTCCCGGCCAGCGACGACATCATCGAGACGCTGTTCGGCGGTCCGCGCTACTACGACCAGCAGATGACCAACACGGCGGCGGGCGCCTGCGCGTATCACCGCGTCGGACCGGACGCGAATGCCGTGAACGATATCAACGACCACTATTGCGGGAAGTAGGATCCCACGGGGGCCATAAGCCTCGACCCTCTTTGCGTTTATGGTCCTTACGAACTTATCCGAGTCGCTGGGGTGGCTTTCGTCGCCCGGACCAGGCCTCCTTGAATACTGATCCTGTAAGGGCTTGGCAGGTCATCGCACACATTCGGTCAAAATATTGTATACAATACTGAAGAAAGATGTTGACAATATGCCGCAGCCGGTTTCCCTTACGCTATACGCGCAGCCTACGAGCAAAACACAAAGCGCGATAACCAAGGGGAACTGTAGCTATGATCAACCGTCGCTCGACTTTGAAATCAATGGCGCTCGGCGCCGTCTCGACCCTGGCGATTGCCGCTGTCGGCATTTCGTATGCGCAGGCTGAAAACAAGGAACTGAAGATCGGTTTTGTCGGCGTCACCAGCGGTCCGGCGGCCGCCTGGGGCACCTCGAACGTGCGCTCGATGCAGACCCGCGCCGCCTGGATCAACGAGACAGGCGGCGTCAAGATTGGCAACGACACCTACAACGTCAACATCGTCACCTTCGACGACCAGAAGGATCCCAAGCGTGCCATCGCCGGCATGGAGAAAATGGCGCAGGAAGGCGTCCACTATGTCGTGGGCCCGAATGTCGATGACGGTGCTGCCGCGGTGCGCCCGGTCGCCGAGGCCAACGGCATCATTTATTTCCCCTACGCTTTCCCCAAGGCGCTCTACCAGAAGCCGGCCTCCAATGCCGTACTCGGCATGATCGCCAACTATCAGTCCGGTCCGGCGATCTACAAATACCTCAAGGAAAACAAAGGCGTGAAGAAGATCGCCTTTGTCGCCGCGAATGAGTCCGATCCGCTCAGCCAGCGTGACGGCGGCGTCGAGGCGGCCAAAGCGCTCGGCCTCGAAATCGTCGCCCAGAACGACACCTACCAGAACGACACCCGCGACTTCACGCCGGTGCTGACGCCGATCGTCGCGCTGAAGCCCGACCTGCTCGTCTTGTCCGGCGTGGCGCCGGCCAACGCGCCGCTGCTCATCCGCGCTGCCCGCGAGCTCGGCTATGAAGGCCTGATCTCGACCGAAACGGCACAGGACGCCAAGGTTCTGGAGGAAGGCGCCGGCGAATACGCCAACGGCTTCATCTCCGTCGGCGGCGCTTCCACGCCGGAGATCGCCTCCGACACGATGAAAGAGTTCGTCACCCGCTACACCAAGATGTTCGGCGAATATAACGATGAATCCAACACCAAGGTTTACGCGCTGGAATACATAATCGACACGCTGAAGGCCAATCCTGCCGCCATCAATGACGTCGCGGAATTCAAGAAGACCATGGACACCTTCACCGCGCCCAATCCCTTTCTCAAGGGGGACGCCAAGCTGGGCTATGTCGGCACGACGTCGTTCGGCCAGAAGCGCCAGCTCTCGGTGCCGATGGTGGTCAACGAATACAAGGATGGCGCTTTCCAAACCCTGTTCGTCGGCTCCGTCGACTAGCGTTACCTTCGAACGTCATTTCCTCAAGCTTGCCGCGGGGGCCGGACGATAGGCCGGACCCCGCGGAAGATCGAAGGTATCCATGGAACAGGTCATCGCCAACGGATTGTATCTCGGTGCCCAATACGCGCTGATCGCGCTGGGCCTGACCCTGATCTTCGCCCTGATGAACGTGCTCAATTTCGCCCACGGCCAGATGTATGTGCTGGGCGGGTTCATCACCTATACCATCTATGGCCAGCTCGGGCTGCCTTTCGTGGTGGCGCTGCTCGCCTCCGGCGTCACGCTCGCCGTCATCGGCGCGCTGATGGAGAAATTCCTCTTCCGCACCGTCATCAGGCGCAGCCACCGCGAGGAAAGCACCATGCTGCTCGCCGCTGCGACGGCCTTCTTCTTCGACGCCGTCATCCTGCTTCTGTTCGGCGAAAAGCAGCGCGGCGTTCCCAAGATCGTCAAGGGCGTCTTCAACGATGCCGGCATCATCATGCCCTATGACCGGCTCGTCGTCGGCGCTTTGGCCATCATCTTCATCGCCGCTTTCGTCCTTTACATGCAATACAGCCGGGTTGGCCGCGCCATGCGGGCGCTCGCCCAGGACCGCGTCGCCGCCCAGCTCATGGGCGTCCGCGTCGACCGCTACTCGATGATCGGCTTCGCCATGGGCGCTATGCTCGCGGGGGTCGTCGGTGGGCTTCTGGTCACCATCACCGGCGTCAATTCCGGCATTGGCGGGCCGATCTCGATCAAGGCCTTCCTGATGGTGATGATCGGCGGCGCCGGCGTCGTCGGCGGCGCGATCGCCGGCGGCTTCATCCTCGGCATGATGGAGTCGGTCGGCCTCACCGTGCTGCGCGAATATGGCGACGTGACCTACCTCGTCATCTTCGCCGCCCTGATGGTGTTCCTGTCGGTCCGTCCCAACGGGCTGATGGGCAAGCCGTGGGGTTGATCGCGCAATGACCCTCAATCGCAACACCAGGATCGCCGCGGTCGTCGCCTTCCTCGCGATCGTCTTTGTCGCCGTGCCGGCCGCCATCTCGTCGAGCGGCCGCTTCGACCTCTATTACACGCTGACCTCGGTGGCGCTGCTCAGCATCGCCAGCGCCGGTGTCTGGCTCACCTTCTATATCGGCCGCATCAACATCGGACAGGGCGCCTATGCGCTGATGGGCGGCTATGTCTCGGCCATACTGGTGATGAACCATGGCTGGTCGTTCTGGCTGACGCTGCCCGTCGCGGGGCTGTTCTGCGCCGCTGCCAGCGTGCTGATCGGCCTGCCGATCCTGCGCCTGCGCGGCGTCTATTTCGCCATGGTCACGCTGGTGTTGACCGAGGTGGCGCGGCTGCTCGCGCTGGCGCTGCCGATCACCAACGGAGCAAAGGGCATCGTCAGCATCCCGCTGCCCGGCGCGCTGTCGGTCTTCGGCGTCACGCTGATCCCCGATTTCGCCACGCTGCAGAATTCGCGGCTCGCCTTCTATCTGCTGGCGGTGACCGTGATGGTAGTCTGCTTCGCGGTCATGTACCGGCTGGTCAATTCGCGCATCGGCAAGCTCTGCCAGTCGCTTCAGCAGAATGAGGAGCTTGCTTCCTCGATCGGCGTCAACATCGCTTATCTGCGCGTCATCGCCTATGCCGTCTCGTCCTTCTTCGGCGGTGTTTCCGGCGCCATCTTTGCCGCCATCTCGCAGTCGATCTACCCGTCGAGCTTCACCGTCACCGATTCCGTCAACTTCATGCTGAACTGCTTCCTCGGCGGCCTGGGTTACGTGTTCGGACCGATGCTCGGCACGCTGGTGCTCTATTTCGGTTGGGACCTCCTGTTCCAGACCGGCCAGTTCCAGCTGCTCATCTATTCCGGCCTGATGATCGTCCTGATGCTGGTGCTGCCCAACGGCCTGCTCAGCCTTGCCGAAATGACCCGGAAGAAGGGTTGAGCCATGGCCGAAATGCTCGAAGTCTCCGGCCTGACAAAGCGCTTCGGCGGTCTCGTCGCGGTCAACAACGTCTCCTTCTCGGTGCGCGAGAAGGAGATCCTGTCGGTGATCGGTCCGAACGGCGCCGGCAAGTCGACTTTGTTCAAGCTGATCTCGTCGTTCCTCAAGCCCACGACGGGCGAAGTGCGGCTGAAGGGCGAACGCATATCTGGTCTTGCTCCCCATATCGCCGCCCGCAGGGGCGTGGTGCGCACCTTCCAGGAAACGACGATCTTCAGGAACATGAGCGTGCGCGACAACGTCATCATCGCGCACCATCTGCGCTCCAAGGCGAGCCTCTTCGGTTTCTTCCTCGGCACCGGCGCGGCGAAGACGGACGAAGCGGCCTTCGGCCAATCGGCCGACGAGATCCTGACACTGCTCGGCCTCTCCTCGCTCTCCAATGAGACTGCCCGCAACCTGCCGCATGGCCATTTGCGGGCGCTGGGCATCGCCATCGGCCTCGCCACCAACCCGTCCATCCTGCTGCTCGACGAGCCCTTCGCCGGCATGAACCACGACGAGACCATGCGTATGGTGGAAATGGTGCGGCGCCTGCGCGAGCGCGGCCTGACCATCCTGCTCGTCGAGCACGACATGCCGGCCGTGATGAAGATTTCGGACCGGCTCGTCGTGCTCAATTTCGGGCAGAAGATCGCCGAGGGAACGCCGTCGGAAATCCAGGCCGACGAGAAGGTGATCGAAGCCTATCTCGGCAGCGAAGACGAGGCGATCGGCCTATGAACCAGATCCTGAACTTTGCCAATGTCGAGCTCTATTACGACCACGTCTATGCGCTGAAGGGCGTCTCGCTTGAGGTCAATGAGGGCGAGACCGTCGCGCTGATCGGCGCCAACGGTGCCGGCAAGTCGTCGATCCTTCGCGCCATCACCGGCCTGCGCAAGATCAGGACTGGCGAAATCCATTATGGCGGCAAGCGCATCGACGGCGCGGCCCCCGACGAGATCGTCAAGATGGGCATCGCCATGGTGCCGGAAGGGCGCCGCGTCTTCCCCTTCATGTCGGTCAGGGACAACCTCCTGATGGGCGCCTTCACCCGCACCAGCAAGGCCGAGATCGCCGCGTCGATGGAGATGGTGCTGGGTCGCTTCCCGCGGCTGAAGGAACGCTTCTCGCAGGCTGCCGGCACGATGAGCGGCGGCGAGCAGCAGATGCTGGTCATCGGCCGCGCGCTGATGGCGAAGCCGAAGCTCCTGCTGCTCGACGAGCCGTCGCTCGGCGTCGCGCCCAAGCTCGTCCAGGACATCGCCCGCTCGATCGTCGCCATCAACCGCGACGAGAAGGTCAGCGTGCTTTTGGTCGAGCAGAATTCGCGCATGGCGCTGCGCATATCGCAGCGCGCCTATGCGCTGACCACCGGCAGTGTCGCGCTGAGCGGCAACTCCGCCGAATTGCTGACCGACGACCGGGTCAAGCGTCTTTATCTCGGCGGCGAGATCTGAGGCTGATTGGAATGCGCATTCTCGTCATCAATCCCAACACCACCCAATCGATGACCGCCAAGATCGGCGAGGCGGCAGCGAGTGTCGCCTCCGGCTCGACCCAGATCGTCGCCGTCAATCCGGCCGACGGCCCGCCGAGCATCGAAGGTTATTTCGACGAGGTCTTCGCCATTCCGGGCATCATCGCCGAGATGGGCAAGGCGCCGGCGGCCGATGCCTATGTCATCGCCTGTTTCGACGACACCGGGCTGGACGCGGCGCGCTGCGCCACCGAGGCTCCCGTCATCGGCATCGGCGAGGCGGCGTTCCATATGGCGAGCCTCGTCGCCGGCAAGTTCAGCGTCGTCACCACGCTTGCCCGTTCGGTTCCGGCGATCGAGCACAATCTGGCGAAATACGGCCTCGCGTCGCGCTGCGCCAAGGTGCGCTCGTCGGACGTCGCCGTGCTCGAGCTCGAACGTCCGGGCTCGAATGCAAGACACCGGATCTCGCAGGAGATCGCGCGCGCCATCAGCGAGGACAGGGCCGAAGCGATCGTGCTTGGCTGTGCCGGCATGGCCGACCTTGCGCACAGCCTGTCCGAGGAGCACGGCGTTCCGGTGCTGGACGGCGTCGTCTGCGCCGTCACGCTGGCCGAGAGCCTGTTCAAGGTCGGCTTGAAGACATCGAAGATCGGCGGCTATGCGGCTCCGCGCGGCAAGCGGTTCGCCGGCATGTTCGCACCGCTGTCGCCCACGCAAGCCGAGATCGTCTAGGCGGCTTCATGCCGCCGGACGGCCGGCGCCGGACAGGTGGGATTGACCGCCGCGCGAGCGATACTAGATTGGACGGGCTGCCGGCGATTTGGGGGCAGATCGGGCCATTTCGGGCCTGCGCATTGAAAGTATGTTGACGGTACTCAGGGAAGAAGATCGAGACGACAAGCCGGCGGCGCGCTGGTCGCCGATCTATTATGGGTTGAGGGATGCCATCGTCAGCCATCGTCTCGCGCCAGGCACCAAGCTGCCGGAGGACGAACTGGCCTCGATCTATTCGGTGAGCCGCACCGTCGTTCGCTCCGCCTTGCAGGCGCTCGCGCATGACCGGCTGGCCCGGCTGGAGCCAAATCGCGGCGCCTTCGTCGCGCAGCCCTCGAAGACCGAGGCGCGGGAAGTGTTCGAGGCGAGGGCGCTGATCGAACCCAAGGTGGCAGCACTTGCCGCCAGGACGGCGGTGCCGTCAGACATCGTGCAATTGCGGGCGCATCTGGAGAAGGAGCACGAGGCGCTGCATGACGGCCGCGACAGCGACGCCATCATGCTGTCGGCGCGCTTCCATGTCGGCATTGCCGAGATCGCGGCGCATTCGGTGTTCACCAATTTCGTGCGCGACCTCGTCTCGCACTCCTCGCTGATCATCGCGCTCTACTGGAAGCGCCGCGACGCCACCTGCGAAAAGCATGCCCATCACGCCCTGGTCGATGCGATCGAGGCCGGCGACAGCGCCGACGCGGCCGCCCTGATGAACAGCCATCTGGTCGACCTTTTGTCGGGACTGGATCTCACCGACAAGGTCGAGAAGTCGGACAGCCTGGCGGATTTGCTGCGCGCTTAGGAACATGAGGCGGTTCAGCTGGATCGCCGAACCGCCAAGAGACATGGCGCTAAGCCGCGGCGGCTTGCGAATAATCCATCCGCTCGAGGTCGGCGATGAGGCCAGGTCCGGTCGGCTGCCAGCCGAGATGCGCACGCGTCCATTCGCTGGACGCTGGCATGTCGAGGCCCGCGAAGATGGAAAGCCATCCGAAATGGTCCGCCGCTTCTTCCTGCGACAGCGAGACCACCGGCACGTTGAGGCCGGCGCCGATCACTTCCGCGATCTCGCGCATGGCAATGCCTTCCTCGGCGACGGCGTTGTAGCGCACGCCGGCTTCCTGCTTGTCCAGCGCCAGGCGGTAGAGCTTCGCGACATCCAGCACATGCGCCGACGACCAACGGTTGCGGCCCTCGCCAAGATAGGCCGACACGCCCTTGGCGCGCGTCTGCGCGATCAGTGGCGTGATCAGCCCCTGCTTCACCGTGTCATGCACCTGCGGCAGCCGCACCACCGATACTTTGACGCCCTTCTCGGCCATCGCCGCGCCGGTAAGCTCGGACAGGATGCGCGGGTTGCGATGTTCGGTGTTGAAGACGTCTTCCTTCGCCGGCTCTCCATGTTCGCCAGAGCCCATGCCGACACCCGACGTGATGATCAACAGCCGGTCCGAGCCGGCGAGCGCTCCGCCCAGCGCTTCGATGACGCGCTTGTCCTTCTCGCAATTCGCCACGAAATTCGAGAAATTGTGGTCGAAGGCGGTGTGGATCACCGCATCCGACTTCGACGCGCCGTCGCGCAGGCTGTCGAGGTCTTCGATGTCGCCGCGATGCGGCTCGGCGCCGGCGGCGGCAAGCGCGCGCGCGCCTGCGTCGGAGCGGGTCAGGCCGAGCACCTGATGGCCGGCTGCAAGAAGTTCAGGCACGATCCTGGAACCGATGAAGCCGGTCGCGCCGGTAAGGAATACACGCATGGGAGGTCTCCTGTGGTTGTTCGGAGGCCTTATTTGCGCTATAAATCATCCTGTTAAAGTAGTGACCTTATCATGGTATAATAGTCAACAGGATCACCATGCCTGCGCAGACCGTCAACCAGCTCGGCAATTTCCTGCGCGATCGCCGCATGCGCCTCGATCCGGCCACGTTCGGCTTCGCCACGGGGCGGCGGCGCACCCAAGGGCTGCGCCGCGAGGAGGTGGCGCAGCGCGCCAATATCAGCCCGACCTGGTACACCTGGCTGGAGCAGGGGCGGGGCGGCGCTCCGTCCGCCGATGTGCTGAACCGCATTGCGACGGGATTGATGCTGACCGAGCCCGAACGCGAGCATCTGTTCATGCTGGGGCTCGGCCGGCCGCCGGAAGTCCGCTACAGAAACGTCGACAGCGTGACGCCGCGTCTGCAACGCGTCCTTGACGCCTTGGACCCCAGCCCTGCGATCATCAAGACCGCAACCTGGGACGTGGTCGCCTGGAATCGCGCCGCGGCCGCGATGCTGACCGACTATTCCAAGCTGCCGCGCGAGCAGCGCAACATCCTGCGCCTGATGTTCGGCAATCCCCGCGTGCGCGACGCGCAGGACGATTGGCAGAGTGTCGCGCGCTTCGTGGTCGGATCCTTCAGGGCGGATGCCACGCGGGCAGGCGCAGGCGCGGAAATCACCCAGCTCGTCGAGGAGCTTTGCCGGATCAGTCCGGAATTCGAGGCGCTCTGGCGCGACAATGACATCGTTCCGGCCCATGGCGAGGGCGTGAAGCGCCTGCGGCATCCCGATATCGGACTGATCGAGCTGGAGTTCTCGGTCTTCGCGGTCGACGGACGCCCCGAGCTCGGCATGATCGTCTACAACCCCGCGACGCCTGCTGACGCCGAGCGCATCCAAGCGCTGATAGCGTCTCGCTCCGGCTGACGCCGTGCTTCTCAGGGCCTCACAGCCGCGCGCCTCAACGCCTGCGGCGGTTGGCCGAAGCTCCTCATGAAAGCACGGCGCATGCGCCCGGCGTCGCCGAAGCCGCTAGCCTCGGCGATATGATCCAGCGGCGCGCTGCTGGTTTCCACCGCCATGCGCGCGGCCTCGAGGCGCAGCCGCTCGACGGCCTTGGCCGGTGTGGCGCCGGTCTCCGTGGTGAAAGCGCGGGCGAAATGCCTTGGGCTCATCGCAGCGCGGTCGGCGAGGCGCTCGACGGTTAAAGGCTCGGCCAACCTTGCGCGCATCCATTCGATCAGCTCGACGAAGCGGCCTGACCGTCCGCCGAATTCCACAAGCCCTGAAAATTGCGACTGCCCACCAGGCCGGCGCTGATGGACGACGAGCTGCTGCGCGGTCCGGCGCGCGATCGCCGGGCCGAGATCGTCCTCGATCAGCGCCAGCGCCAGGTCTATGCCGGCGGAGATCCCGGCCGATGTCCACACGCCGTCGTCCTGGATGAAGATGCGCTCGGCATCGAGCTTCACCTTCGGGTAGCGGCGGGCGAAATCGTCGGTGCTCCACCAATGCGTGGTGGCGCTGCGTCCGTCGAGCAGCCCTGCCTCCGCCAGCAGATAGGCGCCGGTGCACACGCTTGCCGTCCGGCGCACTTCTGCCAGCCGCAGCCACACCACGATCTCCTGGGCCGCGGCCATCGAACGGATGATCTCGCCGCCGGAAATGACGGCCGTGTCGAGCGTCCCGGCATCGGAAAGAGGTCGTGCCGCCAACCGCATGCCGGACGAACTCTCGACCTCGCCGCCGCCTGGCGCCAGCATATCCAGCCTGTAGCTGCCGGGCTGATAGTGCTCGGCCAGCTCGAAGGCCGCCGCGGGGCCGGCGACGTCCAGCAACTGGAAACCCGGATGGATGATGATGCCTATCGCCCGCATGGCAGTTTTTGCCCGATATATGTCATTTCGGCCAAAACCTAACGGAGCTAGGTTGCCGGTCAAGCGTTAAAGACTGGAAGGACCAAGCCATGAGCCTGCGTGTCGTGTTGTGGAGCGTCCTCGGCGTCCTGCTGATTTTCGCGGTGGTCGGCGCCGGCTGGCTGCTTTCGCTGCCTTCCGCGTCGCTGGCCGCGGTGCAGCCGGCGATTGACGCCAGGGAAGCCGAGGCCACACTCGCGGCGCTGAAGCCGAAACGGCCTCGCCCGCTGATCGCGATTATCGGCGTCAATGACGGCACCGAGACCACCGATTATCTGATGCCATACGGCATCCTGCGCCGCGCCGACGTCGCGGATGTCGTCGCGCTGGCGACACGGCCGGGACCGGTTCAACTGCACCCGGCCCTACGCGTCGAACCGGATGCGACGACGGCGGCCTTCGACGCCCAGCATCCGGAAGGCGCCGACTACGTCATCGTTCCCGCCATGATGCGCGACGACGATCCGGACGTGTTGAAATGGATCAGGGCGCAGTCGGCCAAGGGGGCCATGGTGATCGGCGTCTGCGTCGGCGCCACGGTGGTGGGCGCCAGCGGCTTGCTCGATGGCAAGCGTGCGACGACGCATTGGTATTCGCTGAAGGAATTGCGCCAGAAACATCCGACGATCCGCTATGTCGCCGACCGTCGCTACGTCGTCGACGGGAATGTCGCGACCACCACCGGCATCACCGCGTCGATGCCGATGATGCTGACCTTGATCGAGGCGATTGCGGGCCATGAGAAAGCCGAAGCCGTCGCCCGCGATCTCGGCCTTGACCATTGGGACGCGCGCCATGACAGCGGCGCCTTCAAATTCACCCGGCCTTTCGCGCTGACGGCGATCGGCAACACGCTCGCTTTCTTCAACCACGAGCAACTCGGCATCCCGCTGACGCCGGGCATGGACGAGGTGTCGCTGGCGCTTGCGGCGGACGCATGGTCGCGAACCTTTCGTTCCGGCGCGGTCACCTTTGCCGCGAAGGATGGCGCCGTCGTCAGTCGCGAAGGCATCCGCATCCTGCCTGATCGGGTCGCAGCCGACTGGCCGGTGGATCGCAAGGTGCAGGCCATGGTGGACGTGCCGCCGGCAAAGGCCCTGGATCGGACGCTCGATAATATCACGGCGCGCTACGGCGCACGCACCACGGATTTCGTCGCCATGCAGCTCGAATATCCGCGAACACAGCCGACGCCATGAGACGTCAATTTTGCTTCTGCCCGCTCGGTCGCTTCGGGGCGCCGGCCGGTTGCCTGATGTGGTCGATGAAGGCGCGCAATTTGGGGAGCACCTGGTGCCGTTCCGGGTAATAGAGGAAAACGCCCGGCGTGGTCACCGCGAAGCGGCCGAGCAGCGCCTGCAGGCGTCCATCGGCGATCGGCGCTTCGGCGATCGGACCGGGCACCTGGGCCAGCCCGACACCCTGGATCGCCGCGCCGAGCAGCGACGGATAGTCATGCGCGATCAGCGGTCCCGAGACGATTGCCTCTATCGTCTTGTTGCCGTCGATGAAGGACCAGGGCGCAACCGAGCCGTTCGAGCGGCGCAGGCGCAGGCAGGCGTGGTCGCGCAGGTCCTCGATGCGCTCAGGCGTGGCGCGCCGGCGCAGATAATCGGGACTGCCGACGACCATCATCGGGAAGGACGGCGTCAGCCGGATCGCGACCATGTCGGGCGCGATCAGATCGCCCATGCGGATGCCGGCGTCGAATCCTTCGGCGGCGAGATCGGCCAACTCGCCGCTGGCGACGATCTCCAGCTCGATCTCGGGATAGGCCTGGCAGAAGGAGGCGATCATCGGCTCCAGCAGCATCGGCACGACGGCCGGCGGCACTGAAAGGCGCAACAGCCCGGCTGGCCGCTGGCCAATCCCGCGCGCGATCTCGCTCGCGGCGATCAACTCCTCGAAGGCAGGCCGAGCGCGGGCGAAAAAGCGCTCACCCGCTTCCGTCAGGCCGACGCTGCGCGTCGTGCGGATAAAGAGCGCAGCACCGATGCGCGCCTCGAGCGTGCGTATCGCCTGGCTGATCGCTGACGGCGTGACGGCAAGCTCGGCCGCCGCCTTGCGGAAATTGCGGTGCCTGGCGACGCTCAAGAATGCTTCGACGCCGTCGAGGGCGCCATGCCTGACTGTGAAGTTCTGCTTCATGACCCGTCGACATTATCGCGGATAGTCGCTCGCAGAAAGCCGCCATATCTCTTGCGTGACCTGGAACATCAAAGGGAAGTGGCAATGACCGATGAACTGGACCGCGTGCGCGATCACTATCGCGCAACAGGATTGACCGATCGATTGAGGACCGCGCTGGCGGTCTTCGGCCCTGAGGAAGGGCGGTTGAAGCCCGAGCAACTGGCGACGCTCGACCAGTTCCACACCCGCGGGCTGGTCGCGACAGCGGAACTCGCCAATCTCGCCGCCATTACCGCCGGCATGTCGGTGCTCGACGTCGGATCGGGCGTTGGCGGGCCGGCTCGCTTCCTCGAGGCGACCTATGGCTGCAAGGTAACCGGCGTCGACCTCAGCGCCCCCTTTGTCGAGGCCGCGCGCTATCTGACCGCGCGAACCGGGCAGGACGGCAAAGTGTCGTTCGAAACCGGCAGCGCGCTGGCGCTTCCCTTCAAGGACGGCATGTTCGACGCCGCGCTTTTGCAGCATGTGGCGATGAACATAACCGACCGGCCGCTGCTCTACCGCGAGATCAGGCGCGTGCTGAAGCCGGGTGGAAAATTCGCGACCTTCGACGTCGTGCTCAACGGCGGCGACCCACACTATCCGGTGCCTTGGGCAAGGACGCCGGGTGAAAGCTTTCTGCTGCCGGCCGACGCGACCTGCGAAGCGATCGAAGCCGCCGGCTTCGGCACGCTCGTCCGCCGCGACGACACGGCTGCCGCCAAGGCCTGGTTTGCCGAGTTCCGCGCCTCCGGGCCGCCGCCTTCGCTCAATCTCGGCGTCGTCATGGGGCAGGGTTTCGCCGAATTCGCCACCAATCTCGGACGCAATCTGATGGAGGGACGGCTGGGCATCCTGACGGCGGTGTTCGAGGCCGTTCCGGTCAACTGAGCAATTCCAGGAAAAGTGTTCAGCGGTTTTCCGTCCGGAATTGCGAAAACTAACATTGAGGGAGGCGAAGATGTCACCGGCCGTAATCTTCAACATTCATCTCGCACTGGGCTACGTGCCGTGGCTGCTCTGCTTCGCCGCCTATGTCTGGCCAAGACTGAGATCGATGGAGCCGGCAGAAGCGCAGCGCGCCATCGCCACGCTGCACAGTTTCCGCTTCTTCGGGCTCGTCTTCCTCATTCCGGGCGCGGTCGGCCCCGACCTTGCTCCTGGCTTCGCAAGCTTCGCCGCCTATGGCGACTTCGCCACCGGTCTGCTCGCCATGTTGGCGCTGCTCTTGGCGGCGAGGCCCGCGATCTTCTGGCCTCTGGTCGTCGCCTTCAATGTGGTGGGCGTGGTCGACCTTGCCGGCGACTACTACCACGGCGTCGTGCTCGACCTTCCCGGCCACGCCGGGCAATTGGGCGCGACCTATGCGATCCCGATCCTCTACGTGCCGCTTTTGATGATCACACATGTCGCGGCCTTCTACCTGCTGGCGCGTGCCAGGCGCCGTCAGTTGGCGGCGGCCTAATACATCGGGTTTGCCATGTGCTTCGGTGCCGGCCACTCGCTCGTGATCTCCGGCTGCACCGGACGCTCGAGATAGGTCGACAGCACGACATAGCTGCGCGTCGAGGTAACGCCGGGCGTGTCGTAGAGGCGGGCCAGCAATCCCTCCAGCGCCCGCGTGTCCTCGGTGCGTACCTTGAGCAGCATGCAGGTGTCGCCGGCCACCGTGTGGATTTCCTCCACCTCCGGATATTTGGAGACCGCCATTAGCTCCGGCGTCTTGCCCCAGCCCCTTGTGTCGATATGCACGAAGGCGAGCAGCGGCTTCTTCACCGCCCTCGGATCGATGATCGCCGAGGTGGCGCGGATAGCGCCGCTGCGCTTCAGCCGCTTGACCCGCTCATGCGCCGCCGGCGGCGAGAGGCCGACGCGCTCGCCCAGATCGGCATAGCTGATGGTCGCGTCCTCCACGAGGACGCCTAATATCTTTCGGTCGATCGGGTCGATCTCACGGACCGGCTGCTTGTTCCGCTGAATGTCATCTGTTTCTGCGTTCATATGGAAATTCTCCATTGCTGCGGAATTTAGTTCGGCCATTATGGAGATATGTCGAACACCAATCAATCTGCAATTATGACCGGCGCGCCTCGGGCGCCGATACCGGCCGCCGCCTATCTGCTGACGGGCTGTATCGCCGTTATCGGCTCCAACTCGCTGGTTCTGGGACCGATCGCGCCGGCGGTGGCTGCATCGTTCGGGACCAGCGTGCCGGCGGTGATGACAGCGGCCGCCGCCTTCGGCCTCGGCACGTCCGCCAGCGCGCTCTTCCTCGCCCGCTACATCGACAGGATCGGCGCGCGGCGCATGTTGCAGGGCGCACTCTTGTTGCTGGCTCTGGCGCTCGTCGCCAGTGCTTTGGCGCCGACGGTCGTGTTGCTCGTCACGGCGCAACTCGTTGCCGGCATTGCTGCCGGCATCGCCATGCCGGCGATCTACGCCAGCTCGGCCGCGATCGCCCCGCCCGGCCGCGAGAGCGGCACCATCGGCGTGGTGCTGACCGGCTGGACGCTCTCGATGGTCGCCGGTGTCTCGCTGTCGGCCGTGATCGCCGACCTAATCCACTGGCGCGCCGTCTTCGCGGCCGTGGCGCTGCTGGCGGGAGCGGCCGTTGCCGGCCTGGCGATGAGCTCGCTGCATGACACCAGGAAAACCGGCCCGGCGCCTTCGCCGCTCGGCGCGCTCACCGTTCCCGGCATAGTGCCGCTGCTCATTGCCTGCGGCGCCTTCATGACCGCCTTCTATGGCGTTTACGGCTATCTCGGCGACCATCTGCACGAGTCTCTCGACGAGCCGGTCAGCGCCAACGGCCTGGCGGCGGTCGCCTATGGCCTCGGCTTCGGCGCGGCCGCATTACTGGACAGTGTCATCGACCGGCTCGGCGCGCGCCGCGTCATGCCCTTCGCCTATCTGCTGGTCGCCGCCGTCTACGTCGCGATCGCTTTGGCGAGCGGCGGCTTCGGCCTGCTGCTTGCGTCAATAGCCGTCTGGGGCCTCGCCAACCATTTCGGGCTCAACGTGCTGGTCATGCGCCTGACCGCCCTCGACGCGTCGCGACGCGGCACCATCATGGGGCTGAACAGCGCAGTCACCTATCTGGCCGTCACAATCGGCACGGCAGGCTTCGGCCCGCTCTACACGAGCCTCGGCTTTGCCAACTGCGCTCTGATCGCCGCGGGATTGATGCTGGTGGCGGCGGCCGCCGCGGCTTGGCGGTCAGCGGGCTGACCGATCAGTCTGGGTTCGCAACGGTCACCATGCGTGCCACCTTCAGCAGCCACGGACACGCATAATAGTCGCTGATCCGAATGACGGCACCCTCGGTCGCTTCGATCCGAACCGGATAGGCCGATTCCCAGCCGGCTTCGCCGCGGTGAAGCACGAGCAGCACGATCTCGCCATCGACCGCGCCGATCGCCATTTTCCAGTTGTCCTTGCCCTTTTCATATTCGACGAAATAGATCGAATCCAACAAAGACCCCCTGAAGCAGTCCGACACCCGCAATTGCGCGTCGGCGCTGGTCAATGCCCGCACGCCGTCCCAGTCACGGCGGTTGAAGAGTTCGACATAGCGGTTGAGCAGTTTTGACAGCTCGGGATCCGGCGAAGGCTCCGGGCGAACGGCCGGCTGGCCCGGCAGCGCGGCCAGCTTGGCGCGGCCGCGGCTCAAGGCCGCCTTGACGCCGCCGACCGTCGAGCCGACGAGATCGGCTATCTCTTCCAGCGAATGGTCGAAGACGTCCTTCAGCAGAATGCAGGCGCGCTCCTTCGGCGGCAGGTGGATCACCAGCCGTTCTATGGCGCGACCGGCGCTCTGGCCCACGAGCTCGCCCGGCATGACGATCTCATCGACCGCGAAATTGGCCTCGGCGCGCTGGCGCGTTTTCCGGTTGCGCAGGAAGTCGATGCAGCGGTTATGCGCGGTGCGAAACATCCATGAACGAAGCGCGCCAGGATCGTCGATCTTCTCGATCTTGCGATAGATCTCGAACAGCGTTTCCTGCATGACGTCCTCACCGTCGAGCGCCGAGCCAGTCATGCGCGTGCAATAGCGGTGCAGCCGCTCCCGCAGATGCGCAACCGTTTCCAGGAATGCGGCGTAGCGAATGTCGAAGAGCCCGCTAGGCTCAAGTCTTGGCTGCATCGTCATGGCGACACGAACTCCGTATGCGCTTCCCGTGAGGCAAGGTCCGCCATGCTACATCGTCCTGATGTCGTCGGGAGTCCGATCGAAGCGATCATGTCTGCCGTCGACATGCATCACCGGCGCCGCCGCCAGTTCTTCCGGGTCTATCCCGTCGAGAGCCGCCATCGGAATGGCGTAGACGATGCCGCCAAGCGCCGGAACGTCGCCACGCGCCGGCATGCGCACGCCGCAGGTCGCGCAGAAATGATACTGGACGCTGGGCGCCTCCCGGCCCGGCGGGGTCCACTGGTATTCGGTCTGCGCCTCGGCGCCGGACACAAGGCGATAGTGCTGCGGACCGACGAAGCCCACCCAGGAGCGCGTCTTGGCGCATGTCGAGCAATTGCATTTGACGGTTCCCCGGCTGAGATCGATATCGGCCTCGAACCGCACTTTGCCGCAATGGCAGCTTCCTGCGTAGGTCTTCAACATAGCCCGATGGTCTCCGTGCTCGCCGACCGGCATGATCGCCGGCCGACTCCAGGACGGATGGCAGCGGGAAAAGGATACGTGCGCGCCAAGATCATTTCAGCACGCGATAGGTCAGCGTCACGATGCCACTCTCGAACCGGCGTGTGTCCGTGAGCTCCAACCTGACCAGGGATGGGTCGACATCCTGGAAGGCGCGCTTCCCATAGCCGACACGTGTCGGCAGGATGGACAGCTGATATTCGTCGACCAGCCCGCTGGCGAGCAAGGTCTGGTCGAGCTGGCTGATGCCGTATTTCAGTATGTCGCCGCCGCCTTGCGCCTTGATCGCGGCGAGGCCCTCCACAATGTTGCCTTCGATCAGGGAAGCGTTCCAGCCGACCTCTTTCAGGGTCCGCGATGCGACCAGTTTCTTCATCCCGTTCATGCGGTCCATATACTTGCCTTGGATCTGCGGCCATCGGCTGGAAAACAACTCGTAGGTGACGCGTCCGAGCAGGAAGTACTCTGCCTCGCCGGCCTTCTGATAGGAATGTTCCAGCGCATCTCCGACAAAAAAGGGCGACGCCCAGTTCATCGGCGCCTCGATAACGCCGTCGAGTGAAATGAAGCTGCCGACGATCAATTTCCTCATCGAAGTTTCTCCTGTTGCGTGGTGACGCTCCTAGGACGTACGACGCGCGCTCCGGGATACGTGGTGTGGGAATTATTTTCAGGGCCGAGGTTGGCTTGCCGACGCCGTGGCTCCTTCGATATGGCTTGGCGCAGTATCGGCCGGAGCGAAAAGCGCGATGAAGACGACCCTTGAAGTCACGGCCGAGCCCTTGCCGCAGGACCTCGCTTTCCTGAGTGGGAGTCTCAGTGCCTTCAACGATGCCGATGTTGGCGCATCGGGCCGGAAGCCGCTCGCGGTTATCGTGCGCGACGAGCATGGCGACATCGTCGCCGGCATTTCCGGCTACACCGCCTGGGGCTGGCTCTATGTGCAGTGGCTGTGGGTCGACGAAAGGCTACGTGGCCGCCGCATGGCCGCCAGCATGCTCGACACTGCCGAACAAGAGGCGATCGGACGTGGCTGCCACGGCGCCTGGATCGACACCTTCAATCCCATCGCCGAGAAGGTTTACCGGCGCCAGGGCTACAGGCCGTTCGGCGAACTGCCTGACTTTCCCGCCGGCCGCAGCCGCATCTTCCTGCAGAAGAAGTTGCCTTAACCCGCGAGCTTTCCGCCGCGCATCGGCTCAGGTGCGCCGGTGGTGCTCGGAAAGCTGATCGGCAGGCCGCGCAGCACGCGCACGGCGAGGAAAGCAAAACATTCCGCTTCCACCGCGTCGCCCTTCCATCCAAGCGTCTCTGCCTGCACCACCTCGACGTCGGCGCGGCTTTCGAGCATTGCCATCATCGTCGGGTTGTGGCGGCCGCCGCCGCTCACCGCGAGCCGCTTCGGCCGGCGCGGCAAAAGGTCGAGCGCCTTGCCGACGGCCGACACGGTGAAGGCCGTCAGCGTCGCCGCGCCATCCTCCGCGCCGAGCCCCTCTGCCATCGCCGCAGTGAAGTCGAACCGGTCGAGCGACTTCGGGTAGGGCTTGGTGAGGTAGGGATGCTTGAGCAGCCGGGCGAGCCTTTCCTCGTCGACCTTGCCGGCTGCGGCCAGTCTGCCGTCCCGGTCCATCTCGCCGAGCCCTTGCGCCTTGATGAAGTCGTTGACCGGCGCATTGGCCGGCCCTGTGTCGAAGGCGACGATATCGCCCTTGCCGTCCCACCAGGTGATGTTGCCGACGCCGCCGAGATTGAGCACGGCGGTGTCGCCGCTGGCGTCCGTCTCCTTCAGCAGCGCCGCGTGGTAGGCGGCGGCCAGAGGCGCGCCTTGCCCGCCGGCCGCGACATCGGCCGAGCGGAAATCATAGGCGACCTTGGCGCCGAGCAGCGAAGCCATCAGTTCGCCGTCGCCCAGCTGGCGAGTCCTGCCGATCTTGCCCGGCTGCGGCGCGCGATGCAGCACGGTTTGCCCATGGAAGCCGACGACGCCGATATCGGCCATGCTCATGCCCTGGCTCTCGACCAGGTCTCTGACCGCAGCCGACTGCGCGCGCGTCAGCGCTTCTTCGGCTTCGCGAAAGATCGCCGGCTCCGGTCCCTCGAAATTCCAGGCGCGCGCCTGGCGCAGCGTCTCTTCCAGCAAGGCACGGATCGATTGCGGGTAGGGGGCCAGCGTGTAGGTGCCGGTGTCGGCGATGCGCTCGCCATCCGTCTTGATCAACGCCACGTCGATATTGCCGTCGAGCACCGTGCCGGTCATCAGGCCGACCGCCCAGATTGGTTCCATGGTTTTGTCCTCGAATCGTCTTTGATCCACGTGTCGGACGGATTGGCCCGGCAGGCAAGTCTTCCGCCGCGCCCATCCAGATGGCCTTTTGCGCCAAATGGCGGAAATCGAGCATCCACGTGCTTGCCTCTTGTCGCCGAAGGCGCGAGCCTGCAGGTTCGACAACGAGGGACCTCAAGGAGGAACGCTATGGCAGCCAATGTTGCGGTGATCGCGGGCGCCGGCTCGGGGCTAAGCGCCTCGCTGGCACGGCTCCTCGCCAAGGAGGGGTTCCGCATCGTCCTTGCCGCGCGCAACGTCGACAAGCTGGCCGCGCTGGTCAAGGAAACCGGCGCCCAAGCCGTGGAAACCGACGTGTCTGACGCGGCCTCCGTCGAGCGGCTGTTCGAGGCGGCCGACAAGGCTGGTCCGCTTGAGATCGCCGTCTTCAACGCCAGCGGCCGCACGCGCGGCCCGATCGCCGAGCTCGATCCCGAGGCGGTCAAGCAAGCCTTGCTCGTCGGCGCCTATGGCGGCTTCCTGGTCGGCCAGCAGGCGGCGCTCCGGCTTATAGCGCGGGGCTCAGGCTCGATCCTGTTCACCGGCGCCAGCGCAAGCCTCAAAGGCTTTTCCGGTTCCGCCGGTTTCGCCATGCCTAAATTCGGCCTGCGCGGCCTGGCGCAATCGATGGCGCGCGAGCTCGGCCCGAAGAACATCCACGTCGCGCATTTCATCATCGATGGCCAGATCGCCTCGCCCGCGAGGACGCCCGAGCGGACGGACAGCCACCTGTCACCCGATGCGATCGCCGAGACTTATCTCGCCACCCATCGTCAGCATCGCAGCGCCTGGAGCTTCGAGGTCGATCTCAGGCCCTGGGTCGAGACGTTCTGACGACCCGTTGCGCAAACGGTACAATAACGCGCCTCGCCGTTGCCTTATTACTTTAGAAGGTATGCATATTTCTTGATGCTACTTTAGTGATCCGCAATGTAAAAAGGCGCAAAATAAAAGATACCTTTACTTAACTTCGGCGTGCATACTGCGCATTTATCAGATTTGTTGTCCGGCTTCCCCGCACGAATTGAGAACGCGCATGCCGCTTACACGTCGCACGCTGTTTGCAGCCGGAGGCGGAGGGCTGCTGATCGCGCAGGCGCAAGCCGTGGCCACGCCGGCCCAGGCGCAAGACGCTCCCCAACCTGTCGTCGGCGTCAACAAGCTGCGCATCGCCATGCCGGCCTTCGCCTCCGATCCGTTCTTCCCGGCCGACGGCTCGGGGGACGGCGGCATCGACGTGGACCTGGCGCGCGGCATAGCCGCGGAGCTTGGCGTCGAACCGGTGTTCGACCGGTCCGCCGTGACCTTCGACGCCATGGTGCAACTGCTGACGTCCGGCGAGGCGGATCTGGCGATCGGCAAGCTGAGCCGCACTCTTCAGCGCGGTCGCTCGATCCTCTATTCCCGGCCCTACGCCATGCTGCACCAGGGGCTGCTTGCCAACCGCGTGAACCTGGCGCGCATCGCGCAAGGCAAGCCGCCCGAACAGATCATCCGCGATTTCTCCGGCGATCTCGGCGTGATCGAAGGCTCATCCTTCGCCACCTATGCGGCGACCACATTCCCGCACGCCACGATCCAGCGCTTCGCGGGCTGGAACACGGTCATCGATGCGATCCGCAACGGCACGATCGACCTTGCCTATCGCGACGATTTCGAGATCAAGAAGCTGATGGTCGACGATCCGTCGATGACGGTCGTCGCGCGCTCGATCACGCTGACGGACAAGGTCGACACGATCGCGGTCGGCGTCAGCCCGGCCAATCCCCATCTGGCGGCCTTCGTCGATCTCTATCTCGATCTGGCGCGAGGCCAGCAGGTCCTCAGCACTGACGAGATCATCGCGCGCTATCGTCAGGGGAGCAAAGCCTGACAATGGCCGTCTCGGATGTAGCCGCACCCATGTCTTTCGATTGGCGCCTGGCGGCAAAGCGCATCCTGCGCTCGCCGTTGACGACGATGATCATGATCCTGGCCGGGATCCTGTGCGGCCTCTATTACCCGGCCTTCGCCCACGCCATCAGTCCGGTTGCGCAGATCTACCTGAATTTCCTAAAGATGGTCGTCTTGCCCTATCTGGTCTCGTCCGTCATCTTCTCCATCACCGCGATGGTCCAGGATCCGAAATCGGTCCGCTATCTTGGCAAGGTGGGCATAGCCGTTCTGGTCGTGTCGTTCCTTGCCGTGCTGGTGAGCGGCACCTATTCGCTGATCCTCAAGCCCGGCCAGATCGAGAACCCGCAGTCGCGCATCGAGCTCGGCGAGTTCATCAATTCCCAGGGCAGCGTCTCCACCGATCTCGCATTCCCGTTCCAGCCGCCGCCATCGACCGGCGATCCGAACGCCGGGCATTCGATCTTCATGGACCTGGTGCCGAACAACGTCTTCAACGCGTTGGCCTCGGGCCAGACCATCCAGGTCCTGTTATTCTGCCTGCTTTTCGGTCTGGCGATGGGCAAGATTCCGCAGCCCTCGTCGCTCAGCCTGTCGCAAGCGCTCAACGCGGTGTACCGGGCGTGCACGGTGCTGACCAACTGGTTCGTCTGGGGGCTGCCCTTCGCGACCTTCATCCTGATCGCGGACCAGACCGCGTCGACCGGCACCAAGCCGCTGATGCTGATGGGCGGCTATCTGCTGGTGATGGGCCTTTCCTGCCTGACCTTCCTCGCCGGCGCGTTTGCAATTATCGCCATGCGGTCGCGACGGAGCTACTGGGCCACGATCAGGACCTGCCAGCCGCTCCTGATGGTGGCCATCACCACACGCTCCTCGGTCGCTTCGTTGCCATGGGTCATCAACCTGTTGAGCGAGCGCCTGCGCTTCAACCTTGTCGTCGTCGAGTTGCTCGTGCCGCTGCAGGCGGCTTTGCTGCGAACAGGCCCGGCGCTGGTCTACACCTCGGGTGCCCTGTTCATCGCCCAGCTCTACGGCCATCAACTGGCGATCCCTGATCTCTTGCTCGTCGGCATCGTCTCCGCACTTCTGGCGCTGACCACCGGCGGCATGGGCAGCCTGCTCATCCTGTCCCAGATGTCGATCGTCTGCGGTTACCTGAAGCTTCCCTTCGAGGCAGCGTTCGCCCTGTTCGTGGCGGTGGATGCGGCCGTCGATACGTTCATGACGCTGTCCAGCGTCTGCACCGTGGCGGCGAGCACGGCCATGATCGCGCCCAACCACAGGGAGACGACGCAGTCCGATGAAACGGTCGCGGGCGAGTTCGAAGCCGAGCCCGTCCGATGATCGACGACAGCATTCGTCCTAAGCTTGGCATCATCGGCGGTCTCGGGCCGCTGGCATCGGCGGACTTCTATTTCAAGCTGACCCGGATGACCGAGGCGTTCAGCGACAACCAGCATGTGCCTTCCGTCATCCTCAGCGTGCCGCAACTGCCCAACCGGACCGAAGCGATCCTGGCCGGACATGACGGGCCGCTGGCGCCGCTGATGGCCGCGGTCTCGACGCTGAACGCGCTCGGCGTTGCCTGCATCGCCATGCCCTGCAACACCGCTCATCATTGGTATGAAAAGCTGGTGGCGAACTCGCAGGCCGAGATCATCCACATCGGCGACGCGGTGGCGGCGGAAATCCGCCGCGGCTTGGACCGGGGCAGGGTTGCGAATCTCGCAACCCGGGGCACGCTTGCCTCCGGTTTCTATCAGGAGAGGATATCGGTGGCGGGTTTCGAGCCTTGCCTTCCCGCGGACACGGAGTTCCAGGAACGCGTCGACAGCGCCATCGGCCTCGTCAAGGCCGGCTCGATCGCGCAGGCCGCGGCTGAAACCGAGCGGGCGCTTCATCTCGCGCAACTGGCTGGCGCCGATGCGGCACTTCTCGGCTGCACCGAACTGTCGGTCGTGTCGGCCAGCCTCGGTGACACGAACGGATTGATCGTCATCGACAGCAATGCGGCCCTGGCGCGGGCCTGCCTGACGCGCCTGGGCTTCGGCGTTCAGGAAGTGCGAGGCCTGCCGACGGTGCCTCGCCTGCGGGGGAATGGCCGATTGAGCTGGCGCGCTGCGCGGCAAGCCTCTTAAGCGTCATCGCTTCGGACCTTGACCGGCCCAAACCGGCTTGCCAGCGGCTGGCATGCTCCAAGTCATAAAATCTTTGAGAGAATATTTTCCGCGCTCCGCCTGAGAGGAAATGCGCTTCTTTGCCTGACCGGGCAGCATTGGTGATGCTGATATCAAGGCTTCGCATCCCGCCAGGCCAAAGTGATTTCAGGATCGCAAGGAACGCATCATGTCCGAACGCGGCAACGCTTCAAATTCTCTCGTTACGTCAATCACCAGGCGCGCCGGACTTGCCGCGCTTTTCGCTACGACGCTTGCCGTGGTCGGCTTCGCCGGACCGTCGCCGTCCTTCGCCGAAGACAAGAAGGCGATCAAGGTGGGCATCATCAGCGGCGAGGACGAGGATGTCTGGCGCGTCGTCACCGCCGAGGCGGCCAAGAAAGGGCTGACGATCGAGACCGTCGTCTTCAACGACTACACCCAGCCCAACGAGGCGCTGGAGCGCGGCGAGATCGACGCCAACGCCTTCCAGCACAAGCCCTATCTCGACAACCAGATCAAGACGCAGGGCTACCACATCGTGCCGGTCGGCTATACCGGCGTCTGGCCGATCGGCCTCTATTCGAAGAAGCACGCCAAGGTCGCCGAGCTGCCCGAGGGCGCCGTCATCGGCCTGCCGAACGACCCGTCCAACGAAGGCCGTGCTCTGCACGTCCTGGAGCATGAGGGTCTGATCAAGCTCAAGGAGGGCACCGGCATCCTGGCGACCACCGCCGACATTGCCGACAACCCGAAGAAGCTCGAGATCAAGGAACTCGACGCCGGCATCGTCGGCCGCTCGGTGGAGGATCTCGATGCCGCCGTCGTCAACACCGACTGGGCGCTGAAAAGCGGCCTCGGCCCTGAAAACCGCATCGCGCAGGAACCGGTGGCCGACAACCCTTACCGCAACTTCATCGCCGTCAAGGCAGGAACCGAGAACGAGCCCTGGGTGAAGGCGCTGGTCGCCTCCTACCAGAACGAGGCGGTCAAGGCTGAGTTCGACAAGGTCTACAAGGGCACCGGGATCAGCGCCTATTGATCGGGGCCTGGCTGTCGGAAGTTGGCTCCGCTGTTGAGCGGGCCGCCGTCGCGTTTGAGCGGCACTGAAACGGAAACAGAGATGAACCAGCACGTCACGGCCGAGATAGGCGACCCGGTCGTTATCGATCCCACGAGGTCGCAAGACGTCGTCCGCCTCGTCGACCTGAAGCGCCGCTTCGGCGCGACGGCGGCGCTCGACGGCGTTTCGCTTAACGTGAAGAAGGGCGAGATCCTCGGTATCATCGGCCGCAGCGGCGCCGGCAAGTCGACGCTGATCCGCTGTCTGAACGGGCTGGAGCGGCCCGATTCCGGCGAGGTCTTCATCGAAGGCAGCGAGATCGGCCGTCTGGGCGAACGCGAACTGCAGCCGCTGCGCCGCCGCATCGGCATGGTGTTCCAGCACTTCAACCTTCTGTCGGCGAAGACCGTCGAGGAGAATGTCGCGCTGCCGCTCAAGATCGAAGGGCGGCCCCGCGCCGAGCGCATGACGCGCGCGGCCGAGTTGCTGCAACTGGTCGGCCTTTCTGAGAAAGCCAAAGCCTATCCGGCCTCGCTGTCGGGCGGACAGAAGCAGCGTGTCGGCATCGCCAGGGCGCTCGCCGCGCGCCCGGCGCTGCTCTTGTCCGACGAAGCGACCTCGGCGCTCGATCCGGAGACGACGCGCTCGATCCTGGCGCTGCTCAAGGACATCAATTCCAGGCTCGGGCTGACCATCCTGCTCATCACGCACGAGATGGAGGTGATCCGTTCCATCGCCGACCGCGTGGCGGTGATCGATGCCGGCCGGATCGTCGAGGAGGGCGCCGTCTGGCAGGTCTTCGCCAACCCGAAATCGGAGATCACCCGCAGCCTGCTCGGCGGCATCCGGCCGCAACTGCCGCCGGAGATCGCCAGCCGATTGGCCAAAGGCGAAGGCGCGGAAACTATTCTTCGGATCGATGTCGCCGGCGAAGCGGCACGTGGCCCGCTGTTCTCGGAGCTGAGCGCCAACGTGCCCGGCCCGTTCCGGCTTGTGCATGGCGGTATCGACCACGTGCAGCAGCAGCCGGTCGGCACGCTGTTCGTGGCGGTTCCTGGAGCCGACGCCGCGCATCTGGCGGCAGTTATCGCTTTCCTGAAAGACCGCGGGGCGCGGGTGGAGGTGCTTGGCCATGTCGCCGATCCTGTTTGAACTCCTGCTCCGCTCGATCTGGGAGACGGTGCTGATGACCGGCGCGTCCGGTATCATTTCGCTGGTCTTCGGCCTGCCGCTCGGTCTGGCGCTGGTCGCCACCGATCGTGGCGGCATCGCCGAAAGCCTTTGGCTCAACCGCATCCTCGGCGCCATCATCAATGGCTTCCGCTCGGTGCCCTTCATCATCCTGCTGGTGGCGCTCATCCCGGTGACGCGGCTGATCGTCGGCACCTCGATAGGCACCTGGGCGGCGATCGTGCCGCTGTCGATCGCCGCGACGCCTTACTACGCCCGCATCGCCGAAGTCTCGCTGCGCGAGGTCGACCACGGCTTGATCGAGGCGGCGCGCGCCATGGGTGGCAACCGCTGGACCATCATCCGCGAGGTGCTGGTGCCGGAAGCGTTGCCCGGCATCGTCGCCGGCTTCACGGTGACGCTGGTGACGCTCGTCGGCGCCTCGGCCATGGCCGGCGCGATCGGCGCCGGCGGCCTCGGCGACCTCGCCATCCGCTATGGCTACCAGCGCTTCGAGACCAGCGTCATGGTCGCCGTGGTCATTGTGCTGATCGTGCTGGTCTGCGGCATCCAGTGGATCGGCGACCGGCTGGTCGCAAGGCTGGATCATCGCTGACAGGGCAGGGCATGGGTGGCGTCGCGAACGCAATTTGCCGCAAAAGCCGGGAATTGAGCGCCGGCTTGCGCCGTTTGCAATGAGATTGGTCGGCGCGTTTCTTCACCCGCAATGGCGCGCATGTCATCTTGCGGCAGGGGCGCTAGAGCAATTCCAAGGAAAGTGCAGCGGTTTTCCGTCCGGAATTGCGAAAAACAAGAGTTACGCCAAGAGGAGCCTGTCCATGCCCAGAATAATGCCGGTGCTCGATCTCGACCGCCTGGAGCAGGGCCCGTCGGAGCTTCGAACTTTCTTGTTTGATTTGCGCACGGCAGCCCGCGATGTCGGCTTCTTCTATCTGAGCGGCCACGGCATCACCCAGCCGGAAATCGATGCGGTGCTCGACGCGGCGCGCCGCTTCTTCGCCCTGCCGGAAGCCGACAAGCTCGGCATCGAGATGGTGAAGTCGCCGCAGTTTCGTGGCTATACGCGCGCCGGTGGCGAGCTGACCAGGGGCAAGGCCGACTGGCGCGAGCAGTTGGACATCGGGGTCGAGCGCCCGGCCGTTTCGCAAGGGCTGGGCGTGCCGGCTTGGACGCGGCTGCAAGGCCCGAACCAGTGGCCCGCAGCACTTCCCGATCTCAAGCCCGCGCTGCTTGCCTGGCAAGCCAAGGCGACCGACGTGGCGATCCGGCTGCTCAAGGCTTTCGCGCTGTCGCTCGACCAACCGGAAGACGCTTTCGACCCGATCTATCGCGGCGAGCCGAACCATCGCATGAAGATCGTGCGCTATCCCGGCCGCGATGCCACCGGTGACGACCAGGGCGTCGGCGCGCACAAGGATGGCGGTTTTCTCACCCTGCTGCTGCAGGACGAGAACAAGGGCCTGCAGGTCGAGTATGATGGCAGCTGGGTCGATGTCGATCCCATCCCGCGAACGCTCGTCGTCAACATCGGCTCGCTGCTCGAACTCGCCTCGAACGGCTATCTCAGGGCAACTGTGCACCGCGTGGTGACGCCGCCGGCCGGCGTCGAGCGCATTTCCGTGCCGTTCTTCTTCAGCGCCCGCCTCGACGCGACGATCCCGCTGCTCGACCTGCCCGAGGAACTCGCCGCCGAAGCGCGCGGCCCGGCCAGCGACCCCGACAATCCGCTGTTCCGCAATGTCGGGACCAATGTGCTGAAGAGCCGTCTGAGGTCGCATCCAGACGTTTCACGGCGTCACTATGCCGACCTTCTGGAAAAAGCATCGGCCGCCGGCTGAGGATTCCTGATGATTGCGCGAGATTTTTTCGCATTTCCGATCTTTTTTGGAATTCCGTTCGTGGAAAATACACCGTTTAGGCCCCAAATAAGAGGCATCGCTCGGTGTTTTCCTCCCATTGCGCCGGGCGGTGTTCCCCTCTGAAGGTTATGACCTTCATTCTTGGCCGGGCCGCTTTCGCGCCCGGCCTTTTTTCAGAAGCTGAGAAATGCCTGGATCAGGCGAAGGCGATGCGGATCGCGCCAAAGGGCCCGAAATCCGAGACGATCCGGTCGCCATGCCGGCATTCGACCGGCCGGATGAAGGAGCCCGACAGCACGACTTGGCCGGCCTCGATCCGCATGCCGTACTGGTGCAGCCGGTTGGCGAGCCAGACGATGCCCTTGGCGGGATGATCGAGCACGCCGGCGCCGAGGCCCGTCTCCTCGACCTCGCCGTTGCGCGACACGATCGCGCCGATCCAGCGCAGATCCGCCTCGCGTGGGCCGGCGGCGCGGCCGCCGACGACGATGCCGGCATTGGCCGCATTGTCCGAGATCGTGTCGAAGAAGGTGCGGATCCTGCCGGTCTCCTTGTTCATCCGCTCGATGCGGGTGTCGAGGATTTCAAGCGCCGGCGTGATATGATCGGTGGCGTCGAGCACGTCGTCGACCGAAATGTCGGGACCAGCCAAAGGCGCCTTCATGACGAAGGCGATCTCGGCCTCGATGCGCGGCTGGATGAAACGATCGGCAGGCACGGTGCCGCCATCTTCGAAGAACATGTCGTCGAACAGGATGCCGGAATCCGGAATGTCAATGCTGAGCGCCGACTGCATCGCCTTCGAGGTCAGGCCGATCTTCCAACCCTTGATCGTCAGTCCCGATGCGGCCTTGCGCTTCACCAGCGCCGCCTGCACGCGGTAGGCGTCGTCCATCGTCGCCTCTGGAAAATCGAGGCTGAGCAGCCTGATCTGGCGCCGGTCGCGCTCGGCTTCGAACAGCCTGCGGGCGGCGTCCTCGATTTGGCTTTCCGTCATCATCGGCCGGTTCCTTCGTCGACGACGCCATTCCTGAGCGTCCCGATGCCTTCCGCCTCGACCTCGATGACGTCACCTGGCGTCAGCCAGATCGGCGGGTCGAAACGGGCGCCGGCACCGGTCGGTGTTCCCGTGACGATGACGTCGCCCGGCACCAGTGTTGTGAAGGTCGAGATGTAGTTGATGATCTTGCGGAAGGAAAAGATCATGCGCCCGGTGCGGTCCTGCTGGCGGATCTCGCCATTGACGCGGGTGGTCAGCGAAATGTCGGCGATCTGCGCCTCGTCGGCGAACGGCACCAGCCACGGTCCGATCGAGCCTGTGCGGTCGAAATTCTTGCCTTGGGTGACGTTGAATTTGGCGTGGCGCACCCAGTCGCGGATCGTGCCTTCGTTGCAGAGCGAAAGCGCCGCGATATGGCCGAGCGCATCGGCCTCGGCGATCCGCCGCCCGCCCTTGCCGATGACGATGACGATCTCGCCTTCATAATCGAGCTGCGGCGATTCCGGCGGCCGCACCAGCGGTGAGCCATGGCCGACGAAGGAGCGCGGGAAGCGGATGAACAGCGACGGGTTCGAGGGCGCTGCCTGCCCATCCTTGTACTCCTCGTTGCGGTCCGGATAGTTGACGCCGACGCAGATGATCTTTTCCGGCGAGGGCACCGGGATTTCGTAGGCGATGTCCTCCACGCTGAAATCGGCTGCCAACCCTTCAGCTTCCTCGGCGAGCTTTACGAGCGCGCCGGCCTCGATCACCTCGCGCAGCGTCGTCCATTCGGGATGGCGCGCCGAAAGGTCGACTACGCCTCTGTCTGTGACCGCGCCGTAGCGCGTCTTGCCGCGGACGGTGAAGGTGACGAGCCGTCCCGTGCTCATGCTGAAACTCCGATGAATAGCCAATCTCCCCACTTGAGCGGGAGATGTCCGGCAGGACAGAGAGGGGGGCGAAGGAACGCGAACATCTCGCAACAGCCCATCAAGGCGCCACGATCGGCGAGGCCGCCAGATCGGACTTGCGCGGCTCGACACCGGCAAACACGCTACCTTCCTCGAACCAGCTTCGCGGCGCCGGCGCGCCCCACAGCGTCTGGCGCTGCGGGTCTTTCAAATCCCACTTGATCGGCTCGAGATCCGGATCGACCGTCTGGTAGTCCGAGCAATAGATCTCGACGCGATGGTTGTCCGGATCGCGGATGTAGAGGAAGAAGGCGTTGGAGATGCCGTGCCGTCCAGGCCCGCGCTCGATGTTGCCGACATAGCCGGTGGTCGCCATCAGGTCGAGCAGGTCGATGATGTTGAGCGGCGTCGGCACCCAGAAGGCAACGTGGTGCAGGCGCGGGCCGAGGCCGTTGGTGAAGGCGATGTCGTGTACGCCGCCCTTGCGGTGCGTCCAGGCCGCCCACAGCCTCCCGGTCTCTTCGTCCTGCGTGTATTCGGTCACGCGGAAGCCGAGCTCGTTGTAGAACGCCACCGCTTCATCGACGTTGGGCGAGAAGCAGTTGAAGTGGTCGATGCGCAGCGGCTTCACGCCTTTGTACAAGGCGTATTTCTGATGGATCGGCGGCAGCCGTTCCATTTTGGAATAGAACTCCAGCGGAATGCCGTGCGGATCACGGGTGCGGAAGGTGCGTGACTGGTAGGGCCGTTCGACCCATTCCACCGGCAGGCCTTTTCCCTTGAAGAAATGCTCGGCCTTGTCGAGATCCTCGTCGGAGAACACCTTGAAACCGAGCTCGCGCGCTTCGGGCGTTGTCGCCTTGCGCAGCACGATGCAGTGATGGCCGCGTTCCTCCATGGCGCGCAGATAGATCGCGCCGCTGGTCTCGTCGGTCACCTGCAGGCCGAGCGTGTCGACATAGAAGGCGCGGGATTTTGCAAGGTCGGTGACGGCGAGCTCGACATGGCTGAGCCGCACGATGTTGAAGGCGGGGTAGAGGTTGGGTTGGGGCAGGGCCATTTGTGTCTCCGGTCAGCCGCCGAGCTTCTGGATCGAATGCGGCGCCGTCGCGAACGCGATGTTCTTGGTTTCCATGTAGAAGTCGAACGACCAGTCGCCGCCGTCGCGGCCGATACCCGAGCTCTTGACGCCGCCGAACGGCGTCGGCAGATGTCGCACATTCTCCGAATTCACCCAGATCATGCCGGCGTCGAGCGCATCGGTGAAGCGGAAGGCGCGGGTGACGTCGGAAGTCCAGAGATAGCCGGTCAGGCCGTATTGCGTGTCGTTGGCCAGCGCCAGAGCCTCCGCCTCGTCCTTGAACGGGATTGCCGTCAGCACCGGCCCAAAAATCTCCTCCTGGGCGATGCGCATCTTGTTGGTGGCGCCGACGAAGAGCGTCGGGCTGACATAGCAGCCGCCGCCCGGGCCGGCGAACTTGCCGCCGCCGGCCGCGACCACCGCGCCTTCCGACTTGCCGATCTCGATATAGGAGAGCACTTTTTCTTCGTGCACCGGATGGATCAGCGGCCCGACCACGGTCTCGGGATCGAGCGGGTGGCCGATCCTGATGCGCTTGGCCTTCTCCGCCACAAGGTCGGTGAACTTGTCGTGCACGGAGGCCTCGACCAAAAGGCGCGACGACGAGGTGCAGCGCTCGCCGTTCAGCGAATAGATCATGAAGACGGCGGCGTCCGCAGCGCGCTCCAGGTCGGCGTCGGCGAAGACGATGACCGGGTTCTTGCCGCCGAGCTCGAAATGCACGCGCTTCAGCGTCTCTGCGCCCTGCTTCATGATCATCGAGCCCGTGCGGCTTTCGCCGACGAAGCCGATCGCCTTGATGTCGGGGTGCTCGGTCAGCGCCCGGCCTGCATCCTCGCCGAACCCGTTGACGAGGTTCCACACGCCCTTGGGGAGGCCGGCTTCCTCGGCGATCTCGACCAGCAGCCGGGCGGTGAGCGGCGACAGCTCGGCCGGCTTGTGCACCACCGTGCAGCCGGCGGCCAGCGCCGGCGCGATCTTCCAGGTCGACAGCATGAAGGGCGTGTTCCACGGCGTGATCACGCCGACCGGGCCGATCGGCACGCGTGTCGTCATGTTGAGCTGGCCGGGCGCCCTGAGCGAACGGCCGTCGCGCGCTTCCGGCGCGCGGTCGGCATAGAAGCGGAAATTCTCGGCGCCGCGCAGTGCCGCCTTGGCCATGAACTTCAGCGACTGTCCAGTGTCCATGCATTCGACGAAGGCGATCTCCTCGGCGCGCGCGACGATGGCGTCGGCGATTTTGTGCATGAGCTTCTTGCGCGCATCGCCGGAGATCGCCGCCCAATCCCTGAACGCGGTCTTCGCGGCCTTGGCGGCGCGGTCGATGTCGGCGGCCTTGCCGCGCGCCACGGTGGCAATCGGCTTGAGGTCGATCGGCGAGATCGTCTCATAGGTCGAACCGTCGGCCGAGGGCACCGCCTCGCCGGCGATCTGGTTGAGCACGCCGCCTTTACGGAAGCGTTCGAGATAGGCCTCGGCCTTCTTCAGATTGTCGTCCAATGCCGCCATGGGTGTGCTTCCTGTCGATTGCTTGCCGCGCCCGGTTATTTGCCACGCAGGCGCGGATGGATGGCGTTCTTCTTCCAGCTTAGCTCGGCGTCGATCTCGCGGATCTCCAGCGACAGCGCGAAATGCGGCGTGGCGAACAGCGATGCCAGATGATCGGTGACCGCCGCGAAGATGGCCTCGCCGGCGCTCTTCTTTTCCGCCGCGCTGCGACCCTTGCCGATGCGGAAGTTCATGTCGATGAAGCCGTTCTCCGGGAGCCGGTCGGCAATCGCATAGGCTTCGGCGCAGAAGGCGCGCACCCGGACCGCGCCCGGTTCGAACAAGCCTGTTTCGAGGATGGTGCGCGAGACCAGCGCGCAGAGTTCGCCCATGTCGAGCTTCGCGTCGAGATTCGCCGAATATTCGATCGCCATATGGGGCAAGGTTTCCTCCGCCGGCAGCACCGGTCTTGTAGTTAACATGTGAATTACATCTTGACGCGGGAATGTCAAGCGTCGTTCTCTCTGCGGATGCAACTCCCGGGGTGGGATTGCCGCTCTCGGCAAAATCGCGGATATAGCTGCGATCCCGCCCTAGACCTTTGTTGCGAGTCGTACTGGACTGGAATTTTTCGGAGACCTGATTTTGCTACCGCCCAGCACCCGCCGTTCCTTGCCCATGGCTCTGCTTCGCGCCCGCGAAGTGATCATGGCGCATTTCCGGCCGATGCTCGCCCGCCATGATATCACCGAGCAGCAGTGGCGCGTGCTGCGCGTTCTCGCCGAAACCGGTCCGCTGGAAGCGACCGAGCTCGCCAACCGCGCTTCGATCCTGCCGCCGAGCCTCACCCGCATCATCAAGGCGCTGGAGGAGAGGGAGTTCATATCCCGCAACAAGGTGAAGGATGACGGCCGCCGCGCGCTGCTCGCCATCAGTCCGACCGGCGTGGCGCTGATCGAGGAACTGGCGCCCGAGCGCACCGCCATCTACGAGGCGATCGAGAAGCGCTACGGCGCCCAAGAGCACGAGCGCCTGCTAGATATGCTGGATAGCCTGATCCAGTCGGAGTCGATGGAGGGCTAGGATTTCCCTTTTCGCCTTGTGGGAGAAGGTGGATCGGCGCGCAGCGCCGAGACGGATGAGGGGTGTTCCAGGGAACGCCAGCGTCTCACTCCGCTGGAGCACCCCTCATCCGTCGCCTTCGGCGACACCCACAAGGGGAGAAGGGATGGGCGCTCCTCACCCGCCAAAACTCCCCAGCGCGCTCGGCTGCATGTAGTTGCGGCCGACATACAGCAGCGCCGCCTCGTCGCTGCCGTGACGGATGTCGACAACACGGCCGAACATCACATTGTGCGTGCCGACCTTGTTCACCGCGCCGATCTCGCAATCGAAGCTGACGATCGCGTCGAGCAGCGCCGGCATGCCGGACGGCATGGTCTGCCACCGCGCGGCCTGATAGCGCTCGGTCATGTCGCGGATCGCGCCGGCGAATTTTGCCGCCAGATGCATGTGCGACTGGGTCAGCACATTGACGCAAAAACGCTGGTTGGCGAGGAACATTGCAGTCTGCGCCGAGCGCTCGTTCATGCACACCAGCAGCGTCGGCGGATCGTCGGAGACGCTGCACATGGCGGTCGCGGTGAAGCCGCCGCGCCCGGCCGGACCATCGGTGGTAACGATGTTGACCGGCGCGCAGACCCGCGCCATCGCCTCGCGGAATTCCAGCCTCGCGACTTGTGACGTCATGGCCGCTTCCATGGCTGGCCTCCGTCAGTTGGCCTGGGCGCCGAGGGGTGGCAGCCAGGTGTCGCCGGTCCAACCCTTCTCGTCATAGTCGGCCATGCATTGGTCGACGAGTTCCTCCATCTGCTTCAGCCGCCCGCCGCGCTCCGCGCCCTTCAGCACCTGCAGCCGCACCTCTTCCGGCGCGCCGGCATAGTTGAGCTCGTAGAGCGCGTGGCGGCCGCCGAATTCGGTGCCGGTCGCGTCCCACAACAGCTTCATGATCTTGATGCGTTCGACATGGCCCATGTCGTTGGAGCCGCGCACATACTGCGCGAGATAGCGGTCGATTTCCGGATTGTCGAAATCGCGCGCCGAGGAGGGCAGATAGATCAGCCCGGAAGCGATCACGCGGCGCACCGTGTCGATGACGCGCGGATAGGCTTCCGACATGAAGGTGCGGTAAGCGAGCGCGGCCTCGAGATTGGGCAGCACCGCGCCGTTGGCCCAGGGAATCGGATTGTGCGCCATCGCGTTGGAGAAGCTCCAGAACATGTGGCGCAGCGCAATCACCTCGCCGAGCGCCGCCTGGTTACCGCGGAAGGCATCGCCGCCGGTCGCGCGCAGCGCCTTGGCGAGCAAGCCGGCGAGAAAGTCGAGTTTTACCGCAAAGCGCGTGCAGCCCTGGAAGCAGTAGCCATGCATGAAGCCCGACGCCGGATGGAAGGACAGGATTTTTTGCGCGTCGCGCAGCACCAGCACGTCCTCCCAGGGGATGAAGACATTGTCGAGCACCAGGATCGCGTCATTCTCGTCGAAGCGCGACGACAGCGGATAGTCGAAGGGATGGCCGACAGTGTTGGCGGTCTGTTCGTAGGAGACGCGGCAGAACATCTTTATGCCCGGCGCGTTCATCGGCACGATGAACATCACCGACAGCGACGGATCCTCCGTCACCGTCGCCGAGCTCTGCGCCAGGAAATTATAGTGGGTGAGCGCCGACGACGTCGCCACCACCTTGGCGCCCGACACCCAGATGCCGGCATCGTTCTCCTTGGTGATGTGCACGAAAACGTCCTTCACCTGCTCGGCCGGCTTGTGGCGGTCGATCGGCGGATTGACGATGGCATGGTTCATGAACAGGACCGCTTCCTGGGCTCTGCTGTGCCATGCGCGCGCATTGTCCTTGAACGGTCCGTACCATTCGGCATTGGCGCCGAGCGTGTTCATCAGCGCCGCCTTGTAGTCGGCGGTGCGGCCCATCCAGCCATAGGTCATGCGCGCCCAATGCGCGATCGCGCTTTGCTGCGCGGCAAGCTCGGCGGAGGAGTGCGCGACGCGGAAATATTTGTGCGTGAAACCGCCGGAGCCGGTGTCGGTCGGCGAGGTCAGCACCGCCTGCTGGTTGGGATCATGCAGCGCGTCGTAGAGGCGTGCCAGCGAGCGCACCGAATTGCGCATCGCCGGATGGCTGGTGACGTCGGCCACCCGTTCGCCATTGATATAGACCTCGCGCCCGTCGCGTAGGCTCGCCAGATATTCGGCGCCCGTGAACGGCCGCGACTTGTCGGCCCGGAATTCTTCCGATCGCATCATGATCCTCCCTTGATTGGTGGAGAGTAGCGGGAGCCGAGCTAATGGTTTATGGACGAAAGCGCAAAACCGCTTGGACTTTTTCCGGCTGCTCATGGGCCAGACCGCCATTCCGGAATTCTTCGTCTACGGCGAGCCGGCACGGGCGCTCGACGTCGGCTTCCTGCATGTCGAGACCGTGCAGGCCCGCGCTTCGGTGCACCGCGGCCAGGTTCTGGCCCACAAACACCCGCAAATGGCGCAGGTCACGTTCTGGACGAGCGGGCAGGGCATCTACCGGATCGAGGACAGGACCTGGAGTTTTTCGGCACCGACGGTCAGCTTCATGCCGAGCGGCGTGGTGCATGGGTTCGACATCGAGCCGGGCACTGACGCGATCGTCGTCTCGGTCGCGGACGCGGCACTCGCGGCGATCGCCGAGCACTCGGCGCTGGCGCTCGACCAGCCGGTTCTCATCACCGCACGTGGTGAGGAAGCGCTTTGGCAAAGGCTCGGCGACACGGTCAGGATGATCCAGGCCGAATATGCCGAGGCGCAAGCCGGCGCGGAAAAGATCCTGCCGCCGCTGGTCGCCGTGGCATTGTCGCACATCGCCCGTCTCGACGCGCAATCGCATGCGATCATGGTGCCCGCGGCGGTCGCTCTAGGCGGCCGGCTCAGGCGGCTGATCGACCGACACTTCCGCGACGACTGGCCGGTCGAGCGCTATGTCGAGGAACTCGGCACCACGCGCCATCTGCTCGACAAGGCGGCGCATCAGGTGCTGGGCTCCGGCGTGCGTCAGTCGATCGGCGAAAGGCGCCTGGTCGAGGCCAAGCGGCTGCTGCTCTTCACCATCCGCACGGTCGAGGACATCGCCTATGAGACCGGCTTCAACGACCCAGCCTATTTCTCACGGTTCTTCCGCCAGGCGGTTGGGGTGGCGCCGGCGGCGTGGCGCAAAGAGCGTCTGGCAGTAGGCAGTAGGCAGTAGGCAGTAGGCAGTAGGCAGTAGGCATGGAGTGCACCCCAAAACTGAGACAAGGATATAAGGGACAGTCCTGAGAGAGGGACTGATGCCTCAAAGACGGAAAT